>NZ_CP035310.1:1037500-1637500 GCF_004114695.1 Erythrobacter sp. HKB08
GGCTGCGACTTCCTCGGTGGCGCGACTGGTCTGTGCGGCCAGCTCCTTCACTTCCGATGCGACCACCGCGAACCCGCGTCCCGCCTCGCCGCCGCGAGCCGCCTCGATCGAGGCGTTGAGGGCGAGCAGGTTGGTGCGCTTGGCGATCGACTGGATCAGCTCGACGATGTCGCCAACCTGCACTGCGGAATCGGACAGGGCGGAGATTGCCGTGTCGGCCTTCTCGGCGGATTCCGATGCCTTGCGGGCCAGTTCTGCCGAAGAGGCCGCCTGGCGGCTGATTTCGCCGATCGACATGGCGAACTCGTCGCTCGCCGCAGCGGCCGCCGTAACGCCCGAGGAAGCTTCGTTCATCGATTCGACGACCTTGGTTGCCTGGCTGGTCGACTGGTCGGCTGCGCTCGCCATCGAGCTAGCGGTGGTCTGGAGCTGGGTCGAAGCGGCCGCGACACCGCCGACGATCTCGCCGACCTGCTTTTCGAACCGGTCGGCCACGTCGGCAAGCATGCTCGCTTCGCGGCGGCGCAGTTCATCGCGCTCGCGCTCGCGCTCTTCATGCTCGCGCATTTCGGCCTCGGCGCGCTCGGCGCGTTCCTTGGCCCATTTCTCGAGGCGGATGTTGGCGCGCTTGAACAGGGCGATCGCGCGAAGCATTTCGCCGATCTCGTCCTTGCGGTCCTCGCCTTCGATCTCGAAGTGGCGATCGCCCTTGGTGAGGCGGATCATGCCGTCGGTAATTTCGCCGATCTTGCCGACGAAATCGCGCGACAGGTAGCGCAGGCCCAGAGCCAGTACGAGGCCGGCGAGAATGGTCAGCACGATGATCAGTGAGATCATGTTGAAGAAGTTCGCCATCCCGCTGCGTTCCATCTCGACGCCTTGCGCGACGAGATCGGATTCCAGCGTGGCGACATCGGCGACGATCGCATCGCCGATTTCGGAAAGCTCATAGGCGAGGGCAGTGCTGCGCGGGCCCTGGCCTTCGCGTTCGAGACTGGTGCGAAGTTCGTCGAACTTGGTCTCGTAGGAGCGCAGGTCGCCCTTCATTTCGGCGACGCCCGGGGCCAGTGCGGGAACCTGCGTTTTCACGACAGTCTCGATCCCGTCGAGTTCGCTTTCGGCGAGCGCATGGGCTTCGCGCCACTTGTCGATCGAGGAGGTTTCGCCGCCGAAGATGAAGCGAACCGCGTAGAAGCGCATTTCGCCCGTGGTGCTGCGAAGGTCGGCCGAGGCGAGGGTTGCCCGCTGGACGTCCGCCGCTGCCATGTAGCGCCCGTAAACATCGGACAGCCCGAAGCCGAGCACCAGTGCCATCGCGACGATCACGCTAAGAAACAGGGCGAACAGCGTGCGGATCTTCTTCGCCAGCGGCATGTCGCGCAGCCACGCTTTCACATCGAAGCGCTTCGCCTGTTCCTCGCGCCCGTCGAGCGCCAGGGCTTCGGCCGTCTCGGCCTGCAATTCGCCAACAATGTCCTGTACGGCAACCATTATGCTCTCTTCCCTCTGACCTGGGCGCGCGCTGCCTCTTCGGGCAGCATGGCGCCAAGATGCTGTGTAATCTGGTCTTTCGGCATGGCCTTGAAGTAGAGCCACCCCTGGATCTGGTCGCAGCCGGCGGCGCGCACGAGGTCGGCTTGCGCCTCGGTTTCCACGCCCTCTGCGGTGACGTTCATCTTGAGTGCCTGCGCCATCGAAATGCTCGACAGCATCATCGCGCGCGAACCTTCGTCATCGGCGGAATCGACCACCAGCGAGCGGTCGAGCTTCAGCTTCTCGAAGCGGAACTGGCGCAGGAAACCGATCGAGGCATAGCCCGTGCCGAAATCGTCGAGAACGACGTTCACGCCGAAGCCGCGGATGATATCGAGGCTGCGCTCGGCGACGACGGGGTCGAGGACGAGGCAGGTCTCGGTGATTTCGAGCTCGAGCCGTTCGGCCGGAAATCCGGTTTCCTCGAGGATCTGGCCGAGCTGGATCGGGAATTCCGGGTTGCGCAGCTGTGCGGCCGAAATGTTGACCGACAATTTGATCCCGTTCCAGTCGAGCGCATCGCGGCAGCTTTCGCGCAGCACGAACAGGCCGATCGCGTTGATCAGTCCCGATTCCTCGGCGATCGGAATGAAGACATTGGGGCCGACGACGCGGCCGTCCGGCCGGTTCCAGCGCACCAGCGATTCCACGGCGACGACTGCCTGGCTGCGGGCATCAACCAAAGGCTGGTAGTGTACTTCGAGCTCATCGTTGAGCAGCGCGCGGCGCAGGTCCTCGTCGATCTCGCGGATCGCTTCGAGGTTGCGGTCGAATTCCGCCTTGAACCAGGTGCAGCGCATCTTGCCGCCGCGCTTGGAGGCATACATCGCGACATCTGCGCGGCGCAGGAGTTCGGAGGAATCGAGCTTGTCGCCGGCAGCGCAATGCGACAGGCCGACGCTCGCGCCCACGCCGATGCGGCGATCCTCGATCGCGATCGGCTGTCCGAGGCGATCGAGCAGCGAACGCGATACGCCTTCGAGGAGCGTGGTGCTGAGCTGGCCCGACATGCAGATGGCGAACTCGTCGCCGCCGAGGCGGTAGGGCCGGGCTTCCTCGCCGCATACGTCTAGCAGGACCTTGGACGCTTCCTTGATCAGCTTGTCGCCGACCGCGTGACCGTAGAGGTCGTTGACCATCTTGAAGCCGTCGAGGTCGATCAGTGCGACCGAGACTTCCTCGCCGCCGGCAAGGTGCGAGCGCACGTCGGTGTGCAGCGCGCGCCGGTTCGGCAGCAGCGAAAGGCTGTCGGTAAGGCCGAGATGTTCGAGGTCGGAAATGCCGCGCATGCCGATCTTGCACAGCAGGGCCGCCGAGGCGGAGTAGAGCGCGATACCGCCGACGATCATCGAAATAGCGGTCGAACGCTCGATATCGCTGGTCAGCAGGACGGCGGTGACAGTGCCGAAAATAACGCTGAGGACGACAAGCGGCGCGAGCACGAGCATTCGCGGAGAAGTGCTGAATTTTCGCAGCGTCGCTTGCATCTGTGGACCCCCGGAGCGCGCCCACCAAGGCGCTTCGAAACGTGCTAGCGCGGCAAGGCTAAAGAACGGTTAATTCGAGGTTTACCGGCGCGCCTACAGGCGACCCTTGCCGGCAGTGGCGAACTGGGCACGCCAGCTCTCCGCATCAGGCAGGGTCGGCGTCGATCTCACGTAGAGCCCCTGGTTGCCCTCGACCGGCTTGAACTGGTCGGTCCGTCCCTGCGCCGTCTCACCCGCGCCGAGCATCAGCCAGCCATCGGGGCGGATCGATTCCGCCAGCCGGTCGAATGCCAGTGCGCGGCGTTCGGGATCGAAATAGAGCAGCACGTTACGGCACAGTACGAGGTCGAAGCGCTCGCGGATTTCCGCCGGATCGAGCAGGTTGCGCACCTTGTAGTGCACCATCGTCTTGAGCGCCGGCTTGGCCTTCCAGCCATTCTCGGTCTCTTCGAAATAGGACAGCATCTGCCCGACCCCGAGGCCGCGCTGGATCTCGAACTGCGAATAGCGCGCCTCGCGGGCAGTGCTGATCGCGCGTTCGGAAATGTCGGTGCCGACGATGTCGATCGTCCAGTCCTTCCACAGACCCGGCTGATCCTGGATCATCATCGCCAGCGACAGTGCTTCCTGCCCGGTTGAGCACCCGGCCGACCATATCGCGATGCGCTTGCTATCGGCCCGTTTGCGGGCGAGCGCAGGAAGCACCTGGCGAGCGAGCAGGTCGAACATGACGCGGTCGCGGAAGAAGTAGGTTTCGTTGTTGAGCAGCGCCTCGACGACACGCTGGGCGAGCCGTTCGGAACCGGGCGCGGCGAGCAGGCAGACGAGCTGGTCGACATTGCTGATGCCATGTTCGCGAAACAGCCCGGCGAGCGCGGTGTCCACGCGCCAGCGGCGGTTTTCGCTCATATGTTGACCGGTACGTGCTTCGAGCAGCTCTGCGATGATGCGATGCGAAGCACTGGTCATTTCCACGCCTCCGCATCCAAGCTTGCCGCGGCGCGCAATGCCAGCTTGTCCGGCGGCAATATCGCGGTAGCGAGCCCGCGTTCGGCAACGGCGCGGGGCATCCCCCACACGGCGGATGTCTCTTCGTCCTGGGCAAGGACCGTGCCGCCTGCATCGACCAGGTCCTGCGCGCCGATCGCCCCGTCGCGGCCCATGCCGGACAGGATGACGGCGAGCGCCCGGCCTTCGAAAACCGTGGCGAGGCTGGTCAGCATGGGATCGACCGAGGGAGTACAACCGCTCGGCATCGGGCCCTGCGTGATGGCAGCGGTCAGGCGACCGGCGCGCTGGACGAGCGAAAGATGGCCCGTGCCCGGCGCGACATAGATGTGGTTCGGCCTGATCTCCATGCCGCTCTCGGCGACGAGCGTGTTGCGCTTCGAAGCTGTCTGGAGCTGGCTCGCGAAGACCGGGATGAAAGAAGAAGGGAGGTGCTGCGTGACCAGGATCGGTGCGTCGAGCCCCTGCGGCAGCGTGCGCACGAATTCGTTCAGCGCATGAATGCCGCCGGTTGAAGCGCCGATGCCGATGATGGCCGGTCGCTTGAGCGTCTTGCGCGGCCGCTGCTGGGCGAGCGGCGGACGGCTCGAGGCATCGTGCGGCTTTGCCGACTGGCCGAGCGCGCGCACTTTCGCGACGAGAGCCTCGCCGAAGCCCTTGGCGAATTCACCCGCCTGCGGCTTGGGCATGGTATCGGCGGCGCCCATCGAAAGGGCCTGCAGCGTCGATTCCGCGCCTGCAGTCGTCAGCGAGGAGACGACCAGCACCTTGATCTGCGGGGATGCGCCGAGCAGCGCAGGAAGGGCCTTCATCCCTCCCATGCCCGGCATTTCGAGATCGAGCAGCACGACATGCGGCCGCGCATCGTCCAGCTCGGCGAGCGCGAGTTCCGCGCTCGAAGCCTTGCCGACGACTTCGATGTCGTGTTCGGCATCGAGGATACGCGAGAGGATCGAGCGGACCGTCAACGAATCGTCGACGACCATCACCCGCGTCTTGCGCGATGCCCTTGCGCCCGGTGGCGCTGCTATTCTTGTCGCCACGCCCATCGACCTTGGCTTTACGCCATGCCGACGAGCTGGAGCTTGATCTGTAGCGTTTCGTGATCGAACGGCTTCATGACGTATTCGTCGGCCCCTGCGCTGATCGCTTCGCGAATGTGCGCGATATCGTTTTCCGTGGTGCAGAAGACGACCTTGGGCTTGTCGCCGCCCGGCTGCTGGCGCAGCTGGGTGATGAATTCGATGCCGGTCATGACGGGCATGTTCCAGTCGAGCAGGACCACGTCGGGCATGCCCGCCTGGCACTTCTCGAGGCCTTCCTTGCCGTGTTCCGCCTCGTCGACTTCGAAGCCGAGCGTTTCGAGGATGTGTCGCGAAACTTTCCGGATGACCCGGGAGTCGTCGACGATAAGACAGCTCTTCATCATTACTTCCTTCCAATGCGTCGACTAGCGCGACCCAGTAACCAACAGCTTAAGCGGCCTGCTTTTGCAGTCCCGCCACAAGTGCTTCGACATCGAGAATGAGCAGCGGACCGCTCTCGCTCTCGATCATTCCGCGTCCGACACGCTGCCAGCCCGGGCCGTAGTCGCCCGGTACCGGTTGCATTTCGGAGCGCGATTCGAGGACGTCGTCGACCAGGTCGACGCGTAGTGCGTAAAGGTGCCCGCCGACCGACACGACCGGCGCGCGTTCGCCGCAGGTCTCGCTTTGCGCCAGGCCGAGCGCGGCGCGGCAGTCGATCACGGTGAGCGACTGGCTGCGCATGGCGGCAAGCCCTGCGACATGCGCCGGGGCGCGCGGCACCGGATAAATATCCTCCAATTCGATGACCGATTCCACGTGGCCCGCCGGGATTGCGGCCAGCCGGTCGTCGATGCGGATCACGACATAGAGCAGGCTCATGCGATCTTCTCCTGGCTGACACGGGCGAGCGCTTCGATCAGTGCGGCCCGGTCGTAGCGATAGACGCCGTTGTCGTTGCGCGCGGCTTCGGCCGGATCGGCGAATACGCGCAGCGACGGGATGGCCGGGTCGGCCTGAGCGTCATCGCCGGCGATGATTGCGAAGCTAGCGGCTTCCTCGTCGCTGTCGGCGATGGCGTAGCCGGCGGATTCGACCAGCGGGCGGAGCATGCGCTGCGTCCATTCGTCGTCGCCATAGATGCGGCAAACGGCGCGCTCTTCGGCGTTGCCACTGCGGGCATGGCCGGCAAACAGCCTGAATGCGTCGAGCACGCGGACCGGAGCCCCGCGGTCGAGCACGATGCCTTCGAGAGTGACATCCTCGGGTGCCGGATCGATAGCGCCCAGGACTTCAATCGTCTCGTCGAGCTCGGCTGCGGCATGGCAGACTTCGGTATCGCCGTCCGACAGGCGGAGCAGCTTGACCTGCTCGCCGCAATCGGCATTCGCACCAAGGCCCGAAAGCGGGAAAATTTTCTCGCCGATGACCACGCGCGCCTGTCCGTCACCATGGTCGATAGCCTCGACCGGAACCTGGTCGATCCGGCTCACCAGTTCCATCGCAACGGCATAGCGGCGGCCGTCGAAACCGACGAAAGTCATTAGCTTGCGACCGACTTCGCTGCGGACCGTGGTCTGGCGCGTTTCGGAAGCGATGCGGCGCGAACGCAGCTGGCTGACGAGCCCGCTGCGCTGGGCGATCGCGGGAATGTCGAGCATCAGGACCGGGCGCCCGTCATCGAGCAGGGTAGTGCCTGCGTAGAGGCCGGTTTTCATCACCGACGGGGCGAGCGGTTTGACGACGAGGTCTTCCTGGTCGTGGATCGCATCGACCGCCATCGCGAAAAGGTCGTTTGCCCCCATGCGCAGCAGGACGAGTTTCTTGGTCGCATCGGGCGCTTCATCGCCCGTCGCCAGCACGCCAGCTAGCGTCAGGCAGGGGATGCGGCGACCGCGGAAGGTCATGAGGTGGGTGTCGCCGACGCGCGAGAATTCGATTGTCTTGGTCGTGCTGTGGGCGATTTCCTCGACATAGGACTGCGGGATCGCGAACCGCTGGCCGGAAACGCTGACGGTCAGCGCGGAAATGATGCTGAGCGTGAGCGGGATCTGCAGGTCGAACTGGGTGCCGTGGCCCGGATTGGTCGTCACGCTGATCGAGCCGCCGACCTTTTCGAGATTGGCGCGCACCACGTCCATGCCGACACCGCGGCCCGAGATCGAGCTCACTTCCTCGGCCGTCGAAAGGCCAGGTTCGAAGATCAGGTCGACCAGTTCCTCTTCCGACAGCTTGGCAAGCTCGGCTTCGGAAAGAAGGCCGTTCTTGACCGCCTTCGCGCCGATCTTCTCGGCATTTAGGCCTGCACCGTCGTCCGAAATGGTCATGGTGATGCGATTGCCCGACTGGCGGGCCGAGATGCTGAGCAGGCCGATTTCGCGCTTGCCGGCGGCCATGCGTACAGCCGGGGTCTCGATGCCGTGGTCGACTGCATTGCGGATGATATGCGTGATCGGATCGCGCATCATTTCGATCATCTCGCGATCGAGTTCGACATCGCCGCCGTCGAGATCGACCATCACCTGCTTGCCGAGTTCTGCGGAGAGGTCGCGCACTAGGCGGGGCAGGGCGTTGTAGAGGTTCTCGATGCGCTGCATGCGCATCTTGGTGACGGCTTCGCGCACGTCGGTGAGGATGCCGCTGAGGCGCTCGAACGGACCGTCGAGGGTCGGCTCCGCGCCGCTTTCGCGCAGGCGCCGGGCAAGGTCGTTGCGTGCCAGGACCATGTCCGAAACGCCGCTCATTACGCGGTCGAGCAGTTCGACCGGCAGGCGGATGGAGCGCAGGTTCGCCTGGCTGTTGCTGCCCGACGTCTTGGTCGCGGCGGCGTTTGCTGCCTGCATGGCCGCGCATTCGCCAGTGTCGGATGCATCGGGCTCGAGCGCGCCGATGAGGTATTCGTCGCCGCCTTCGGGAAGCTCTTTCCCGTTCTCGATGGCATCGACCATATGCGTGATGCGATCGATAATCGCGAGGACGGCGTTGACGAGGCGGCTATCCGCGCTGCGGCGTCCCGCCCGCACTTCGGCGAGTGCGCCTTCGGCAGCGTGGCTGAGCTTTTCAAGGCGCGGGAAGTCGAAGAAGCCGCAATTGCCCTTAACCGTATGGACGAAGCGGAAAATCGCATCGAGGCGTGCGCGGTCGGACGGCTCCGCCTCCCACGCGACTATCTCGCCTTCGATAGCTTCCAGCATTTCGCGCGTCTCCGCGACGAAATCGGCCAGCAGGTCGTCCATTGATGCACCCCCAAGAATTGCAGAGTGCTGTATGGACAAGGATGGTTAACGAACCGTCACTTCTCCGGCGCTTTGCGCCACAGGATGCGCCAGACGACCAGAATTGCGACCAGCCCGCCCAGGAGATTGGCTGCGAGTTCAGCCGCATAAATCGCTGAGGAGCCCCAATCTTTCCGCAGGAACCACGCGATCGGCAGCATGACGGCGAAGACGCGCGCGAAGCTCTGGCCGAGGGCCCATGCGGCCTTGTCGACCGCGTTCAAAATGCCGTTGCCGACGATCAGCAGGCCGTAGCCCGCATAACCCCAGGCAGCGATGCTGAGGTAGAGTGCGAACTCGTCGATCACCTCGGGGTCTTCGGTGAAGAAATCGGCGAACCACTCGCCGGCTGCGAACAGGATGATCGCGATGGCGATCCCGTAGCCGATACAGAACAGGCCCGCTCCGAAAGCGGCTTTGCGTGCGCGGTCGTGCTGCTTCGCCCCCCAGTTCTGGCCGACTATCGCGCCGATTGCGCCCGACAGGGCGAGCAGGGGCACGACCGCAAAGCTCTGCAAGCGACCCGCGGCACCGAAACCTGCGACCGCTGCCTGCCCCTCGATCGCCACGAGCGCGGTCAGCACCGACAGGCCGATCGGATTGATTGCGTTCGAGAATGCCGCCGGGACCGCGACGCGCAGAATCGCCTTCATCGGATCGACGATGGAGCACTTGCGCAGCAACGAAGGATGAAGCGGGATCGCGGCCTTGCCGATCAGGAACAGGCCGAAACCGATGCCCAGCGCCCAGCCGATCAGCGTCGCATAGGCTGCACCCACGATGCCGAACCCCTCGAAGCCGAAAGCGCCGGTGATCAGTATCGGGTCGAGCACCCAGTTGGCCGCTGCGTAGCAGATCGAAATATAGGAGGTCTTACGCGCCTCGCCCTGACCGCGGAGCACGCCGTTGATACCCATGATCGCAAGCAACAGCGGGAAGCCCAGCGCATAGGGCTGCATGTAGGTTCGGATGTAGGGCAGGAGGCTTTCCTGCGCGTTCATCAGCCGGAACAGAGGATCGAGCAGCAGGTAGAGCAGCAGCCCCAGCGTAACGCCGACGCCCAGCGCGAAGGCGAAACCGAAATTGGCCCGCCGGGCCGCCTTCTCGTCGTCACCTTCGCCAAGTGCCCGCGCGACGACCGAGTTGATCCCGACCATCACGCCGACGCCGAGGCTGGAAAGGGCAACGCTGATCGGGAAGATGAAGCTGATCGCGGCGAGTTGCTCGCTACCGAGCTGGCCGATGAAATAGGCGTCGACCAGCCCGATCGACATGATCGCGGCGACCCCGATAATCATCGGCGCGGTCTGGCCGACCAGGTGGCCGTAGATGCTACCGCGCGTAAGCTTGGCGTTCTCGCTCATTGCGAGCGGCGCTAGCGGGGGCAACACGCGGGGGAAAGCGAAAAGCTCTTCGCTTGCCCGATCTTGTGAAGCGCAGGCCGATCGTGCGAAGGGTGGACCACTCGCGAGGAAAAGGCGCAATCATGCCGCGCATGACGGTCAACGGGCAGCCGCTCGAATTCGAAATGGATCCGGATACCCCGCTGCTGTGGGCGCTGCGCGATGCGGCCAATCTCACCGGCACGAAATACGGCTGCGGGACCGGCGATTGCGGGTCCTGCATGGTGATCGTCGACGGGACGGCCTTGCGCAGCTGCCTCATCACCATTGCCGAGGCCGAGGGGCGCTTCGTCACCACGATCGAGGGGCTGGCGCGCGATCGTTCGCACCCGGTGCAGCAGGCCATGGTGGCCGAGCAGGCTATCCAGTGCGGCTTCTGTACGCCGGGCATCGTGATGGCGGCAGCCGCGCTCATCGCGCGCAATGCCGAGCCGAGCGAAGCGGAAATCCGCGCGGCGATCCCGAACCTGTGCCGCTGCGGCGTCTATCCACGCCTCGTGCGGGCAATCCAGCGGGCAGGGCGCGTCGCCCGCCGGCAGGAGCGCATCAGCGCCGCGCCAGCGCCGGGTATCAGCGCAGAGGACGCTGCGCGCGAAGTCCCCGCTTTCCGGACGCCGGAGCGAGCGGGTAGCGGGGACCGCGAAGACTAGAGCGAGATACGCACGCCGACGCGGGCACTCAGCGGGGCGCCCGGCTGGATGTTGTTGTCGCCGTGCGCGCTCGGATAGTAATCCTCGTCGAACAGGTTCTCGACATTCAGCTGCAGGCTCACGCGGTCGCTGACCTCGTAGTAAGCCGCGACATCGACGCGCCAGTAGTCCGGCAGCACGACATTGCCGCTGAAGCTCGCGAACTGCTGCGACTGGTGGATCGCGCCGAAGCCGAGGCCGAAGCGGTCGGTCACGTCGAAGTGGTTCCACGCGCTCACCTGGTGCTTCGGCAGCTGCTGCAGGCGGGTGCCGGCAGCCGCGAAGTCGCTCGTCGTGGTGATCTCGCCGTCGAGATAGGTGTAGCCGAGGCTCGCTTCCCAACCGGGAAGAACTTCGCCCACCAGGCTCGCTTCGAAACCTTCGACCCGGCTCTCGCCGACCTGCACGGTCAGGCCGGTATTGGCCGGATCGGGCGCGGTGGTGTTGGTCCGGTCGAGGCGGAAGAGCGCGGCGGTCAGGAACAGGTCGGGCTTGACCAGCCACTTCGCGCCGATTTCGTAATTGGTGAACTTCTCCGGCTCGAAATCGGCATCGCCTGCGCCGAGGATCAGGAACTGGTCGCCCGCCTGCGGCAGGAAGCTTTCCGAATAGCTGGCGTAGAACGACAGGCGGTCGGTCGGCTTGACGACGAGGCCGAAGCGCGGGCTCCACATCTCGTCGACGCGGTCGGCGTCATTGGTGCCGACGAGGTCCTGCGTGTCGAGGTCGAAACGTTCCCAGCGCAGGCCCGCGATGAACTCGACATGGTCGCCGATCTCGATCTGGTCCTGGATGTAGCCGGACAGCACCGACAGTTCGCTCTGCCGCTCGCGCGAGAGGCCGGTGACGGTCACGGTCGGGTAGAGGATGGTTTCCTGGAGAGCGACCGTGTCGTTGCTCAGCGCGATGCCGAAGCGGCCGTTGTTGGTGCTCTGGTCGAGCGCCTCGATCCCGGCGAGGATCGTGTGGTCGATGGCTCCGGTTTCGACGTTCCAGACGAGGTTCGCCTGGCCGATCAGGTTCTCGCGCTTGGTGAAGTCGCGGTAGCCGCCAAGCGATACGTCCACACCGTCGGTGCCGCGCGGCAGGATGTTGGAATAGATCTTGTCGTAATTCGCATACTGGACCGAGGCATTGGCGCTCAGCGCTTCGGAGAATTCGTGATCGATGCGGGCGCGGGCGATGTGCACCTCTGCGCTCGCTTCGTTGAAGCCGGGTACCCCGAAGAAAGTCGTGTCGAAGCCGCGCAGCGGCTCGCCGTTGAAGCTCGGCACGCCGCGATCGGTTACGCGCCAGTCGTCGTCATAGGTGTAGTGGAGCGACAGGCGGGTCTGGGGCGAAAGGTCGGCGGTGAGGGTCGGCGAAATGCCGATGAAGCGGCCTTCGTATTCCTGCCGGTCGTTGTCGAATTCCTCGTAGGTCGCAGCGATACGGCCCGCGACATTCGCGCCGAGCGGCTGGTTGACGTCGGCGGTGAGGGCGAAGGCGCCGAAGCTGTCGACCATCGCATCGAATTCGGCGAAGCGCTCGAGCGGGTCGGCCTTCTTGCTGACGCGGTTGACCACGCCGCCACCGCCGCCGCGACCGAAGATCAGTGCGTTCGCGCCCTTGAGCACCTCGATACGCGAGACATTGTAGAGCGAGCGGTAATACTGCGCATCGTCGCGCAGGCCGTCGAGATAGAAGTCGGCGGTGGTTTCCTGGCCGCGGATGAACACTTCGTCGCGGTGGCCTTCGCCCGTTTCGAGGCTGACGCCCGGGACATAGCGCAGAGCATCGCCGAGTTGGGTGATCGCCTGGTCGTCCAGCTGGTCTTCGGTGATGACCGCGATGGTCTGCGGCACTTCGATCAGCGGGGTCGGCGTCTTGGTGCCGGTGCTGCCATCGTCCGTCTTGTAGCCATCCTTCGCGCCGACCACGACGATCGCCCCGGGCAGGTAGTCGCGGTCGAGGTCCGCGTCGGCACCGGCAGTCTCGGCGGAAGCGATCCCCGGCACAGCCAGCGCGACAGCGCTTGCGGAAAGGGCTAGGGAGGCGGCGAATCGGTTCATAGAAGCACTTTCTTGCGAATGATTATCAATTGCTGGAACCGCGCTATTGCGAATTATTCGCATTTGCAAACACCGAATGACTACATTCGGGAAATTCAATCGATTGCGTGATATCAATCGGATTTGACGAACGGAGAAACAGGATGAACGCAACCATCTGGCACAACCCGAAATGCGGCACTTCGCGCAAGACGCTCGCGATCCTCGAGAACCTGTCCAAGGTCGACGTCGAGGTGGTCGAGTATCTCAAGAACCCGCCGAGCCGCGACAAGCTGGCGCAGCTGTTCAGGGATGCCGGGATGACGCCTCAGGAAGGCCTGCGCCTGCGCGGGACCGATGCGGAAGAGCGCGGCCTGCCGGATGCCGATGCCGACACGGTGCTCGATGCGATGGTGGCCGACCCGATCCTGATCAATCGCCCGTTGGTCGAAACCGAGAAGGGCGCACGACTATGCCGTCCGCAGGATACGGTGCTCGAAATCCTGTAAGCTAGAAGCGGCGCTCGCGCGTGGTCTCGCTATCGAGCTGCAGCGAGCGCCAGCCATGCAGCAGCACGGCTGCGCACAGGGCGATGACCATGCCGAAAGCGAGCAGCTCGGAAAAACCGTAGAGCCACACGCCGAGCGCGGGGGCGAAGACGAAAGCCGCCCCGGTGACCGAGGCGACGACGCCCGAAGCCTCGCCCTGCTCGCTGCGCTTCACGGCAAGCGATGCGCCGGCATTGAAGCCCGGCCGGAACAGGCCGAAGCCGAGCGAGGCGATGGCATAGCCGAGCGCGATCGCATGCAAATCGTCCGCCACTGCGAAAAGCACGACGCCGAGCGCCGCCAGCGCGACACCCGATAGCGTCGCCGCGCGCGGCCCCAGGTCGAAACGCGGGATCACGCCCCATTGCGCGAGCAGCGTCGCCACCGCGCCGCTCATCAGCACGATGCCCACAGGGCCCGCGCCCTCGGCTGGCGTTTCGCGCAGCCCGAGCCGATCGAGCACGAGGAAGCCCGCGATGCCGAGGATCATCGCATGGGCATGCCCGCCGAGCAGGCCCGCCATGACCCACGGGCGAAGCCGCGGCTCCCACCAGCCCATCTTGGCCGGCACGCCGCCATTGGCCGCGTCGTCTTCCTCGTCTTCGTCGTCATCGTCATGCGAGGATGCGGAGCCCGACCCGAAGGGCGCGTCATAGGTCGTGCCCTTGGCTTCGAACTTCGGCTCGTCGTTCGGGAGGCGCAGACGCAGGATGACCAGCGCGGCGACACCGAAGCCGGTGAAGGCGAGGAATGGGCCGACCAGCCCTTCCGGCGCGCTCGAAAACACCAGCAGCGGGGCGAGGGCAGGCCCGATTACCGTGCCGAGGCCGAAACTCGAGGCAATCAGCGAGAGCGACTGCGTACGCTCGGCACGTGAGGTGCGCGAGGCGACATAGGCCTGCACCGCAGGCGGCGCAGCCGAGCCGAAGCCGCCGTATAGCGCGCGGAAGATCGCGAAAAGGATAAGGGTCCACATGGCCGTGAGGATGCCGCCAAGGCCGAACCACAGAACCAGCCCGCAAAGCCCCATAGAAACTATGAAGCCGACGAGGCCGAGCGCCATCATCGCCTTGCGCCCGCGCTTGTCCGATCGCCGCGCCCAGATCGGCGCGCAGATGACCCAGAGCAGCGCCGACCAGGTGTAGGCGAGGCTGATCCACCAGTCGGCCACGTCGAGCGCCGTACCGATCGACGGCATGACCGACTGCATCGCCGTGTTGCCGGCCGCAGTGACCAGCATCACGATGAACAGCAGGATCATCCGCCCGCGCGAAATTCCGCGCTCTCCTCCCGACGGGGAAGCCTGGACCGGTGCCTGGACTGTGGATGGATCGCTTTCAGCCATGATGGAACAGGGCGCTACGCCCGCAGGGCGAGGGTTGCAATGGTCCAGCCTTTTTGCGAGGCGAGTAATGCTCGCGCAATTGCGGGCTTTTGATCGAGGAATCCGGAAACTTGTCGAATCCCAATAACATGGCGATTTCCCGCCCCCGCAGCCTGCGCAGTCGGATGACTCGCTGGTTCGGCCAGTGGGGCGTGTTTTTCCGCGGTTTCCTCGAACATCCGCGCATGGTCGGGTCGATCATCCCGTCCTCTCGCTTCACCATCGCCAAGATGCTGGAGCCGGTGAAATGGGACGAATGCAAGCTGTTCGTCGAATACGGCCCGGGTGTCGGAACCTTCTGCTACCCGGTTCTGGAAAAGATGCGCGGCGATGCCTCGCTCATCGTGATCGATACCAATCCGCTCTACGTCGACTACCTCAACCGCACGATAGCCGACAGCCGCTTTACCGCGGTCCTCGGTTCGGCCGAGAATGTCGAAGAGATCATTCGCGCCCATGGTCACGACCATGCGGATTACGTGCTTTCGGGCCTGCCGTTCTCGACCCTCCCCGAAGGGGTCGGCCCGGCGATTGCCGAAGCGACCCACAAGGTGATCCGTCCGGGCGGCGCGTTTCTCGTCTACCAGTTCTCGGCCAAGGCGCGCGATTACATGGCTAAGCACTTCAGCCACATCGAACAGGGGTTCGAGCTGTGGAACGTGCTGCCGTGCAAGCTCTTCTGGGGCTGGAAGGACGAGGCGGCCTGAGCCGCCTCACCATTTCGCTTACTCGAAAGTCTCGCTGACTTCCTCTTTGCTGCCGCCGGTAAGCTGCAGGTAGATGGCGACCATGATCGCGGCCATGATCGTCGCATAGACGGCGTTCATGACGCTCGAGACGAAGCCGTTGCCGACCATCGCGACATCGGTCCCCATCAGCGCGAAGATCAGGCCGAAGATCATCGAGATGACCGAGCTCACGACCACGTAGGCGATGATCAGCAGGAGGTAGAACAGGAAGATCATCAGGCTGTTGCCCTTGGTCGCCTGCCACGAACTGCGAAGCGCGTGGATCGGGTTCATCGTCCGCTCGATCGCGAACGCCGGGGCGGTGAGCGAGAACTTCACATAGAGGTAGACCGCGATCACCACCGCGATCAGCCCGAGGATGACCGCCAGAGCGACCGAGCCACTCGCCGCGCCGAGCGCGATCGGCAGGATGACCAGCAGGCCGAGCCCGAAGCCGATCAGCAGCTGCGCGGCAAAGAACGGCACGAACATTTTCGCGCCGGCTGCGAGCGCCTGCCCGAGCGTCGGGCGGCTCTTGTCGGACAGCAAGGCCATCAGGCCGAGCGTCCCGATCCCCTGCGCAACCGCGATGAGGATGAAGACCCACCAGTAGGACAGGTAGAAGTCCTTGAGGATTTCCATCAGCTTTTCCGGTTCCGGCTGCGCGCTGCCGCTTTGCAGCGCGGCCATTTCCGCCGGCAGGAACAGCATGAGGGCGAAGTAGGGCAGGAAGAAGAATACCCCCGCGACCACTGCGACCACTTCCTTGTTGGCTGCCAGCTTGGCAACCGCATCGTTCCAGGCGAGCCCCATGTCGAGCTTCATCGCGTCATTCCCCTCACGCATTGCAATTGGGACTTGATAAGCGGCGAAGGGGTCGCCACGCAATTGCAATGTCTGCGAATTCCCCATTCCCGGCCCCGGAAATCCGGTGCGAGAGCGCGCAGGTGCCTTATCGCGAGGCGCTGGCCGCGATGGAGGAGCGCAACCAGGCAATCCAGACGGGCGAAGCGAGCGAGCTGATCTGGCTGCTCGAACATCCGCCGGTCTATACCGCCGGGACCAGCTCGGCCGACGATGAACTGCTCGATCCGCGTTTCGAGGTGGTCGAGGCGGGGCGCGGCGGGCGCTATACCTATCACGGGCCGGGCCAGCGGGTCGGCTACGTCCTGCTCAACCTCGGCGAGCGCAATAAGGACGTGCGGCGCTTCGTCCATTGCATCGAAGGCTGGGTAATCGACACGCTCGGCGATTTCGGCGTGAGGAGCTGGCGGGCAGAGGGGCGCGTCGGCATCTGGACCAGCGATCCGCAGGGCCGCGAAGCGAAGATCGGTGCGATCGGCGTGCGTGTGCGCCGCTGGGTGACGATGCACGGCTTCTCGGTCAATCTCGCGCCCGACCTGTCGCACTTCACGGGGATCGTGCCCTGCGGGATCGAGGAATTCGGCGTGACCAGCCTCGAGCAACTGGGTATCGAATGCAGCAACGAACAATGGGACGCGGCTCTGCTGGCGCGTCTCGACGAATTTCTCGAGAAGGTAGGCGAGCCATGCGGAGCGCGAAGTTGAAATCCTACGCCGTGATCCTTGCAGCGGGCGTGCTGCTGGCATCTTGCGGCGACAGCGCGAACGACGCGGTCAGTGCAGAGGGGTCCGGCGCGCAGGGCGAAGTGCTCGAAGGCTCGATCAGCGATGACATGCTTGCGCTCGACCAGGTGAAATCGCAATCGCCGCGCATGAAACCCGAACCTGGCGAAGGCGGGAACGATAGCGCTACCGCGTCGGACGGCGACGGCGAAGCGGACGGTGAAGGCGAAAGCGAAGCTGCCGACGAGCCCGCCGAAGCGGCGCAGGACGACGACGCTTCCGAAGAATAAGGCGTTAGCCGAGCTTGCGGATCGACGGCGCGGCCGGTTCCTCTTCGGGTTCCTCTTCAATCGGAGCAAGCTCCGCCTTGGGTGTCGCCTTGCTGGCGAACAGGCCGAGCAGCGCTTCGGCTTCGGCGCGTTCGGCGGCCGATAGCGAATAGGCTTCGTTGATCGCGGCGACCTGTGCCGGGTGCGAAGCGGCAATCCCGGTGAACCCGTCGCGCTTGGCCTTGCGCGCATCGGCGAGGCTCTGCTCGGCGTCCTTCGGGTTTTCGGTCGGCGTGTCGATGCCCATCACCCCGATCGACCGGGCGAGCATCAGCGTCATCGCGCGCACGTGGCTCAGCGCATCGGTCCAGCGCCCGTCGTCGCATTTGGTCCGCTTGGCCCCGAGGCCGCGCGCGACATTCTGCGCATTCCAGGCAAAGCCCGACAGGCGCGGCTGGCGGTCGTTGATCAGCTCGTGCAGCGTCAGCGCCGCACGCGGCGTCTCGCCCACCTGCGGAATGATCTTGGTCGTGTTGTGCTTGAGGCCCAGCTTCTGCTCGATCTCGTACAGCTCGGACGCGAGCATGCGGATCTGGTCCGTGCCGGTCGTCTTGGGCAGGATCACGCCCTCGGGCGAGCCGCGCATGATGGCCAGCAGGTCCTCACGCCACAGCGGCAGGTCGAGCGGCTTGATCCGCACCCAGCGGGCGAACGCCTTGTCGCTCACCAGCGGGTCCGTGTGCGCCTTGAGCCAGTCGGCGAGGAAGCTGCACGCCTGCTCGCTTTCCTCGCCCGGCGCGATGCTGGATACGTCGACAACGACAGCGTCGGCACCGACGCGCGGTGCCTTCGCCAGCTTGCTTGCGTTATCGCCTTCGATGAATAGCCACGATCTCATGGCTATTGCCGTAGCGGCAAAAGGCTAATTGTCCCTTACGACGGGTTTACCATTGAACGCGAAGGTCAGGCCGCGTTTTCCTCGAGCGTCGGATAGTCGATGTAGCCTTCCGGTCCCTGGCCGTACCAGCTGCGCGGCACGTCCTTGTTCTCCGCCCATTCGGCCCCTTCGCGGATGCGAACGTCGAGGTCGGGGTTTGAGATGTAAGGGCGACCGAAGCTGACTGCGTCGCAGCGGCCCGCCTCGATATCGGCGCGCGCTTCCTCGGCGGTGTAGTCGCTGTTCAGCACCAGCGGACCCTTGTAGATCTCGCGGATCATCGGGCTCTGCTTGGGTACGTCGGTCTGGCCGAACGTGCCGTCCGGGCCAGGTTCGCGCAGTTCGAGGAAGCCGAGGCCGAGATCCTGCACGACGGCAGCCGCCGCACCGAAGGTCGCCGGCGGGTTGCTGTCGTCGCAGCCTTGCGTCTCGCCATTGGGCGAGAGGCGGACGCTGACGCGGTCCGCGCCCCAGACGCCGATCAGCGCTTCGAGCACTTCGCGCAGGAAGCGGGTGCGGTTTTCGGGCGAGCCGCCGTATTCGTCGGTGCGCAGGTTGGAGCTGTCGCGCAGGAACTGGTCGACGAGGTAGCCATTCGCGCCGTGCAGCTGCACGCCGTCGAACCCGGCCTTCTTCGCGTTTTCTGCGGCATGGGCGTAGTCGGCGACCACGCGCTTGATCTCTTCGGCCGGAAGCTCGCGCGCCTGTTCGTAGTCCTTGCGGCCTTCGAACGTATGGGCATGGCCCGGCGCGGTCGTCGCGCTGGCCGAGACCGGCGGTTCGCCGCCAAGGAAATCGGGGTGCACGAGGCGGCCCATGTGCCACAGCTGCATGACGATCGCGCCGCCTTCTTCGTGCACGGCCTTGGTCGTCAGCTTCCAGCCTTCGACCTGCTCGTCGCTCCAGATGCCCGGCGCCGCCGGCCAGCCGAGACCTTCGACGCTGATGCCCGTAGCCTCGCTGATGATGAGGCCGGAGCCCGCGCGCTGGCGATAATAGGTCGCCATCATCTCGTTCGGGATCGAACCCGGCTGGGTCGAACGGCCGCGCGTGAGCGGAGCCATGAGGATGCGGTTGCGGGCGGTGATGGCGCCCAGATCGAGCGGCTGGAATAGGACATCGGTCATGGGAAATAGCTCCTGCAACAGATTGGCGGCCGTGGGCAAGAGCAAGCTTTCGCTTCGCCTCCCCCTGCGGCGGGTCTATGGGCAGGTGGGATGGAGGGGGACGAATCCAAGCGGGCCACATGGCCATTTCTGCTTGCCTTGCTGGCAGGAAATGTTGCGCTTGCGCTCGGTCCCTGGTCGGTGCGGCTGGCGGACAGCGGCCCGGTAAGCGCCGCCTTCTGGCGCCTGGCACTCGCGCTCCCGTTCCTCGCCCTGCTTGCATGGGGCACCGGGCAGAAGCTCGGCGGCATTCCGAGAAAGACGCTGATGCTGGTCGCGCTCGGCTCGGTCGCATTCGCGCTCGACCTGTCGAGCTGGCACATCGGGATCGAGCGCACCCGCCTCGGCAATGCGACGCTGTTCGGCAATGCGGGCAGCATCGTGCTGCTGTTCTGGGGTTTCATCCTCGCACGCATTTTGCCGCGCGGGCTCGACTTGCTGGCGATCGTCTCGGCGCTTGCAGGCGCTGCCATCCTGATGGGCCGCAGCCTGGAGATCAGCACCGGCACGCTGATCGGCGATTTCTTCTGCCTTGCAGCCGGATTGTTCTACGCGGTCTACCTGCTCACCCTGCAGGATGCGCGCAAGGAAATCGGCGCGTGGAGCTTGCTGGTGTGGGTGAGCATATTCGCCTGTCCCGTCCTGCTGATCCTCGCGACGATCAATGGCGAGCCGATCTGGCCGACCGACTGGACGCCGCTGATCGTGCTCTCGTTCCTCAGCCAGCTGGTCGGGCAGGGGCTGCTGGTCTTCTCCCTCAGGCACTTCCCGCCGCTGGTTATCGGCTTGGCGCTGCTCACGCAGCCGGCAGTCGCGGCGCTATACGGCTACTGGATCTTCGGCGAGGTGCTGCTGCCGCTCGATATCTTCGGGATGATGCTGCTCGGCGGCGCGCTGGTGATCGCGCGGATGGGACAGGCACGCAATCCGGCTCCTGCCCTCGCGAAGGACTAGTCCGCAGTTGCGTCGTCCCAGAAGTTCCGGTCGAACCGGCCGGACTGTGCCTCGAACCGGGCGAGGTCCGGGCCGACTAGGATTTCGCGCGCCTGCTCGGCCAGCAGACGTCCTTCTTCGCGCAGCATGCGCTGGCGGCGCTCGTCCCTGATGGGGAGCGCTGCATGGGCGATCGTGTCGAGCATGACCTCGGCCGCGATGGGCGAGCTTGCCACCGCGCTGCGGATCGAGCCGAAACCGCGCTTGAGATAATGTTCGAAATTGTCCGGCAGCGGGATGACCGGGCACTCCTCGTCTTCCTTGCCGCAGATATCCTTGCGCAAGTCGCGCCGACCGATTTCAGAGGTTGCCGCGCCGAGCCAGTGAAGCGCGGTGATCGCGGTGAAGGGATCGTTGATGCCCGGTGAAAGCGCGCGCAGCCCGATCTCTACCAGCTCATCGATGAGGAACTGCGGGTCCTGCTCCGGGGTGCGCGTCGGGCCGAGGGTGAAGCACTGGCGCACCCGGTCCTCGATATCTTCGGGCTTGCAGCCTTTGATCTCCATCAGCGGCAAATCGCGGTGGACGAAATCGCCGGTGCGGACCTTGAGCGAGAAAGTGCAACCGCAATTGCGGGCAGCCGTCGCCAGGTCCTCGAAGTCGATCATCTGGACATAGCCGGTGCCCCAGGCGGTCAGCGTTTCGCCTGCGACCTGCTCGCGAGCATCCGAAAACTCGTCCTCCACCGGATAGGTCTCGCGGATCGCGTCGAGCAGGCGGGTGCCGATGCCTTGCAGCACCTTGTTGATGCGGATGCTCGACGGAATGTGGTTGAGGAAGAACACCAGCACAGCGACGCAGATCGCCATCAGCGCATAGGCGACGAGGAGCGAGAGCTGCGGCACGAAGCCGGGGAGCGCCGTCGAGGCGGCCTCGGCGCCGGTGGCCGGCGTCTCGTCTTCCGCGCGCACGCTGCGCAGCACGATGAGCGCATAGACGAAGCTGCCGATGAAGGTCGCGAGGCTGAGCTGGTTGCCGCGATCCTCGAGGAAATTGGTCAGCAGGCGCGGGCCATAGTTGCCGCTGGCATAGGTCACGGCGACGAGCGTTATCGAAAAGACCGTCGATGCGACCCCGATCATGCTACCCGCCATCACGGTGAGCATGTCCGCCGCGCCCTTGGGCCGCGATGGCACGATCCAGTTCACGTCGTTGAGGAACTCGGCAAAGCCGCTGCGGTCGAGCCAGATCATCGCCAGCGCAAGCAGCGCGGCGAGAATCGAAAACAGGGCCGGATAGAACCAGTAGTTCGCGTTCAGACGCGCCCAGAACCAGCGGATTTCAGCAGTCATGCGGCTCCAACGCGCGAAACCGCGATTGAGTGCCCGTCAGACCTTGCCGAGGTCGCCCTTGCCGATCGTCCCGCTGGCCATTTCGAGCATCCGGTCGAGGCTCTGCTTGGCCTTTAGGCGCAGGCCTTCCTCGATCTCGATGCGCGGTTCGAGGTCGCGCAGGCATACGTAGAGCTTCTCGAGCGTGTTGAGCGCCATATAGGGACAGATGTTGCACGAGCAGTTGCCGTCCGCACCCGGTGCGCCGATGAAGTTCTTTTCCGGCAGCGCTTTTTCCATCTGGTGGATGATGTGCGGCTCGGTCGCCACGATCAGCGTGTCGCCCGGGAAGGTCTTGGCGAATTGCAGGATGCCGCTGGTCGAGCCGACATAATCGGCATGGTCGATGATCGTCGGCGGGCATTCCGGATGCGCCGCGATCGGAGCATCGGGATATTCTTCCTTCAGCTTGAGCAGCTCGGTCTCGCTGAAAGCCTCGTGCACGATGCACACGCCCGGCCAGAGCAGCATTTCGCGATTGAACTTGCGCGAGAGATACCCGCCGAGATGCCGGTCGGGGCCGAAGATGATCTTCTGGTCTTCCGGGATCTGCTGCAGGATCGTCTCTGCACTGGACGAGGTGACGATCACGTCCGAAAGCGCTTTCACCTCGGTCGAGCAGTTGATGTAGGTCAGCGCAATGTGGTCGGGATGCGCTTCGCGGAAAGCCTTGAACTTCTCCGGCGGGCAGGAATCCTCGAGGCTGCAGCCTGCGTCCATGTCGGGCAGGACGACGATCTTTTCCGGGCTGAGGATCTTGGCCGTTTCGGCCATGAATTTCACGCCGCAGAACGCGATCACATCGGCATCCGTCTCGGCCGCCTTGCGGCTCAGCTCGAGGCTGTCGCCGACGAAATCGGCCAGGTCCTGGATCTGCGGCTTCTGGTAGTAATGCGCCAGGATGACCGCGTTGCGCTCCTTGCGCAGCCGATTGATCTCGGCGAGCAGGTCTTCACCGGTGGGCAGGGCGGTTTCGACAGTCATTGGCGTTCCTTTCGCTTGGCGCCGACATGGCGGGCGAAAGGCCTGCGATCAAGGCAGATTTGCTGTCACACACCGAAGTCGGGCGGAACGAACGCCTCTGCCGGACGCTCGCCGCCCGGATATCCGGCGACATGGGCTGCGGTGTAATCCTGCGCCCAATCGGTGCTCGCGACGATTTCGCCGATGGCAAGCGCCGCGAAAGGCACGACCAGCGTCCACAGCCAGGCGCGGTGCACGCTGCCGTGGAGCCTCTTGTCGGCGATCATCCCGATAATCGGGAAGAGGGCGGCAGCGATGAAGACGACCGTGAAAGTATAGGGGATCGTCAATGGCAGCGGCAGCAGGCGGGCAAGGCCGGGCGAGCCGACCGTGGCCATGGCGCCGAACATCAGCCGCCGGTGCCAGTCGGTCTCGCGCCGCTTGGCAAGAGCGTAACCTGCAAGGATGGCGAAGGCCGCGATGTGGGCCAGGTTCACGAACAGGAATTCGGCCTGCCCGAAGAACGGCGGTCCGCCTAGGACGCGCAACGTGGTGAAGGTCAGCCAAACGGCCAGGATCACCATGGTCGGGATGAGCAGCAGCGAGAGCTTTCCCATGCGACGGTGGAGCGCGATATTGCCGCGGAAGATGAGCGCGTTCTGGCCGACATAGAGCGCCACCCACGACAGGAACACAAGCGCGTGGACATGGTAGAGCACCGGCCGCTCGAAACTCGAGACGCCCATCGCCGCCATCAGCGCAAAACCGCCGACCGTCGTCGCCGCCATGAGCAGCGCCATGATGAAGAAAAAGCGCGCCTCACGATGCGCGAGATCCGCGGCGCCAGCCAATGTGGCCATCAGTCGGTCTCCCCCTAACCGTTTCGTATTAGGGGGTTAGTCGAGAAACGCGGGTCCGCGCTTGGATTTTTCCGACAGGCTTACTGTGCCTCGGTCCCGTCCGAGCGGTCGTCGTCATAGGTCACCCGGACCGTGACGTCGCCGAAGCCTGCCACCTGCAGCGGGATGGCGAGGTTCTGCGCCACAGCGCTGCGGCCGGCATCGCGGGCGAGTTTCAGCAGCGAAGGGTTCGCCGCCTGCTCCATCGCCTGCTGTTCGGCCTGCCGCGTATTCGCGCGGGTGAGGCTGTCCTGCGCATCTCGGCTGATCCACACGCCTTCGCGCAGGTACTGCGCTTCGGCCTCGTCGAGATTGGGCGTGCCGATGCGAACCGGCGGCAACTGGACGGACAACACCTGCTCTTCCGCGTCCCAGTTCAGTCGCCGCTCGCTCATGCGCGACAAATCGATCGAATAATTCACCCGCGCCGGGATGACCGCGATCTGGCGGCTCTTGATCGCGCCGAACAGGCGGCTGTCCTCGCTCGATACGACAGGGGCGAGCTGGGCAGTGAACACGTTGAGGGCGTTCTGTTCCTCGAAGGCGACCAGCGAGGTCGCGATCGGGTCGCCGTCGAGCTCGCTGGGGCCGAAGGCCTTCCACGCGAGCCATGCGCACAGTGCGAACAGGAGGATGACGATCAGCCACGGAACCGCCTGTACGCGGGCGAGCGGTTTGGGCCGTTCGGCCTTGGGCACCAGCGTCTCCGCGCTGGTCTCTGCTGTCTTTACATCGTCTGCCATGTGTCCCCCGAACGAATGACGAGCCCGCGCCGTTCCAGATCGAGCAGGTGCGCCTTGACCGACATGCCCGCCGCATCCTCCAGCCGCGGGTCGAGCCCCTTGTACATGCGCGGGACCATTTCCTTGATCGCATGCGGCTGTTCGCCGAGGATGCGCATGATCTGGTTTTCGCGCTGGCGCCGATGGCCGATCATCCCGCGCACGAGCTGGCGCGGCTTTTCGATTGGTGCGCCGTGAGCCGAATAATAGACCCGATCTTCGCGCGCGTAGAGCTTCTCGAGGCTCTTCATGTAGTCGCCCATGTCGCCATCGGGCGGCACGACGACGCTGGTCGACCAGCCCATCACGTGGTCGCCGGTGAACAGCGCGCCGCTTTCCTCCAGCGCGAAACACAGGTGGTTCGACGTGTGGCCGGGCGTCGCGACAGCGCGCAGCGTCCAGCCGCGGCCGGTCATCGCCTCGCCATCCTCGAGCACGCGGTCGGGCTCGTAAGTGCGGTCGAATGGTGCGTCGGAGCGCGGGCCGTCGTCAGGAATGGCGAGCGGGGCGCAGCCGACCACCGGCGCGCTGGTTTTCTTCGCCAGCGGCTTCGCGGCAGGAGAATGATCGCGGTGCGTGTGGGTGCACATGATCGCAACCAGCCTGGCATCGCCGATAGCCTCGAGGATCGCGTCGATATGCTCGGGATCGTCCGGCCCCGGATCGATCACCGCCACTTCGTCCTCGCTACCGACGAGATAGGTCTGCGTCCCGGTGTAGGTGTAGGGCGAGGGATTGGGCGCGAGGATGCGCCGCACGAGCGGCTCGGGCTGCTCGGCCTTGCCAACGGGCCAGGGTTGGGGCGGTACTTCAACCATAGGCGTCCCCTATGAAGTTGTTTTGATTGCGCCTCAAGCGCCAGCGTTCGCATGCGCTCCTTACGCTTTCCTCGCCTGCGCGTCTTGCGGTTGGGAGGCGACCGACTAGGAAGGCGTTGGGAAACGGAGAGGATTGAATGTCCGACAAGATGTTGCTGGTGCTCGACGAGGGGACGACCTCGACCCGCGCGATGCTGTTCGGAGCGGATGGCAAGCCGCATGGCAGCGCGCAGCAGGAACTGACCCAGCATTACCCCGCGCCGGGCCGCGTCGAGCACGATCCGACGGAGATCTGGCACCGCACGCTCGCCTGCGCCCGCGAAATGGTCGCGAAAGCAGGCGGGGCCGAGAGGATCGCCGCAATCGGGATCACCAACCAGCGCGAGACGGTCGTCGCGTGGGACAGGACCACCGGCGAACCGCTGGCTCGGGCGCTCGTCTGGCAGGACCGGCGCACCGCCGATTTCTGCGACCGGCTGCGCAAGGGCGGCCACGAGCCGCGCGTGCAGGAGGAGACCGGCCTGCTGCTCGATCCCTATTTTTCCGGCACCAAGATGCGCTGGCTGGTCGAGAACGAACCGGCGGTTGCGGCAGCCGCGAAGAAGGGCACGCTCGCGCTCGGCACGATCGAAAGCTGGCTGGTCTTCAAGCTGACTGGCGGCACCTTCATCAGCGATGCCAGCAATGCGAGCCGCACGCTGCTGCTGCCGCTGGCAGGCGCGAAATTCGACGAGGGGCTGTGCGAGCTGTTCGAGGTGCCGCGTGGCGCGCTAGGCGAGGTGGTCGATACTTCGGGCAATTTCGGCGAGACGCTGAAGGAGCTGTTCGGCGCTCGCATCCCGATCTGCGGGCTGGTTGGCGACCAGCAGTCGGCGACCATCGGGCAGGGGTGCCTGACCCCGGGCGAGACCAAGGCGACTTACGGCACCGGCGCCTTCATCCTCGCCAACAAGGGGCAGGACGTGCCGCAATCCTCGCACCGCCTGCTCGGAACCGTGCTGATGCAGCAGGGCGGCGAGCGGACCTATGCGCTCGAAGGTTCGGTCTTCGTCGCGGGTAGCCTCGTCCAGTGGCTGCGGGATTCGCTCGGCCTGCTCGGCACCGCTGCGGAAACCGAGACGCTGGCCCGCTCGATCGAGACGAGCGGCGGGGTGGTCATCGTTCCTGCGCTTTCCGGCCTCGGCGCGCCGCACTGGCAGCCCGAGGCGCGCGGTGTGATCGCCGGCTTGAGCTTCAGTACGGGGAGGGCGGAAATCGCCCGTGCCGCGCTCGAGGCGATGGCGCACCAGACCTTCGACCTCGCCGAGGCCTTTGCCGCCGACGGGGCGGAGTGGACCTCGCTCAAGATCGACGGCGGGATGAGCGCCAACGACTGGATGGCGCAGGATATCGCCAACCTGCTCGGCCTGCCGGTCGAGCGGCCTGACTTCGTCGAGACGACCGCGCTCGGCGCAGCGATGCTGGCTGCGGTCGGCTGCGGGATGCATGCCGACCTGGCGAGCGCAAGCGATGCGATGCGCGGGAATGTCGGAACGTTCGCCCCCGACATGCCGGGCGAAGTGCGGGCGAGCCGCCTTGCTGCGTGGAGAAAGGCGCTTTCGGCGGCCTAGGGCTCAACCCCGGGCGGCAAAGCTCCGGTCGATCCGGTCGCGCAGGCGGTGGACGGCCGAGGGGCGCATTTCGAACCCGTCGCGCCAGGCCGCATCGAGCCGCGCGACGCGGGCATGCAGCCGCTCGCTATCGTGGATCAACTCGCGCGTCGGATATTCGAGCACGGCAAGGTTCGCGCGGTCGGATTCCCTGTCGGGCGGTAGCTTGCTGTGGCGGCGCAGCTGCAACTCGGTCATCTCGCCGTTGAAATAGGCGCGGTGGTTGAGCAGCCAAGCAAGGATATGCATCACGCGCGTCGTCGTGCGCAGGCCTTCGACCGATAGCGCCAAGCGGACATGGTCGGCTTCCGGATCATGCGCATCGACCGGCGCCAGGTCGAACACCTGGCGTGCCTCATCGGCGAGCACCAGCGCTTCGGTGTAAAGCGCCTCGATGATGGGTTCGCTGATGTCGGTCGGTATCGCCATGTCCATTCTTCGCTACGCCTCCCGATTCGCGAGCGCCAGCAGCCTGTGGACAGAATTGTGACTCGTTTCGGGACTGTCCCGCAGCGGTACAGTTTTTGTGTGCCGCAGGCGCTGTTCCTCCGCTTCGCTACGGGCGCCTGCGGGCGGGCGGTCGCCCTTGCGGCTCGTTTTACTCGCCGTTCGGTGCCGAACGCGAGCCGAAGACGAGTGCAAGCGCGACTGCGCGCCGCGGCTAATGCCGCGAAAGCCAAGTGAGCGGATGCGAACGCCGGCGCCTGAGGCGCAACAAAACTACGCGATGATATCGGGCAGAAGCTGGTCTTCGATGATCGCGATCTGGTCTTTCAGCATCAGCTTTCGCTTCTTGAGCCGGGCGATCTGGAGCTGGTCGGTTGAGCCGGACTCGCGCAGCGCGGTGATGGCGGCGTCGAGGTCGCGATGCTCGGTACGCAGCAGCGCGAGCTTCTTGCGCAGCTCCAACTCGTTCACCGGTTCCCTCCTGCCATCGCATGCGACTCGTCGCGTCTTTGCGCGCAGTTACCGCTTAGGAGTTCGTGGGGACTTCGCAAGGCATCAATATTGTGGTTTGTTGGCAATTCGCGGTTCGTCCGCGCTCGGACGAGTCGCTCCCCTGGGGTCGCACCCAATGAAGGAGAGCCAGATGGTATCGTCCCATGTCAGCGCGCTGAAATCCAAACATGCCAATATCGAAGCCCAGCTTCGCGAGGAAATGAACCGGCCGGCTCCTGACGATGCGACGATCCAGATGCTCAAGAAGCGCAAGCTTCGAATTAAGGAAGAGCTTTCAGCGCATTGAGCCGAAAGCTCCGGCGTCGCATCTGACGCATTCCCCGCTTCCATTTGAGGCCGTGTGCTATAGGCTGCGCGCATGACAGCCGCAGCCGCCGCACGTTCGATCCTCACACAGCTTCACGAGGTCATGGCCTCGCGCATGCATGCGCAGGGCAAGCTCGACCGCGTGGTGGAGATTATCGGCGAATCGCTCGATAGCGAGGTGTGCTCGATCTACCTCCTGCGCGAGGGCATGCTCGAGCTGTTCGCGACGCGCGGCCTCAACAAGGAAGCGGTGCACGTTACCCGCCTGGCGCTCGGCGAAGGGCTGACCGGCACGATCGCCGACAAGGTCGAAACGCTCAACCTTGCCGAGGCGAAGGCGCACCCGGACTTCCAGTATCGCCCCGAAACGGGCGAGGAGAAGTTCCACAGCTTCGCCGGCGTCCCGATCGTCTACCGCGAACGCTCGGTCGGTGTGCTGTGCGTCCAGCATGTCGACCCGCGCCGCTACGAGGACGTCGAAGTCGAGGCGTTGCAGACGACCGCGATGGTCCTGTCCGAGCTGATCGCCAACGCCGAACTGGTCGACGAGGAAGAAGCGCGCGGGCGCAGCGAGCAGCAGTCCGGCCCGGTGACCATCACCGGCCTCTCGCTCGTGAAGGGGCTGGCGAGCGGCTATGCCGTGTTCCACCAGCCGCGCATCACCATCGACCAGGTCATGGCCGACGACACCGAGGCCGAGCGCCAGCGCGTCTACCGCGCGTTCGACAAGATGCGCGACCAGATCGACGGCCTTTCGCAGCAGGCCGAATTCGGCGTCGGCGGCGAGCATGAAGAGGTCCTGCAGACCTACAAGATGTTCGCCTACGACGAAGGCTGGTCGCGGCGCATCAACGAAGCGATCGACAGCGGGCTGACGGCCGAGGCGGCGATCGAGCGCGTCCAGCAGCGCACCCGCATGCGCATGCGCGAGATCGACGACCCGCTGCTGGCCGACCGGATGCACGATCTGGAGGATCTCTCCAACCGCCTGCTTCGCATCGTCTCGGGCCAGCTGGGCACCGCGGCTACGCAGGGCTTGCGGCGCGATACGATCCTGATCGCCAAGAACCTCGGCCCGGCCGAGCTGCTCGAATACGACCGCAGGCGCCTGAAGGGCGTCATCCTGGAAGAGGGCTCGCTCACTGCACACGTGGTGATCGTTGCGCGGGCGATGGGCATCCCGGTGCTCGGCCGCGCTCGCGGGCTTCGCGGCATCCTGTTCGAAGGCGACGAGGTCCTGCTCGACTGCGACAAGGGGATGGCCAACATCCGTCCCGCACAGGCAGTGGCCGATGCTTTCGACATGCGCTTTGCGAAAACGCGCGAGAAGCAGGCGAGCTATGCGGAGCTGCGCGATGTCGAGCCGTTCACCCGCTGCGGCACGCGCATACAGGTGCTGATGAACGCCGGGCTGCGCGACGATATTTCGAACCTCAACCTCGTCGGCGCGGACGGCATCGGCCTGTTCCGCACCGAGTTCCAGTTCCTCGTATCGGCCACGCTGCCGCAGCGCGAGCGCCAGCTGCGCCTCTACCGCGACGTGCTCGATGCGGCGGGGGACAAGCCGGTCATCTTCCGTACGGTCGATATCGGCGGCGACAAGGCGGTGCCCTATCTCAATTCGGACGAGGCCGAGCATGACGAGAACCCCGCGATGGGCTGGCGCGCGCTGCGCCTCGCGCTCGAACGCGAAGGGCTGCTGAAGGCGCAGGCACGCGCCTTGCTCGAGGCGGCCTCGGGCCGCTCGCTCTACGTCATGTTCCCCATGGTCAGCGAGCCGTGGGAATTCGACGCGGCCAAGCAGGTATTCGAGGACCAGCTCGCCTTCCTGCGCAAGCAGAAGCGCATCCTGCCCGAACAGATCCAGTATGGAGCAATGCTCGAAGTCCCGGCGCTTGCCGAAGTGCTCGACCTGCTGATCCCGCGCCTGTCTTTCCTGTCGGTCGGCACCAATGACCTGACGCAGTTCCTGTTCGCTGCCGACCGGGCCAACCCGAAGCTGGCAGAGCGCTACGACTGGCTCAGCCCCGGCATCCTGCGCTTCATGCGGCGCATCGCACAGTCGACCATCGGCCAGCCGGTCGAGCTTGGCGTATGCGGCGAGATGGGCGGGCGCCAGCTGGAAGCGCTGGCGCTGCTCGGCCTTGGCTTCCGCCGCCTGTCCATCACCCCGGTGTCGGTCGGCCCGATCAAGGAGCTGGTGCGGCAGGTCGATCTCAACGAAATTACCGAAGCGATGAATCGCTGGCTCTCAAGCCCGCCGGAAGACATGCGCGCGACGATGCGGGCGTGGGCGGAAGAGCGCGGCATTGCGATCGATTAGTTTTCGCCAAGCTTCATCCTGCGGCAAAACCGCTTCGTCGGAAATGCCGCAAACCGCGGAGTTCTGCGGCTTGACAGCGAAAGCGCGACGCGATTGTCTTGGCGAAAAACAAGTATAGGGTCGCTTGGACATATGTCGAATACGGAAGAATTGGTTGAAGAGCAGCTGCCGCTCGAAGGGGCGGGGGACCAGCTGCGACACGCGCGTGAAGCGCAGGGCAAGTCGCTCGACGATATGGCGCAGGAAACGCGTATTCCGCGCCGCCACCTCGAAACACTGGAAGCCGGCGGGTTCGCCGAACTGCCTTCGCGGGCCTATGCGATCGGGTTCTCGCGCACCTATGCGCGCGAACTCGGCCTGGACGAGCATGTCATCCTCGACGGGGTTCGCGCGGAACTGGCGCAGGATACCCAGCAGCGCGAAACGCATGTCTCGAAATTCGAGCCGGGCGATCCCGCTCGCGTTCCGAGCCGGGGCCTCGCCTGGTTCAGTGCCTTTGCCGTCATCCTGCTGTTCGCCGGGCTGATCGCCTTCTTCGGCGACAGGGTCTTCCCCGGCGCGGGTCCGGGCTCGATCCTGGAGGACGAGGAAGCGGTCGAGGCGGCACCTGTCGCCTCGGAAGACGAGGGCGAGGTTCGCACGGCAGCCGCGCCCGCGGATGCCTCGGGCCAGGTCGTTTTCACCGCGCTGGAGGACAACGTCTGGGTCCGCTTCTACGAAAGCGACGGCGACCGTCTGCTCGAAAAAGTGCTCGCGCGGGGCGAGACATTCGCCATTCCCGCCGATGCGAACGATCCGCGCATCAACACCGGCCGGCCCGACGCGCTGGCGATAACCATCGGCGGAAGGGAAGTCGCCAAGCTTTCGGACCAGCCAACGACCGTGGGCGATGCGCCGGTCAATGCCGCCGCATTGCTCGCCCGCGCGGATACGCCCGCGACGCCGGCTACCGAGTAATCTCCACCGATTTGGGGCAAGGTCGCCTCGACAAGCAAAATATCGTGGGGCAGGATTCTGCGCGTGCATTCAGCGCGCGTTCGGCTGGCGCATGCCAGCTTTTTGCGCATCCAAATGCCGCATGAAGGGACAGGAGCTAGTACAGCAATGATCAGCCGAACGAGCCGCTTTGTAATCGCGGGCCTCGCCGCTTTCGCCGTCGCGGGCACGAGCATGCCGGCTCTCGCGCAGGACGAGGGTGCCGATGCGCGTATCCGCAAGCTCGAATCCGAAGTGCGCGCGCTTCAGCGCAAGGTATTCCCGGGCGGCGACGGCCGCTTCTTCGAGCCGGAAATCACTGCTGCGCAGCGGACCGGCTCCACCACCGGCACTGCGCCCTCGACGACTGCCGTGACCGACATCCTCGTGCGCCTCGATGCGCTGGAATCCCAACTTGCCGGGCTGACCGCGCAGACCGAGGAGAACTCCAACGCGATCATGCAGCTGACCAATCGGCTCGTCGCCCTCGAGAATGGCGGCAGCACGCGCGGCGCGACTTCGAGCGGAACCGAAGCCAGTGAAGCGACCGGCTCGAGCGCCTCGCAAAGCAATCTCTCCGCCATGACCGGCGGGCAGGCTGCGACTACCGCTTCGGCAGAACCGGCCGGCCCTACGGCCGAGCGCCTCGCTGCGGTATCGGAAATTGCAAAGCCGCAGACCGACGATCCGGGCGACGACGAATATTCCTACGGCTTCCGCCTGTGGAATGCCGGCTTCTATCCCGAAGCTCAGCAGCAGCTGACGCTGTTCGTCGAGAAGTATCCGAACCACTCGCGCACGACCTATGGCCGCAACCTGCTGGGCCGCGCCTATCTCGACGATGGCAAGCCTGCCGAGGCCGCGCCGTGGTTCCTGCGCAACTACCAGGCCGACAAGAACGCGCGCCGTGCGCCCGACAGCCTGCTCTATCTCGCCGAAGCGATGATCGCGATGAAGGACGAACGCCGCGCCTGTATCGCCCTGGCCGAATTCGGCGAGACCTATCCGGCCGTGGCCTCGGGGCGCCTGTCGGACGAATACCAGGCCAATTTGCGCAAGGTGGACTGCGATTGATACGCCGGCCGATCTCGATCCGGAGCTGCTAGACCGCTTCCGGCGGGATCTCGGCCGGCTGTGGTCCGGCGACGGAAAAGTCGGGCTCGCCGTATCGGGCGGGCCTGACAGCATGGCCATGCTGGTCCTCGCTCAGGCTTCGATCCCTGACTGCTTCCAGGTGGCGACTGTCGATCACGGCCTGCGTCCCGAAAATGCCGACGAGGCCCGCTCGGTCGCCCGATATTGCGAGATGACCGGCGTCCCGCACCGGACGCTCGAGGTCGAGGTCGAAGGCGGCAATCTCCAGTCGCAGGCGCGCCTCGCGCGTTATCAGGCGCTGGCGGACTGGTCGCGCGAGAATGACCTCCGGGCGATCCTGACCGCGCACCATGCGGACGACCAGGCCGAAACCCTACTCATGCGGCTCAACCGCGGAAGCGGTGTCGCAGGGCTAGCCGGTGTACGTGCATCCGGCAGCTTCGCCGTTGGTGCGGGCGACTTGGCCGTCCTGCGTCCACTGCTCGGTTTCCGCAGGGCCGAACTCCAGTCCGTCGTCGCAGCTGCCGGCATCAATCCCGCCGAGGATGCCAGCAATAGCGACGAACGCTTCGACCGCGTGCGCATCCGTAAAGCTATCGAAGGCGCCGACTGGCTCGACCCGGTCGCGCTTGCGCGCTCCGCGGCCAATCTTGCGGATGCCGACGAGGCGCTCGATCACTTCGCCGAGCTTGCCTGGGTCGAAGCGGCGCAGCGTGATGGGGACGCGATCTTGGTCGCGCCCATCGGCCTTCGCGCAGTGGCGCTGCGTGTGCTGGCCCGTGTGTTCGAGAACTTCGGAGGGCAGCCGCGCGGATCGGAGCTGGCTCGCCTGCTCGAACGGCTCGAAGCTGGTGAGGGCGCGAACCTGGCCGGGATCATCGCCCGGGTCGAAAACGACGGAGCGGGAAGCCGGCGTTGGCGGTTCGAACCCGAACCGCCGCGCAAGACCGGCTGATCAGATAATCTCGTCGCCCATGCCCATGGTCTCGCCACGGGTGATGATGACCTTGTCGCCCTTCTTGGCGATGGCGAACAGGCGGCTGGCAAGCTCGTCGGGGATCGCGATGCAGCCGTGGCTGGCATAGCCGTTCTCGACTTCGCTGCCGCCGTGGATGGCGATGCCGTCCCATGTCAGGCGCAGCGTCCAGGGCATCGGCGCATTGCCGTATTTCTCCGACACATTGTGCCGTTCCTTGGTCAGGATCGGGAAGGTGCCGAGCGGCGTCGGATGATCGTCGGTGCCGAGCATCGCTGCCGCCGCGCCGATTTCGTATCCGTCGCGGAAAATCGAAATCACGCGCGCATCGAGATCGACGGTGATGACCAGCGGGCCTTCCGGCACGCCCTCGGTATCCCAGTACCAGTCGCCATATTTGATCGGGCCGTCGATATCGAGGATGCGCTTCACGACGAAGCGCTCGTCCTTCGGCTCGGCTTCCTTTTCGGGGAGCGGCTGGACGACTTCTTCGGTGACGAATTCAGGGTCTGCCGATTTCTCGACCGCCGCCGGATCGACCGGGATCGCCTGTTCGATGCTCTTCGCTTCGGCGGAGGTGTCGCCGTCGCCGTCCATCATGGCCCCCGCGAGCGAAGCGCCGCTGAAGACCAGCACGAGTGCGGCCGTTGCGCCGCCGATCCATGTCACCATCGAGTTCATGCGCGCAGATATGCGCTTTTCCGGCGATTCTGGCGAGTCTGCGAGAGCCCGGCGTCCCGTTGCGAAACAGCGCAAGCCAAGAGGTTAACGCGCCGGGGACGCCTAGCCGTGCGCGCCGAATTCGTTGGCGATGGCCGTGCCGAGCCGCAGCGTAAGGCCGTAGGAGCGCTCGAGCGGATCGATGTAGTCGCGCTGGATGGCCGCGTAGCCTTCGCCCGAACCGTCGGGATAGTCGCTCGGCTCGTCCACCGCGAAATCGCCGAGCTTGGGGAAGCTCGTCGGATAGGCGCGGCGCAGCTGGGCGAGTGCATCGTCGATCCGCAGGGTGAAGACCATTTCCAGCACGTCGTCGCGGCTGATGTCGTTGGCGCGGCTGAAGGCCGGGATCGACACCGCCTTGATGAACATGTGCTGGAGCAGGGCGAGGCGCAGCGCCTGTGCGACCCCGATCGAGCGCCGCACGGTCTCGCGGTTGTCGAGCGGTGCCTCGTCGGGCAGCAGGTCGAGCAGCCGGTGGAGCTTGAGCGCATCGACCCGCAGGCGCGAGGCGAGGCGCCGGAACACGCCGGTCCGGTCGTCCTTGGTGAGATACTCGGCCAAGGTCTCGCACGCGTCGGACAGGTGCGTTTCCGTGCCGCGATAGGGGCGGCTCGCCCAGTAGGCCGAATTGAACAGCTCGCCGAAAGCGGCGACGGTCTTGATGCTGGCGAGCTGGTTGGACGCGCGAACCAGCCGGATCAGCTGCCGCCCGCGCTCGCTTTCCTTGATGAGCTCGGCCAGCTCTTCGTAATTGCCATCCGCCGCGCTGCCGATGCCGGAAATGATGTTCACCGGGTAGCCGAGCTGCTGCAGGATCGCATTATGCGGGATCGCGCGGATCTGGCGCAGGTTCATGTCGCGGTCGGCGGACAGGTCGCTCTGACGGCGCGAGACGCGGCTGCCGGTCGAATTGAGCAGGCCGAGCCCGAAGGCGGTCAGCGCGCGGCTGTAGGTCTGGCTCTCCAGATGCTCGCGCTGGTGCTTGCGGATAGCCCGGTAGAAATCGAGGCTCAAATCGGTGCGGCGATAGAACGGGTCGGTCGGCGCATCGACATCGGTCGAGGACGGGTCGAGCACCGCAATCCGCGTGAGCGTCGCCTGCGCGAGTTCGGGCGTCGCGAAATGCAGGTAACCGTCGCCGCCCTGGAAGCTGACTTCCGGTTCGAGCCTTATGCCGGCCCGCGCGAACCGCCTGCGCGCCCACGGGCTGAGCGGCCAGGCCAGCCGGTCCTCGAACCCGCCAGGATGCGCGCCGCGGCCCATGCTCTCGCCGTGGGTGTTGAAGATCAGCGCCGCGACATCGGTCAACTCGTTGGCGACCATCGCTTCAGCGAGGCGGCCCTGCAGGCGCTCGATGGCGAGACTGGCCGGAATCTGGCCGACGAAGCGGCCCGCGTCCGAGAAGCCGGTCTGGATACAGACGCGGCCCCGCTGGCGGGCGTAGTCGCGGTAGATTTCTTCGGCGAGCAATGCGTCGAGGAAACGCCCGCCGTGTTCCAGCGCGCTCTCGGTTTCGAACAGCGGCGAGACATCGACCTTGTCCTCGATACCGAAGAGCTTGGCGAAATAGAGCGCGGCTAGGATGGTCGAGGGCTGCTCGCACTCGGCGATCAGCATGCGGATCGGTGCGTCGCCGTCGATATGGTGCAGGATTTGCGCCATCGCGAGGAACTGGCGGATCGCGGTGCTGCTCTCGATCGCGAGCGCCGCGAAATTGGAGCGCAGCGGTTTCACATTCGTCAGCAGCTCGCGCAGCGTCGCGATGGCGCTTTGGCTTGCGAGGTCGAGCGTATTGTCCGGTTCGATCCGGCGGCGGATGGCATTGTGCAGCTGGCTCGAGTTCACCCGGAAATGGATCCAGCCCATCCCGAGACCATCGGCGCGCATCGCGGCGGCGAGCGTCTTGAGCGCTACGGCGCGGTCATCGCCTGCTTCGGCAGCTTCGCTTTCGAGCGCATTGATATAGCGCGAAAGGCTGAGCAGCTTGCGCGGATCGTTCGCGGTCAGGCGATTGGCTGCGACGGAGAGTGCGGCCGGGTCGCTCAGGTCGGCGGCGAAATCGTCGGCGCGTTCCTGCGCATAGTCGCGTGCGGCGGTGATTTCGGCCAGCAGCGGGTGGTCGTCGTCGATCGCTTCGAGAGAATTGCAGTACCGCGTCAGGCGTTCGGCCTTCTCGGCGAGGCGGAAACCGATGGAATCGAACCACTTGATGTCGGTTCGCCCGTCCATGTCGTAGCCAACCCAGCTTGCGAAACGGAACGGGAGCGGGGCGAGCTTGCGCCACTCGTCCGGCCACTTGCTCGCCGCCTGAGCGAGTGTCTTGCCGACGATCCGGTCGCGCGCGTCCTGCGCATGGGCAATGGCGCGCATCGCGCGGCCATGTTCGTAGTCGAGCGTTATCGCCGGGCGTTCCGCGCCGGTGATGCAATGCGCCTCTTCGCTTTCGCTGCTCGCCGCCTCGGCGACGGCTTCGCTCTGCTCGGGCGTGAGAAGAAAGGTCGGGTGGGCTGTAAAGACCGCGTGGAGGCTCGGCCGTTCCCATTCGGCGCGGAAGGTCTCGAAGTCCTCGCCCTCGCAGAGCTCGGCAATCGCCGCATCGTTCTGCGCCGGAGCGACGGGCGACAGGTTGCGCCGCAGCCGGTCGGCCCGGCTGGTGAGCGAATTGCATTCCAGCTCGCGTACGAGGTTCTCGACCTGGTCGAGGGTCAGGCGACCCGCTTCGAGATCGCGCGACAGGTCGAGCGAGAGCTGGAAGACCGGATTGAACAGCGGCGTCTCGCGCGTGCGCTGGTGCAGTTCCTGCAGGCGTTCGGTGAGCGTCGCGACATCGGTCATGGGCGCAGGTCCATCGCTTCGCGGGCGAGCTTTTCGATGGCGGCCTTGTCGGGCTTGCCCTTGGGCGCGACCCAGCTTCCGCCGACGCACAGCACCGGATCGAAGGCGAGCCATTCCGCGGCATTCGCTTCGGAGATACCGCCCGTCGGGCAGAAACGGCACTGGCCGAAGGGCGCGGCGAGCGCCTTCAGCGCAGGAAGGCCGCCGGCAGCCATGGCCGGGAAGAACTTGAAATGCGTCAGGCCAAGGTCGAGCCCGCGCATGATGTCGCCCGCATTGGCGATGCCGGGCAGGAAGGCGATGTTGTGGCGGATAGCCGAGCGCGCGAGCGGTTCGGTAAGGCCGGGCGAGACGATGAACTCGGCGCCCGCCTCGATCACGTCTTCCATCTGCTCCTGGTTGATGACCGTGCCTGCACCGACGATCGCGCCGGGCACGTCCTTCATCGCGGCGATCGCGGGCAGGGCCGCCTGCGTGCGCAGCGTGACTTCGAGGACGCGCAGGCCGCCTGCGACCAGCGCCTCGGCCAGCGGAACGGCGTGGTCGAGGTCGTCGATCACGATCACCGGGATGACCGGCGCGGTGCGCATGATGGTGTCGATATCGGTCACGCATTGTCTCCGTGATGCAGGGCAAATGCCGCGGCCGCGCCGTAGAGGCCCGGCTGCGGGTGCACGATGAGTTTGACGGGCAGGCTCGCCATCAGGTTCGAGAAGCGCCCCTTGGCGCAGAAACGGTCTTCGAAGCCGGACTTGAGCAGCGTTTCGCGGATGCGGTAGCCGAGCCCGCCGGCGATCACGACGCCCTTCGCTCCCTGGATGAGCGCGATGTCGCCCGCGACCGATCCGAGCGCGAGGCAGAACCGGTCGACGGCAGCCGCGGCGAGGCTGTCTTCTCCCGCGGTCCCCTTGGTCCAGATCTCGATATCGTCAACGTCTTTCGTTGCGCGCCCCTCCATCGCGGCGAGCGTGTGGTAGATGTCGACGATGGCGGGGCCGGAGACGACGCGCTCGTCCGATACGCGGGTATGGCGCTTGCGCAGCCGGGCAAGGATTGCGTCCTCGATGGAATCGAGCGGGGCGAAGTCGCCGTGCCCGCCCTCGGTCGCCTGCACGCGGTAATGACCTTCGCCATCGCGCCAGAAATGCGCCACGCCGAGGCCCGTGCCGGGGCCGAGGACGCTGATCGTGCCGCTCGCGGGCAAATCCTGCTTCGGCCCGGCGAGGTGGATGAATTGCTCGTTCGGCGCGCGCGCGGCGGCATGGGCGACCGCCTCGAAATCGTTGACGATGCAATGCGCCTCGCAACCGAGCTTCTCGGCGATCAGCGGAGGGCGGATGATCCACGGGTTGTTGGTGAAACGGATGACGTCCTGCTTGACCGGCCCGGCAACTGCCATGGCAACGCGCGGGGGCAGGGTCCCTCCCTGCCGGTCGCGGAAATCCTCCCACGCGGTCTGGAAACTCGCATGATCGTCGGTGTGCAGGGTGACGGGTTCGCCGAGTTCGATCGCGCCGTCATCGCCGATCGTCGCGATGGCGAAGCGGGCATGGGTGCCGCCGATATCGACCGCAACAAGCTCCATCATAGGCCCGCCGTCGCCAGCATGGCCGAACCGCCGCGCTCCGCGCTGTCGGCATGCATGCGCATCATGGCAAACAGCTCGCGACCGAAGCCGGGTTCGTCGCGCGGATCGGGCGCGGCTTCGCGGCTGTCGAGATCGGCGGTGGTCGAAAGCTCTCCCGTGAGGGCGCAGACCTTGACCACGTCGCCGTCGCGCAGCCTGGCAAGCGGGCCGCCGCCGAGCGCCTCGGGCGTGCAATGGATCGCCGCAGGTACCTTGCCGCTGGCGCCCGACATGCGGCCATCTGTGACGAGCGCAACGCGGTAGCCGCGGTCCTGCAGCACGCCGAGCGGCGGGGTGAGCTTGTGCAGTTCGGGCATGCCATTGGCGCGCGGGCCCTGGAAACGCACGACGACCACGACGTCCTTGTCGAGCTCGCCCTTGCGGAAGGCCTCTGCGACAGATGGCTGGTCCTCGAACACGCGGCAGGGTGCCTCGATGGTCCAGCGCTCGCGCTCGACGGCGGAGGACTTGAAACATGCGCGCCCGAGATTGCCCTGGACGAGGCGCATGCCGCCATCGCTCTGGAACGGGGCGCTGGCCGGGCGGAGCATTTCCGCATCGCCGCTCTCGCCGATCTCGCGCCAGGTCAGAGCCTCGCCATCGAGGCCCGGTTCCTGCGCATAGGCGGCAAGGTCGCTCGGCCCGACGGTCAGCACGTCGCGGTGCGCGAGGCCCGCTTCGAGCAGTTCGCCGATGACGTAGCCCATGCCGCCGGCGTCGTGGAAATGGTTCACGTCGCCCGCGCCGTTCGGATAGACCCGCGCCAGCAGCGGAACAGCGCTCGACAGCTCGGCAAGGTCGCTCCAGTCGAACTGGACACCGGCCGCGCGGGCCATCGCCGGGATGTGGATCGCGTGATTGGTCGATCCGCCGGTGGCGAGCAGGCCGATCGCCGCGTTGATAATCGCCTTTTCGTCGACGCATTTGCCGAGCGGGCGGTAGTCGTTGCCGCCGCGACCGATGGCGGCAACGCGGTGCACCGCTTCGCGGTCGAGCGCCTGGCGCAGCTTGGTGCCCGGCTGGATGAAGGCGGCGCCGGGCACGTGCAGGCCCATCATCTCCATCATCATCTGGTTGGAGTTCGCAGTGCCGTAGAAGGTGCAGGTGCCGGGCGAGTGGTACGAGCCGAGCTCGCTTTCGAGCAGCTCCGCGCGGGTCGCCTTGCCTTCCGCATAGAGCTGGCGGACGCGCTGCTTTTCCTTGTTCGAGACGCCCGAGGGCATCGGTCCGCTCGGCACGAAGATCGTCGGCAAATGGCCATAGCGCAGCGCGCCCATCAGGAGGCCCGGCACGATCTTGTCGCAAATGCCGAGCATCAGTACGCCGTCGTACATCGCGTGGCTGAGCGCGACGCCGGTGCTGAGTGCGATCACGTCGCGGCTGAAGAGCGACAGCTCCATGCCGGTCTCGCCCTGCGTCACGCCATCGCACATCGCAGGCGTTGCGCCCGCGACCTGCGCGGTTGCGCCGACTTCCCGCGCATAGATCTTCAGCCGCTCGGGATAGCGGCCATAGGGCTGATGCGCCGAAAGCATGTCGTTATAGGCACTGACGATGCCGATGTTCGCGCCGCGGTTGGCCTTGAGCGCCTCCTGGTCCTCCAGCGCGCCGGCATAAGCATGGGCGAGGTTGGAGCAGGACACTTGCGCGCGGTCGGGCTGGTTATCCGCCTCCCGCTGCATCAGTTCGAGATAGGCCGCGCGGCTGCCGCGAGAATTCTCGATCACGCGCTGGGTCACGCGGTGGATGGTATCGTGGAGCTTACTCATGCCAGGTGACTCCGTCGCGTTCGGCGAGGGCGATGGCGGCGCTCGGGCCCCAGCTGCCGGAGGTATAGGTCTTCGGTGTCATGCCCTGCGCGTCCCAACCTGCGCGGATCGCATCGACCCATTCCCACTGCGCCTCCACCTCGTCGCGGCGGACGAACAGCGTCTGGTCGCCTTCGATCAGGTCGAGCAGCAGCCGTTCGTAGGCGATACGGCGGTGCTGGCCGACGAAGGCGTCGGGCATGGCGATGTTGAGCGGAACCTGCCGCAGGCGAATGCCCTCGCGGTCGAGGCCGGGCACCTTCGCCATCAGCGACAGGGTGATGTTCTCTTCCGGCTGGATGCCGATGACGAGCCGGTTCGGCTGCATCGTCGCGCCCTTGCCGGCGAAGATCGAGTGCGGGACGCAGCGGAACTGGACGACGATTTCGGTCACGCGCTCGGGCAGGCGCTTGCCCGTGCGCAGGTAGAAGGGCACGCCCTTCCAGCGCCAGTTGTCGACATGCGCCTTGATCGCAACGAAAGTCTCGGTGTCGCTGTCCTTGCCGAGCTCCTCGTCATAGCCGGGAACGGCCTGTCCGCCGATTGCGCCGGCGCGGTACTGGCCGGTCACGGTCTCGCCTTCGCCGACCGGGCGGAGCGAGCGCAGGACCTTGACCTTCTCGTCGCGGATGGCGGTCGCTTCATAGTCTGAAGGCGGCTCCATCGCCACGAGCGCGAGGAGCTGCAGCATGTGGTTCTGCACCATGTCCCGCAGTGCGCCTGCATCGTCGTAGAAGGCAACGCGACCTTCGAGGCCGACGGTTTCCGCGACGGTGATCTGGACATGGTCGATGCAAGCGGCGTTCCACAGCGGCTCGAACATCAAATTGGCGAAGCGCAGCGCAAGGAGGTTCTGCACCGTCTCCTTGCCGAGATAATGGTCGATCCGGAAAGTGCGCTCCTCCGGATAGGCGGCAGCGACCGCATCGTTGATCTCGCACGAGGTGCCGAGATCGGTGCCGAGCGGCTTTTCGAGGCACATGCGCACCGTTTCGCCGTCGAGCCCGGCATGCTGCAGGCCGCGGATTGTCGGCTCGAACAGGCTGGGCGCGGTCGAGAGGAAGATGGCGAGGCCCTTGTCGGTCGGGCCGACCTTTTCCGCGAGTGCATTGTAGCCTTCCAGCGTGGTCGCATCGAGCGGCTGGTAGCTCAGCCGGTTGAGGAAGCCGGCCATGCCGCCGCGGCGTTCCGCCGGCAGGAATTTCTCCAGCGCCTCGCGAGCGAATTCGCGGAATTCGCCGTCGTTCATCTCAGTCCGGGCGGTGCCGATGATCTTCAGGTCGGGATCGATCAGCTCGTCCGCATGGAGCGCGCACAGGCTGGGCAGCAGCATGCGCTGCGCAAGGTCGCCAGTGGCGCCGAAAAGCAGCAGGCGGTCGGCAGTGAAACTCATGCGCTGGCGTCTCCCCTTGGTTTGCCGCGCAGCCTACCTAGCAAGCCGCTCGGCTGCGCGCCATGTGCCGCAATCGTATTCAAAGTTTCTCGACGCGGACCTCGCTGAAAAGGAAATTGCTCGGCCCGAAGCTGGTCAGGAAGCTGACGTCCGCCGCATCGCGCCCGACGCCGATCTTCGCGGTGAAGGCGGGATCGGCCATGCCGGTCGCATCGACGATATGCCAGGCACCGCCGCCCTCGACCGTCGGATCGGCGAGGAAGACTTCGGCGACTGCATGGAAGTCCTGCGGCTCGACGCGCGGCGCATAGCAGGCGACATAGCGGGCAGGGATGGTCGATGCGCGGGCGAGCGTCACGAGTACATGCGCGAAGTCGCGGCATATCCCGCGCCGCTCGATGAAGCTGTCGCGCGCGGTCGTGTTCACATGGCTCGAACCGGGCGCGTAGTCGAAATGGTCGGCAATCCACTGGCGGATCGCATCGACCCTTGCACCGCCCAAGGTTCCGCCGAATTCGCCCTCGACGAAGCTCTGGAAGCTGTCCGCCGGGCAATAGCGGGAATCGAGCATGTATTTGACCGCCTCTCCGGGCATTTCATGCGGCGATAGGGCCTCGAGCGTGCCGAGATCGGGCAGCAGCCGCTCGATCGTCACTTCCGCCGAATATTCGACGTCGAAGCGCCCTTGCGAGCGCAGCCAGATACGTTCGCCGATATCGTCTTCGGCAGGCACGCGCGCGCAATGCTCGGCCTGTGTCAAAGACGTGTTGGCCTTGCCGATCCGCTGCTCGGGAATGGCCGCAGCCTCGAACTGCAGCAGCACGTCGGTCGGCTGGTCGGTTTCGAAAGCGAAGCGGGCGGAAATGGAAAGGGTCATCACTGTCCCAATGCCTCCCCGCCCAATTCGTTTCGCGGATTCAGGCGGGCACTCCGAACAGGTCGTGCGCGTCGGCGTCTTCGATGGTGACGTCGACGATATCGCCCTGCTTCAGCGTCGCGGCGACATTGCGCAGGTAGACTGCGCCGTCGATCTCGGGTGCGTCCGCCTGGCTGCGGCCCGTCGCGCCGATGTCGCCGTCCTCGTCCGGTTCGCCGACCTCGTCGATGATGACGGGAATGGTCTTGCCGACCTTGGCCGCGAGCTTGGCGGTCGAGATACGCTCGGTGACTTCCATCAGCCTTGCGTAGCGCTCCTCCTTGACCTCTTCCGGCACCGGGTTCGGCAGGTCGTTCGCCGCAGCGCCTTCGACCGGCTCGAAACGGAATCCGCCGACGCGGTCGAGCTGCGCTTCCTCGAGCCATTCGAGGAGGTAGCGGAAATCGTCCTCCGTCTCGCCCGGAAAACCGACAACGAAGCTGGAGCGGATCGCGATGTCGGGGCAGATCTCGCGCCATTTCCTGAGGCGTTCGAGCACCTTGGCCTCGTTCGCCGGACGCTTCATCGCGCGCAGCACATTGGGTGCGGCATGCTGGAAGGGAATGTCGAGATAGGGCGTCAGCAGTCCCTCGGCCATCAGCGGGATAACCGCATCGACGTGGGGATAGGGATAGACGTAGTGCAGCCGGACCCACGGGGCGCGGCCTTCCTCGGTACGCAGCTGGCCGAGCTCGCGGGCAAGGTCGGTCATATGGGCGCGGACCAGGTGGCCCTTCCACTCGCGCTCTTCATGGCGGGTATCGACACCATAGGCCGAGGTGTCCTGGCTGATGACCAGCAATTCCTTCGTGCCGGCAGCGACGAGCTTTTCCGCCTCGCGCAGCACCGCATCTACGCGTCGGCTGGCGAGTTTCCCGCGAAGCTGCGGGATGATGCAGAAGGCGCAGGAGTGATTGCAGCCCTCGGAAATCTTGAGGTAGCTGTAATGGCGCGGGGTCAGCTTGATGTCCGCTTCCGAGGGTTGCGGGATCAGGTCGACGAAGGGCCCCTGGCTCGGCGGGGCATGGGTGTGCACCGCCTCGACCACCTGCTCGTACTGGTGCGCGCCGGTCACGGCGAGAACCTGCGGGTGGGCGGCTCGGATCGCGTCCGCTTCCTCGCCCATGCAGCCGGTCACGATCACGCGGCCGTTCTCGGAAATTGCCTCGCCGATCGCGGCAAGGCTCTCTTCCTTCGCGGAATCGAGGAAGCCGCAGGTGTTCACCAGCACAACGTCGGCGCCGGCGTAATCGGGGCTCATGGCATAGCCGTCGGCACGCAGGCGCGTGAGGATACGCTCGGAATCGACGAGCGCCTTGGGGCAGCCGAGGCTGACCATGCCGACCTTCTTCTGGTCGGGGAGTTTGGTGGTGGTGTTCATGTCAATCAATCCGGGATTGCGCGCGCCTCTACACGCGATTGCCGCTTTGCGCTATCCCCGAAGGCGGGGCGCGAAAGGGAGGGATATCATGGGCAACATTTCGATCCTGCCGATAGTGCTGGCGGCAGTCGCATTCTTCGTCGTCGGTTTCATCTGGTACGGGCTGCTGTTCGGCAAGGCGTGGCAGGCTGCAGCGGGCCTGAGCGACGAGGACGTCCAGACCGGCAACATGCCGTTGATCTTCGGCCTCACTTTCCTGTTCGAGATGCTGATCGCGCTGGTGCTGGCCCACCAGTTCGCGATGACCGGCGCGAGCGACCGGGCGGTGATGATGATTTCGGTCGGTTTCGGCGCCTTCGTCATGACGCCGGCGATCGGGATCAACTATCTCTATCAGCGCAAGAGCGGGAAGCTGTTCGCCATCGATGCCGGACATTTCATTCTCGGCATGACCGCGATGGGGCTGGTCTTCACCCAGTTCAACTGAGGCGCGTCAGCCGCGCGAGCCGTTATGCCCGTCGCCGTGCTCCTCGCCGGTTACGGTGGGCACGATCTCGACAATCACGTCGCCGGGCAGCAGGTTCTGGCACTCTTCTTCCCAGAAGCCGAGCACCTTGCCGCCGCGATAGACCCGCAAGCCGCGTCCGCCCGAGCTCAGCTCGGAGATGGAGCAGCCGCATTCCTCTTCGGTGATCTTGCGCTCGACCAACTGCACGCGGCCCGACACCGAAGCGAGGTCGGCGAGGTAGTCCGCGATATGCGCCCCCTTGGCGCTGCCTGCGAGCAGGAGGCCGGTGAAGCGAACCGGGTTGATGACGTTGTTCGCGCCCGCCTGGCGAGCGAGAAACTCGTTGTCGTCGGCGCGCACGACCACGCTGATCGGGACATGCGGCGCGAGGTGGCGGACGGTCAGCACGATCAGGATCGAGGTATCGTCGCGCCCGGCCGAGACGAGCACATTGTCCGCCTCGCGGATACGTACCGCCTCCAGCGTCTCGTCACGCGTCGCGTCGGCCGCCATGACGTTGCAGCCCATCTTTTCCGCCTCGACCAGCCGCTCTTCGCTCGGGTCGATCACGACGATGCAACTCGGGTCGGTGCCCCGGTCGATGAGTTCCTGCACGCTTTCCGAGCCGGAGACGCCGTAGCCCAGGACCACGATGTGGTTGGTCAGCTTTTCCTGGATGCGGGCCATGCGCCATTTCTCCCAGCTGCGCTTGATGATGAAGTTATACGCCGTGCCGACGAAGATGAAAAAGACGGCAAAGCGGATCGGTGTCACGATGACGGCCTCGACCAACCGCGCGCGGTCGCTGATCGGCGCTATGTCGCCGAAGCCGGTCGTGGTGATCGAGATCATGGTGAAGTAGACGACGTCGAGGAAGCTCACCTCGCCATCAAGGTTGTCGACCAGCCCTTCGCGATCCCACCAGTGGATCATCACGACGATGCCGACGAGGAACAGCGCAAGGCCCAGGCGAATGCCGAGATCGCCCCAGACCGGCACCTTCACGGCGCGGCGCAGCGGCTTGAAGCTGCGGCCGCGAACGACGCGCGCAGTCTTCTCCGGCACGATGCGATCCGTGGAGCTACTCATTGCGCGCTCAGCGTTGCGGCAGCTTTTGCGCCGGGTCAACGGGCACGTTGTTCTTGAGGATGTCGAAATGGAGCTCGGTGCGGGTCGCTTCGCCCGCGCTTCCGGCAAGGCCGATGCGCTCGCCGGTCTTCACGACATCGCCCAGTTTCACCGTGATGCGCGAGAGGTGGCCATATCGCGTGCGCCACCCGTTTCCGTGGTCGATCACCACCAGCCGCCCGAACCGGCCGGAATCCTCCTGCGCATAGACGACCGAGCCTGAAGCCGAGGCGCGCACCATGTCGCCGGGCTGTGCGGCGATATCGATCCCTTCGTGGCCCTTGTCGCCCGCGCGCTGGAAGCCGAGCAGCGTTGCGCCATCGTGCGGGCGGCGGAAATAGGGCTCGGTCCGGGCCTGCTGCGGCGCGGACTGCGGTGCGGCGACCACGGCAGGGATGATGAGCTTCTGGCCGGGCGCGATGGTGTAGGGCTCCTCCAGCCCGTTCGCGATCGCGATGAGGTCGAAATCGACCCCGTATCTGACCGCGATGGAAAAGCCGGTCTCGCCTTCCTTGACGAGGTGTACGCGCTGGCGCGGTATCGCGAGCGTCTTCCCGACGCGCACGTTGTAAGGTTCGACCAGGCCGTTGGCCGCGGCGATCACCGATGCGGGAACGCCCGCACGGTTCGCGATCCCGCCGAGCGTTTCGCCTTCGGTCACCACATGCTCCGTCTCGGTTGCCGGATTGCCCGCCGCGACGAGTATCGGGGCGAGGGCGAGCAAAGCGAGACGTTTCATGGAGTTACTCCGGTCAGGCGAACCTTTCGCTCAATGTGCCGAGCGAGGATTCATGCGTCAATTCCGGACGCAGCGGCGTCACCGAAATATAACCGTCGGCAATCGCTTCGAGGTCGGTGCCGTGATCGGGCGTGTGCTCGATCGCGTGGAGGCCGAACCAGTAATATTTGAGCCCGCGCGGATCGCGTCCCTCGACCACGCTGCCGCGCGAGTAGTCGTGGAAGCCCTGCCGCACGACGCGAATGCCTTTCACCGCGTCGGCTGCCTTGGGCGGGAAATTCACATTGACCAGCGTGCGCTCGGCAAAGTCGAGGTCGAGCAGCGGGCGAAGCACCTTGGCGCCCCACTCGCGCGCGGCGGAGAAGGCTTCGTGCTCGGCCTCGCGGTTCAGCACCTGGCTCAGCGCGATCGAGCGGATGCCCGCAAGCGCGCCCTCCATCGCAGCCGAAACCGTACCCGAATAGGTGATGTCGTCGCCGAGGTTTGCCCCGCGATTGACACCCGAGAGGATGAGGTCGGGCTTCGCGTCCTTCAGGACGGTCCGCAGCGCGAGCATCACGCTGTCGGTCGGCGTCCCGGTGACGGCATAGCGCCGCTCGCCATGCTTGCGCAGGCGAACCGGCTCGTTGAGCGTCAGCGAGTGACCGGCACCCGACTGTTCCTCCGACGGGGCGCAGACCCAGATATCGTCGCTCAGCGTGCGGGCGATCTCTTCGAGGACCGCGAAGCCGGGGGCGTTGATGCCGTCGTCATTGGTCAGGAGGATGCGCATTATCGGGTCGGCTCCAGCTCGGTTACGCCGCCCATATAAGGCTGCAATGCGGTCGGAACCGTGACGCTGCCGTCGGCCTGCTGGTAATTCTCGATCACCGCGACGAGCGTGCGCCCGACCGCGAGGCCGGATCCGTTGAGCGTATGGACGAACTGCGTCTTTTTCTCGCCCTCGGGGCGGTAGCGCGCGTTCATGCGGCGCGCCTGGAAGTCGCCGGTGTTCGAGCAGGAGCTGATTTCGCGATAGGCGCCCTGGCCGGGCAGCCACACCTCGAGGTCGTAGGTCTTGCGTGCGCCGAAGCCCATGTCGCCGGTGCACAGCAGCATCTTGCGATAGGGCAGCTCGAGTGCCTGCAGGATGCCTTCTGCCGCAGCCGTCATGCGCTCGTGCTCGGCCTCGCTCTCTTCCGGTCGGCAGATGCTGACGAGCTCGCATTTCTCGAACTGGTGCTGGCGGATGAAACCGCGCGTGTCCTTGCCCGCCGCGCCTGCTTCGGAGCGGAAGCACAGGGTGAGCGCGGTCAGCCGCATCGGCAGCGCGCTGTCGTCGAGGATTTCGCCCATGACCGAGCTGGTCAGGCTGACTTCGGACGTCGGGATGAGCCAGCGGCCATCGGTCGTGCGGAAACTGTCTTCGGCGAACTTGGGCAGCTTGTCGGTGCCGTACATGGCCTCGTCGCGCACCAGGACGGGCGGGTTGCATTCGGTGTAGCCGTTCTCGCGCGTCTGCTGGTCGAGCATGAACTGGCCGAGCGCGCGGTGGAGGCGCGCCATGTCGCCGCGCAGGAACGTGAAACGAGCGCCCGAGATATTGGCACCGGTCTCGAAATCCATGCCCAGCGCGGGGCCGATATCGGCGTGTTCCTTGGCATCGAAATCGAACGCGCGCGGGTCGCCCCAGCGGCTGATCTCGACATTGCCTTCCTCGTCGTCGCCCTCAGGTACGTCGTCGGCCGGCATGTTGGGGATGCGGGCGAGCATGTCCTCGAGCTGCGAGCCGAGTTCGCGCTCGCGTTCCTCGAGTTCGGGCAGGGTGCGCTTGATCTCGGCGACTTCGGCCTTGAGCGCTTCGGCCTTGTCCTTGTCGCCCTGGCCCATGGCCTGGCCGATCGCCTTCGACGCCTCGTTGCGGCGACTCTGCGCCTCCTGCATCCTGGTCGTAACCTCGCGCCGTTCGGCGTCGAGCTTCAGGATGGTGCCGGCCACCGGCTCCGCGCCGCGGCGGGCGAGGGCGGCGTCGAATGCGTCGGGATTGTCGCGGATAAAGCGGATGTCATGCATGGCGCGCGCTATGGAGAGTTTTGCGAGGGCCTTCAAGCACCGGAACGCCCGCGCGAGCGGGGGATTTGACCGGTCATGACGCGCCTCGTCCACTTCGTCGGCTTCCGGGACGACCGGTACTGGAATGCGCGGCGCGTATTCGGCCCGCCCGACATGATCCACCGCGACTGGGACCGTTATGCCGCCGACGACGTCGCGCCGGGCGATACGGTGGTGTTCGCGGAAGGGGAGTGGAACCAGAGACCGCGCAGCTTCACGGTGGAAGCTGCGCGGTCGAGGGCGAAGCGACGGGATGGAGGCCCGTCACCTCGACTGGGTCAGAAGCGGAATTCGCCGGTCACGAAGAAGCGCCGCGGATCGCCGTAGAAGCCGGTCAGCGTGCCTTCGAGGCCGAGCGTCGGCACGATCGGCTGCCCGTTCACACCGCCTGCCACGAAGTTGTAGCCCGCGACGATATAGCGCTTGTCGGTCAGGTTCTTGCCGTGGACGCCGATCGACCAGCGATCGTCATCCGAGGTGTAGACGATGCTCGCATCGAGCAGGACGAAACCGTCCTGGTCGAGGAACTGGTTCGGCACTTCGAACTGGCTCGCATCCGAACGCATCGACATCGAACCGAGGAAATCGACGATGCCCGGACCGACCGGCAGGCCGAGATCGAAGCCGGTGTTGAGCGTCCATTCCGGCGTGTTCTGGAACACGCGCTGGTCGGCGACATCGTTGCCGAAGGCGTCGATGAACTGGTTGTACTCCGCATCGACATAGCCGACCGCCCAATTCACCGAGAAACGGCTGCCGAGGCCCGCGAAGTCCTTGCCGACGAGCGCGTTGCCTTCGAATTCGAAGCCGTTGACGTCCGCGTCGCCTGCGTTGGAGGTGATGCCGATGAAAGTGTCGTTGATCCCGTCGTTGTTCGTATCGAGGCCGACCGAACCGGGGATCTGGATGTCGGTATAGTCACCCTTGAACAGGGCGAGAGCGACATTCAGGCGATTGTCGAGCAGCGACGCCTTCCAGCCCAGTTCGAAGCTGTCGACCTTTTCCGGTGCGAAGCGCAGGAAATTGAACTGGTCGTCGAAATCCACATCGCCATCACCATCGAGGTCGGGCGCCGCCGTGCTCTGGCCGCGCGGGTCGAAGCCGCCGCCCTTGAAGCCTTTCGAATAGGTGAAATAGATGTTGTGGTTCTGGTTCGGCTTGAAGCTGATCGAGGCACGCGGAGTGAACTCCTTGAACGTCTCGCTACCCTCGAAGTCCGAAGTGACCGCAATCGGGATCGCGGTGGACGGCGGGAACAGGTCCGAGAAGCCGCCGATGAAGGTGGTGCGCAGGATGCGGCTGGAACGCTTGTCCCACGTATAGCGCCCGCCGAGCGATACGCTCAGCCTATCGGTGAAGTCGTAGGTGAAGTCGCCGAAGACCGAGAAGGTCTCGGTATCGACGTCGCCCAGCGTCTGCGCATTGAGGCCCGGCAGGCTGATGAGCGTACCGGTGGTGAACAGGGCCACGTCGAACGCGGTGAAGGCATTCGCATCGAGGTAGTATGCCCCGATGACGCCATTCAGCCTGTCGCCTTCGTAGAGCAGCTGGAATTCCTGGCTCAGCTGGTCGTTCTCGTAGATCGCCGGCACATCGAGGTCGGCTGCGGGCAGGCTGTCGAAATCGATCGGCGTGGTCGACTTGTCCTCGCGGTAGCCGGTGATCGATTTGAGCGTGATCGTGTCGGAAACCTCGACAGCGATCTGCAGCGCGCCGCCATAGGCTTCGACTTCCTGGTCGACCACGTTGAGGCCGGAGCGGGTGTCGTAGACGTCGTCGAGCACCGGCGCGCCCGAAAGCAGGCCGGGGATGAGACGCGTGCCTTGGCGCGGGTCGCTGTCGTCCTTCACATAGTCGCCCGACAGGCGGATGAAGAGCGGGCCGTTGTCGAATTCGATCGTGCCGCGCGCTGCCCACACGTCCTTGTTGTAGTTCTCGACGCCCGGCTGGACGAGGTTGTCGCCGAAACCGCCGCGCGACAGGCGAGCACCGCTCGCGCCGATGCGCAGATTATCGGTCAGCGGGGTGGAGGCGCTGATGATCAGGTCGGCCTGGTCGTAGCTGCCATAGGTGCCGCGGATCTTGACCGAGGTGTCCTCGGGCAGGCGCGCGGTGACATATTTGATCGCGCCGCCGATCGTGTTGCGACCGTAGAGCGTGCCCTGCGGGCCGCGTAGCACCTCGATCCGCTCGACGTCGTAGATATCGAGCACGGCCGCCTGCGGGCGGTTGAGATAGACATCGTCGACATAGAGGCCGACGCCCGCTTCGAAGCCGGCGACCGGGTCCTGCTGGCCGACGCCGCGGATGAAGGCGGTCAGCGTGGTGTTCGTGCCGCGGCTGACCTCGAGCGTGAGGTTGGGCACTTCCTGGCCGATTTCGGTGATGTCGAGCGTGCCGGACTTGCTCAGCTGCTCGCCCGAGACGGCGGTGATCGAAAGCGGGACGTCGGTGATCCGCTCCTCGCGGCGGCGGGCGGTGACGACGATGGGGCCGTCGCTCGCATCATTGGTGGCACGGGTGTCGCTATCCACTTCCTGCGCGGAAACCGACGCCGGGGCGAAAGCAATTGCAGCCGAGCCGGCAAGCAGCATGGCAGCCAAACGAGGTGGCGAAAAAGACATCGAATCCTCTCCCTGATTGTCTCTTTCCCCGCTCAATATTGAAACCTGAACCAACTTTCAAGTTTAGTCTTGTGGATTGGGTCAAAGCGACCTAGCATCATGGAATGGAGAGGGGTTCGGGGACCGCCGCTATCGATGCGCACAAGGCGCCGCGCACCGAGCGTGGGCGCAAGACCCTGCGCAAGCTGCTCGACGCTGCCGCAACCGAGTTCGGCGAAAAGGGTTTCCACGACGCTTCGATCAGCGGGATCACTCGCCGCGCCGGCGTCGCGCTGGGCAGTTTCTACACCTATTTCGATTCCAAGGACGCGATTTTCCGCGCGTTGGTGAGCGACATGAGCGAGGCGGTGAAGACCGCCGCACGCGATGCGCTGACCGAGCCGATGGATGCGCTGACGATAGAACGCGAGGCGCTCGCCGCCTTCCTGCGCTTCGCCAGCGAGCACAAGGAAGTCTACCGCATCATCGACGAGGCCGAATTCGTCGATCCGGCGAGCTATCGCGGCCACTACGAGACGATTGCGGCGCGTATTCTCGAGCGCCTGCGTGAAGGCGCGGCCAAGGGTGAGTTACGCGCCGAACCGCATGAGGCCCATGCCTGGGCGCTGATGGGAATGAACGTCTTCCTCGGCCTGCGATATGCTATCTGGGGCAAGGGCGAGATGGACGCCGATAGCATTGCCGGCATCGCCAACGAACTGCTCGCCGACGGCTTGAGGAAACGCTGATCTCCCGGAACCGTGCGGCTGCCAAGCCGTTGTTCGGGCAAAGGAGATTGACATGATTGGCAAGCTTATCGGCGCATTCGCCGGCTCGAAACTCGCAAGTTCCACCACTGGTACCGTTGGCGGCCCGATGGGTGCCGCATTGGGTGTCGGTGCAGCCACAATCGCCAAGCGGCTGAGCCTCCCGGCTCTCGTCGCTATCACGGCAGGCGGCTACTTCGCGAAACGCTACATGGACAAGAAGAAGCAGGAAGAAACCACGCCGACCCCGCCGAAGGTATCGCCGTCGGCTACCTGAGCGAAGCCTGACACGAACGAAAAAGGCGCGCGGATCGAACCGCGCGCCTTTTTTCTTGGCCGATTTCCGAGGAAGAAATGGTGGGCGCGGCAAGGATTGAACTTGCGACCCCACCCGTGTGAAGGGTGTGCTCTACCACTGAGCTACGCGCCCGCCTTGTGAGACGACCTGAAAGGCCTCGTCCCGGCAGGGGCGCGCCTTTGCCACGCCCCTTGCCGGAATACAAGACTTCTCGTTACTCGGCGAAGAGCTTCGCGGCCTTGAACAGCCACCCGCCCTGCGCCTCGCCAGCGGCAAGAGCGCGCGGCTGGGCAGGGCATTCGAGGCAGTAGGCCTGCATGCCGCGCACCGACATCAGCATGTCGAGGTCGTTAGCGACCTGGCCGAGCAGCGCGTTCTGCTGGCGCGCGACCATCGAGAAGATGTCGCCGCCACCTTGCGGAGCTTCGCTGTCGTTGGTCAGCAGCGTCGCGAGCAGCGTGTTGTAGCCGCCGATGTCACTGCCGAGATAGCGCGCATGCCAGTCGCCTTCGCCAAGGCCCGCCTGCTCGGCGGCGTAGGCGAGGGCATCCTCGATACCGCCATACTGGTCGACGAGACCGATCTGGCGCGCCGTTCCGCCGTCCCAGACGCGGCCCTGGCCGACGGTGTCGACCTGCTCGGTCGTCATCTTGCGGCTTTCAGCAACGCGGGTGAGGAAGTCGGAATAGCCGTTCTCGATCGAGGCCTGCAGGATCGAATCGATCTCCGGCGTGAACCCGGCGATCAGGTCCGGCTGGCCCGACAGCGGCGTGGTGCGCACACCGTCCCCGTAAACGCCGAGGTCGGCAGCGGCGCGTTCGAACGTCGGGACGACCGCGAATATGCCGATCGAACCGGTGATGCTTTCAGGCTCTGCGAAGATGCGATCCGCCGGGGTCGAGACCCAGTAGCCGCCGCTTGCAGCGACATTGGCCATCGAGACCACGATCGGGATGTCCTTCGCCTTGTGGCGCAGGATCGCCTGGCGGATTTCCTCCGAAGCGGTGACCGAACCGCCGGGCGAATCGACCCGGACGACCAGTGCCTTGAGATCTTCGTCGAGTGCATCGTCGAGCAGGTCGGCAATGCGTTCGCCGCCGGCCGTGCCCGGGCCTGCATCGCCATCGACGATCACGCCTGCGATGGTCACAACACCGATCGCATCGCCGGGCTTGTCAGGCGAATTGTCCGACAGCCACGGGTCGAGCTCGGTGTAGGCGTAGCTGCCCGGGGTATCGTCCCACGGGTCTTCGCCGACGAGTTCCGCGACGCGCTCGCCGAATTCGATGCGGCTGCCGAGCTTGTCGACAAGGCCAGCGTCGAGCGCAGCGGTGGCGAGGTCGCCATCCTTGCTCTGGATCCATTCGACGGGGCTGCCGGTGACGCGGTCGATATCCGCACCCGGGCGAGCCTTCTTGACGTTGGCCTGCCATTCTTCCCACAGCGCGCCGTAGAGCGCTTCGGCATTTTCACGCGCCTCGGGCGACATGTCGCTGCGCGAGAAAGGCTCGACCGCCGACTTGTAGCTGCCGACCTTGTAGACCCGCGCGTTGACCTTGAGGTTTTCGAGCAGCTCGCCGTAGTAGAGCTGCGAACCGCCGGGGCCGGCAATCAGCGCGCCGCCGAGCGGGTCGACCCAGACTTCGCTGGCATGGGCGGCGAGCATCATGTGCGCGTCGCCGTAACCCATCGAATAGGTGAGGACCGGCTTGTCAGCCGCGCGAACGCGGTCGAGCGCCGCGCCGACCGACTGCAGGTGGACCTGGCCCGCGCCGAGGAACTCCGACATGTCGATGACGACGGCCTTGATCCGGTCGTCGGTCGCCGCTTCGTTGAGTGCATGGACGAGGTCACGGACCTGGTATTCACCCATCGGTTCCTGCCCGGTGAGCAGGGCCGCGAGCGGATCGACTTCGGATTTTTCCTCGACGATCACGCCGTCGAGCTGGATCAGCAGCGCGCCTTCGCGAACCTGCGCAGGGCTCGGCCGTGCGGTCATGATTGCGAATAGCGCCCAGAAGAACAGCAACAGGAATACCAGGCTGAGCCCGTCCTTGATGCCGACCAGAAGTTTCCAGACCTTGCCTGCGAATGCCATTGAATTTCCTGTCCTGCGATTAGCCCCTTGTGCCTGACGTAAGCGGCAAGGGCGCGAGTTTCCAGTCGAATCCGCTTGAGCGGCTGACATCACTCGACTAACAGCCCCCCTTTAATGACAGGTAAGCCGATCTCGACGTCGCCCGGCCGCTTTCCAGCGGGTCGGCGCGCCTTTCCGCATCGCGACCTGCTCGGCATTTCACATCTCGAGCGGCACGAAATCCTCTTCCTGCTGGCCGAGGCCGAGCAATGGGTCGATCTCAACCGGCAATCGACCAAGCATGTCGATGCGCTCGCCGGGCTGACGATCATCAACGCCTTCTTCGAAAACTCGACCCGTACGCTGCTCAGCTTCGAAATCGCGGGCAAGCGGCTCGGTGCAGACGTGGTCAACATGCATGCCGCGCAGTCGAGCGTGAAAAAGGGCGAGACGCTGATCGATACCGCGATCACGCTCAATGCCATGCGCGCCGATGCAATCGTCATCCGTCACGGATCGAGCGGCGCGGTCGACCTGATCGCGAGCAAGGTCGATTGCCCGGTCCTCAATGCGGGCGACGGCCAGCATGAACATCCGACGCAGGCCCTGCTCGACGCGCTGGCACTGCGTCATGCGCTGGCGGAGCGCGGGTGGGACAACGAGGACTTCACCGGCCTCACCGTCACGATCTGCGGCGATATCCTGCATAGCCGCGTCGCGCGTTCGAACATCCTTTGCCTTACCGCGCTCGGCGCGAGCGTGCGCCTGTGCGCGCCGCCCGCGCTGATGCCTGCAGGGATCGAGGCGATGGGCGCGCAACCGTTCCACGATTTCGAAGCTGCGCTCGACGGGACGGACGTCGCGATGATGCTGCGCCTGCAGACCGAGCGGATGAGCGGCCAATTCATTCCCTCGGCGCGCGAGTATCACCACCTCTACGGTCTCACGAAAGAGCGTCTCGAACGCTGTGCGCCCGATGCGCTGGTCATGCACCCGGGGCCGATGAACCGCGGGGTCGAGATCGACAGCGACGTGGCCGACATGCTCGATCGCTCGATTATCACCCGGCAGGTCGAAATGGGCGTCGCCATCCGCATGGCGAGCCTCGACGTGCTGACGCGCAGGGCGCGCGGGGTCGAAGGCTGGAACGACGGGGAATGGCAATGAAACAGACCGCTCCCCTGACCATCACCGGCGGCAGGCTGGTGACGCCCGAAGGCCTGCGCGAAGGCGCGATCAGGCTGGCGAACGGCACGATCGAGGCGATCGGTGATCTCGAACCGGGCGAAGGCGAGGAAGGGCTCGATGCGCGAGGGCAGATCGTCGCGCCGGGCCTCGTCGATTTCGGCGTATTCCGGGTCGACAAGCCCGCGTTCCATTTCGGCGGCATCACGCGGGCAGCGCTGATGCCCGACCAGTCCCCGCCGCTCGACTATCCGAGCCGGATCAACTTCATCGCCAAGAGCGGCAAGCCCGACCTGTGGGTCCACCCGCTTGCCGCTGCGACGCGCGGTCTCGAGGGGACCGAACTCGCCGAAATCGGCCTGATGCGCGATGCAGGCGCGCGCGGCGTTGCGACCGGGCGGCGCTGGATTGCCGATTCCGGCACCATGCTGCGCCTGCTGCAATATGCCGCCATGCTCGACCTCGTCGTGGTGACTCACGCGGAGGACGCGGCGCTCGCCGGTTCCGCCGTTGCGACAGCGGGTGAAATGGCGACCCGCCTCGGCCTGCCGAGCGCGCCTGCCGAGGCAGAGGCTCTGGCAGTCGCGCGCGACATCGCGCTTGCCGAATTGTCGGGTGCGAGGCTCCATTTCCGGCAGGTGACGACCCGCGTCGCGCTCGATCTCGTTCGAGCCGCGAAGGCGCGCGGGGTGAACGTGACCGCCGGGGTAACGCCCGCGCATTTCATGTTGTCCGACCTCGCGACGGCAGAATTCCGCACCTTCGCCCGTCTCTCGCCGCCGCTGCGCAGTGAAGAGGATCGCAAGGCCGTGATCGAGGCGATCGGCGACGGAACGATCGACGTGATCGCGAGCGGCCACGACCCGCGCGGTGCGGAGGACAAGCGCCTGCCGTTCTCCGATGCGGAGCCGGGCATGGCGGGGGCGGAAACGCTGCTCGCCATGACGCTGACGCTGGTGCGCGACGGGGTGATCGACGAGGCGCGGGCCTTCGAGCTTCTTGCGTCCACCCCGGCACGTCTGCTCGGCGTTCGCGCAGGCGCCCTGGTCGAAGGTTACGAGGCGGACATCTGCCTCGTCGATGCGGAGAAGCCGTGGATCGTCGACAGCCGCAAGATGGAGGCCGCTGCGGGCAATACCCCGTTCGACGGCCAGCCCGCGCAGGGCCGCGCGACCTGCGTCATCAAGGGCGGCGTGATCCTCTAGGCGCGGCTCAACGCTTCAGCGGGAAGCGCTTCCAGTAGGTGAGGCAGCGCCACAGCCACTCGAGCGGCCCGTAGCGATAGCGCTCGAGCCAAGGCTTCGACCACGCCAGCATTACGACCCAGGCGCCTAGCACCACGAGGTAGAGCTCGCCGCGTGTCAGCTCGCCCCACAGGCCGCCGGCCCACGGGTGGAAGACGAGCATCATGACGAAGGAGGTGCCGAGGTAGTTGGTGAAGGCCGCGCGGCCCGCCGCGGAAAAGCGCTGCGCGAGCCAGCCGTTCGCATGGCTGCCCCATAGCGCCAGCAGCGCGGCAAGCCCGAGGATTACCGGCAGGCGGGGAACACCGGCGAAACCGCTCAGCGCCGCGATCGAACTCCAGTAGGTCAGCCCCGCGCCATGCGCCCACAGGGCGATGGGAACCGTCAGCGCTGTGCCCACGATCAACCCGGCCCAGCCCCACAATCGCTGCCGCCGTGCGTCGAACCCTCCGCTGAACAGGCCAAACTTGTAGAGCCCCATGCCGATCAGCATCAGCGGCAGCGTTTCGAGCAGGAAAAGCGAAAGGGTGATCAGCGGATCGGTGCCGTGCTTGGTGAAGTTATGCGTCACGAAATCGGCGTAATTGCCCTCGGTCAGGATCTTCGCCTCGAGCGCATCGTCGTCCATCGCCTTCTGCTTCGCTTCGTCGAAGCCTGTCCGCATCTTGGTGAAAGGCGCCTTGTCGCCCAGCGAAGTTTCGGCAACGAAATAGCCGGGCGAGATCATGGCAGCCATCAGGACCGCGCCGCCGAGATAGCCGAGGACCCCGATGACCATCAGGTCGCGCGCCGCCCAGCGCAGGAACAGCACTGCAACGAAGCCGGCAGTGGCATAGAGCGCGAGGATGTCGCCGCGCCACAGGAAGAAGAAGTGGAACAGGCCGAACAGCAGCAGCCAGGCGAGGCGCCTGACCTGCAGCCAGCGCGTCGCACCGCGTTCCCACGCGCGCTCCATGAAGAGCGCCAGCCCCGCGCCGAAGAGCAGTGTGAAGAGCCCGCGCATCTTGCCGTCGATGAGGATGAACTGGGCGACCCACATCCAGTCCTCGGTCGGACCGTGCTCGGTCAGGAAGGCATCGGGGAAGATGTAGGCGTTGAAGGGCTGGCCGAAGGAAACGATGTTCGCCGCAAGGATACCCAGCACCGCGATGCCGCGGATGAAATCGAGGCTGGCGATCCGGTCTGCCTTGGCAACGGGCGCGTTCGCCTGATCGGGCGTCGCAATCGCCTCCGCGCTGCCTTCGTCGATTTCGATATTTTCCCCGCTCATATGCCCCTCGCTCCGTCCAGGCCGCGCTTATTGCAGCTTGTCCTCCCGGAAACCAGCAGGTGCGACGGGTAATCGACGCAATTTTGCGAGGAGAATCAGCCTATCGCGTGACGAGGCAGTTCTGTCCGGCGCGCTTGAGCGTATCGCAGGCCGATTGTGCGGCGCTTCGGCTCGCGAACCCGCCTGCCTGGAGGCGCACCAGATTGCCGGCCGGAACGACGAGCTTCTGCGCACCTGCCAGCGCTGAATTGCCCGCTACCCGGTTCCACAGCTTGTCGGCGTTTGCGCGAACCGAGAATGCACCCAGCTGCACGCGCCAGGGCCCCGACATCGCGGTCGGGGCAGGGGCCGGTGCTGGGCGGGCTGCAGGGGCAGCGGCCGGCTGCGGAGCCGGTGCCTGCGCTGTCCGGGGACGAGCATAGTCTGCGCCCGCGGTCGCAGGGCTCTCCGTCCCGGTAACGCGCGAGGCTTCCTCGATGGCGGTGCGTGCCGCGGCAATCGATGGAGGCACGTTGGTCCCGGCAATCGGCTGCGGCAGGCGGCGGATCGGCTGCACCGGAGCGGCAGGCGCGCCTTGCGGCTGTTCGATCGCGAGATCGGCGGCCGCCATCTGCTGCGCGCGGCGTGTGTCGCTGTCGCGCTTGATCTGTTGGGCAAGGATCTGCGCGCGCTCGCGCGTGTCGATCGGGATGAAATCGTCCATCTGCGCCAGCGCGGGCGGGGCCTGCGGCAGGCCCGCTCCGTTGGCGAGCGTCATCAGCGCATAGGCGCGTTCCCAGTCCTTCTCGACCAGCTCGCCGTTGAAATGGGCGATGCCGAGCAAATACTGCGAGCGCGGGTCGCCGCGCTCCGCCGCGCCCTTGACGTAAGGCATGGCTTCCTCGCGGCGGCCGGACTGGAACAGCAATATGCCGTAATTGTCCGCTGCCTTCAGATGACCTTGCGCGGCAGCTTTCGCGTAGAGAATCTCGGCCTGGCGGGAATTTTCCTCGACCCCGCGACCCAGTCGATAGGCCTGCGCCATGTTGAACTGCGCATCCGGATCGCCTGCCGCAGCCGGTCCGCGCCATTCGGCGACGGCCTTCGCATAATCACCGCGCGCCCAGGCATCGACCCCGTCCTTGACGTCGGCCCACGCGGGCGCGCCCGCGGCGAACATGGCCGCAGCGGCAAGATAGCTGGCAATGCGAGTAGCGGTTCCCATGGACAGTGCGCACCCTCTCAACCCCGTGTGAATCCAGAGTGACATAGTGAACGAGGCGTTAGCAAAGAGTTTCTATGCCGCAGGCCCGCCGGGCGCGTTTCGAAGCGGTCCTTAGTGAAGCCCCGTTAACCCAAAATTAGGGGTATCCTGCGAAGCCATTCCCCGAACCGCAGTTTGGGCGGCTCGTAATTGACTGAACAGGGGGATCGCGCTTTGCGTGTACTGGCATTGGCATCGCAGAAGGGTGGTTCGGGCAAGACCACACTCTCAGGGCATCTGGCCGTCCAGGCCCAGCGCGCAGGCGCTGGCCCGGTAGTCCTTATCGACATCGACCCGCAGGGCTCGCTCGCCGACTGGTGGAACGAGCGCGAAGCGGAGTATCCGGCATTCGCGCAGACTACCGTCGCGCGCCTCGCCAACGATTTGCAGGTCCTGCGCCAGCAGGGCTTCAAGCTCGCGGTCATCGACACGCCGCCGGCAATCACCATGGCCATTCAGTCGGTCATCGGTGTCGCCGAGCTGATCGTCGTCCCGACCCGTCCGAGCCCGCATGACCTTCGCGCCGTCGGCGCAACCGTCGACCTGTGCGAGCGTGCCGGCAAGCCGCTCGTCTTCGTGGTCAACGCTGCCACGCCCAAGGCGAAGATCACTTCGGAAGCCGCCGTCGCGCTGAGCCAGCACGGGACCGTCGCTCCGATCACGCTTCACCACCGCACCGATTTCGCAGCCTCGATGATCGATGGCCGCACGGTGATGGAAGTCGATCCGGAAAGCCGCAGCGCCGCCGAAGTGGGCGCGCTGTGGAACTACATCGCGGATCGTCTCGAGAAGAATTTCCGCCGCACCGTCTTTGCTGCACCGAACTCGGTGTCGCAGGTCGCTCCGGCGCATCGCCCTACCGGTGGCTTCGGTCGCCGGGTCGCGCAGTAAGCGCGAAGGGAGAGAGGCATCATGAGCGAACCGAATTTCGCCTCGCTCGGCCCGACGCTCCTTGCTCGCAAGGGTGGGGCCAAGCCCGCCATGCGCCCGCAGCTGGGCCCGATTCCGACCGGCCAGGCCGCAAACCTGGAAGATCTCGGCTGGAACGACATGGGTGATGAGGACGAACGTCCCGCAAATGTCGTCAACCTGACGCCCGAACCGGTCAATCCGGAAGTCGAGGCCGAATCGCACGAACAGGATCTCGCCGCCGATGCCGAACTGGCCTCGGTCCGCGAAGCCGTCCCGCCCGTGCGCCAGCAGCAGGACACGATTGCACAGCGCCTCGAAGAGCCGGCACCGGCTAAGGTCCAGGCCAAGGCTCCGGCACGCCCGCGCAAGAGTGCGCTCGAACGCGGCAAGCGCGCCGCTTTCACCCTGCGCCTCGACGCCGATCGCCACCTCAAGCTCCGTCTCGCCAGCACGATGCGCAATCGCAGCGCACAGCAGCTGGTGACCGAAGCGCTCGACCACCTTCTGGGCGACATGCCCGAACTCGAAACGCTCGCCGCGCAAATGTCGCGCAAATAATCCGGACCGGGGGAAGACAGATGCACACGGAAGCAAAACGCAATCGCACCATCATGCTGGCGGTCACGACCGCCCTGGCGACGACGGCGCTTGCAGGTTGCACCACCAAGGCGGCGGCTCCGGCCACCGTTTCGGCCAGCAAGGCGCAGTCCGAGCTGGTAAAGGGCAAGACGCCGCAGGCCATCGTCCACGCTGAAGAAGCCGTCCGTGCCGATCCGCGCAACGCTTCCTATCGTGCGATGCTCGGCGCGAGCTACATGGAAGCCGGTCGCTTCCGTGCTGCCGCGACGAGCTTCAAGGATGCGATGGACCTTGGCGACAGCTCGCCGCGCACGGCGCTGAGCTATGCGCTGGCCGAAGTCGCCGTGGGCAACTTCGCGACTGCGCAAAACGTGCTCGACCAGAACCGCGGTGAAATCGACGCGGCCGACCTCGGCCTCGCCATGGCGCTCGCCGGCGATCCGGACCAGGGCGTCCACATCCTCGGCAATGCGATCCGCAACGGCCAGAACACGCCGAAGGTTCGCCAGAACCTCGCCTATTCCTATGCGCTCCAGGGCAATTGGCGTGCAGCTCGCCTGATGGCGGCGGAAGACGTGCCGGCCGACAAGGTCAGTGCGCGCATCGCCGAATGGGCCCAGACGATCGAGCCCAGCAAGACGCATTACCGTGTCGCCAACCTGCTGTCGGTCCCGGTTGTCGGCGACCCCGGCCAGCCGGTCGAGCTCGCGCTTTCGCACACGCCGAGTGCGGTCGAGCTGGCTGCTTCGACCACCGGTGCCGACTACGGCGCTCGTGCTCCGGTCGCGGCGCAGGCTGCCAGCCCGGCTCCGGTTGCCGCTTACAGCGTGCCCAAGCTTGCTCCGGTAGGCGGCGAGCTTCCGGCTGTCGCTCAGGTGGAAGAGGTTGCTCCGGTCGCCGCTCCGGCCCCGGCTCAGGCAACGCAGCCGACCCAGTTCGCACAGGCTTTCGAAGCTCCGGCTCCGACCGCTCCGGCTCTCGAACGCTTCGCTGAAAGCACTGTGAAATTCGTTGCCAACCCGACCGTCCAGAAGACTCCGGCCCGCACCGTTTCGAAGGCTCCGACGACCCGCGTCGCCGAAAGCCAGCCGCGTGGTGTCGTCGATGGCGAAACGCTGATCCAGCTCGGCTCGTTCTCGAGCGAAGCAGGCGCGCAGCGCGCATGGGGCATCTACCTCAAGCGTTACCCGCAGCTGGCCCAGCACGACATGGTCATCACCAAGGCGGTGGTTCGCGGCAAGACCTACTACCGGGTCTCCGCCGGCGGCTTCAAGAACGCCAGCGCGCGCAGCATGTGCAACAGCGTGAAGGCGAAGGGCGAGGGCTGCATTGCCTGGGCCTCGAACAAGCCGCTTCCGGGCGCCGTCGACACGGGCGTACGTCTCGCCCGCCGCTGATCCGGCAGAAAACCGAATACCCCATGGTCGCCCTTCCGCTTCGCGCGGGAGGGCGATCGTCTTTTTGCGGTGGAGCGATTGCGAATTGGCTTGCTAATGCGAATAATTCGCATTAACTCTTGGCCGTCTTCAGCAACGAGTCGCCTGCATGTACACCTGCATCTGCAATGCCATCCGGGAGAGCGATATCCGCCGTGCGGCGCGCCATGTGTCGGGTGATGCAGAAGCCGTGTACGCCGCGCTCGGCAAGCGTCCGAACTGCGGAACCTGCCTTGCAGAGGCCGACGAGATCGTCTTCGAAGAACGCGAAATGGGCCTGACCGCGGCCCGCGCCGCCTGATCCGGCCCGGCGCTTCCCGCTAACGCAAATCGCTCGCAACTGGCGGAATTCCGCCGTTTTTCGGCTATTCTACCTTGCCAAATCCGCGATCGCGGGCGCATATCTCGCATCCAGGATAGGCAAGCAGGAGATCAGCCATGAAAGGCGACGCCAAGGTCATCGAATTCCTCAACAAGGCGCTGACCAACGAACTGACGGCGATCAACCAGTACTGGCTGCACTACCGCGTCCTTGCCGACTGGGGCCTGTCGAAGCTGGCCGAATACGAGCGCCACGAATCGATCGACGAGATGAAGCACGCCGACATCCTCGCCGAGCGGATCCTCTTCCTGAACGGGCTCCCGAACTTCCAGGCGATCCACAAGCTGAAGGTCGGCGAGACGGTCGAGGAAATCCTCAAGGCCGACCTCGCGATGGAGGAAGAAGCGATCCCGCTGCTGCGCGATGCGATCGAATATTGCGAGAGCGTGCGCGACTACGTCAGCCGCGAGGTTTTCGAACGCATCCTCGAAAGCGAGGAAGAGCATGTCGACTTCCTCGAGACCCAGTTCGACATGATCGAACACATGGGCCTGCAGAACTACGTCCAGCTGCAAAGCAAGCCGGCGGGCGAAGAGGAAGGCTAGTCCTCGCTCTCGCGCTGGGCTTCCGCCTCGCGTTGCACGATCTTGCGGCTGCGCTTGCGACGCTCGCGCGCGGTTGCCGTGGCGAGCCGCGTTTCGAGAAGGAACAGCGCCAGCGCGCCGAACAGCTGGACCATCGTCAGGATCCACGCGATTGCGACAACCGTGCCGATCTGCGGCCGGATGAAGGCGCTCACGAACAGGAGGGCGACCACGGTACAGATGGTCAGTGCCGCACCGGTGCTGAGCGTTACGGCGAGCTGCGCATAATGCTGGCGCTGGCGTAGCGCGGGCAGTTCCTCGCCCTCGCGCCCGCCGAGACCCTTCTCGGTGCGCCGCTCGATGAATTCGACGCGGTCGATCAGCCAGGTGAGCCGCGCGTTCATGACGTTCAGCATCGCCCCTATCGCGGCGAGCAGGAAAACCGGTGCGAGGCTCAGCTGCACGATTTCCTGCACGCGGATGGTGCTCGACGTGCGGTTGATCAGATCGCCAGCGATGGAGAGTGTTTCGAACACTGCCCGATCAGTCCTTGGAATGGTCGAACGGGTTCTTCGGGCTCTTGAGCGTCACGCGCACCGGGACCGCATCGAAGCCGAGTTCGCGCCGGATACCGTTCACCAGGTACCGCTCGTAACTCGTGGGCAGCGCATCGAGACGCGTGCCGAAGACCACGAAGCGCGGCGGGCGGGTGCCGACCTGCGTGATGTAGCGCAGCTTGATCCGGCGGCCCTTGGGCGCGGGCGGCGGGTTGGCGGCGAGTGCATCGTCGAACCAGCGGTTTAGCGCAGCCGTCGGTACGCGCTTCGACCAGCTCTCGCGAATCTCGAACGCGCTCTGGATCATCGCGTCGAGACCCTTGCCGGTCTTCGCGCTGACCGCGAACAGCGGCACGCCGCGCACCTGCGCGAGCCCTTCGTCGAGCGCGTGCTTGATGCCGTTGAACAGCTTGCTCTGATCCTCGGCCACATCCCACTTGTTGATCGCGATGATCAGCGCGCGGCCTTCCTGCAGCACCTTGTCGGCGATCTTGAGGTCCTGGTGTTCCAGACCCTTGGTCGCATCGAGCAGCAGCACGACGACCTCGGCGAAATCGACGGCGCGCAATCCGTCGGCGACCGAGAGCTTCTCCAGCTTGTCGACCACCTTGGCGCGCTTGCGCATGCCGGCGGTGTCGATCAGCTGGATATCGCGCTTCTCGCCCGTCTTGGGATCGGTCCATTGCCAATCGACCGAGATGGAATCGCGCGTGATGCCCGCTTCCGGCCCGGTCAGCATGCGGTCCTCGCCGAGCAACTGGTTGATGAGCGTCGACTTGCCCGCATTCGGACGCCCGACAATCGCGAGCTTGAGCGGGCCGAGCGGCGCATCCTCGTCCGCTTCGAGCTTGGCGGCTTCTTCAGCGGCTTCGGCCGCCTCGACCTTGTCGCCGATGACCGGCCACAGTGCGCCGAACAGGTCGGCGACGCCTTCGCCATGCTCGGCAGATACCGGGACGGGTTCTCCGAGGCCGAGCGAATAGGCTTCGAGGATGCCGGCCTCGCTCGCGCGCCCTTCCGCCTTGTTGGCGACGAGAATCACGGGAACGTCCTGCTGGCGCAGCCAACGACCGATTTCCTCGTCGAGCGGAGTGAGGCCGCTGCGCGAATCGATCACAAACAGCGCGGCATCTGCCCCTTCGAGGCTGATTTCGGTCTGCTTGCGCATCCGCCCCGGAAGGCTTTCCGGATCGTCGTCTTCCCAGCCGGCGGTATCGACCGCGGTGAAGCGCATGCCCGCAAGCTCCGCCTCGCCCATGCGGCGGTCGCGCGTGACCCCCGGCTGGTCGTCGACCAGCGCGATCTTCTTGCCGACGAGGCGGTTGAACAGGGTCGACTTGCCCACATTGGGCCGACCGATGATGATGACTTGAGGCAACATTACGCGCGTGCAGGTGGCGCTTTGTGCGCCGAATGGCAAGCGGAGAGGCGAACACGGTTAAATCGCGTTAACCGTAACAGGCAGGCGGGCGGCAACCATACTGCGGCATTTACCGTGGCCATGAAGCCCCTTTTCGCCTCTCTCGCAGCCCTTGCAGCCCTCGTCCCGGCAGCGCCCGCGCTCGCCGAAGTATCGGACCAGTTCCGCAACGGGGACGAGCGCAGCAGGGCAGAGCTTCCGCCCTACCTCCAGTGCGTGCCCTATGCGCGCGAATTGTCGGGCATCCAGATCTACGGCGATGCGCATACGTGGTGGGGGCAGGCCGAAGGGCGCTACGAGCGGGGTAACACGCCGCGCGTGGGCGCCGTCATGGCTTTCGTGCCGCATCGGAACATGCAGCTCGGCCATGTCGCGGCGGTCAGCAAGGTGATCGATTCGCGCACCGTGCTGCTCGACCATGCGAACTGGTCGCCGATCAACGGTCGCAGGGGCCAGATCGAGCGCGATGTGAAGGCGATCGACGTGTCGCCGAACAACGACTGGAGTGAAGTGCGCGTCTGGTACGATCCCGTACAGGGCCTGGGCACGACAGCATGGCCGGTGCACGGCTTCATCTATGGCGAGAAGGCGCAGATCGCGCGCCCACGTCTCGCTCGCGGCATTGCAGAACGCGCCGCGCCGCGCGCTACCCCGCCTGCGCGTCAGACCACCTCAAAGGAATTTACCGAGGCGTTCGCCTCGCTAGGCAGGACAGAGCTTCGCCCGCGTCCGCTGCAAGCCACCGAGCAGCGGAGGCGGGCGGAGACCCCGCGCGCCGCGCCGCGTGCAAAGCCGGTCGACCCGCTCGATGCGGTCGTCCTGCGCTACGGTAGCTAGGCTTCAGCCCTTTTTCGCGACCGGCGGATTGTCGCCGAGGTCTTCGTACCAAGCCTCGACCGGACCGGTCAGCTTCAGGGTGAGCGGATTGCCCTTGCGGTCGACCGTCTTGCCAGCCTGGACACGCACCCAGCCTTCGGAAATGCAATATTCCTCGATGTCGGTCCGCACGCGGTCCTTGAACTTGATGCCGACGCCGCGCTGCAGCTTCTCGGCATCGAAATACTCGTTGCGCGGATTGACCGACAGGCGGTCGGGCGGAGTGTCGTTCTGGGTGTCTTCGCTCATGGGGAGCGCCCGTAATCGGCAGCGCGCAGGCTCGCAAGCCTAATCGCGCGAGCCAGGCTCGCTAGAATTCGCCCGGCGGCGGGGTTTCGATCGGCGCTTCGCCCGGATTGTCAAAATCGGGCGAGGGCGGATCGAATTCCGGCGGCTCGTTCTCGGGCGCCTCGTCCGGCTGGGGCGGGGCGGGCGTCTCCGGCGGAGACTGCGGGTCGATGCGGTTCGGCGGTATGCCCATGGTGTCGGTCCCTCCTCGGCGGAATCAATCGGGTGGTAGCAGAGTTTCCGGCGTCATCGAATCGAGTTCTCGTTCACCGGCTCCGTCGCGCTTGTCGAGTTCGGCGAGCGCCTCGCTGCGTTCCTTGTCGATCTCGCTCGCCGGCGGGTCGGCGAGGGTCGTGCCCTCGGCGTCGCTGTCGCCATCGTCCTCGGCCAGTTCGCGTGCCGAGACGGGGTCAGCATTCGGGTCGATGGCAGGCGGTGTCGCGGGCGGGATGCGGGGCGTGTCGTAATCGCGCATGGAAGCATGTCCTTTCACCTGATCGAACGCGCGGGGCATTGCAGGCGTTCCGAGGGCCATCGCGGCTTGCCCTTTTGCCCGTGTCCTACTAAGGGCGCTCCCCTGTCCGTGTGGGCTTTCCCGTCCGCGCGCGGCTTCGTTCGGGTTGCGGGCGTGGCGGAATTGGTAGACGCGCTGGTTTTAGGTACCAGTATCGCAAGATGTGGGGGTTCGAGTCCCTTCGCCCGCACCAGCCGCCGCTGGCACACCCTTCGAGACAAATTGAGTTTACGAGAGACGAGAAGACAAGCGCATCATGCAGATCAAAGAGACCACCAACGAAGGCCTCAAGCGCGCCTATGAGGTGACGATCCCCGCAGCCGAAATCGCTGGCCGCGTGGAAGCCGAAGTGAAGAAGATCGCCCCGCAGGTGCGCATGCCGGGCTTCCGTCCGGGCAAGGTGCCGGCGAACCTCGTCAAGAAGATGCATGGCGAGCAGCTGCACGCGCAGACCATGAACGACGTGATCCGCGAATCGGTCGACAAGGTCATGCAGGACAACCAGCTGCGCCCGGCGATGCAGCCGGCCGTCGACCTCAACGAAGGCTATGAAGAAGGCAAGGACGCGGTCGTCACGATCGACCTCGAAGTCCTGCCGGAAGTCGAAGCTCCCGACGTGGAAGGCCTCAAGCTCGAGCGTCTGACCGTTCCGGTGGCCGACGAAGCCGTCGAGGAAGCGCTACAGAACATCGCCAGCCAGCAGAAGAGCTACAAGGACGCTCCCAAGACCCGCAAGGCGAAGGAAGGCGACCAGCTGATCATCGATTTCGTCGGCTCGATCGACGGCGAGGAATTCGAAGGCGGCAAGGCCGACGATGCTCCGCTGGTGATCGGTTCGGGCCAGTTCATCCCGGGCTTCGAAGAGCAGCTGACCGGCGTGAAGACCGGCGATGAGAAGACCATCACCGTCACATTCCCCGAAGATTACCCGGCCGAGCACCTCGCGGGCAAGGACGCGCAGTTCGCCGTCACCGTGAAGCAGGTGAAGGTCGAGGACGAAACCAAGCTCGACGACAGCTTCGCCGAATCGCTCGGTCTCGACAGCCTCGACAAGCTGAAGGAACTCCTGCGCGGCCAGCTCGAGCAGGAAACCAACGGCCTGACCCGTACGCAGATGAAGCGCCAGCTGCTCGACCAGCTCGCTGCCGGCCACGACTTCCCGGTTCCGGACAAGATGGTCGAAGCCGAGTTCGAGCAGATCTGGGCCCAGCTCCAGCAGGAAGCTTCGCGCGACGAAAATCCCGAGCATGTGCTGAAGGAAATCGAAGCCGAGAAGGACGACTACCGCAACATCGCCGAACGCCGCGTGCGCCTCGGCCTGCTGCTGTCGGAAATCGGCCAGAAGAACGGCGTCGAAGTCAGCCAGCAGGAAATGAGCATGCTCATCCAGCAGGCTGCCCAGCAGTATCGTCCGGAAGACCGCGAGCGGTTCATCCAGTACGTCCAGTCCGAGCCGATGGCCGCCGCCCAGCTGCGTGCGCCCCTCTATGAGGACAAGGTCGTCGACTTCCTGTTCGACAAGGCTGACATCACCGACCGCAAAGTGACCCGCGAAGAGCTGGAAGCCGCGATCGAGGCCGACGAGGAAGCCGAAGAGGCAAAGGCGAAGAAGCCGGCTGCCAAGAAGAAGGCTCCTGCGAAGAAGAAGGCTCCGGCCAAGAAGGAAGCGGCCAAGAAGGACGAGAAGCCTGCCGCCAAGAAGGCGCCTGCCAAGAAGGCACCGGCGAAGAAGGCTGCTGCCAAGAAGGCCGACGACAAGAAGCCGGCGGCCAAGAAGGCTCCAGCCAAGAAGAAGGCTCCGGCAAAGAAGCCCGCAGCGAAGAAGTAATTCGCCTGCGCTAACCGATAGGGGCCGCCCGCTGCGTCAGCAGTCCGGGCGGCCTTCTATTTCCAGCTTCCGGTCCTCGGGAGAAAGCGCGGCCATTTCGGTGCTCTCGCCCGCGTGGACATGCGCGCCGCGCCGCTCGACATGCGAGAGGAAACGCGCGGCCGCGACACCGTGCACGACGATCGAGACGAGGATCGTGAAGCACACGATCGCCCATAGCTGCTCGATGCCTGCAAACTCGCCATGGTTCTGGCCGTAGGCGAGGTAGTAGAGCGAACCCATCCCGCGGATACCGAGGAAGGCGACAGCCAGCTTGCCTGCGAAGGGCAGGCCGCACAGGCTTTCCGACAGTAGCCCTGCAAGCGGGCGGATGACGAAGATCAGCGCGATCCCGATTGCCGCGCCCCACCAGGTGAGGCTTTCGAGCACGCCGCCTGCAATCAGGCCCCCGAAACCGAGCAATACGCCGACCAGCACGATCTTCTCGATCTGGTCGATGAAGTGGTGGCTGATCTTGTGATAGCGGCTGGCATTCTCGCGCTGGCGGGCGGTGACCGCGCCGACGAACACGGCGAGAAAGCCATAGCCCTCGACAATCTCCGCCAGCCCGTATCCGAGGAGCAGCGTGCCGAGGACGATCAGCCCTTCGCTGGTCGAGTATTTCTCCGGCCAGCTTGCGTCCTTCTCGTACCCCTCGTCGGCACCGCGCTCGAACACATACCAGGATCCCGCCCGACCGACGGCCCAGCCGACGATCACACCGGCGGCGATCTGCCACAGAATGTCCTTCGCGAACCATTCGACAGTCCACCAGCCGAGCGATGTCATGCCGATCGCCGCGATGGCGAGATAGGTGAAGGGGAAGGCGAGGCCGTCGTTGAGCCCGGCCTCCGCAGTCAGGCTGAAGCGCACGTCGTGGCGCTCGTTCTCGCCCGGCGGGCCGACCTGCACGCTGCGCGCGAGCACCGGGTCGGTCGGCGCGAGGCATGCGCCGAGCAGGATCGCCGTTGCAGGCGCAAGGCCGAGCGCCCACCAGCCGAGCAGCGCGACCGCACCGATGGTCAGCGGCATGGCGATTACCAGCAGCGGCCAAATCTGCCGCCAGTTCTTCCAGCTGACCGGCCGGTCGATCGCGATGCCTGCTGCCGCGAGCGAGGCGATGACGATGAACTCGGTGACGTATTCCAGGGTCAGCGCATCGAAGCCGTCCTCGGTCGGGTTGAGATGCGGCAGGCCGAGCGGCAGCGAGAAGGTGATAAAGCCGATCCCGACATAGACGATCGGCATGGGCAGCCAGCTCATCGCCAGCCGTCGCTCGAGAGAAACCGCCAGCATCAGGCCGATGCCGAACAGGACGAAAAGGAAGATGCGCGGGTCCATTCCCGCGATCAACGCGCCTGCGGCTTCCAGGGTCCGAAGGTCGGTTCGGGAAGCTGGGCGGTCCGCGCCCGCTCGTAGGCTGCGCCAAGCTTCAGCACGTCGTGATCGGCCCATTTCGCGCCGAAGAAGCTGATGCCGACGGGCAGGCCCTCGACATGGCCCATCGGTACGGTGAGATGCGGATAGCCCGCAATCGCCGCCGGGCTGCCGAAGCCGATGCTGCCGTTGAAATTGTCGCCGAGAACGAGGTCGCTCATCCAGGCCGGACCGCGGGTCGGCGCGGTCAGGAATTGCACGTCGTTGTCGGCGAGCAGCTTGTCGAGCGTTTCCTTCCCGGCGATGCGAACGGCGTTTTCGCGCGCCTTTTCATAGGCTTCGTGGTCGGTTGTCGTTTCCGCCAGTTCGAACAGGTCCTGACCGAACCAGCGCATTTCCGTGTCAGCATTGGCCGCGTTGAAGGCGATCAGGTCGGCAAGGCTGCGCGGCATGTCTTCACCGGGAAGCGAGGTCAGATATTTGCCCATCTCCTCGCGCAGTTCGAACAAAAGCACGGTGAAGCTGTCGCGGTACATTTCGTTGTTGGGGTCGAATTCGATGTCGACCAGCACCGCGCCCGCACGCTCGAGATCGGCGAGCGCGGCCTCGAAACGCTCGCGAACGTCTGCGCGGTTGCCGATCTGATTTCGCATCACTCCGATCCGCACGCCTTGCAGCGAATAGCTGTCGAGGCCCGCGGTGTAGTCGGAAATGCGGTTCTGCGCGGCCAGGGTCGCTGCATCTGCCGGATCCTCGCCCGCGATTGCGCCGAGCAGCATGGCGGCGTCATGCACCGTGTTCGTCATGGGGCCGGCGGTGTCCTGCGTGCTCGAAATCGGCACGACATGGGTCCGGCTGACGAGGCCGACGCTAGGCTTGAAGCCGACGATGCCGTTGATGCTTGCAGGGCAAGTGATCGAGCCGTTCGTCTCCGTCCCGATGGCCGCCCAGGCGAAGCCCGCCGCCACTGCCGCGCCGCTACCCGAAGACGAGCCGCACGAGTTGCGATCGGTCGCGAAGGGGTTCTTCACCAGCCCGCCGACCGCGCTCCACCCGCTGGTCGAATCGTTGGAGCGGATGTTGGCCCATTCCGACAAATTGGTCTTGCCCATCACCACTCCGCCCGCCGCGCGCAAATTGGCGATCAGCGGCGCGTCGCGTCCCGTGTCGTTGTTCGCCAGCGCGAGGCTGCCGGCGGTGGTCGGGAATTCGCGCGTCTCGATATTGTCCTTCACCAGCACCGTGCGGCCCATCAGTGGCCCCTTGGCGGCACGCGATTTCGCGGCGATCTCCGGATCGTAGGCGATTACCGCATTCAGCTTGGGTCCGGCATCGTCGAGCCGGGCGATCCGCTCTGCCTGGACCTTCGCCGCCACCCACGGGACATCCGATACCTCCAGCTCGACAGTTTCTGCGTCCGGTGTGGAAGCGCATGCAGCGAGGACGAGGACGAAGGGTAGGGCGGCGACAGCCGAGACGATTTTTCTCATGCGCGACACACTGCGCAGGAGGCGCGTCGCTGGCAAGAGGGAGCGGCGCGTTAACGATTTTGCACCGCCTCGTCCCTAGGCAGGACGCCGACCGCGCGGCGCTGGTGTTTACCGGCGCGCTCTGCTGCCGGTCGGATGACCCGTAAGGCCATGAGCGAAGGACGATGACCGACACCGCCCCCCGCAAGCATTATCACGACATCGACGGCGCCCGCTCGGTGCTGATGTTCCTGTCGGTCGCGCTGCATGCGGGGACGGTCTATGCACCTGCTCGCCCGCACATCACCTCGAACCTCGACCGTGCGGAATTCTTCGACTGGCTGATCTTCGGCCTGCACATGTTCATCACGCCGACCTTCTTCTTCGTGGGCGGCTTCTTCACCGTTCTGCTGCTCAAGCGCCGGTCGCTGGGCGATTTCCTGTGGAACCGTTTCCTGCGCACCGCCGTTCCGCTGATCACCATCGCGCTCAGCTTCAACATGCTCGAGCACTATTTGCGCTATGTCGATGCAGGCGGAACGGCGAGCTTCATCGGCTGGATCGGCAGCGCGGAGTTCAACCAGGTGTGGGCAAGCGGGCTGTGGCAGCTGCACCTGTGGTTCCTCGTCAGCCTTATCCCGATGTTCGCAATTTCGGGCTTCCTTCACGCCGCTCTGCCGAAGGATGCGGCCATTCGCGGGTGGGCGAAGAACTTCAGCGAGAAGCTCGGCGGGTGGGTGAACTCAGACAATTCCGTACGCTTCGCCGCACTGCTCCTGCTGCTCGCCTTTGCGAACTTCGCCAATTACACCGTCGCGGCCAAGGTGCCGGGCAGTTACGAGCTCATCGTTCCCGGCTTCCAGAGCTGGTACAAGCTCGTCAGCGAGTTTCCGTTCTTCGTGATCGGCGTCATGGCGGCACTTTCGCCGAGCCTGCTTGCGGGCCTGACCAAGTGGCGCAGCTGGATGCCGTGGGCAGCCGCCGCGGCATTTGCCATCCAGCCCTATGCCTTCCCGGAGAACAGCGCGTGGGAGGCTGCCGGTCGCCTGTTCGCGAACCAGCTGGTGATGTGGGTGCTTGTGCTCTTCATCCTGCAGTTCTTCCATCGCTACGCTAATTTCCAGAGCAGGCGGACCGCGTGGCTCGCCGACTGCGCGCTGTCGATGTACCTGTTCCACCACTGCCTGGTGTATGTCTTCGGGCGCGCATTCGTGCCGCTCGACTGGCCGATCGGTCTCGAATTTCTCGCAGTGACGGTGTTTGCGGCCGGCACGGTGATCGTGCTGCACGAATACGTCATCCGGCGCTCGCCGGTCGCGAGACTGCTGTTCAACGGCAAGACCGATATCGACGCGATCCAGCAGCAGCGCGGGGCGCTGGGCAGCCGCGCCGCCCCGGCGACTTCGTAAAGGCTAGAAGTTTCCGCTCACGCTGAAGCGGAAGATCGGCCCGATCCTGCGGCTGCGATCCTCGATGAAGGCGATACGCCCCTCGTCGCGCGGGCCGTCATAGACCGTGCGAACGAACCGGTCGCGCCCTCCGAACAGGTTCGCCGCCGTGGCGCGCACCGTCAGGCCGAGCAGGTCCTTGTGCTCGACGAAGACGTTGGCGAAGGTCGGGCCATCCTGCTCGCGGCCGATTTCGCGCAGGCGGAAATAGGGTCGGTCGCGGTTGTACTGCACCCCGCCACCATAGGCGAAGTCGGTACCGGGAACGTCGTGGCGGAAATCGATCTCCAGCTCGCGATCGCGGCCGTTGGAGAAGTCGCGCAGCTCGCCGGTCAGCGGGTCGACGACCTCGCCTTCCTCGTATTCGAGCCGGATGTCGAACTGCGCGCCGGTCCAGCCGATCGGGTCCATCAGCAGCGTCGTCGTCCATTCCATCTCTGTACGGCGGGCTTTGTCGATATTGCCGCGCGCTTCGCCGCCACCGGGCAGGGGGATGAGATCGACGAAATCTTCGATCCAGCGTTGCTCGTAGAAGAAGGTTGTCGAGCCCCATTCGCCGAGCGTCTTGTTGACCTCGATCCGCGCTTCCCAGGTCTGCGAGGGGACGAGCTCGTTATTGCCCGCATTGGCGTTGCCATCGTCGAGGAATACCCGCGCGAGGAAGTCGCCGAAGGATAGCTGGCCGACGCGCCGCTCGATCGCGGCGGTCACGTCGAAGCCTTGTGCGACCTGCCACGACAGCGAAACCTCGCCCTTGGGACGCGAGAAGCTGCGCTGGTTGGCCGCGCTGCCGGTCTGCTTGATGGTCGAAAACTCGTAGCCGCCGGTTGCCTGCAGGCTGAGCCGGTCGGTCAACGCGCGGCTGAAGCTCGCGGCGATCTCGTAGCGGCTTTCGCGCACGCCGCCGGTGCCCTCGGGAAAGTCGAGCTCGGTGAAGCTGCCGTCGGGGGCGAGTTCGAACAGGCCGGAAACGCGGTTGAGGCGGTTGAACGCCGCCTCGCCCGAAATCTGCCAGTCGGCCTCCCACAGCGGGAAATTGTATTCCGCGCGGGCGATGCGTTCGCCCGATCCGTCGGCACGGGTGAAGCGGCTGCCGGTCGGGATGATCGTAGTGTCGTCGAACAGCGAGGTGACCGTCTGGCCGAAGTCCTCGTCGTCGTAGCTTTCAAGGCCGATCAGCTTGAGCCGCCCGGCACCGATCGGGAAGGTCACATCGCCGCCGATCTCGTATTCGTAGCCGTCTTCCGCCGTGCGGATCGCGCGAAGGAAGGGATCGAGCGCGGGGCCGCTGATCGCCTCGTCCTCGAAACGGTCGAAATAGCTGCGGGTGTAGGACAGGTTGAGCGTCGCGGTGACGTCCGAACCGAAGTCGTAGCCGAGGTTCGCCGTCGCGGTCGGACGGTCGATACCGCCGGTGAAGACGGTGTCCTCGGCCTGCAGCAGGTTGCCGTCGCCGTCGACGATGAGCGTCGGACCTTCCGCGCCGAAGCGGTTGTTGTTGTTCGACAGGGCGAGCGTGTAGTTGAGTGCGCCGGTCGTGCCCGCGACGGAAATCTCGCCGCCGTACCATTCGGGATCGACTGCGGTCGTGCGGAAACCGCCTTCCCAGTTGAACGTGCCGGCCACGCCCGAAAGGTCGACGACGACGTTTGCGACCTGGCCCGAAAGACCTGGGATATCGAGCGCAGTCCCGTCGACGATCTCGATCCGCAGGACGTCCTTGGCCGGAATGCGCTGGAGTTGGTCCTGCACGCTGTCGCTCTTGCTCGACAGGCGCTGGCCGTTGACGATCACGTTCTCGTCCGCCTGGCCAAGGCCGCGGCCATTGTTGCCGCCGCCACCGCCGCCGCCGCTGATCTGGAAGCCGGGCACGCGGTTCAGCATCTCGAGCGCATTGCGCGGCCCGTAGCGTTCGAAATAGGCAGGCGGATAGGTCGTCCCGCGCCCGCTCGCCTGCGGTGCGGCATCGGCCGGAGCGGCCTGGTCAATTTCCTGCGGTTCGCTGTCCTGCGCCTGCACCGGCGCGGCCCAAAGCCCGACGGAGATTGCAAGCGCGCTGGCGACCGTTCGCGTGTAGGGGGTGCGCGCGATCATGTAGTTCTATCCAGTCCCTTTTCGCGTGCCTTTTGCAGATGGGGCGTTTCGATGAACGCCTATTCGACGGGAAGGCATCGCAGCACGATGAACGAATATTGCGCGCAGGCGTTCCGGGCTGCTTTTCCACCGCGATTGGTTAAGCCCCTTGAACATCGCGCCGGCTATCGCGACATAGCGGTTCAATTCGCTTCGAAGAGGAAATTCCCACATGATCGATCTCAGCGCTCAGCTCGGAGAAACCCACGGAACGCAGGGCCAGTTCACCCGCGATCCGCTGACCGGCGCGCTGGTGCCCGTCGTGGTCGAACAGACCAGCCGCGGCGAGCGCAGCTTCGACATCTTCAGCCGCCTGCTGCGCGAACGCATCGTGTTCGTGACCGGCCAGGTGGAAGACGGCATGGCGTCGCTCATCACCGCGCAGCTGCTGTTCCTCGAAAGCGAGAACCCCTCGAAGCCGATCAGCATGTACATCAACTCGCCGGGCGGCGTGGTGACTGCCGGCATGGCGATCCACGACACCATGCAGTACATCAAGCCGCGCGTGTCGACCGTCTGCATGGGCCAGGCCGCCAGCATGGGCAGCTTCCTTCTCGCGGCGGGCGAGCCGGGCATGCGCATCGCGCTGCCGAACGCGCGCATCATGGTCCACCAGCCCTCGGGCGGCGCTCGCGGCATGGCCTCGGACATCGAGATCCAGGCACGCGAGATCCTGCGCATCAAGAAGCGCATGAACGACCTCTATGTGAAATATACCGGCCAGAGCCTCGAGGATATCGAGAAGGCGATGGACCGCGACACCTTCCTCGAGGCCGAGGAAGCGATGAAATTCGGCCTCGTCGACAAGGTCTTCGAAACCCGCCCGGAAAGCGGCGAGGAGACCGAGGAAGGCTCCGGCGGCGCGCCGGAATAAGCGAAAGGGATTAACGCGCCCCAGTGTGGGACGTTAACTGTAGCATTTCGGCAACCTTGCCACTTCAGCTTGTGGCAAGCCCGATATGCTAGGCCCAATGTGTTGATTAATGACCATCCGGCCTTAGAGTCGGACGAATCCCCGTCGGCGCTGTCGCGGGCGGGATTCGGGACTACGGGATATGACCAAGTTGAGCGGAACCGATAGCAAAAGCACGCTGTACTGCAGTTTCTGCGGCAAATCGCAGCACGAGGTGAGGAAACTCATCGCGGGGCCGACCGTGTTCATCTGCGATGAATGCGTCGAACTGTGCAACGACATCATTCGTGAAGAAACCAAGGCGGGCCTCACCGGCCGCAAGGAAGGCGAAGTCCCGACGCCGGCCGAAATCTGCGCCACGCTCAACGACTATGTGATCGGCCAGGACCGCGCCAAGCGCGTCCTCTCGGTCGCGGTGCACAACCACTACAAGCGCCTCAACCACGCCGCCAAGGCAGGCGATGTGGAACTGGCGAAGTCGAACATCCTGCTCGTCGGTCCGACCGGTTCGGGCAAGACGCTGCTTGCGCAGACGCTCGCGCGCACTTTCGACGTGCCCTTCACCATGGCCGATGCGACCACGCTGACCGAAGCCGGTTACGTGGGCGAGGACGTGGAGAACATCATTCTCAAGCTGCTGCAGGCGTCGGACTACAATGTCGACAAGGCGCAGCACGGCATCGTCTACATCGACGAGATCGACAAGATCACCCGCAAGGCGGAAAACCCCTCGATCACCCGCGACGTGTCGGGCGAGGGCGTGCAGCAGGCGCTGCTCAAGCTGATGGAAGGCACCACCGCCTCCGTCCCGCCGCAGGGTGGGCGCAAGCATCCGCAGCAGGAATTCCTGCAGGTCGACACGACCAACATCCTGTTCATCTGCGGCGGTGCTTTCGCGGGTCTCGACAAGATCATCGGCGACCGCCTGCAGAAGCGCTCGATCGGCTTCGGCGCGCATGTCGCCGACCCGGACAAGCGCCGGATCGGCGAACTGCTCGAGAAGAGCGAGCCCGAGGATCTTCTCAAGTTCGGCCTCATCCCCGAATTCGTCGGCCGCCTGCCGGTCATCGCGACGCTGCACGACCTCGATGTCGATGCGCTCGTCACGATCCTGCAGGAACCGAAGAACGCCATCGTCAAACAGTACCGCAAGCTGTTCGAGCTCGAAGATGTCGAGCTGACCTTCACCGACGACGCGCTGCGCGTGATCGCGGAGAAGGCAATCAAGCGCAAAACCGGTGCTCGCGGGCTGCGCTCGATCGTCGAGGCGATCCTGCTCGACACGATGTTCGACCTGCCCGACATGGAAGGCGTGACCGAAATCGTGGTCGACAAGGACGTGGTCGAAGGCCGCAAGGACCCGATCCGCGTCCACGGCGGCGACGACGAGAAGGAAGAAGCAGCCTAACAGGTTGGTGGCCCGAATGGGCTGACACCAAGGCGTCGTGACGACAGTCGCGGCGCCGGGCACGGCTTCTCGCAATTTTCCCACGACAGTTCGCACGAAAAACCCCGACCGGCAGGAGGAATTGCCGATCGGGGTTCGAGGGGCGCTGCCCGGGTATCCGTGTGGGCAGCGCTTGGGGAAGCTTGCTTACGGCAGGAAGACGCCGTCGGTGACGTGGACCACGCCGTTCGAGGCCATCACGTCGGCCTGCGCGACGACGGTCGTGCGGCCTGCGCCATCGGTGATGGCAATCGTGTCGCCGAACTTGCTCGCGACGAGCTGTTCGCCTGCGATCGTGTCGAAACTGTAGGCGCCGCCGTTCTTGTCGATCGCCGACAGCAGGTCGCCTGCGGTCACGTTACCCGCGACGGCGTGATAGGTCAGGATCTTGGTCAGCTGGCCCTTGTTCTCCGGCTTGAGCAGCGTCGCGACCGTGCCGTCGGGCAGCTTGCCGAATGCATCGTCGGTCGGCGCGAAGACGGTGATCGGGCCGCCGCTCGACAGCGTGTCGACGAGGCCTGCTGCCTGGACTGCTGCGACCAGCGTGTCATGCACGCCGGTGCTCTGCGCGACGCCGACGATGGTCGGCTGCGACTGGGCGGCATGATGCTTGTGATTGTGCGCTGAAACGGGGCCGGCGGCGAGCGCGAAGGTGCCCATGGCTGCAACGGCGGCAAGCGCGGCGGCTTTGAACTTTGGTGAATTCTGCATCGTATTCTCCTCTTCTCGATCAAGCCCCGTCCTGCTTGTCGTGTGGAGTTACGCAGCGCCGTGCGGCGCGGATGCAAAATTCTTTGCGAAAAATTTCAGATGGTTGCGAAAGCGCCTTCGGCCACGACCGGACCGGCGTCGGCGTCGGCGGGCTTGCCACCAAGCGGTTCGCGCGTGAGGACCATCTGCGAGCCGTCATGAATCAGCGAAGCCACTTCGGGGTCGAGCGCCATGCGCACCTGCTCGCCCGGGCGGACCACGCCGAGCGAGCGCAATTCGCCCTCGTCGGGGACCAGCCAGAGCTCGTGATCGTGCACCCCGTCGGCCGTCAGCCCGCTGGCCGAGACGAGCATCTCGCCGCGGTCGGGCAGGTAGGTGACGCCGAGGCGCAAGGGCGTGTCGGCAATCGGGATCGACGCCATCATCGGTGCCTGAGCGGCAACGTTGCTCGCGTCCGGATCGGGCAGGTTGGTGTTCGGAAGCGGCTGCAGCGCGACGAGCGAGATGATTGCAACGGCCGCGACCGCAGTGCCCGCGCTGGCCCACTTCCAGATGCGCAGCTTGCGGCGCAGCGCGATGACCTCGCCGCTGTCGCTCGCGCCGTCCAGTTCGGCCTCGATCCGCGCCCAAAGCTGGGGCGAGGGCTGGGCGCCTCCGATCTCGTCCGCGAGCGGAGCGAGGCGCGTTTCCCAGAAAGCGACGCTGTCGGCGAAATCGGGCTCGCGGGCGAGCCGTGCGCGCGCGGCGAGCAGTTCCTCGCCCTCGAGCAGGCCGAGCGCATATTCGGCGGCAAGGCGATCGGTTTCGGTCATTCGCCTTTCTCCAGGCAGGCTTTGAGTTTCGCGAGGCCGCGGCGGATCCAGCTCTTCATCGTGCCGAGCGGCACGTCCTTCGCCTCGGCCAGCTCGGCATAGGTGTGGCCGCCGTAGAAGGCGGCGCGGATCGCCTCGCCGGTGCGTTCGTCGAGTTCACCGAGGCAGGTCCGGACACGCGCGCTGCGTTCGGCATCGATCAACATGTCCTCGGCAAGCGGCATCGCGTCGGGCAGCTCGGCGGCAGCTTCCACCGGTACAGCGCCCCCGCGCACCTTGCCCACGCGCAGCCGGTCCACCGCGCGGTTTCGCGCGAAGGTCGCGAGCCAGCTGATCGGGCTCGCACGGGTTGGGTCGAAACGGTCCGCCCGCCGCCACAAATTCACATAGACGTCCTGCAACGCGTCCTCGGCTTCCTTTCGGTCACCCAAGATACGCAGGCAGATGCCGAAGAGCTTCACATTGGTCGCGCGATAAATCTGCTCGAGTGCCGATCGCTCGCCCTGGCCGAGGCGGACCATCGCATCGGTCAGCTGCGCGCGTGCGGTGTCGGCCTCGCTCATCGCTTCAGCAGCCCCCGTTGCACTGCGGTTCGCGCTCGACCTGGATGGTCGCGTGGCCGATCCTGAAGCGATCATGCAGCGCATCGGAGACAGACGCGAGGAAGGGATCCCCCGGGTGGCCGCCCGGCATCACGAGATGCGCCGTCAGCGCCGTCTCGGTCGTGCTCATCGGCCAGATATGCAGGTCGTGCACCGCTTCCACTCCTTCGAGCGAGGCAAAGTAACTCCTTACCTCGCTTTCGGAAATCCCCTGCGGCACGGCATTGAGGCCGAGCTTGATGCTGTCCTTCGCCAGCCCCCAGGTGCCCCAGGCGATGACCGCGACGATCAGCAGGCTGGTGACCGGATCGATCCATTGCTGTCCGGTCATGAGGATCAGCACGCCCGCGATCACCACGCCGAGCGATACCAGGGCGTCCGCCGCCATATGCAGGAACGCGCCGCGGATATTGAGGTCGTCGTGCCGGCCGCGCAGGAAGAGCAGCGCAGTGCCGGTGTTGATCGCGATGCCGATGCCCGCGACGATCACCATGGTCATGCCCTGCACCGGTGCAGGCTCCCACAGGCGGTGGATCGTCTCGAACAGGATTGCGCCGATCGCGATCAGCAGCAGCGCGGCATTGGCCATGGCGGCGAGGATGGTCGAGCTCTTGTAGCCGTAGGTGAAGCGCTCGTTCGCCGGACGCTTGGCAGCGACGCTGGCGACCCAAGCAAGGACCAGCGCGAGCACGTCGGACAGATTGTGCCCTGCATCGGCCACCAGCGCCATCGAGCCGGAGAGAAAGCCGTAGGTCGCCTCGATGATGACGAAGGCGGTGTTGAGGATGATCCCGATCAGGAAGGCACGGCCGAAATCGGCCGGCGCGTGACTGTGCCCGTGCCCATGGGAATGCCCGTGGGAATGCCCGTGCGAATGATCATGCGAATGCCCGTCCGCATGATCGTGTCCCGAGTGGCTATGTGCGTGCGGCGCTCCCATCAGCTCAGTCGTAGACGCAGGCGTCGAGCCCGTCACGCCTGACGACGCCCATGCGTGCGGCTATCGTATTGCCGTAGCGGCGGGTGAAGCCGCCCGGGTTCACGACGGAGCGTTCCTTGGGCAGGGGGAGGGCGGCTGCCATGCGCGAGGCTTCGCTCTTGGTCAGGCGCGCGGCGGAGTGCTTGAAATAGCGCTGCGATCCGGCCTCGGCGCCATAGGTTCCGATCCCGGTTTCCGCGACGTTGAGATAGACTTCCATGATGCGGCGCTTGCCCCAGATCTTCTCGATCAGGAAAGTGAACCACGCCTCGAAGCCTTTGCGCACGTAGCCACCACCCTGCCACAGAAAGACGTTCTTCGCGGTCTGCTGGCTGATGGTCGATCCGCCGCGGATGCGCCCGCCCCTCGCATTACTCGCAATCGCCTTCTCGATCGCTTCGCGGTCGAAGCCGTCGTGCAGGCAGAACTTGCCATCTTCCGCCGCGATAACGGCGGTCACGAGATTGCGGTCGATGTTCGACAGCGGCTCCCAGTCGCGGGCCACGCCGTTCTCGTCGAGCAGCATGGTCGCGGTATAGGTCACCGGCACGAATTTCAGCACCAGCACCAGCGACAGGCTGATCGCGATGAACCAGAGGATGGTCTTGGCAAGAAACTTGCCGATCTTCAGGAGCATTCAGGGTGGCTAGCGATTTCCGTGCCGCTAAGCGAGTCCCGTCACTTCAGCTTTTCCGGCCAGTCGATTTCGCGAAGCATTGCAAAGACATCGGGGAAGGTTTCCTCCGACCCGGTCCAGCTTGCACGATATTTGACCAGCCACTCGTCGCCCGGCGAACAATGCACGTAGAGGTCGGATACGAGCGCCGGATAGTTCGGGTTCATCCCTCCCGCCGGAATGGCGTAGCGAGCATGCGTCGCGGCGTGCATCGACTTGCCGCTCGGCGACGGGGCCGATCCTTGCGACAGCTTCCTTACGCCGCGGTATTTGTTGATCGACACCTGCGCGTCGGAGAAGCTTTCCGCGCAGTCGAGCCCGCCGTAGGGCGGATAGACATAGAGGGTCAGGATAAGGACGCCGTCGTCGTTCTTGAGGCTGTAGCCGACTGCCACATCGATACCGGCCTCGTCGAAGGTAGTGGCGGTGTTGCCGCGACTGGCTCCGCCGATCTGGTCGGGGAAGGTGGTCCCGCTCGGTTCATGGAGCCATGGCCCGCTCGGTATGGCGGTGCGTTCCTGCGCCTGGGCGGCAAGCGGCACGGCAGCGACGAGAAGCAGGGCGAAGGCTGCCCAGAGACGTTGGATGGTTTTCACGGTTCTCCCCTCATGTCCTCACGAAGGGGAAGGTGGCAGAAACGAAAAGCGCGGGAAACCCCCTCGGGCTCCCGCGCTCTTTCGATTTATCGACAGGCCGGTCAGGCGGCGACAGGCATCAGCCGTTCGCCGGCAATCGCCTTCATGGCCTTCTGCAGCTTCTCGAACGCGCGCACTTCGATCTGGCGGATACGTTCGCGGCTGACATTGTAGACCTGCGACAGCTCTTCGAGCGTCTGCGGGTTTTCCGTCAGGCGGCGCTCGGTCAGGATATGCTTTTCGCGGTCGTTCAGGCTGTCCATCGCCTCGACCAGCATTTCGTGACGGACTTCGGCCTCTTCAGCTTCGGCCACGGTCTCGTCCTGCAGCGGGCGATCGTCGGTCAGCCAGTCGAGCCACTCGCCCGAGCCTTCCTCGCCATTGCGCATGGAAACGTTGAGCGAACCGTCGCCGCCCATCATCATCCGGCGGTTCATGTTGACCACTTCCTGCTCGGGCACGCCGAGATCGGTCGCGATCTTGTTCACATCGTCCGGGTGGAGGTCGGTATCCTCGTAGGCGTCGAGGTTCTTCTTCATCCGGCGAAGGTTGAAGAACAGCTTCTTCTGCGCCGCGGTGGTACCCATCTTCACGAGGCTCCACGAACGCAGGATGTATTCCTGGATCGAGGCCTTGATCCACCACATGGCATAGGTCGCGAGGCGGAAGCCGCGGTCGGCTTCGAATTTCTTCACGCCCTGCATGAGGCCGACGTTGCCTTCGGAGATGAGGTCGCTCACCGGCAGGCCGTAGCCGCGATAGCCCATGGCGATCTTGGCGACGAGTCGCAGGTGCGAGGTCACGAGCTGCGCTGCAGCTTCGGAGTCCTCGTGCTCCTCGTAGCGCTTGGCGAGCATGTATTCCTGCTCGGCCGTCAGCACGGGGAACTTCTTGATTTCTGAGAGATAGCGGTTGAGGCTCTGCTCACCGCCGAGCGCCGGGACGCTCACTGCCTTGTTGTTGCTCACTTCTTCCCTAACCTTTCTGTGTCGACCTTCGCGAGCAGACCCCTGATGGGCATCCGTTCTGTTAGGCCACACGGTTACATATATATCATTCGCCCGCGTTTTGCAGTGCCATTCATCGATTTCAACGAGCGGTTTCGTCGATGAGTTCCCGCATATCGGAGGGCAGATCGGCGTGAAATTGGTGCATTTCGCCGGTCACCGGATGAACGAAACCGAGACTGGCCGCGTGGAGTGCCTGGCGGGCGAAATCGAGCCTCTGGAGGATCGGGCGGAGCGATTTCGGAGTGCGGCCATAGATTGGATCCCCTAATAGCGCATGGCCGATTGACGCACAGTGAACGCGTACCTGGTGGGTCCGCCCGGTCTCGAGGCGGCACTCTATCAGACTGCAATTATTGAGTTTTTCGAGCGTACAATAATGCGTCACCGCATGTTTTCCGCGGCTCGACGATTCGGGCAGCACGGCCATCTTCTTGCGGTTCTGGTCGGAGCGTCCGATTCGCCCCGAAATCGTGCCTTCGGACGGCCTGGGATGCCCGCCGCAGAGCGCGAGGTAGCGCCGGTGGATCGTGTGGTCGGCGAACTGCTTTGCGAGCCCTTCGTGCGCGGCAGTAGTTTTTGCAGCGACCAGCAAACCAGAAGTGTCCTTGTCGATCCGGTGGACGATTCCCGGCCGCGCGACCCCGCCGATGCCGGAAAGCTGGCCCTTGCAGTGATGGAGCAGCGCATTGACCAGCGTCCCGTCGGGATTGCCGGCGGCAGGGTGCACGACCATGCCCGCGGGCTTGTTCACGACGATCAGGTGCTCGTCCTCGAACACGACATCGAGCGGGATGTCCTGCGGCTTCGCTTCCGGCTCTTCGGGAGGGGGTAGCTGGATGGAGAAATGCGCGCCCGGCTGCATCTTGGCCGAAGGATTGGTGGCAAGCGTCGTGCCCACCGTCACCGCGCCTTCGGCCATCAGCGCCTTGACCCGTTCGCGCGACAATCCGCTCGCTTCGGCCAGCGATTTGTCGAGCCGTCCGGCAAGCGCGATGGTTCCGGTGATGATTTCGGCTTCTGCCATGCTAGGGCCATGCGGCATGGCCGTCGAAGTCTCAAGCGAAGTGTTGGAAGCCCTGCTCGCGCAGGCGGCACAGGCGCACCCGCGCGAATGCTGCGGAGTGCTTCTGGGCAGTGGCGAGCGGGTCGAACGGGCGATCCCAGTCGACAACGTGCATCCCGCACCCGAAAAGCATTTCGAAATCGACCCGCAGGTGCTGATCGACTGCCACCGCCGCGCCCGCGAGGGCGGGCCCGAGGTGGTCGGCTATTACCACTCGCACCCCAACGGTCTCGCCCGCCCATCGCCGACCGACCGCGAGAGCGCTTCGGGCGACGGTCGCATCTGGGCCATCGTCGCTGGTGGCGCGGTGACTTTCTGGAAAGATGACCCCGAAGGCTTCGAGCCACTTTCCCTCGCGACTCCGGACAGCTAACGTGCCGCCATGACTTCGCCGTTCGGCAATCGAAGCTTCGCCCGTGAACAGGCCGAAACGGTGTAACATGTGTAACGCAGCATCAGGTAAAACGCTCATTTCATGAACGATTCCGCATCCATCGACCTCGCCGCGCTGCTCTGTTCGCGCCTGTGCCACGACATGCTTTCGCCGATCGGCGCGCTCAACAACGGGCTCGAACTGCTGGCCGACGAGCAGGACCCGGAAATGCGCGCGAAGTGCCTCGAACTGCTCGAGCAGAGCGCGAAGACCAGCGCCGACAAGCTCAAGTTCTTCCGCCTCGCTTACGGTGCGGCAGGGGGTTACGGCGAGATGGTCGATGTCGAGGAACCGCGCGCGGCCATCGATGCGCTGATCGGCAGCAACAAGCGGATCGAGGCGCACTGGGCGATGGACGGGGGCAAGCTGCCCAAGGACGCGGTGAAGGTCCTGCTCAATTTCGCCCATATCGCGATCGAAAGCCTCATTCGCGGCGGGCGGCTCGATATCGGGGCGGAAATTCTCGACGGGAATTGCGAGATCGTGGTCCGGGCGAGCGGCGAGAGGCTCGCCTTCGACAAGGATATCGGCGCGGCGCTGCAGGGCGACCTGCCGGTTGGCCAGCTGTCGGGCCGCACCGCTCCGGCGCACATGCTCAACCTGCTGGCGGAGAAGGCCGGCGGCGGCCTGCAATACAAGTTCGCGGACAACACGCTCGTACTCGGCGCCGTGCTTCCGCAGCCCGAAGGCCTGATCGGCTGATGATCGGGCCCTCGCAGTTCCGGGCCGGGGGCGCCGCATGAAAGACGAGCTGGTCCACCGCGAGCTGCCTTCACCCAACTTCAACGACCGCACGCTGCCGATCTCGATGGTGGTCCTGCACTACACCGAGATGAAACCGGTCGAGACCGCGCTCGAGAAGATGTGCGATCCCGAGGCGAGCGTTTCGGCCCATTACTGCATCACCGAAGAGGGCGAGGTCATCCGCCTCGTCGCCGAGGAAAAGCGCGCCTGGCACGCAGGGCTGTCCTATTGGCGCGGACACAAGGACGTGAATTCGGCGAGCATCGGGATCGAGCTCGACCATCCCGGGCATGAGCTCGGCTACCGCGAATTCAGCGAAGCGCAGATCGATGCGCTGGTCCCGCTGCTGCACCGGATCGTGCAGGAATACGACATTCCGCGCGCCAATGTGGTCGCCCATTCCGATGTCGCGCCTGCACGCAAGATCGATCCGGGCGAACTGTTCCCGTGGGAGCGGCTCGCCGAATACAATCTCTGCCTGCCGCGTCCCCAAAAGCTCGAGCAGGGCGACCCGTTCGACAATGACGCGAGCTTCTACCTCGCGCTCGAACGCTTCGGCTACGACATCACCGACGGCCACAAGGCGGTCGAGGCGTTCCAGCGCCGCTGGCGGCCCGAAAAGATCGACGGCGAAATCGACGGGCAGATCCGCGCGATCCTGTTCCAGCTCCTGCTCGACCGCGACCGCGGGGTTGCGCGCTAGGATAGCTTCGCGAAATTGATCTCCATCAATGTTGGACGCGAGGCGCGCAGCTAGTCCGGCGATGAAAAGGAGATCACATAATGGCGCATACCGAATTCAAGGACTGGCCGGCCATCGCCGCCAACCTCATCCCGGCGATCAAGGAACTGCACAAGGGCGCACCCGGCGTTATGAAGGCGTTTCGCGAAATGGGCGCGGCCGCGCATGAAGGCGGCGCGCTCGATGCCAAGACGAAGGAGCTGCTCGCAGTGGCGATCTCGGTCGCGGTGCGCTGCGATCCCTGCATCACCTATCACGTCGAAGGCGCGCGCAAGCACGGCGCAACGCGCGAAGAGATCGCGGAGACCATGGGGCTGGCCGTCTACATGGGTGCAGGCCCCAGCGCGATGTACGCCGCCCAGGCGCTCGAAGCCTACGACCAGTATGCCGACAAGGCGGCCGGCTAGCCGAAATGCTTCCCCTTTGCGCGCGCGGTCCCTATATCGCGCGTGCCAGGGGGCCGGGCAGCCGCGAGGAAACTCGAGGAAAGTCCGGGCTCCACGAAGCAAGGGTGGCGGGTAACGCCCGCCCGGCTAGGCATAGAAGCTGATGCCGAGGGAAAGTGCCACAGAGAGTATACCGCCGATGGCGCCTAAAGCGCACAGGCAAGGGTGAAAGGGTGCGGTAAAAGCGCACCGGGGGGCTGGCGACAGTCTCCGCATGGCAAACCCCACCCGGAGCAAGGCCAAATAGGGACCTCGCGCCGCAAGGCAGGAACGCTTCGTTCCGAGAGGTCCGGGTTGGCTGCTAGAGCGCACGGAGCAATCCGTCGCCGAGACGAATGGCTGCCCTTGGGGATACGGTCCGGCAACCGGATACCGTCCGCAAGACAGAACCCGGCTTACAGGCCCCCTGGCACTTCCCGATAGCGCTGCTCCCTTTCCCCGCGGGCCCGTTCATGCCACGCCCATGGTCTGGGCCATAGGATTGGCCCATTGCAGGAGGGGGCATGGTCCAGGAACTCTTCACCGCGCCATTCTGGTTCAGCGTCATGCTGGGCAACCAGGCCATGGACACGCTCGAATTGACGGACCGCGAACGCGAGGATGCGATCCGGTCCTGCAGCCGCGAGGGCACGCCGCTCGATGCCGCCATCATCAACGGCAAGCCGCTGCGAAGTGCGGCAGGCCTGGAGAAAGCGATCGGGCGGGCAGGTGCCCAAAGCGTCATCGTCATCGGCGGAGACTATTCTGGCGAAGACATGCGCCCGCTCGCGCCGCTCCTGAAAGGTGGCTGCATCACTTCCGCGCAGATGCCCGAAACCGACTGGCGAACCAGCGACCTGTCGGGAACGCGTTTCCACCGTGTCGATCTTTCCGGCGCCAAGCTGGGACAGGCCTTGCTGGAGGACGCGAACTTCGTGGGAGTGCGCGTTTCGCATGCCGATTTCAGCGAGGCCATGGCGCGTGGAGCGATTTTCGACGCGACCTACGGACAGAGTGACTTCGAAGATGTGCGGTTCGACCGCGCCATGCTGGCCGGTGCCCGCTTCAACTGCGGAATTACCGTGGATGCCTGGTGCCGCTCGAGCGAATCCGCGAGCTTCGTCGAAGCCGATCTCAGCGGTGCTGATATCAGCAGTTTCGGTGTGTGGACGCAGGAGAGATACCGCGACGCACGGCTCGACGGCACGATCATCGCGCCGCGCAGCGTCAGCGCGTTGAACCTTGCGGACTTTGCCGGCCCGGTGGTCCTGAAAGCCGAGCAAGCCGGCGGTGGAACCGATGCTGTTACGGCCCGCATCTCCGCTCGCGAACTGCGCTGGCTGGTCATCGAGACGCTCGCACAAGTTGAAACCGAGCCGTCGTTCAAATGCCGCGATGCGACCACCACGGTCGAGAAAATCATCTGCGAGGAATACATGATGGACCTGCGCAGCAGCGACCGCGACATGGCGAAGCTGTTCGCCGAAGCGCGTGCCGCAGGCAAAGCCGACCTTGCAGGCCAGCGCCGCTGGCTCGCCAAGCGCAACCGCTGCACCGATGCCGAGTGCTTGCGAGCATCCTACGACAAGCGCATCGACCAGCTTTTCGCTGCACTGGGCGAGCGCCTGATCCTCGCACCCGACCAGAGCGTGACCTATCACGACGACGTGCTTCCGCTGCCTGCATCCATGCGGGGCGAGGAACTCTACAAGCGTATCCTCCCGGTGCTGAAAGATGCCGCCTGGGGCCATGCGACGCTGACCGGGCGGGAGGACGGGACGATCGCGGCGGAAGGCTTCGCACTCGGGGGCAATGCACACATGTGCGGCATGGGGATCCCCGAGGCCGCACTCGATCCGGAAACCGGCTGGTATTCCGCGACCAATTCCGATGGCAAACGCGTGCCGCTGTTCCGCATCTGGGGCGACAGGTTCATTCCGCGCTATTCGGGCAACCTCGGAAACACGCCGCAGGAGGTGATGGATTTCATCAGCTGCGGCGCGCGTGCGGGCTTCGGCGAGATGCGCAATCTGGAGGGCTAGGGAACCACGCCGCGCGTGAAGGTTTCAACCGGCATGACCGACAGAATCGAGCGCTCCGGCGCACAGCGCATCGCCATCATCCTCGCCGTCGTCTGGCAGATCGGCGCGACATTCCTGCCGCAGCTCGGCCTCGGCGAGCAGATCGGAGACCGCTCGGATGCGGTGCGCACGATCATCACGCCGTCGGGCTGGGCCTTCGCGATCTGGGGACCGCTGTTCTTCGGTTCGGCGGTGTTCGCGATCTGGCAGGCCCTGCCGAAGCAGAAGGGCAATGCGCTCCTCGCCCGCATCGGCTGGTGGGCGGCCCTTGCGCTTGCCGCGCAGGGGGCATGGGCGACCTATACGCAGTTCGCCAATCTGACCGCGATTTCGGCAATCATCATCGCGACCTCGCTCGTCGGCCTGCTGGCAATCCTGCGCATCATGGTTGGCTTCCCGCGCCACTTCACGCTGGCCGAGCGGCTGGTTGTGGGAATCGTGTTCAGCGCGCTCGCCGCATGGCTGACCGCTGCGACGATCGTGAATATCTCCGCGACGCTGGTTTATTGCGGCGTGGCGGGCGGCTTCGACTATCCGCTCGTCGGCGCGGCGATCGTCCTCGTCGGAGGTCTCATCGCATCGCTCGCCGTCCTGCGGAGCCGGGGCAATCCCTGGTACACGCTGGTCTTCTGCTGGGCGCTGCTCGCGATCTATTTCCGCGGCGGACAGGAAGCACAGAGCATCGCGCTCGCCTGCATCGTGTCGGGCCTGCTGGTCATCGGCGCTATGATTGCAGGACTGCGCGAAGCGGAGAACCGCAAGCGCTGGTTCGGCTGATCCGGCGGTAGTTCTTCTCGCTAGCGCACCCGCGAAGGTGCGAGCAGGATGGCATTGGCGATCAGCAGGTCGAGCCCGTCGAGATAGGCGCGCGTCGCCGGGTCCTGCGTGAAGCCGATCACCATGCCGCGTCCGCGGCTCTGCGCCATCAGGTAGGGCTTGTAGGCCAGCTGGCGGCGGTTCTCGTCCCACACATATCCGCTCGCGACGAGATCGCCCGCATCGGCGAAACGGATGACATTCGTCCCGTCTGCCTCACCGAGCGGCTGGAAAATCAGCGATCCGCTCGCCAGCACGACCGGGCCGCGGTCGTAGCCGGAGGAGAGGAAGTGGTCTGTGTCGGACACGGTGCGCAGGAGTGCGCCGGGCAATTCGTCGGGCGATGCCTTCAGGTCCTGCACGGAGGCGCGGTATTCCGCCTCGCTGGTGATTTCCGTGCCTTCCGCCGGGCCATCCTCGCTCGACGAGCCGCCCTTGCGTTCTTCCTTGCTGGCATCTTGCAGGCCGGTTTCGCGGCGGGTCGCGAGCAGCGCGTCATCGCTGCCGCTGAAGCCCGCCGTGGCGTTGCCGATGGTGACCAGCACGCCGCCGCGTTCGACGAAGCCTTCGATCCCTTCCATGCCCGATTTGCCGATTTCGCCTGCGACATCGCCCTGCGGCACGAGGAGCACGTCGTAGCGGTCGAGGTCTGCGCGGGAGATGCGATCGGATCGAATTGGTGCGACCGGGATGCCGAGACGCCGCTCGATCACGTAGCGCAGCGCACCCGCCGAAAGCGGCGAAACGCCGTCGCCCCAGATCATCGCCACCTTCGGCTCGGTAAGCCGCACGAAGCGGTCGCTGCCGAGGTTCGGGCCTTCATCGACCCAGCTTTCTGCAAGATCGACCGTCTGCGCGCCGATCGAGGAGGCGAGGGTGCGCAGGCTCGCCAGCTGTTCAGGCGTGTTGTCCGCGCGCGAGAAGATCACCGTGCCGCGGCCGAATTCGCGCCCGGCGGTGCGGAAGGCCTCGCTCGTCGTGCGGCCGGACAGACCGGCATCGAGCGCGGCGACGACCAGCTTGGCCTGACCGCTGTCGGTCCACGGAACTGCGACGGCATAATCGCCCGAGCCTTCGCTCATCGGCGCGATCGGATCGCTCGCCGTGACAAGGCTGCCGCCGCCCGCGCCGCTGCATAGCTGAACGTCGAGACCCGACATGTAGCCGACCGACCATGCGGTCACGTCGTAAAGTTCGTGCGGCAGGTCGCGGTCGCGGCGTTCCTCCTGCTCGCGCACGAAATCGGCGGGCAGGGGCGTGTCCTTGTCGAGCAGGCTGCGGATCAGGCGGCCGTTGGGCTGCGCGCGGTCGACCGACAGATAACCCATCGGATAGCTGCGTCCGCAGGCGCTCGCCGGTCCTTCGACGCGGCGCACGGCGATGCCTTGGAAGGCGAGGCGGCGGGCGAGGGATTCGGCATTCCAGCGCTTCTCTGCGAGGTCGATAACGTAGCGCCCGCCCGGCGTCGCGGCGCGTGCCGCGCGGCGATAGGAGGCGTAGTCGCGCAGGAAGGTGTCGGCGTTCTTTGCCACCGTTTCGGCAGTGGAAAGCGTGGCGAGAAAGTGGTTGCGAACACCCTCGCGATAGGTGAGCAGCGTACCGTCGCGCCGCTCCCACACGAGCCCGCGCGCCGAGCCTTGCTCGAAAGTGCTCGCGATCGCGCCGTTCAGCGTCGGCCAGGTGTCGCCGTAGCCGGGATAGAAGGCGTCGTAGACCTCGCGCGTGAAGTAGGGGATGCCGAGCATGTCGAACCAGCGCGCGTGATTGCGGCCGAGCAGCACCTGTTTCTGCCGCTGGTCGGGCGTGATGTTCGGGTTGAAGGGATCGGCGCTCGGCGGGAAGAAATAGGTGTCGTCCCCGCTCATTTCGTGCGCATCGACCAGCACCACCGGATGCCAGTCGCGCACGGCAGCGACCTTGCCGACCGTCTCGGGCTGGCTGAGCGTGAACCAGTCGCGGTTGAGGTCGAACAGGTAGTGGTTGAAGCGCCCGCCCGGCCACGGCTCGTCATGGCCTGCGGTGTTGCGATCGCCCATCGGCTCGAGGCCGAGCTGCTCGCGGTATTTCTGCACGAAACGCGCGCGCCCGTCGGGGTTCTGGCTCGGGTCGATGACGACGATGGAGTTGGCGAGGATCGTCCCGACCAGTTCGTCGTTGCGGCTGGCAAGCAGGTGGTAGGCGAGCGCCAGCGCGGCGTCGGAAGAGGAAATCTCGTTGCCGTGAACGCCGTAAGTCAGCCAGGTGACCGGAACGGTCGAACCGACGAGACCTGCGACATCGACGCCCGCTTCACCCGACGCGAGCCGCGCCATGTTCGCCTTGTTCGTCTCCAGCCGCGCCATGTTCTCGGGCGAGGAGATGACGAGGTAGTAGAGCGGGCGGCCCTCCCAGGACCGGGCATATTCGACCAGGCGGGTGCGCTCGGGCGCTGCCTCGTGAAGCGCCTCGATATAGCGCACGACGTTGTCGGGCGCGGTAATCCGCTCGCCCGGCGCATGGCCGATCTCTTCGGAGAGCGTCGGTATCGCGGGATCGAATTCGCCTTCGAGGAAGGACTGCGCCGCTGCCGGACGCGCGATCAGGAATGCGGCAAGGACAAGCGAAACGACGATACGCAGCATGCAGGTGGCCCCTCGGGAAATGCGCGCAGAATCGCGCGCCGTCCCGAAAGCCTAGCTGCGGCGTCGAGCCGCGTCGAGACGGTCAGCTACGGCCGATGCTGGCGTAGGTGAAGCCGAGCGCGCGCACGTCTTCCGGATTGTAGATGTTGCGCAGGTCGACCAGCACGGGAGCCTTCGCCAGCTCCTTGACGCGGGCCAGGTCGAGCGCGCGGAAGGCATCCCATTCGGTGACGATCACGATCACGTCCGCACCCTCGATCGCCTCGTAGGGGTTCTCGCACATCGTGACCTGCGGCATCAGCGGGCGGGCCTGCTCCATGCCTTCGGGGTCATAGGCCGCGACCTTCGCACCCGCATCGGCCAGCGTCTGGGCGATGGCGATGGACGGGCTGTCGCGCATGTCGTCGGTATTGGGCTTGAAGGTCAGGCCGAGCAGCGCGACCTTCTTGCCGCGCGCCGCATCCTGCCCGCCGAGCGCTTCGATGACCTTGCGGCCCATCGCGCGCTTGCGACTGTCGTTCACCTTGACCACCGCTTCGACGATGCGGGTCGGGCTGTCGTAGTCTTCCGCCGTCTTGAGGAGGGCGAGCGTGTCCTTCGGGAAGCACGAGCCGCCATAGCCGGGGCCGGCGTGGAGGAACTTTGAGCCGATACGGTTGTCCATTCCGATGCCGCGCGCGACATCCTGCACGTTCGCGCCGACCTTCTCGCACAGGTCCGCCATCTCGTTGATGAAGGTGATCTTCGTCGCGAGGAAAGCGTTGGCGGCGTATTTGATCAGCTCGCTGGTGCGGCGGCTGGTGAAAAGGATCGGCGATTCGTTGAGGAACAGCGGGCGATAGACTTCGCGCATGACCTCGCGGCCGAACTCGTCCTCTGCCCCGATGACGATGCGATCGGGGCGCTTGAAATCGCCGATTGCCGCGCCTTCGCGCAGGAATTCGGGGTTGGAAACGACCGAGAATTTGTGGCTCGTGCCGCTGTCGGCGATGATCCGCTCGACTTCGTCGCCGGTGCCGACCGGGACGGTCGACTTGGTGACGACCACCGCATCGTTGGACAGGTTTTCCGCGACTTCGCGCGCGACCGCGTGGACGAAAGACAGGTCGGCATGGCCGTCGCCGCGGCGGCTCGGCGTGCCGACCGCGATGAAGATGGCGCTCGCGCCCTTGATGCCCTCGGCAAGGTCGGTGGTGAAGGACAGGCGGCCTGCCTTCACATTGCTTTCGACCAGCGCATCGAGGCCCGGCTCGTAAATCGGCATGATGCCTTCATGCAGGGCATCGATCTTCGACTGGTCCTTGTCGATGCAGACCACGTCATGGCCGAAGTCGGCGAAACACGCCCCGGAGACGAGCCCGACATAGCCCGAGCCGACCATTGCAATCTTCATCAGTCGCTTTCCCTGTGCTTGATGGCCAGTTTGCCATTCTTCTTCTCGACCGCCTGGATGTAACGACGCTCGTCACCTTCAAGCACCAGCGCGGTCAGCTTGCCGAAGCGATAGGCGCCGGTGTCGATGCCGATCCGGTTCTTGCGTTCGTCGATCTCTTCGAAAATCGTGTGGCCGTGCACCACGATATGCGAATGCGGCGCGCGGTGATTGAGGAAGGGCTCGCGGATCCAGCGCATGTCCTTCGTTTTCTGTTCGTCCAGTTCGCGCTTGGGATCGATGCCCGCATGCACGAACAGGTAGTCGCCGAGTTCGATCATATCCTCGAACTTGGAGATGAACTTGATGTCCTTTTCAGGCACGCGCTCGCGCATCATCGCCTGCAGCTCCTTGGCGCTGGCGGCGTTAAACTCCTTGCGGCCGATGCCGTAGCTCAGCAGCGTCTCGCGCCCGCCGTGGCGGATGAAATGCCGCAGGACGGAAAGCTTGTCGAAGCTGTCGAGGAACATTTCCTCGTGGTTCCCGGCGAGGAAACGCAGCTTGCGCTTCTTCCTCCACTTGCGCGCCCGCTTGATGACGCCTGCGCTGTCCGGACCGCGATCGATCAGGTCGCCGAGGAGGATGACGGTCGTATCGGCTTCGCCCGCCTTTTCGTCATCCTGTTCGATCGCCTCGATCAGCCGCTCGAACAGGTCGAGCCGCCCGTGGATGTCTCCGATCACGTACACGCGCTCGCCGTCCGGCACGCGGGGCCGCTTCTTCGAGCCCTTGCGGGCGAACATCTGGCGTAGGGGTTCGAACATACTAGCTGGCGTCTGGTTCTTCGTGGCAGCGCATAGGGTAGCGAGGGTGCGAGGGCAATTGTCGCTTCAGGAACGGGTCATCGGTCAAATGGTGCCAAAAATCCACACTTTGGCATCCTTTATCCCTCGATAGGCAAATTACCTTGTGCGTTGCAGCATGTTTGGGCAATTTCGTGACATATCCGCTCGAGACCGCACACGAAAAGATGTGGCCGGCGGGTTGCAGGTGGGACGAAGCACAACCACAAACGAAGGAAGTTTGGTATGCTCACGTCCGTCCGCGGCCTCAAGGCCGCAACATTTCTTGCCGGTGGCGCGCTGTTCGCAACCCCGGCTCTCGCCAACGAAACCGTCGCTGAGGTCGATTCGGCCGATGACGCTGCTGTCGAAGCCGCAATCGCGATCGTTGCCGAAACCGAAGCCGAAATCGCTGCGCCGGTGATCCTGCCGATCGAAGGCGAAGTCATCGTGACCCGCGCCAGCGAACCGGCGGTCGAGAGCGAAAGCAAGCTCGGCGGCGAAAGCGGTTTCGAACTGTCGGGCAATGTCGCCCTCGTCACCGACTATCGCTTCCGCGGCGTTTCGTTCTCCGACGGCGACATCGCGCTGCAGGGCGGCATCGACCTCGGCCACGAGAGCGGTTTCTACATCGGCACCTGGGCCTCGACCATTTCGGGCGGAACCGACTTCGGCGAGCTCGAGCTCGACATCTACGGCGGCTGGAGCGGGGATATCTCCGACGGCGTCACCTTCGACATCGGCCTGCTCTACTACATCTATCCGACCGGCGATGCGCCGGGCGTCGATACCGACTATTTCGAGCCTTACGCCTCGATCTCGACCACGCTCGGCCCTGCAAGCGCCACGCTCGGCGTAGCCTATGCCTGGGACCAGGCGTCGCTCGGAGACGACGACAACCTCTATATCTACACCGATTTCGAAGTCGGCATTCCGGAAACGCCGGTCACGCTCTCGGCCCACCTCGGCTACACCGACGGTGTCTTCGCGACCGACTTCAGCGGCAACAGCTTCGATTGGGGTCTCGGCGCATCCTACGCGGTGACCGACAGCCTTTCGCTCGGCGTGAATTACGTCGACACGGAAGGCCCCTCGATCGAGGACTTCACCGACACCGGTTTCTATTTCACGCTCGCCTACAGCATGTGACAGCAGGCGGGGGGAACGCAGGAGGGGGCTCGCTGCCAGCGCAGCGGGCCCCTTTTTCATGCCGCTCAGTCGAGCGAGAAATCGACCGTCGTGACCACGCGGACCTTCTTGTAGGGCGTATCGCTCACGCCCCAGCCGCCATCGTCGCCATCGCGCGCGGAGATGGAGAAATAGCCCTGCGTCGCCTTGCGGATACTGCCGACGCCGGCGCCGCTGTCCTTGGCGAACTGTTCGGCTGCGGCGCGCGCATCCTTGGTCGCCTCGGCCACCATTTCCGGCTTGATCTCGTCGAGCTTGGTGAAGGTGTAGGACATGCCCGATCCATCCTCGAGCACGACGCCGTTGCGGACCAGTTCGACCTGCCGCTTCACCGCTGCTTGCGCGCGCTCGATGTCGCGCGTGCGCAGGGTGAGGCGCTGGCGGACGGTGTAACGCGGCACGCCGCGATCGGAATAGAACGAAACGTTCACGCCGGTAGGCTGCAGCGTATCCTCGGGAAATCCGATGGACTCAAAGAACCGCTCGATCGCCGCGCTGTCGCGGTCGACGCTCGCTTGTGCGCTCTGCAAATCGGGCGCGGTGCCCGAATAGGAAATCGTCCAGGTGGCGAGATCGGCGGTCACCTCGCGCTCGGCAAGGCCGCGCACGGTGACCGAACGGTCGGCTTCCTTCGCGCGGACCAGCCCGTCGCCGAGCAGGAATCCGCCGACGATCAGGCCGATCGCGACGATCGACGAGCTCGCCAGCCAGCGTTTCGAGATGCCCTCGCGCCAGAAAGAGGTGGCGGTTGCTTCGGTGTCGGGGGTAGGGTCGGCCATGATCATCCTCTCGTTTGCGGTGGTTCGAGTTTCGCGGCGCGACCCGGGGCTCTTTCTGCGACGAGTGCGATGAACTGTGCTTGAATAGCGATGAATGGAGTTTGTCAGCCGTGGTGAAATACCTTCACAGCATGATCCGCGTGAGCGATCCGGACGCGACGGTCCGCTTTTTCAACCTCATCGGGCTCGAGGAAGTGCGCCGCTTCGATGTCGAGGCCGGGCGCTTCACGCTCATCTTCATGGCCGCTCCGGGGCAGGAGGGTGTTGCCGAGGTCGAGCTGACCTACAACTGGCCGCCGGAAGACGGAAGCGCGCCGGAAGATTACGACGGCGGACGCAATTTCGGCCACCTCGCCTACCGGGTGGAGAATATCTACGAGACCTGCCAGCGGCTGATGGATGCGGGCGTGACGATCAATCGCCCGCCGCGCGACGGTCACATGGCGTTCGTCCGGTCGCCCGACGGGATCAGCGTCGAACTGCTGCAGGAGGGCAATTTGCCGCCGCAGGAGCCCTGGGCGAGCATGGAAAACACCGGCAGCTGGTAATCGAAGGGGCGGGTTCGGGCGCGGTTACGGAGTAACCGGCTCCGGCTCGACCTCTTCGGGGTGCGACGTCGTCATGCGCAGGATGACGTAGCCGAGGATCGCCGAGATCAGCGAACCGCCGAGGATGCCGATCTTCGCTTCGTCGATCAGCGTGCGGTCGCCGGTGAAGGCGAGGCCGCTGATGAAGAGCGACATGGTGAAACCGATCCCGCACAGGATGGTGACGCCCCAGATCTCGATCCAGTTGGCCCGCTCTGGTGCCTTGGCGATGCCGAGCTTCACCGAGGCGACGATGATGCCGAAGATGCCCAGCTGTTTGCCGATCACCAGGCCGGCGGCAATGGCGAGCGGCAGCGGCGCGAGCACTTCGTTGATCGTCATGCCCGACAGGTTCACGCCTGCATTGGCAAATCCGAATACCGGCACGACGAGATAGGCGCTCCACGGTGCGAGGCCATGCTCGAGCTTTTCGAGCATCGAGTGGCCGTCGCTGTTGCGCATCGGGATGGTCAGAGCGGCGACGACGCCCGCGATGGTCGCGTGGACCCCGGAGAACAATACGCAGATCCACAGCACCAGCGCGACGAGGATGAACGGCCAGATGCGGTTCACGCCGAAGCGGTTCATGCCGACCATGATGGCGAATACGCCGACCGAGGCAGCGAGCCACATCATCTTGATGCCAGCGGTGTAGAAGGCCGCGATCACCAGCACCGCGCCGATATCGTCGACGATGGCGACGGTCAGCAGGAACAGGCGCAGCGAGGCCGGTACGCGGTTGCCGAGCAGGCCGAGCACGCCCATCGCGAAGGCGATGTCGGTCGCGGCCGGGATCGCCCAGCCGCGGGTCAGCGGGCTGCCCATGCCGACGACGATCACGAAGATGATTGCCGGGACGGCCATGCCCGCAATTGCTGCGAGTACCGGAAGTCGCCGCTGTTCCGGCGAGGCCAGTTGCCCGACGATAAGTTCGCGCTTCACTTCGAGGCCGACGACGAAGAAGAAGATCGCCATCAAGCCGTCGTTGATCCACAGGTGCAGGTCCTTGAGCTTGGCGATGGGGGTCCATGCCAGCTCTCCGTAGAACAACGCTTCGTACTCGCCGGCGAGCGGTGAATTGGCAGCCAGCATGGCGGCTGCGGCAACGAGGATCAGCAGGACGCCGGCAGAAGCATCGCTGACGAACAGCGAGCGGACCGGCGCGATAAGGCGGACGATGCGTGAACGAGGTTGAACCATGGTTGTGGCCCCTTTTTAGGAAATATTCGCGCGTTGCAAGGCCCAGCTTGGTTGGTTAGACCTCTTTTTCGAGGGGGTTGGGTCGCACATGACATTCAGGGGGTTTTCCGCGGGCGAGTGGCTCGTGTTGCTGCAGCACGAGCTATTGCTTTTTGCGGCGGTGTTTTTCCTGCTTGGTGCGCTGGACGAGTTTGCGGTCGATCTCGGCTGGCTCTGGCTGAAGCTGACGGGACGCGCGCGAACCCCGGTCATCTCCGAAACGCTCGCCCCCGGGCCGCTCTGCGGCAGGGCGGCGGTGTTCATCCCCGCATGGCAGGAAGAGGCGGTGATCGGCGCCACCATCCGGCACGCGCTCGCCGCTTGGCCGCAGGATGACATGCGGCTTTATGTCGGTTGCTACTTCAACGATGCTCCCACGATTGCGAAAGTAATCGAGGCTGCCGGAAGCGACGGCCGGGTGCGGCTGGTGATCAACGATACTGCCGGTCCGACGACCAAGGCCGATTGCCTCAACCGGCTCTACGCGGCGCTGTCGCAGGACGAGGCGCGCTCCGGCGATAAGGCGCGGATGGTAGTGCTGCACGATGCCGAGGACATGGTCGATCCCGCTGCTCTGGCGATCCTCGACCGGGCGATGGACACTGCAGAACTCGTCCAGCTCCCCGTCCTGCCGACTGCGCAGCGTGGTTCTCGCTGGATCGGCAGCCACTACGCGGAGGAATTTGCCGAGGCCCATGGAAAGGCAATGGTCGTGCGCGACGCGATCGGGGCGGGCATGCCGCTTGCCGGGGTCGGATGCGCCGTCGCGCGCGATGCGCTCGAGCGTCTGGCCGAGAACAATGGCACCGATCGTCCGTTCGCGACCGACAGCCTGACCGAAGACTACGAACTCGGACTTGGTCTTGCGGAACTGGGCGCACGCAGCCGCTTCCTGCGCTTTCGCCACGCGGACGGCTGGCTGGTCGCGACCCGCGCCTGTTTTCCTTCAACGCTCGAGACGAGCATCCGCCAGAAGACGCGCTGGGTGCACGGCATTTCGCTGCAAGGGTGGGACCGGCTCGGCTGGCGACTGTCGCCGGCGGAGTTCTGGATGCGCCTGCGCGACCGAAGAGGCCCGATGGCCGCGCTCGTGCTCGGCGTTGCCTATGCGCTGATCGTGCTGACCGGAGCGCTCTGGTCGCTGAGTGCTGCCGGACTGATCGAGCCTGTCGCGCTGTCCCCGCTGGTCAAATGGCTGCTCGCTGCAAACCTCGGCGCGTTCCTCTGGCGCGCCGTATGCCGCTTTGCCTTCACCACGCGGGAATACGGGGCGAGGGAGGGGCTGCGCGCGGTGCTGCGCATTCCGCTCGCTAACGTCATCGCCATCCTGGCCGGGCGGCGCGCGTTCCAGGCCTATCTGCGCTCGCTCACCGGGCAGAAGCCGCGCTGGGACAAGACCGAACATTACCTCCATCCCGCCCGCGATCTGCCGGAGGCATTCGCATGAGCGCGCCGGGAGCAACCGGTCGCCGGGGCGGGCCGATTGCAGCCTTGCTCGTCATAGCCCTGCTGTGGATCGGCGGGCGTGCGCTTTTGTGGGAGTCGCCCTTTCCGCTGGCGAGCGAACTGGTCGAGCAAGTGATGCCTCGCATTGCGGGCGCGGCTGTGACCGAAGATCCGCCGCGCGTTGAGAAGGCGGTTGCCTCTGAAACACCAAGTGATCTGGGCGAGCGCTGGCCGATGGTTCGCACAGAGGTCGAACCCCTGGTCCTCGAAGAGCGCGAGCCTTTGCGTGCCAGTTCCCCGAGCCGCGTCGAGACCTTTGCAAGCCACCAGGTCATGTGGCTCGCCGGCATGTCGCGTATTGGCGTGCCGGAGGATGTTGCGGCGCTGATCCGGGCGAGGGCTTCCGAGCCGCAGACAGCCCGCACGATCTTGCCCGCGGCATCTCCGCTTGCGCCCAAGCCGCTCGACCGATGGGCGTTCGACGGCTGGCTGCTCTACCGCCCCGGCTCGCAGCCGCTTCCGACTGGCGGTGCGGCAACGCCTTCCTATGGCGGCAGCCAGGCGGGCGGCGTCTTGAGCTATCGGCTCGCACCGGCAAGCGCGATGCGCCCGGCTGCCATGCTGCGGATCAATTCGGCGCTCGCGGGGCCGCGCGACGAGCAGGCGGCGGTAGGACTATCGCTTCGCCCGCTTGCCGACATTCCGCTCCGCGCACAGGCCGAGATGCGGCTCGTACGCAGCGATGGGGGCATCGCGACGCGGCCGGCAGTATTGGTGGTCAGCGAACTTCCCCCGGTCGAGTTGCCGCTCGGCACACGGGCGGACGCCTATGTCCAGGCAGGCTATGTCGGCGGGGCCGATGCCACCGGTTTCGTAGACGGTTCGGCAAAGCTGACGCGCGAAATTGCTGATTTCGACCTTGCCAAGCTCAGCGCTGGAGCAGGCGCATGGGGCGGGGCACAGAAGGGCGTGGCGCGGCTCGATGTCGGGCCGAGCGCCAATCTCGACCTGAGGCTCGGATCGGTCCCGGCGCGCGTTTCGCTCGACTTCCGCCATCGTGTTGCCGGCAATGCAGAGTCGCAATCTGGCATCGCTCTCACGCTTTCGACCGGATTCTGAAACGACTCGTCTTTTAACCGCCACTTCGCTCGTTTAGGGGCGGAACATGGACGTCTACCTCCCCATTGCGAACCTCTCGGTCAACGGGCTGGTTATCGTCCTGCTCGGAGGGCTGACGGGCATCCTGTCGGGCCTGTTCGGGGTAGGCGGGGGATTCCTGACGACCCCGCTGCTCATTTTCTACGGCGTGCCGCCTACCGTCGCAGCCGCTTCCGCCTCGACTCAGGTCACCGGCGCGAGCGTTTCGGGCGTCTTCGCGCATCGCAGGCGCGGCGGGGTCGACTACAAGATCGGCGGCGTGACCGTGGGCGGGGGCGTGTTCGGCGCAGCGATCGGCGCGCTGCTGTTCCGCTTCCTGCAATCGATCGGCCAGATCGATGTTGTCATCAACGTGCTCTACGTCCTGATGCTCGGCGTGATCGGATCGCTGATGATGCGCGAGGCGATCCAGACCCTGCGCCCGCCCAAACAGGGCGAGGTGCGCAAGGCGAAGAAGCGGCGGCACCACCCGCTGGTCACCGCCTTGCCGCTGCGCTGGCGGTTCTATCGCTCGGGCCTCTACATTTCTCCGCTCGCGCCGTTCCTGCTCGGCGTCTGCGTCGGCATCCTGACGATGCTGATGGGCGTCGGCGGCGGCTTCATCCTCGTGCCTGCAATGCTCTACATCCTCGGGATGAGCGCGAATGTCGTGGTCGGCACCTCGCTGTTCCAGATCCTCTTCGTGACCATGGCGACGACCATGATGCACGCGCTGACGACGCAGGCGGTCGACATCGTGCTCGCCGCACTGCTGCTGTTCGGATCGGTCACCGGCGCCCAGATCGGCACGCAGATCGCGCAGAAGGCGAAGCCGGAACTGCTGCGCCTCGTGCTCGCCGCCATCGTTCTCGCCGTTGCGCTGCGCATGCTTTACGGCCTCGGCGTGCAGCCGGACGAGATCTACACGGTGACCTCGCTATGAGGAGGCTGCTGCTCCTCCTTGCTTGCTTCTTCGCATTGACCGCACAGCGCGATCCGATCCTCGTGCCCGAAGTGTCGCAGGACGAAGTGCAGGTGCGCCAGGGCTTCACAGGCACCGAGCTATTGCTGTTCGGCGCGATCCTCGATCCCTCGGGCGACCAGGCGGCGACCGACTACGATATCGTCGTCGTCCTCAAGGGACCGACCGAACCGATCCGCGTGCGCGAGAAGGAACAGATCGGCGGCATCTGGATGAATGCCGAAAGCACCGACTTCCGCTCCGCGCCATCCTATTTCGCGGTCGCCTCGTCCAGTCCGATCGACGAGATCGTCGACGACCGTACCGCAGCGATTTACGAACTCGGCACGCGCTTCATCCAGCTTTCCCCTAGCGGGGCCATCGATCCGGAAGAACAGGCACGCTTCACCGCCGGCCTCGTCGACCTGCGCGAACGCCAGGGCCTCTACAAGGAAGACATGGAGGGCGTGAAAATCAGCGAGCAGGTGCTTTACCAGGCGCGTATCGCCCTGCCGAGCAATGTGACGACCGGCACCTATACCGCCGAGACCTTCGCCATCGCGCGCGGGCGCGTGATCGCCTCGGCAGTCGCCCGGGTCGAAGTTCGCAAGGTCGGCTTCGAGCGCTTCGTCGAGGTATTTTCCCAGCGCCAGTCGTTCTTTTACGGTCTTCTGGCCGTCGGACTGTCGATTTTCATGGGCTGGATGGCGGGACGGCTTTTCGCGCTCGTCTAGCGCCCCAATCCGGTAGAATTGACCGCATTTTAACCCTTTTGGCGCTACGCCCACCCGCGAAACTACAAGGGATTGGGCGTAATTCATGGGTGACATGTCGAACAGCAATTTCGATCGGGCGCAAGCGCGTCCGTCGACCGGCGAGCAGGCAGGTGGAGCGCAGCCGCAAGCGGCTCCGGCAAATCCTGCACCGCAGGCAGCGGCACCGGCTCCGTCATCCGCCAAGGAAGTGCGCAACGAAAACGCCATGCAGCCGATCGGCGTGGTCCTCGAGATCGCCGGTTCGGGTTCGCAGATCGCGCTCGACCTGCAGCGCCTCAACGAGTGCATGCAGGACGACGATCCCTCGATCGCGCTCGCCGGGCAGGTCGGTAGCCAAATCAAGATCCGAGTCGGCAACAGCTGGCTGCTCGCCAGCGTGCGCAACCAGCGGCAGGACCGCCGCGCGAACGGCGGCATCCTCGCCAACATCGACTTTCTCGGCGAAGGCCAGGAAGAGAAGCTGACCGGCAAGATCCACGGCTTCCGCCGCGGTGTGACGCGCTATCCGATCCCGGGCGCGATGATCTATCCGGCGACCACCGCCGACCTCAAGCAGATCTACGCGAGCGACGGTCGCTCGAACATCCAGGTCGGCACGGTCTATCCGACCAAGGACATCCGCGCCGGTATCTATATCGACGCCATGCTCGGCAAGCACTTCGCCCTGCTCGGTTCGACCGGTACCGGTAAATCGACCAGCGCCGCGCTGATCCTGCACCGCATCTGCGAGGCAGCGCCGGAAGGTCACATCGTGATGATCGACCCGCACGGCGAGTATTCGGCGGCCTTCCGCACCAACGGCCAGATCCTCGACGTGACGAACCTCGCCATGCCGTACTGGCTGATGAATTTCGAAGAGCACTGCGAAGTCCTCCTCACAAGCAGCGGCAACGACCGCCAGCAGGACATGGACATTCTCGCCAAGTGCCTCCTGCGCGCACGCGGCAAGAACCGCCTTGCCGAGACGATGGGCAAGATCACGGTGGATTCGCCGATCCCCTACCTGCTGTCCGACCTCTCGAACGCGATTCAGGACGAGATGGGCAAGCTCGACAAGGCGACCAACACCGCGCCCTACATGCGCATCAAGACCAAGCTCGAAGAGCTCAAGTCCGACCCGCGCTACCAGTTCATGTTCTCCGGCATGCTCGTCGGCGACACGATGGCGGAATTTCTCGCGAAGATTTTCCGCATGCCGGGCGACGGCAAGCCGATCTCGATTATCGACGTTTCGGGCGTCCCGTCGGACATCACCTCGACCGTGGTTGCGGTGCTGAGCCGCCTCGTTTTCGACTTCGCGATCTGGGGCCGCGACGAGCAGACCCGCCCGATCCTCCTCGTCTGCGAGGAGGCGCACCGCTACGTCCCGAGCGAGAAGAACGCGGACGGCTCGAGCGTCGGCAACATCCTCTCCCGCATCGCTAAAGAGGGTCGTAAATACGGCATCTCGCTGGGCCTCATCACGCAGCGCCCGTCGGACCTTGCCGAAGGCGTGCTCTCGCAGTGCGGTACGATCATCTCGATGCGCTTGAACAACGACCGCGACCAGGCCTTCGTGAAAGCGGCCATGCCGGAAGGTGCGCGCGGCTTCCTCGATTCCATCCCGGCCCTGCGCAACCGCGAGTGCATCATCTGCGGCGAGGGTGTCTCCATCCCGATCCGCGTCAGCTTCGACAACCTCGAAGAGGTCAAGCGCCCGGCTTCGGAAGACCCGAGCTTCGTCCAGCTGTGGAGCAAGAGCGGCGGCGAGGAAGAGGCGGTCTACCGCACCGTCCAGCGCTGGCGCAGCCAAGGGGTGTAATCTCCGTCAGGACGGGCTGCGAACGGGCGCCTTCTGCGCTTCCGGTGCTCACGTAGTTGTAACTACGCTGCGCGCCGGTTCTCGAAGGCACCCATTCTCGCTCCGACCTGCCGAAGATCCCGCCATTCCAACAATAGTCGCGGCAGCCAGAGCGCGACTGCGCGCCGCGGCTTATGCCGCGAAGCCAAGGCGGACGGATGTCCGCCGCCCGGCGTTTGAGGGCGCCAAGAAGGCTACGTCCCGCGGGTGTCGCCGAACAGGTGGATGTGCAGGCGGTCGCTCAGGCGGAAGCCGTGTTCGACGCATAGCTCGGCGAGCCATTTCTCCCGTTCGCGCAGCGTCTCGCTTTCGGTCCCCTCGGGCATGAGGAAGACATGGCCCGGCTTGAAGTGGTAGCGTTCGTGGAGTGCCAGCACTTCTTCCACGTCTTCCGGCGTGGCGATCACGAACTTGAAGAAAGCGCGCGGATCGGTCGCGTAGAAGTCGAGCCGTTCGGGTATCAGCGCGAGGTCGGCCGGGTTGCCGCTGTGCGATAGCTTCGGGCTGACGTTGAACTGGTCGATGCGGATATCGAGACGCGTTGGCGCGGTGGTCGTGCCGTTGGTTTCGACCTCGACCGAATGATCGGGCAATAGCGCGAGCAGTTCCGCCAGCGCGGAAGCCTGCAGCAGCGGCTCACCGCCGGTCAGCACGATCCGGTCCTGCCCGAGCGCGCGGACACGTTCGGCGACCTCTTCTACCTCGAGCGTCACCTGGTTGGCCTTGCGCTCGAAGGTTTCGCCGTCGCGGTGCGGGCGGTTGTCGCCTTCGAAGTGCCATGTGTAGGCCGTATCGCACCACTCGCATGCGAGGTTGCAGCGCGAGAGGCGAACGAAGGTTACGGGCATCCCGGCGCTCGGCCCTTCGCCCTGTACCGAGGCGAAGATTTCCGGCTCGCCGGGAGCCTGGGTTGCAAGGACTAGAGCCACGTCACCCCAGGCGCGCCAGTGCAGCAGTCAGCCGCTCGACCTCGGCAGCGTGATGCGCTTGGTCGGCGCGGGCCTTCTCGACCGCTTCGGGCTTCGCGCGTTCGACGAAGTTCGGGTTGGACAGCCGCCCGTCGAGCGACTTCACTTCCTTCTGCGATGCCTCGAGCGCCTTGGTCAGGCGCGTTTTCTCCGCATCGATATCGATCACGCCTTCGAGCGGAACGATGAACACGTCCTCGCCCGCGGTCACCTGCATCGCCGGACCGTCGGGTGCTTCGCCAAGCGTGACGGGCGTCAGTCGGGCAAGCCGCTCGATCGCCGCTGCGCTGCGCTCGACAGTCGATTTGGCAAGGTCCGAGGGGGCGGGGCAGAAAGCGGCCAGCTTCGCGCCCGGCGGGATGCCGAGCTCGTTCTTGGCGCTGCGCGTCGCGGTGGTGAGGTCGATGACCCAGTCGATCGCCGCGACTGCATGCGCGTCCACCGATGCGTCCGGCTCCGGCCACTTGGCGGTGATCAGCGGGTAGTTCGCGCGGTCGCCCTGCGCCTGCCACAGCTCTTCGGTGATGAAGGGCATGAAGGGGTGCAGCATGACGAGGATCTGGTCGAGTGCCCAGCCGGCAACCGCGCGCGTTTCGGCGGCAGCGGCGCTGTCGGCATCGCCCTGGAAGACCGGCTTGATCAGTTCCAGGTACCAGTCGCAGAAACGGTCCCAGGTGAAGTGGTAGATCGCATTGGCTGCGGCATCGAAGCGCAGATCGGCCAGCGCCTTGTCGAGTTCCTCGACCGTCTGGGCGACTTCGCCGATGATCCACTGGTTCACCGCGAGCTTCGCTTCCGGCGCCGCCAGCGTCTCGCTCGCGCCGATGCCGTTCGACTGGCAGAAACGCGTCGCGTTCCACAGCTTGGTCGCGAAGTTGCGGTAACCCTCGACCCGCTTTTCATCCATCTTGATGTCGCGGCCCTGGCTTTCCATCGCCGCCATGAAGAAGCGCAGCGCGTCGGCACCATACTGGTCGATGAGGCCGAGCGGATCGACGACATTGCCCTTGGACTTCGACATCTTCGCCCCGTCGGCCGCGCGGACGAGGCCGTGCAGGTAAAGGCGCGGCCACGGGATCTGGCCGGTCATCTTCATGCCCTGCATCATCATGCGCGCATCCCAGAAAAACAGGATGTCGAAGCCGCTGATAAGCAGGTCGTTGGGATAATGCTTTTCGAGCAGGTCCGTATTTTCCGGCCAGCCCAGCGTCGCGAAAGGCCACAGGGCGGAGGAGAACCATGTGTCGAGCACGTCCTCGTCGCGGGCAAGCGTCACGCCTTCGCCGGCCTCGGCCTGTGCCTCTTCCTCGGTCATGGCGACGAAGACGTTGCCGTTATCGTCATACCACGCAGGGATACGGTGGCCCCACCACAGCTGGCGGCTGACGCACCACGGCTGGATGTTCTCCATCCAGTTGAAGAAGGTCTTCTCCCACGTCTTGGGGACGATCTCGATTTCGCCGGATTTGACCGCCGCGATCGGGCCTTTCGCCAATTCCTCGGCATTCACATACCACTGGTCGGTCAGCCACGGTTCGATGACCACGCCGCCGCGGTCGCCGAAGGGCGTGGCGATGCTGCGCGGTTCGGCGTCGAGCTCCTGCTCCTCGCCCTTTTTCGTCTTGGCGATGTGCGGGATGAGGTAGCCCTGTTCCTTCAGGCGCTGGACCACCAGCTCGCGCGCACCGTCGACGCCGTCCCGCTTGAAGCGGTGCAGGCCGAGATACTCCTCGGGCACGAGGCCGTCGGCCGTCTGGCAGACATTCGCCTCGGCATCGAGCATGTTGAGCATGTCTGCCGGAGCGATCCCCGCGCGTTTGCCGACCTCGAAGTCGTTGAAGTCGTGTCCCGGCGTGATCTTCACCGCACCCGAGCCGAGTTCCGGATCGGCATGTTCGTCGGCGACGATCGGGATGCGGCGCCCGGTGATCGGCAGGATCACGTGCTTGCCGACGACCGATGCATAGCGCTCGTCGCTCGGATGGACCGCCACCGCCATGTCGGCGAGCATCGTTTCCGGGCGCGTCGTCGCGACCTCGATATAGTCCTGGCCGTTATCCAGCGTGACACCGTCGGCCAGCGGATATTTGAAGTGCCAGAAGCTGCCGGGGATCGTCTGCTGCTCGACCTCGAGATCGGAAATCGCGGTCTTGAGCTTCGGGTCCCAGTTCACCAGCCGCTTGTCGCGGTAGATCAGGCCGTCCTCGTAGAGATCGACGAAAACCTTGAGCACCGCTTTGGTGAAGTGCTCGTCCATCGTGAACTGCTCGCGGCTCCAGTCCATCGAACAGCCCAGGCGGCGCAGCTGGCGGGTGATCGTGCCGCCGCTTTCTTCCTTCCACTCCCACACCTTCTCGACGAATTCCTCGCGCGAGTAGTTGGTGCGCTTGTCCTGCCGCTCCTCCATCTGGCGTTCGACCACCATCTGGGTCGCAATGCCTGCATGGTCGGTGCCGACGACCCACAGCGCGTCCTTGCCGCGCAGACGCTCGTAGCGGATCACGATGTCCTGCAGCGTGTTGTCGAGCGCATGGCCGATGTGGAGCGAACCGGTCACGTTCGGCGGCGGGTTCACGATCGTATAGGGCGTCGCATCGGGACGCTCGGGCCGGAACAGGCCCTTGGTTTCCCAGTGGTCGTACCAGCGCGCTTCGATTTCGGCCGGGTCGAAAGTCTTTGGCAGTTCGGTGCTCATATCGCACAGGCCTTTGCCAGTGCTGCGTTTGCGAAGCAATGTCTTGTGAAGCGGGAAGTTTGCCCGCATAGCTAAACCCATGAGCGGCGGGGCGGAATTCGAGCTGGTTGGGGGCGAGGGCGGATCGCGCCTTGTCCTGACCGGCCCCTATCTCGTCTCGACCATCGGTGCGGTGGACGACGATATCCGCAGCATCGACGAGCAGATTTCGGAAATCGACCTGTCCGGCGTGTCCGAAATCGACACCGTGGGTGCCTGGGTCGCCTGGACGCTCGCCGCCCGTAACGAAGCGACGATCGTCGGCGCGAGCGAACGCGCGCTTCGCCTGCTCAAGGCCGTCCAGGATGCCGGCAACGACGCCACCATCGAAGCGCCGCGCAATCCGTTCTGGATCCGCATACCGAACCAGGTCGGCAAGATGGTCACCGAGATGGGCTACGGCTTCCTCGGGGTCATCGGCTTTCTCGGCCAGATCATCCTCGGCTTCGCTTCGATCATGCGCCATCCGACGCGCTTCCGTATCAAGGCGCTGGTTCGACAGCTCGAACTGGTCGGAGTAACGGCACTTCCGATCGTCGGGCTGATGAGCTTCCTTATCGGCATCGTGATCGCGCAGCAGGGCGCGGTGCAGCTCCAGCAATTCGGTGCCGAGACGCTGACGGTGAACCTCGTCGGCCGTATCACCCTGCGCGAACTCGGCGTGTTGATGACCGCGATCATGGTTGCCGGCCGTTCGGGTTCGGCCTTCGCGGCGCAGCTCGGCACGATGAAGCTGACCGAGGAAGTGGACGCGATGCGCACGATCGGCATCAGCCCGGTCGAGGCGCTGGTGATCCCGCGAATCCTTGCAGCCGTCATCATGATGCCGCTGCTCGGCTTCTATTCTTCCTGCGTCGCCATCGTCGGCGGCGCGGTCGTCGCCGACCTGTCGCTCGGCATCCCGTTCTTCACTTTCCTCGAGCGGATCAAGGAAGTGGTGCCGACCTACGACCTGTGGGTCGGGCTGATCAAGGCGCCGGTATTCGGCCTGATCGTCGCGCTATCAGGCTGCTACCAGGGCATGCAGGTGAAAGGTAACTCCGAAGAGGTGGGCCTGCGCACCACGCAGGCGGTCGTCTCGGCCATCTTCGCGGTCATCGTGCTCGATGCCTTCTTCGCGGTATTCTTCACCGAAGTGGGATGGGGCTGATGAACGCGGCGCGACAGGAAAAACCCGGCCAGCACGAGCGTTTTCGCGGCGATTATCCGATCGTCGTCGAAGGGCTCGTCAACCGTTTCGGCACCCAGACCGTCCACGAGGATCTCGACCTCAACGTCCGCCGCGGCGAAATCCTCGGCGTGGTTGGCGGGTCGGGTACGGGTAAATCGGTCCTGATGCGCTCGATCATCGGGCTCCAGCATCCCAACGAAGGCTATGTCGAGGTGCTCGGGCGCTCGATGACCGATGCCGAGCCGGACGAGGAAATCGGCGTGCGCAGCCGCTGGGGCGTAATGTTCCAGGGCGGCGCGCTGTTCTCGACCCTTACTGTAGGCGAGAATGTCGAAGTTCCGCTCAAGCAGTTCTACCCCGACATCGATGCCGACCTGCGCCGCGAGATCGCACGCTACAAGGTGATCCTATCCGGCCTGCCGGAAGAGGCTGCGAACAAGTTCCCGAGCGAGCTTTCTGGCGGCATGAAGAAACGCGCCGGACTTGCCCGTGCGCTCGCACTCGATCCCGAACTCCTGTTCCTCGACGAGCCGACTGCCGGCCTCGACCCGATCGGTGCGGCGAAGTTCGATAATCTGACCAAGGAACTGAAGGAAACGCTCGGCCTGACCGTGTTCCTGATCACCCACGATCTCGATACGCTCTACGCCATCTGCGACCGTGTGGCCGTGCTCGCCGATCGCAAGGTGATCGCGGTCGGCACGATTCCGGAACTGCTCGAAACCGAGCACCCGTGGATCCAGGAATATTTCAACGGACCTCGCGGGCGTGCTGCGCAGGAAACCGGTCGCCGTGCAGGCGTATTGGACAAAGCGAGCGAAACGGGGGCATAGGGGCAAACGAATGGAAACCCGCGCAAATCATCTCTGGGTCGGCATCGTGACCCTCGGCCTGCTGGCCGCGCTGGCGGCGTTCATCGTCTGGCTCGCGCAGCTCGGGCAGGGCGACCGGAAGGAATACGACATCCTGTTCCAGCAGTCGGTTTCCGGCCTCGCGCGCGGTTCCGAAGTCTCCTTCGCCGGCGTGCCGGTCGGACAGGTGAACGAGATCGTCCTTTACGAGAAAGACCCCGACTTCGTCCGCGTCCGCGTCGCCGTGCGCGAGGAAGTTCCGATTCTCGTCGGCACGACCGCGACCATCCAGGGCTCTTTCACCGGCGTTTCCACCATCCTGCTCGACGGCGCCCGCAACGGCGCGCCGCCGATCACCTGCGAGACGACGGCCTGCCCGGAAGGCAAGCCGGTCATCCCGCCGAAGGACGGCGGCCTCAACGCGCTCCTGTCCGACGCGCCGCTGCTGCTCGAGCGGCTGGCGACCCTGACCGAGCGGCTCAACAACCTGCTCGACGAGGGCAACCAGGAACAGATCGCCGGCATACTGCGCAACACCAATCGCATGACGGCCGAGCTGGCCGATGCCGCGCCGCGCATCGAAAGCACGATGGCGGAGCTGGAGAATACTCTGGCCGAGGCAGGGCAGGCGCTCGACGCCTTCGAGAAGGTCACGCTCTCGACCGACGAACTGCTCAACAAGGAAGGCGCCGCGCTCGCCAAGGAACTGCGCGGCACGCTCAATTCGGCGAACAAGGCGGCTGCCTCGCTGTCGGCCACGCTCGAGGATGCGCGCCCCGCGACGCGCCAGCTCGCCGAAAGCACGCTGCCTGCTGCCGAGGCGACCATGCAGGACCTGCGCGCCACCAGCCGCGCGCTGCGGCAGGTGACCGAGCGGATCGAGAACGAGGGGGCGGGCGCGCTTGTCGGCCAGCCTCCGCTGCCGGAATACGACCCATGATCGGGCGCATCGGAGTAACGGGAATGAAACGCAGCCTGCTCGCACCGGCCCTGCTGGCCTCCACGCTCGGCCTGTCGGGATGCATCAGCTTTGCAGCCGATCCGCCGCCGAGCCTGCTGACGCTCACGCCGCGCACCAGCCTGCCGGCCGGCTCGGCGGTGACGAGCACGCGCGATACCGCGATCGCCATCTACGAGCCTTCCGTGCCCCAGCGCATCAATGTGACGCGCGTGCCAGTGCAGGTCGACGACAGCTCGATCGCCTATCTCAAGGACGCAGTCTGGGTCGAAAAGCCCGCGCGGCTTTTCAAGATGCTGCTGTCGGAAACGATTTCGGCGCAGACCGGACGCGTGACGGTGGACGGCGAAGACCCGGCGATCCTCGCAGATGCCAAGCTGCGCGGCAGCTTGCGCCATTTCGGCTATGACGCGCCGACTTCTTCGGTCGTGGTGCAGTTCGACGCGGTGCGCGAAAGCGAGGAGGGCGTGATCGAATCCCGCCGCTTTGAAGCCACCGTGCCCGGCGTGCCGGCAGAGGCGGCTGCGGTCGGCGACGCGCTCAACCGTGCGGCGAACGATGTTGCCGCCGAAGTCGCGGAATGGGTCGGAAGCTAGCTTTCGTCCTTGGCGCGATCGCATTGGCGGTCGCCCCGCACCCATCGGTTGCGCATGAAAGCCGGCCCCGCGTCATCTACGCCACACAGTCGGGCGATGCCTCGATCGACAGCATTGCCTCCGGCGGCAATCCGTTCGCGACGGCCCTGATCGAGGCGCTCGATGCCGCACGCCCCGACGCGGTGCAGTCGATCGTCGATATGACAATCGAAGAAAGCGGAGGCGTGCAGATCCCCGATTTCGGAGCGCTGCCCATCGACACGAACTTGCGCCCGGCGGATGGTGAGAACGCCGTCGCTCTCGTGATCGTCTTCTCCGACTATGGCGACGATGCCGGGCTGCCAACCCTGCCGGGCGCGAGCTTCGATGCGGCGAGAGTCGCTGCGGCATTCACAAGGGCAGGCTTCGAGACGCAGCAGGTCATCGCAGCGGATCGCGCCGAATTCGAGGCGGCCTTATCGACGTTTCGTGCCGCCGCAGAAGTGGCCGATCGTTCCGTCATCTACACCACGGGTCACGGGACCGAGGTCGATGGCGAAATCTATCTCATTCCGCCCGAAGCCGATGGCGCGGACATGGCGCTCGAGCGCTTCATGCCGCTGGGCGTCGTGAGCGATGCTCTCGCCAGTGTGTCCGACGGGCTGTTGATCTACGCGGGCTGCAGGGACAACCCTTTCGGCCTCTAGCGAGCGAGCCTCACGAAGCGGAAGGCTTCGGCAAAGTCGCGCGCGCGCAGTTCGCGGCGGGCTTCGGCTTCGGCATCCTTGCCCCACATTTCCGCTTGCCAGTCCTCCTCGAGATTGGCGAGCGACCAGAGCGCATCGGGATCGGCAGCCTCCTCGAGCGCGGAAAGTCCGACGCAGAGCGATGCTGCCAGCGATGTCATCGCCTGGAGCCCTGCCAGCGTGAAAGCATCGAGTTCTGCGAGCCGGCGCTCCAGCCCGGCGAGGGTTTCGCGCGGTTGCTCGCGGTGGATGATGCCGCTGATCCGCTCGAACCGGATGCCTTCGCTCGCCTCGATGCGGGTGAGGACCGGCTCCCACATTTCTTCCTGCCTGCGAAACAGCGCTTCGCCCGGATCGGCGCGGTAGCACAGCGTGTCGGTCTCGGCGTAGGACAGCAGCTTGGCGATAGTCGGAACCTTGTCCGGCTTCACCTGGTCGATCGCGTAATCGGCATGGTCACGCAGGCGGAAGCTCGACGGGTCGATTTTCTCGCCCTGGGCGCGCCATTCCTCGGCCAGCGCCTCGGCAAGCTGGGCGGTCGGCAGGACCTGCCGCTCGCCGCCCTGCGTCTTGATCGGTCGCCCGTCGAGCAGCACTGCATGGCCGTCGTCCAGTTCGCCGACGGTCACATCCTTGTAGAAGCGCTTCATTGGTCGGGCGTCCGCCAGGTCCTTGCAAGGATGCGCGGCACAACCACGAAATCGACCACGCCGACCGCGATCAGCGCATAGGCGAGGTAGTCGGAGATACCGATCACCTCGTAGATGCCGAGGATACCGGCAAGGATCATGATCAGTCCGAACAGGCGGTTGAGGGTGATCAGGAAAAACCGCGCCTTGGCCGGGTCGGTCTGTTGCTGGTCGCTCATCGTAGCAATTCCTCGAGATGTTCCATGCTCGTCGCGACGGCTTCCGCGCCGTCGGCGAGCAGTTCCTGTACCGTGTGATAGCCCCAGTCGACGCCGATGCCGCGAACGTTAGCCGCGCGCGCCATTGCCATGTCGAAACTGGTGTCGCCGATCATCACCGCGTCACCCGGCTGCGTTCCTGCTTCAAACAGGGCGGCTTCGAGCATGGCGGGGTGCGGCTTCGACGGATGGCGATCGGCGGTTTGCAGGCTGACGAAATGACCCGTGAGACCATGCGTCGCAAGGCAGCTCTGCAGCCCGCGATCGGACTTGCCGGTCGCCACCGCGAGCTGCCAGTCCTGCGCGAGCAGGCGATCGAGCAGGGCGGCGATCCCATCGAACAGCGGCTCTTCCAGCCTGCCGTCCATACGGCGCGAGCGATAGGCATCCTTGTAGGCTTCGACAGCAATGGCGCGCTCGTCCTCGCTCGCCTGCGGGGCGAGCCGCGCGACGGCTTGCGGCAGGCTCAGGCCCACGATCCGGCGGATGTCGTGCCTGTCAGGCGCGGCAAGCGAAGCGGCCTCGAATGCCGTTTCCATCGATTCGCAAATGCTCGCCTGCCCGTCGACGAGCGTGCCGTCGCAGTCGAATACCGCGAGGCGGGGCATCAGCTCTTGCCCTTCGGACCCTTCGCGGGCCGACCGCCGGACTTCTTGCCGAGCTTCTTCTTGGGCTCCGGCCCGCGCGAACGGCGCTCGCCGCGGCGGGACTTGCGATATTGCTTGGCGTGCTGGCGCGCGGCCTGCTTCTTTTCCGCCTTGCTGCGTTCGGGCGGGCCCTGCTCGGGCTCGGCATCGCTCATCGAAGGATCGAAGCCGAGCTGTTCCATCGTCGCTGCGAAATGCTCGGGCAGTTCGGCAGTCACATCGAGCTTCTCGCCGCCCGGACCCGCGATGATCAGGCGTCGCGCGTGGAGGTGCATCTTGCGGCTGACGCTGCCGGTAAGGAAGGCGTCCTGCCCGCCATACTTGCCGTCGCCGACGATCGGGTGACCGATGGCGGCAAGATGGACGCGAAGCTGGTGGGTGCGGCCGGTCAGCGGTTCGAGTTCAACCCAGCTTGCCGCCTTGGCCGCCGCATCGACCACGCGGTAGCGGGTCCTGGCCGGCTGGCCGTTTTCCTCGTCGACGTGCATCTTCTCGCCGCCCGTTCCCGGCTGCTTGGCGAGGGCGGCATCGATCGTGCCTTCCCTGATGTCGGGGACGCCGACGACCAGCGCCCAGTAGATCTTCTTCGCCGACCGGCCCGAGAAGCGCTTCGAATAAGACGCGGCCGCGCCCGGCGTGCGCGCGACCAGCAGGACGCCGCTGGTGTCCTTGTCGAGCCGGTGGACGAGGCGCGGGCGCGGTTGGTCGTCGGAATGGAACGCGTCGAGAAGGCCGTCGACATGCTTGGTCGTCTTGCTGCCGCCCTGCGTCGCGAGGCCCGGCGGTTTGTTGAGCACGATAGCCGACTTGGTCTGCTTGATGACCATCGCCTGTGCCTGCTCGATTTCCTCGGGCTTCAGCTCGCGGCGCGGCTTAGCCTGCTTGTGCGGAGCTTCGCCGCCCGGCGGGACGCGCAGCACCTGTCCTGCCGAGAGGCGGTCTTCCGGCTTCACCCGCCCGCCGTCGACCCGCACCTGCCCGGTGCGCGCCCAGCGGCTGATGGTGGCGAATCCGATCTGCGGCAGGTTGCGCTTGAACCAGCGGTCGAGGCGGATGCCGTCGTCGTCTTCCGACACGGTGAACTGGCGTACTTTGTCGGTCATGCCGCCACCCGCATTACGATGAGGCCAATGTAGAGGGCCGCGAGACCGGTAAGAAGCGAGATCGCCGCATAGGTCAGCGCGAGCGAAATCTGCCCGCGCTCGATCAGCAGCATCATCTCGAGGCTGAAGGCGGAGAAGGTGGTGAACCCGCCGAGCAGACCGACACCGAGCAGCAGGCGCATCGGCTCGCCGCCCTGTCCCGCACGCGCCATCCATCCGGCAAGGAGCCCCATGGCGAGGCTCCCAACGACATTGGCGGTGAGCGTTGCCCACGGGAATGTGGTCACGGTCTTCACGCCGAGCATATGTGTCATCAGGCGCCCGAGCTGGTAGCGCCCGACCGCGCCGATCGCGCCGCCGAGTGCCACATAGGCCGTCGCCAATAGGGGAGAGACTGCTGTCATTGCCGCCCCCTTAGACGGGAGCGATGCGAAGGGGAAGGCGCTCAAAGCCTTGCCTTTATCGTCAATTTTCCTTATGTGCGCCCCAGTTCGAGCCGATCCGGAACGGATTCGGCCGCTTTTTCGTTTGTTTTATAGCGGTGTATCCCGCGCTTTTGCGGGCTCTCTCCGGTTGCTGTGAGGTGTTTGAATTTATGCAGATCATCGTTCGCGATAACAATGTCGACCAGGCCCTGCGCGCGCTCAAGAAGAAGCTGCAGCGCGAGGGGGTGTATCGCGAGATGAAGCTGCGTCGCCACTACGAAAAGCCGAGCGAGAAGCGCGCTCGCGAAAAGGCTGCGGCCGTTCGCCGCGCTCGCAAGCTCGAGCGCAAGCGTATGGAACGCGACGGTATCAAGTAAGAGCAGCTTGAACCCACAGCATTGTTAAGCCATCAGGGCGCGGACGTGATTCCGCGCCCTTTTGCTTTGCAGGGCGCCAATTCAGCAGGATTTTTCGATGGCCGAAGTTACCCGTGTTCCGCTGCAACCCATTGCCAAGGGCTCGCTGACCAAGCTGTGGCTCGGCGTGCTCGTCGCCATCCTGATCGGCGGCGGCCTTGCCTGGGCGACGATCCCGCGCGGCCTGACGGTGACCGAACTGACCGAGGGCAGCGGGCCGAGCCCGGCCGAAACCGACGTCGTGCTGGTCAATTACGTCGGCAAGCTGCCCAACGGCACCGTGTTCGACGAAGGCCAGCAGATCCCGCTGCCGCTCGAAAACATGATCGAGGGTTTCCGCGAAGGCGCGGTGCAGATGAAGAAGGGCGGCAAGTACGAACTCTACATCCCGTCGGCCAAGGGCTACGGCGCGGAAGAGAAGATCAATCCGCAGACCGGTGAAGTCGCGATTCCCGCTAATTCGGATCTCGTCTTCGAGGTCGAGCTGCTCGAGTTCATGAGCCGCGAGGACTACGAAATGCGCATGCAGATGATGCAGCAGATGATGCAGCAGCAGATGCAAGGCGCCGAAGGAGCAGGTGCGCCGCCGCAATAGGGCGGGCTCCTGCTTGAAGCCGTTTCGGGCCGCTGCTAGCGCGGCGGCCGAATTTCCAATGCTAGTGACGAAGGGCTAATCCTATGTCCGTCGATAAGGCCACCGTGGCGAAAATCGCCTCGCTGGCGCGGATCAAGATGACCGACGAAGAACTCGAGCGCATGGCGCCCGAGCTGTCCGGCATTCTCGACTGGGTCGAGCAGCTGGGCGAGGTCGATTGTGAAGGCGTCGAACCGATGACTGCCGTCATCCCCAACACCCTGCGCCTGCGCGACGATGTCGTGAATGCCGACCCCAAGACGGGCGGCGACCGGCGCGAGGATGTCCTCGCCAATGCACCGGTGGCCGAACACGGCTTCTTCGGCGTTCCGAAGGTGATCGAATAATGGGCGCGCTGACCGAACTCGGGATCAAGCAGATCCGCGACGGCGTTGCCGGCGGCGAATTCACCGCGCGCGAAGTGGCCGAGGCGTTCAACGCCGCGGTTGCCGGTGCGGCCGAACTCAACGCCTTCATCGTCACCACCCCCGACCACGCGCTTGCCGCCGCCGAGAAGGTCGACGCCGACCGCGCGGCCGGCAAGGAGCTCGGCTCGATGGCCGGCGTGCCGATCGGCATGAAGGACCTGTTCGCCACCCACGGCGTGCAGACCACTGCCGCGAGCCACATCCTCGAAGGGTTCAAGCCGCAGTACGAAAGCACCGTCTCGCAGAACCTGTGGGATGCGGGCGCGGGCATGCTGGGCAAGCTCAACCTCGACCAGTTCGCCATGGGTTCCTCGAACGAGACGTCCTATTTCGGCAATGTCGTCTCGCCCTGGCGCAAAGCCGGCGGCGGCAATACCGACATGAGCCCGGGCGGTTCGTCGGGTGGCTCGTCTGCCGCTGTCGCTGCACGCATCGCGCCTGCTGCAACCGGGACCGATACCGGCGGCTCGATCCGCCAGCCCGCCGCCTTCACCGGCATTTGCGGCATCAAGCCGACCTATGGCCGCTGCAGCCGCTGGGGTGTCGTCGCATTCGCTAGCAGCCTCGACCAGGCAGGCCCGATGGCCCGCAGCGTCGAGGATTGCGCGATCATGCTCGGCGCTATGGCCGGTTTCGACCCCAAGGATGCGACCTCGCTCCAGATGGATGTGCCGAACTGGGAAGCCGCACTGTCGGCCGACCTCAAGGGCAAGAAAGTCGGCATTCCGCGCGAATACCGCATGGACGGCACCGACGAGGAAATCCTCAAGAGCTGGGAGCAGGGCAAAGAATGGCTGCGCGATGCAGGTGCAGAGATCGTCGATATCTCGCTGCCGCATACGAAATACGCGCTGCCCGCCTATTATATCATCGCCCCGGCGGAAGCGTCGTCCAACCTCGCGCGTTATGACGGCGTGCGCTACGGCCTGCGCGACCTGCCCGACGGTGCGGGCCTGCAGGACATGTACGCCGCCACCCGCGAAGAGGGCTTCGGCGACGAAGTGAAGCGCCGCGTGCTGATCGGTACCTATGTGCTGAGCGCCGGCTTCTACGATGCCTATTACAACCAGGCGCAGAAGGTGCGGGCGCTGGTCGCGCGCGATTTCGAGAACGCGTGGAAGGAGTGCGACGTCATCCTCGCCCCGACCACGCCGACCGCGAGCTTCCCGCTCGGCGACAAGAGCGACGATCCGCTCGCGATGTATCTCAACGACGTGTTCGCCGTGCCTGCATCGCTCGCCGGCCTGCCCGCTATGAGCGTGCCCGCCATGACCAATGGCGACGGCCTGCCGCTCGGCCTGCAGCTGGTCGGCAAGCCGTTCGACGAGCAGGGCGTGCTGAACGCCGGCCTCGCCATCCAGCAGCGCGCCGGGTTCGACGCCAAGCCGGAGAAGTGGTGGGCATGATCTGGCTGGTGATCACGCTTGCTGCGCTTATCGCACTCGTCCTCTTCGCGGTCGTCATCTCGACCCGCATCGAGCACGGCGAGGCACGGTTCGACAGCCGGACCGGCAAGCAGATCACCGACACTACGATGAACCCGTCCGCCCCGGCCCGACCGGCGAAGCGGATGGAAACCAATTCAGACCAGAGCGGAACCGAAGAATGAGCACTTACCGCATCCAGGGCGCAACGGGCGAATGGGAGGTCGTGATCGGCCTCGAAGTCCACGCGCAGGTCACTTCGAAAGCCAAGCTGTTCAGCGGCGCCTCGACCGAGTTCGGGGCCGAGCCGAACTGCAACGTCAGCCTCGTCGACGCAGCGATGCCGGGCATGCTCCCGGTGCCGAACCGCGAGTGCATCCGCCAGGCGGTGCGCACGGGCATGGCGATCGAGGCGCAGATCAACAAGTGGTCGCGCTTCGACCGGAAGAACTACTTCTACGCCGACCTCCCGCAGGGCTACCAGATCAGCCAGCTCTACCACCCGCTGGTGGGCGAGGGCACGCTGACGATCGAGGCCGACGAGAAGGCTGGCATCCCGGATGACAAGGTCATCGGCATCGAGCGCATCCATGTCGAGCAGGACGCGGGCAAGCTGATGCACGACCAGCATCCGACCATGTCCTATGTCGACCTCAACCGCTGCGGTGTCGCGCTGATGGAAATCGTCAGCCGCCCGGACATGCGCTCGCCCGCCGAGGCCGGTGCCTATGTCCGCAAGCTGCGCACCATCCTTCGCTACGTCGGCTCGTGCGACGGCAACATGGAAGAAGGCTCGATGCGCGCCGACGTCAACGTGTCGGTCCGCCGCCCGGGCGAGGAATTCGGCACGCGTACCGAAACCAAGAACGTCAACTCGGTCCGTTTCGTCATGCAGGTGATCGAGCACGAGGCGAACCGCCAGGTCGACCTGATCGAGAACGGCGGCGAAGTGGTGCAGGAAACGCGCCTGTTCGACCCGAACACCGGCACAACCCGCTCCATGCGCTCGAAGGAAGATGCGCATGATTACCGCTACTTCCCCGATCCGGACCTGCTGCCGCTCGAACTCGAGGACAGCTTCCTCGAGGAATGCCGCGCATCGCTGCCCGAACTGCCCGACGCCAAGCGCGACCGCTATACCGGCGAGCTGGGGCTGAGCGACTACAACGCTCGCGAACTGACCGCCGAGGTCGAAACGTTCGCGCGCTTCGAAACGCTGCTGTCGGCAACCGCCGACGCGCTCGGCAAGAGCGAGAAGGACGTTGCGACCCAGGTCGCGAACTGGTCTCTCTCGGTCGCTCCGGGTGTCGCCAAGGCGCTGGGCGACGAGGCAGACATGGCCAATTCGACTGCCGAAGCGCAGGCGAGCATCCTCAAGATGCAGGACAAGGGCGAGATTTCCGGCGGCCAGGCCAAGGAAATCTACGAAATCGTCCTCAAGACCGGTCGCGATCCGGAAGAGATCGCCGATAGCGAGGGCCTCAAGCAGGTCAGTGACACCGGCGCGATCGAAAGCGCGATCGACGAAATCCTCGCCAACAATTCCGACAAGGTCGAAGAATATCGCGGCGGCAAGGACAAGCTGTTCGGCTTCTTCGTCGGCCAGACTATGAAGGCGATGCAGGGCAAGGCGAATCCGGCAGTGGTCAACCAGATCCTCAAGGACAAGCTCGGCTAGACGTCGCTAACGCATTGAAACTGCACCGATGTTAAGTTTTGCGTGCGGTTCGGTATTTCCAAGCTAGATTGGGCTGATGCCTGACCTGGGGTTTTTGGCCGAATCGAGTATCGACCACCTGCGTCTCATGCTGAACGTGGGGCGAATGGGCGCATGGGAACTCGACGTCGCATCGGGTAAGGCTTGGCGAAACCGCAGGCATGACGAGATATTCGGCTACCCCGATGGACTGCCCGAATGGACGTACGACATCTTCCTGACGCATATCGATCCGGAGCACCGCGAGCGGGTCGACGCCCTTCAGCAGCACGCGATCCAGCACGGAGATGAATGGGTCTTCGAATGCCCGATCCAGCGCGCCGATGGCCAGCGCCGCTGGATCAGCGCGGCTGGCGCGCCGCTGAAGGACGATAGCGGGCAGGTCGCCAAGCTGATCGGCCATGTGATCGACATTACCGAGACGAAGCACAATGAAGACCGCCTAAGCCTGCTCAATGGCGAGCTCGATCACCGGGTGCGGAACCTGTTCGCCATGATCAAGGCGATGATCACGCTGGCAGCGCGCGATGGCGGTGATGTGGCAAGTTTCTCCGAAAGCCTCGCCGGCCGCGTTGCTGCGCTCGCCCGGGCGCATGATCTGATCGCGCTCGATCTCGACGAACAGATTGCGCCGGAAGATATCGTCCGGCGCGAGATCGACGCCTATCCCGAGTTTCGCGACCGGATCGACTTCGACGTGCAAAGCAAGGTCCAGCTGCCGGCAAGCAAGGCCCAGCGCTTCGCGATGATCGTCCACGAGCTGATGACCAATGCGATCAAGTACGGCGCCTTCGCCAACGATACGGGCCGCGTGCGGTTCTCGCTTGCCGATGACGAAGACGGCCATGTCGTTGCCACCTGGACCGAGAGCGGAGGGCCACCCCGCGCTCCAGAACCGCGCCAGGGTTTCGGCTCACGCCTGATCGGGAGCGCCCTCGGCCCGGACGGCCAAGTCGAACTCGGCTTCGAACCCGAAGGACGGGTTTGCGTTATTCGCATGAACCGGTGATATTTTCGCCCAAATGTCGCTCAAATACTATTCGGGATTTTCTTCCGAACTAAAATAGAGCACGGACGTATATCTAACAGGGACACATACGGGGGTCGTTCCACATGAGAAAATTTGCGCTTGGTTGCGCGCTTGTCGCGCAGCTTCTCTATCCTGTGCACGCTGCTGCGCGCACGAAGGACTTCGCGCTGCAGGGCTATGCTCTTCCGGCTGGCAAGGAAGTCACGGTCGTGCTGATGCGGCCGGACGTCGATGTAGGCGAGCTGCAGGCTGGCGGCATGCCGGAACCGAATGCCGAATGGACCGAAGCTGCCCGCACCAACATCCACGCGGCTCTGAAGGCCGAACTCGAAGGTCGCGAGATCAACTTCGTCGAGATGGAAACGCAGCTGGCCGGCTATACCCAGCGCCGCCAGGACGCCATTCTCGCGCAGTGCACCGAGCAGGAAAAGGCCGAACTCGCTGCCAAGGCCGAGGCTGAAGCCGCAGTCGAAGCCGAAGCGATGATGGAAGACGCGGTCGATGAGGCCGTCCAACTCACCGCAGAAGAGCTCGCGGCACGCGAAGAAGCGCGCCTCGCTGCAGAAGCTCAGGCCAAGGCTGCCGCCGAAGCGGAGCTCGAGCGTGAAATCCGCGTTTGCGCGACCGAACGCGCCGGCGATGTGATCGATCCGGACAAGCTGGTTGCCGACTACGACGCACTCCACGGCGCAGTCGTCGATGCGATCATCGCGCACAAGTACAATTACGGTGGCGGCAAGCTGCCGACCCAGAAGGAAACCTTCGAATACACGCTCGGCCCGGGCACTGCCGCGCTGGGTGAGGTGGCGGACGCCAACTACGGCCTGTTCGTGATGACCAACGACCAGTTCGCCAGTGGCGGCCGCAAGGCTATGCAGGTCGCAGGTGCGCTCGGCTGCCTCATCGGTGCATGCATGATCGTCTCGGGCGGCACGCATGTTGCCTATGTCTCGCTGGTCGAGCTCGAAACCGGCAACATCGTCTGGTTCAACGTCCAGCGTGGCTCGGAAGGCGACGTTCGCGAAGTTGACGGCGCGCAGAAGATGGTTGCGACTATCCTCACCGGCATGCCGACAAAGCCGGGCCAGCGCGCGGCTGCTTCTTCCGGAGCACCGAACTGATGCTGCGCCGTCCGGGCCTTACGGCGCGGGCGGCTCTCTGGCTGGCGGGCACGTCGCTCGCCGCCACGCCGCTCGCGGCGCAGCAACAGGCGGCTCAGGCGGCTGCATCGGCCGCCGACAGCCAGGCGGCATCGATCGAGGCGCTCTACGTCCCGACGGACGATGACGAGCGCGGTCTGTGGATGCAGATGGACGAGATCGAGCGGGACCGGAAAACCTCCCCGCTCGTGATCCACGACGAGCAGATAAACGCCTACGTAAAATCCGTCCTGTGCAAGACGGTGGGCGAGGCGAAATGCGCCAACGTGCGCCTCTACATCGTGCGCACGCCGCAGTTCAACGCGACCATGGCGCCCAACGGCATGATGGAAGTTTGGTCGGGCCTGCTGCTACGGATGGAGAACGAGGCGCAACTCGCTGCTGTTCTCGGCCACGAGTACACGCATTTCGAGGAGCGCCATTCGGTGCGCCTGTTCCGCAATGCGAAGGACAAGACCAATGCGGCCGGGTTCCTCAACCTGATCCCGTTCGGCGGTCTCATCGGCCTCGGCCTGCTCACCTCGATCTTCGGCTTCTCGCGGGAGATGGAGCGCGATGCAGATGCCGGTAGCGTCGATTACCTCGCGAAGGCCGGATACGATACGGCGGAGATCGCGAAGATCTGGTCGCGCCTGCGCGACGAGATGGATCGCACTGCCGAGGCGCGCAATACCAAGAGCCGCAAGGACAAGAACGGCGGCCTCTTCGGCACTCATCCGCCCAGCGCGGAGCGGGTCGAGACGCTGCGCGAAGCTGCTCTCGCCAACCCGGGTGTGCCCGGTGCGACGGGCGAGCAGGAGTTCCGCCAGGCGATGGTCCAGTACTGGCCCGAGTTCGTCGAGGACCAGCTCAAGCTGAACGATTTCGGCGGGAGCGAATTCCTCCTCGAAAGCCTCGCGTCCGACGGCTGGACGCCCGGCCTGCTCTATGCGCGGGCCGAGCTCTACCGGCGCCAGAACGACAAGGTCAGGTTCGCCGAGGCAGCGGGTTTCTACGACGAAGCCATCGCCGGCGGCGGGGAGATTGCCGAACTTTGGCGGGGCCGCGGCCTCGTCAGGATGAAACTGGGGCAGGCCGACGAAGGCCGCGCCGATCTCAAGGAATATTTGCGGCGATCGCCCAATGCGGCGGATGCGCCGATGATCGCCATGGTCGCAGGAGTACAGCTATGAAACTGAAGTCTATCGCATTCGCCGCAGCCGCGGTTTCCCTCGTCGCTGCCGCGCCTGCCCATGCAGGCTGGAAGCTGGTCGAAGGCGGCCAGTCGCACGAAGTCGCCAAGTCCGACCTGACGATTACCCCGTCGGTCGACTGGAACCGCAACACCAGCCGCCCGATCAAGCGCAGCGAGATCTGGACGCTCGAAGGCACGACGCTCAACGAAGTCTACTTCGTCGGCGGCCTCGACGAGGGCAAGACGCTGTTCAAGGAATTCGACAAGAAGGGCAATCCGCTGCCCAAGATGGCGAGTGGCATGCTGCTGACCGACATCCCCGAATTCTACGAAAGCTCGACCCGCACCGCGCTCGGCACTTCGCTGTTCGAGATCGAGTCGGTCGAACCGACGACCTTCGCCGGTCAGCCGGGCGTGAAGTTCACCTTTCACTACGGCATCCAGAACGACGCCCTGATCCGCAAGGGAATGGCGATGGGCACGATGGTCGACGGCAAGCTCTTCCTTGCCAGCTACATCGCGCCGTCGGTCTATTATTTCGACCGCGACCTCGCCAAGGCAGAGGCGCTGATGAAAAGCGCGCGCATGGGCGGCTGAGCTCGCTTGCATCGCAGCCACGAAAAAGGGCGCCGGGGTATCCCCTCGGCGCCCTTTCTCTTTGGCTTGTAGAAGAGCCGGGGCTTAGCCCTGGCGCTCACCCGTAAGGGCCATGTCGCCGAACGCGCCGGCGTTGACCTTGCCGGTCAGCTGGTCGCCGTCGACCGTCGCTTCGCAGTTGAGCGTCATCGGCATCGGGACCGTCATGTTCATCTTCCAGGTCAGCGTGTTGCCGTCGATCTTGCCGTCGTCGACATCCATCGAACCCATGCCGCCGGCCATCGAGCCGGTGAAGGTGTTGCCGTCGTCGCCCGGGACCACGGTGAAAGTGCCCTTCTGGTCGCCCATCGGGCTCTTCACGACGGTATCGTAGGTTCCTGCAACAGACATATTGAACTCCTCTTGTGTGCGTAACTTAGCGCAGGGGCTGCATTGCCCCTGCTTACATCAATGTCAACAAGCTCACTCGGCGTCCGTTCCGGACATCTCCCGCACTTCGACCGGTAGGCCAAGTGCTTCGAGCTGCGGCTCCACGACCGAGGCATCACCTACCACGACGAAGACGAGGTCGTCGCCCTTGAAATTGGCAAGGGCCTTCGCGTCCAGTTCTTCGGCGGTCAGCGCCTTGTACTTGTCGGCGAGCGTTTCGTAGTAGTCGTCGGGACGGTTGTAGGTGACGATGTTGGCGATCCCGCCAAGCACGTCGCCACTCGTCTCGAACCGGCCGGGCAGTTCGCGAACGTTACCGTTGATGAGCCGGACGAGCTCTTCCTCGGTCACGCCCTGGCCGTCGGTATAGGCGGTCAGGTCCTTGAGCAGTTCGGTGATGGAATCGCCCGTGCGATCGGCCTGGACCGGTGCGTAGATCAGGAAGCCGAGGCGATCCTGCGGCTGCTGGAGCAGGCTGCGGACGCCGTATGACCAGCCCTTGGTCTCGCGCAGGTTCATGTTGATCCGGCTGAGGAAGCTGCCGCCGAACACCTCGTTGGCCGCTGCGAGCGAGACGTTGTCGTCGGTTCCCATGCCGTCAAGCACGCGGCCGCCGAGGATCACCGACTGCGGCGAATTCGGGCGGTTGATCAGCACGATGCGCGAGCCCTGCTGGGTCGGAATCGGGGCCTCGTAGGATTTCACCGGTGCGGTGACGGCGGGCGCTTCCCAATTGCCGAAGGTCTTCTCGAGCAGCGCAGTCGCTTCAGTGACCGACATGTCGCCGACCATGAAGACGCGGGCGCGGTCCGGGCGCAGCCACATCTGGTGAAAGTCGCGCAGCTCCTGCGATGTGAGCGAGGCCACGACCTCCGGATCGCCGGTGCCGGTCGGCGGCATGCCGTAAGGGTGATCCGGGCCGTAGAGGATCGGGGCGAGGGCGCGCTGGCCGATTGCCGCCGGGTTGTTCAGCTCGTTCTTGATGCGGGTGAGCTGCTGGGTGCGCACGCGCTCCAGCTCGCCTTCATCGAACGCGGGATTGCGCACGAAGTCGGCCAGCAGGTCGAGCGACGGCTCGAGGTTGGGAGCGAGGGCGTCGAGATCGAAATAGGTGCTGTCGGCATCCGAACGGGCGCTGATGCGCGCGCCGTAGCGTTCCTGCTCGATCGCGAACTCGGTCGAATCGAGGCTGGTCGTACCTTCATTCATCGTGCTCAGCATGAGCGAGTGCAGGCCGAGCTTGTCGCGCGGGTCGGCTGCGAAACCGGCATCGAACTGGACGCGGGTGATGACCACCTGCGCGCCGGGGCGGCGTGCGAAGTAGACTTCCATCCCGTTCGACAGGGTGGCGCGTTCGATATCCGGGAAGTCGAGCGGCTTGAGTTCGCCCACTTCCGGCAGCTGCGAACGGTCGGCCTCGGCCACGCTCGATGCGCCCTGCATCGAGATCGGGCTGGAATAGAACGCCGGGCTGGCGAGGCCGGAGCTGTCGCCGCCTTCGATCACGAAGCCGCCGCGGTTCTCGCCACCTTCCTGCCGCTCGCCGGGTTCGACGCGTAGCTTGAAGACCGGTCGTGCGAGCCAGGTGGCGGTCACATCGCGAACCTGTGCCGGGGTGAGCGTCGCAGCGCGCTCCAGCGCCTTGCGATAGGCGGCAGGGTCGCCCTGGTAGAGCAGCCCTTCGGCCAGCGTCGGTGCCTTGCCGCTGAAACCGCCGTTCTGTTCGAGGCCGCGGATTTCGCCTGCGGCATAGGTCGTTAGAGCGCGGTCGAGTTCGTCCTGCGTCGGACCTTCGACCATGAACTTGGCGATTTCCTCGTCGAGCGCGGCAGCAACCACGTCGGGATCGACGCCCGGAGCCGCATCGGCGTAGGCGGTGAACTGGCCGGCCTGGGCGAAGATCGATGCGCGCGCGACGACGCGCACGGCAAGCTTCTTCTCACGTACCAGCACGTTGTCGAGGCGCGAGGAGGCGAGGCCGCCCAGCACGATGCCGCCTGCCGAAAGCGGCAGGTAGTCGGGATTGTCGAGGCCGGGGACCGCCCACATGCGATAGATGCGCGTAGTCGCGACCTGGTCGTAGATCGTCTTCGACTTGTCTTCCGGCAGCGTCGGGACCGGCGCTTCGACCTTGCGGGTTTCAGGCCCGCGCTTGATCGCGCCGAACCACTTGGTCACCTTCGCCTTGGCCGTGGGGGTGTCGATATCGCCCGACAGGACGAGGATCGCGTTGTTCGGGCCGTAATTGTCGCGGAACCACTGCTTCACGTCTTCCAGCGTCGCGGACGACAGGTCGTCCATCGAGCCGATGGTCGAGTGGTGATAGGGGTGGCCCGAGGGGTAGAGGTTCTCCAGCTCCTCGTACTCGACGAGGCCGTAGGGCTGGTTGTCGCCCTGGCGTTTCTCGTTCTGGACGACGCCGATCTGGTTATCGAGCTTCTCCTGCGTGACCGCGCCGAGCAAATAGCCCATGCGGTCGCTTTCGAGCATCAGCGCCCGGTCGAGCGCGCCGGTCGGCACGGTCTCGAAATAGTTGGTGCGGTCGAACCAGGTGGTGCCGTTGAAGTCGGTTGCGCCGACCTGCTGCAGCGGTTCGAAGAAGTCGCCCGGCGCGTTTTCCGAGCCGTTGAACATCAGGTGCTCGAACAGGTGGGCAAAACCCGTCTTGCCTTCCGGCTCGTGCTTCGAGCCGACGTTGTACCACACGCTGACCGCGACGATCGGGGCTTTGCGATCCTCGTGGACGAGGACGGTGAGGCCGTTGTCGAGCTGGAACTGGTCGTAGGGGATCGAAACCTTTTCGATGAGCTCGGCAACCGGTGCCGGCTCGGCCATGTCGGCGCTTTCGGCGATCATTTCCGCTTCGTCGGTTGCCGCCTGCGCGGTGCTTTCGACGTCCGCGTAGTTCGAGCAGGCGCCAAGCGAGAATGCGATGACCGCGAGGCTCGCGGTAGCGAAGGATTTGCGCATAGGTTTCAGTCCCCTTGTTGCGTGGATTGCGGTGGAATTGCTTGCAGCAGGTTCAGCGATTGCTGACCGTTTTTCGACGAGTGGCATTCTGCAGCGCATCAACGCGCCAGAAATGTACCGGTTTTAACTCATGTCTCACGAAGAGCGGCGCCTGGTCGGCATAATGGCGGCTGCGCGGGCGAGTGGTCGCAGCCCCGAAAGGCTGGATCGATTCAGAGCGGACGCGCTTGCCAGGCTCCCATTCGACGAACATCACGAAGCTGTCGCCATGCCGAACCGAGAGGCGGCCATCCTCGTCGACCGACCATGTCGTCGAGGCGCGCAACGTGTCGCTCCCGCCATCGAGCGGCAGGTCGACCGCATTCGGACCCAGCGGCTGGCGCAGGCGCAGCAGTTCGGACATCGGCGGGTCGAGGCGGCCGAAATGTTCCATCAGGTGGTCGACGCTGCGCTCCAGTTCCTCGCGCGCGTCGGGCCACTCCTTGTTCTGGTATTCCGCCGACATGAAGGGCTTGATCATCAGCAGGGCGATCGCATCCGAGCGGCCCACGCTGTCGGCGGTAAAATCCCACTGGGCGAGGAGCGCCTGCGCCTCGGCCAGCTTGGCATCGCCCGACAGGTCGAGCGCGGCCACCTCGTCGAGCATTTGGGCGAGATAGCCCGCGCGCTCGTAGGCGACATCGTATTTGATGCGCTCGAGATTGGCCCGGTCGATGACCGGCGTCGCTTCCATCAGCTTGGTCGCCCGGCGAGAGCGATTGGTCGTCTTCAGCTCCACCCCGAGTTCAGGCGCGAAGGCAGCCGGGTCGAGGTCGCTTCCCTTGCCCGCGGCGGAGAAGGGCGTGTTGTTGGCATTATAGAGCCAGCCGCTCGCGGGGTTCACGATCTGCGGGATGCGTTCGAAATCGACGGTGCCCTGCCAGATCGCGGCGCTGTCATCGCCCGGCAGGACGCTGCGCCAGTTGTACCCCTTGGGCCGGTCGGGGATCGCGGCGTTGTAGAAATAGCCGATGTTGCCCTGCTTGTCGGCGTAGACGAAATTGGTGCTGGGAATGTCCATCCGGCCGAGGATTTCGCGAAACTCGGTCAGGTCCTTCGCCTTGTTGAGCCGGTAATAGGCATCGAGCTGGCCGAGATTGTCGATGCCGCCGTAGCGGATCGCGAAATAACCGTTGTCGTTGGCGATGACCGGACCGTGCACGCTGCGATAGACGGTTTGCGGCACCGGAAGCGTAACTGGGCCGAGCTTCACCGGCAGCACGATGTCGCGGCTTTCGAGCTCGCGCCATTCGCCATCGAGACGGTAGCGCGTCCCGCTCTCGTCCATTTCCAGCTGGTAGATGTCGACGAGGTCGGGGCGGTTGACCGTGTTGGTCCACCCGATCGTTTCGTTGTGCCCGAGGAAGGGGAAGGGGCTGCCCGGGAAGTTCGCCCCCGCATAGTGCCAGCCCTCGTTGCTCTGTACGACCAGCTCGTACCACGCGACACCGCCGCGCCACGGCTGGTGTGCGTTGGAGACGAGCCGCGTTACCCCGTCGCCCGATTTCTCCGGCGAAATAGCCCAGGCGTTGGAGCCCGCGAGCGCGCCGTCCTCGCCCATGTAGATCGGCAGGGCGCGGCGCGAGGCGGTGGTCGCAGGCTCTTCGCCATCCATGATCGGCTCGGCATCCGGCTGCCTGGTCAGGTCCTCTTCCGGTATCGCCGGGCCGAATTCGGGGCGTAGCGGCGCACCGGAAACGAGCGGTTCGATGACGTTGTTCAGGCCGAAGAAGAACGGCTGGCGCAGTGCGAAACCCGCGGCGATATCCTCGCCGTTCACCGGGAACAGGTTGGCGAGTTTGAGTTCGCCCGGATGTTCTTCGGCATACTGGTTGAGGCCGGTCGCATAGGCTTCGAACAGTTCGCGGGTGTCGGCCGGAAGCTTCGCATAGTGGCGCTGTGCCGTGCCGCGCGCGTCGAGCAAGTGGTAGACGTAGTCGACCTGCGCGCCTTCTTCGCCCGCGATCGCGCCATAGCGTCCGCGCGCCATGGCCATGACATCCTGCAGGGTGAAGAAGTCGTCCTCCGCATGGGCGATCGCCACCCCGTAGGCGACGTCGGCATCGGTCTCGCCATAAATGTGCGGCACGCCGAACTCGCTGCGCACGATTTCGGCTTCGTAGATGCGGGTGGTGGCGGGCGGTTCGCCAGCCTCCGCGTGGAACGGCTCCCACGTGATCAGCCCGACAAATACGACAAGCACGAATCCGAGCACGGCAAAGCCGATGCGACCCATCAACATTCTCCTCTTGCTGCGCAGTGCTAGCCGGAAGCGGGGGACGGGTGAAGGGGAAAGCGATTCCTTCGGGATAAGTCGGCGAGGCATCTTCCGGTCGCCGGATTCGGCTCGCTACCCGTGTGATGTGAAAGCGGAAATCACCATCGGCCACGAAATGTCGGGCGCGGACGTGCGGTTCGACATCGAGGAACTGCTCGCCACGCGCCTGCTGGTGCAGGGCAATTCGGGCAGCGGCAAGTCGCACCTCCTGCGCCGCCTGCTCGAAGAGAGCGCGAAGATGGTGCAGCAGGTGGTGATCGACCCGGAAGGCGACTTCACCTCGCTCGCCGATATCTTCGGCCATGTGGTGATCGACGGCGCGGCCTATTCGCCGCCCGAGATCGAGGCACTCGCCCGCCGGATCCGCGAGCACCGCGCGAGCGTGGTCCTCGCGCTCGAAGGGCTCGAGGTGGAGCAGCAGATCCGCTGTGCGGCGCAGTTCATCACCGCGCTTTTCGATGCCCCGCGCGAGCACTGGTATCCCGCGCTTGTCGTGGTCGACGAGGCGCAGATGTTTGCGCCTTCCGTCGCCGGCGAGATCGCGGAGGATACGCGCCGCATGACGCTTGGCGCGATGACGAACCTCATGTGCCGCGGGCGCAAGCGCGGTCTTGCCGGGATCGTCGCGACGCAGCGGCTTGCGAAACTCGCGAAGAACGTCGCTGCCGAGGCATCGAACTTCCTCATGGGGCGCACCTTCCTCGATATCGACATGGTCCGCGCGGCAGACCTGCTCGGCATGGAACGCCGCCAGGCGGAGCGTATTCGCGAGCTGGAGCGCGGGCATTTCCTTGCGCTTGGCCCGGCGATCAGCCGCAGGCCGGTCGCGGTCAAGATCGGCCCCGTCCAGTCGGGCAAGATCGCCAAGGTCGGCGGGCTGATGCCGCTCCCCGAAGCTGCGCCGGAGGACATGGAGCAATTGCTCCTGTCCGAGCTGGCCAGCGATGTCGATGAGCGGCCATCGCCTCCTCCACCCCCGCCTGCACCGAAGGTCGAGGAACTTGCGCAAAGCATCGGCTCGGCCAAGGCGGAGCCGCCGGAAGCTCCGATCGACCTCGACGGACCTTCAATCGCAGAGCAGGTGGAGGAGACCATTCTCGCCATTGCGCGCGAGGACGGCAGCACGTTCCAGTCGGCGAGCGCGCTCTACCAGACCTTCCTCCTGCGCTGCCGCAGCCAGCGCCTGATCGGGCCGCTGCCCGACATGGGCGAATTCCGCCGCCGCTTCGCCATTGCAAGCTCGGGTATCGACCGGCTGACACAAGACGACCGGCAGCGCGTCATGTCGCTTGCAGCCCATGTCGAGGACGATGTCCTCGCGCCCTTTCTCGCCATCGCGGCCGCGAATATCGAAGGCGAGAGCGCCCCGGCCGAGGAAGAACTCGCGCGGGTTTATGGTTCGAGTTCGCCCGGGCGTATCCGTCGCCTCCTCGACCATCTGGAAAAGCTCGGCCTGATCGTCATTCGCGAGGAGTTCGGCGGCGGTCGTACCATCATGGTCCCGGGGCTGGAGCAGGGCGTCAACTGACGCAGCCCAAAGGCGAATTTCCGAAAAATTTGATCCAGACCCTCGCGCGCCCGCTGCAAGGTCCTATATGTCGGTAATACACCTCGCATATTTTTGCGGGAGAGGGCTTGTGTTGCAAATATACAACACCATATCGAGCGGGAATTTAGTGAGGGAATTTCGATGAATCTGGAAAAATTCACCGACCGCGCCAAGGGTTTCCTGCAGGCCGCGCAGACCGTCGCCATCCGCATGAACCACCAGCGGATCTCGCCTGCGCACCTGCTCAAGGCGTTGCTCGACGACGACCAGGGCATGGCCGCGCAGCTGATCCAGCGCGCCGGCGGCAACCCGGGCGTCGCGATTACCGAAATCGATACCGCGCTGGGCAAGATCCCGGCAGTATCGGGCGGCGGAGCGCAGCAGACGCCGGGGCTCGACAACGATGCCGTGCGCGCGCTCGACCAGGCCGAGCAGCTTGCCGAAAAGGCGGGCGACAGCTTCGTACCGGTCCAGCGCCTCCTCCAGGCGCTCGCGCTTGCGGACAATGATGCCGGCAAGGCGCTCAAGTCTGCCGGTGTCGATGCGAAGTCGCTCGAAGCGGCGATCCAGGAAGTGACCGGCGGCCGCACCGCCGACAGCGCCGGTGCCGAAGAGAGCTACGATGCGATGAAGAAATACGCTCGCGACCTGACGCAGGCCGCGCGCGACGGCAAGCTCGACCCGGTCATCGGCCGCGACGAGGAAATCCGCCGCACGGTGCAGATCCTCGCGCGTCGTACCAAGAACAACCCTGCGCTGATCGGCGAGCCCGGCACCGGTAAGACCGCGATTGCCGAAGGCCTCGCGCTGCGCATCGCCAATGGCGACGTGCCCGACAGCCTCAAGGGCCGCACGCTCATGTCGCTCGACATGGGTGCGCTCATCGCTGGCGCAAAATATCGCGGCGAATTCGAGGAACGCCTCAAGGCGGTGCTCGACGAGGTGAAGGGTTCGGATGGCAACATCATCCTCTTCATCGACGAAATGCACACGCTGATCGGTGCCGGCGCGAGCGAGGGAAGCATGGATGCTTCCAACCTGCTCAAGCCCGCCCTTTCGCGCGGCGAGCTGCACTGCATCGGTGCGACCACGCTCGACGAATACCAGAAGTATGTCGAGAAGGACCCCGCGCTGCAGCGGCGTTTCCAGCCGGTCTTCATCGAGGAGCCGAGCGTCGAGGACACGATCTCGATCCTGCGCGGCATCAAGGACAAGTACGAGCTGCACCACGGGGTGAACATCACCGACGCGGCAATCGTCGCGGCCGCGCAGCTGTCCAACCGCTACATCCAGAACCGCTTCCTGCCCGACAAGGCGATCGACCTGATGGACGAGGCCGCCAGCCGCATCCGCATGGAAGTGGAGAGCAAGCCGGAAGAGATCGAGACGCTCGATCGCCGGATCATCCAGCTCAAGATCGAAGAGCAGGCGCTCGAGAAGGAAAAGGACGATGCCTCGAAGGATCGCCTTGCCACCCTTCGCGAGGAGCTTGCCAATCTCGAGCAGCAGTCATCCGAACTGACGACCCGCTGGCAGAACGAGCGCGACAAGATCCATGCCGAGAGCCGCATCAAGGAAGAGCTCGATGCAGCGCGCATCGAACTCGAGCAGGCGCAGCGCCAGGGCGATCTCGCCAAGGCGGGCGAGCTGTCCTACGGCACGATCCCCGAGCTCGAAAAGAAGCTCGAGGAAGCCAAGGGCCATACCGAAAACGCCCTGCTGCGCGAGGAAGTCACCGAGGAAGACATCGCCTCGGTGGTCGAACGCTGGACGGGCATCCCGGTCGACAAGATGCTCGAAGGCGAGCGCGAGAAGCTGCTGCAGATGGAGCAGATCATCGGCAAGCGCGTCATCGGGCAGGCCGCGGCGGTCGAAGCCGTTTCCAAGGCCGTGCGGCGCTCACGTGCCGGACTGCAGGATCCGAACCGTCCGCTCGGCTCGTTCCTGTTCCTCGGCCCGACCGGCGTCGGCAAGACCGAGCTGACCAAGGCGCTTGCCGAGTTCCTGTTCGACGACGACCAGGCAATGGTCCGCATCGACATGAGCGAGTTCATGGAGAAGCATGCGGTCGCACGCCTGATCGGTGCCCCTCCGGGCTACGTCGGCTACGAGGAAGGCGGCGTGCTGACCGAAGCCGTGCGGCGCCGGCCCTACCAGGTCGTGCTGTTCGACGAGGTCGAGAAGGCACATAACGACGTCTTCAACGTGCTGCTGCAGGTGCTCGACGACGGGCGCCTGACCGACGGGCAGGGCAGGGTCGTGGACTTCAGCAACACGCTGATCATCCTGACTTCGAACCTCGGCAGCCAGTTCCTCAGCCAGATGACCGACGACCAGAAGGTCGCCGATGTCGAGCCGCAGGTGATGGACGTGGTGCGCGGGCATTTCCGCCCCGAGTTCCTCAACCGGCTGGACGAGATCATCCTGTTCCACCGCCTCGGCCAGGAACACATGGCTCCGATCGTCGAGATCCAGGTGGCACGCGTCCAGAAGCTGCTCAAGGATCGCAAGATCGAGCTCGACCTGACCGATGGTGCGCTCAAGTGGCTTGGGCGGGTCGGCTACGATCCGGTCTATGGCGCGCGGCCGCTGAAGCGGGCGGTGCAGCGCTATCTGCAGGACCCGCTGGCGGACAAGATCCTGTCGGGCGAGATTCCCGATGGGACCACGGTCAAGATCGACGAGGGCGACGGCGAATTGAAGATGGCCGTGGCCTGATCGAAACCCGCCTTCCGGTCCCTGCGACCGACCCAACAAAAAAGGCCCCGGTTTCCCGGGGCCTTTCTTTTTGCAGGTCTGCCGCGACTTAGAAGTCGGCAGTGAAACCGGCGAAGAAGTAACGGCCGGTGTTGCTGAAGATACCCGAGCCTGCACCGCCGCCCGTGAGGGCGAACGGGGGAAGCTTGTCGGTCAGGTTGTCGACGCCAGCGTAGAAGTTGAACTGGTCGTTCACCTGGAAGTCCAGGCGAATGTCGTGATACGCGCGGACCGGGTAGTACACTTCTGCGGTGAAGTCCGGGTTTGCCGGCGGAGCGGTAACCAGTTCGCCCACCGTACAAGCCGTCGTGGTACGCGGAATGACACCGCCACCGGCACCGTCCGAGATACACTCGGTGGTGAAGGGCACGTAGTTCTCGGCAGCGCCGATGAACTGCTTGTCGATCCAGCGCATGCCATAGGACAGCGTGATCGGACCGCGACGATACGAAGCGTTGAAGTTGAACGCCCATTCCGGATCGCCCAGTTCGCCCTTCACGCGGTTCGGCAGGTCGGGGTTGTCGACATCGAGGAAGTTCGTGCGGTCGAGCACGTGCGTTGCGATGAGACGGAGGCTGATCCGGTCATCGTTGTCGAACGTGTGCGAGTAACGAACGTCGAAGTCGATACCTTCTGCGGTCAGGTTCGCATAGTTGATCGGCGCGATGTTGAGCGCGTTCGTCGTTGCGAGCGAACCGTCGGCTTCACGCGGAGCTACCAGCGGGCAGAAGTTGTTGTTCAGATCCGGCGCGTCGTAGCAGTTTGCGAGGATCTGGTTGCCGCTGATGTTCGCGATAACGCGGGCGACGTCGATGTTGTAATAGTCGACCGATGCCGAGAAACCCGGAAGGAAGCTCGGCTGGAAGACTGCACCGACGGTCCAGCTGTCCGAAGTTTCAGCCTCGAGGAACGGGTTACCGCCCTGCAGGACCGAACGGTTACCCGTCACCGGATCGGTGAAGCCCACCGGAACACCGTCGGCGCGGCAGTTCGCTTCACGCGTTGCCGTACCGTTGTTGATGTTCGCAGCATCGCACGGGTCGTTCAGGAACAGGAAGTTCTCCGTTGCCGGCGAGAACAGGTTGCTGAGCGTGGGCGATCGCACTGCGCGCGAGTAGTTCGCACGAAGGCGGAGGTCTTCGACCGGCGACCAGATCAGGTTGCCGTTGTACGCCCAGACGCCGCCGGTCTGGCCAGCACCCGAGTTGTAGTCCGAGTAACGCGCAGCACCCGACACGGTCAGTTCGTTGAAGAACGGCATGTCGGCGAGAAGCGGAATCTCGAGCTCGCCGAAGAACTCGAGAACTTCGAGTGCCGGCGGATCGAATTCGCTGAAGGCGTTGAAGAAGGTCGCGCCCGAAGCCGAGAGGGCATCCGGAACCGAGTAAGCGGTCTCACGACGCCACTCAGTACCTACGACGACCGAAACCGGACCGCCCGGAAGCTCGAAGAAGGGCGAGCTGTCGGTGCTGATGTAGGCCAGGAAGTCGTACTGCTCGGCCTTATCGTCCAGCGTCGAGTTGGTCAGGATGTAGTCGAGTGCCGCCTGGCTCGGTGCACCGAAGCCAAAGATGTTGATCGGCACACAAGCTGCATCGTCGTTCGTCGTGTCGGCATCGGCATTGATGCGGCAGACGATCTGGCCGCTGCCGTTACGCACGGCGTCGACCGCGTTGCGCGTGTTCTGGTAGATGATCTGGTTCTGGGCAGCGAGGTTGCTTTCGAAACGACCATAGGTGAACGAAACGTCGTAGCGGGTGTTCGAAGCGATATCGCCTTCGAAGCCGGCAACGAAGCGCCAGGTTTCGCGGGTCACATCATCGTTGCGCGTACCGAAGTCGGTGTTGTTGCGGTTGATGAAGAAGCCCTGCGAAGCCGCTCCGCCGACGCCCGGCGGGAAGCCGAAGCCCTGCAGCAGCTCGTCCTGGATCTGACGCAGCGTCACAACGTCCGCCGGGTTGAGGAAGGCGTTGTCGAAATCGACGAAGAAGAACGCAGAAGTCGCGCCATCCGCACAGCTCGGGTTGAGACCCGAAGCGCCGCTCAAACCGCCGCAGAAGCTGTTGAAGAAAGTCGGCGTGCCCTGACCGAGAGCATCGATGCGAGCATACTTCGCTTCGATGTAGGGACGGAACGCCGGGCTCACTTCGTAGCTTGCAAGCAGGTTGATGTTGTAGCGCTCGATGTCCGGGATCAGCGTGCCTTCAGCGAGAGCCGAGCCGGTGCCGCCAACGGCGAGGCCGTTGAAGCTCTGGCCATTCTCCTCACGGAACAGGCGGCCATTCTGGTCGAAGCGCAGGCGAGCTGCATTGCCTGCCGCGTCGCAGGCGAGCGGCTGGACCGCTGCACCGAAGATACAGAACGTCTGAACCGTACCGCCTTCAGAAATGAAGTCGAGGAACAGGTTGTCCTGCAGAACGGTGTCCGGATTGCCGTCCGAGTTGCTGAGCTCGGTGTCGCTGTCGACGGTCACGAAGCTGGTGAAGCCGATGCCGAAGCCCGAGATGTCCGGGCGCTGCGAGTTCAGCACGCGGTCGATCTTGGTATATTCACCGACAAGGGCGACGTTACCACGACCGTCTGCGAAGTTCTTACCCCAAGCGGCGGAGATGTTGTAACGGCCGTTGTCGCCGCGCTCCGAGATACCGGCCTGGCCGCTGACTTCGAAACCTTCGTAGTCGCGCTTGAGGACGAAGTTCACGACCCCTGCGATAGCGTCCGAACCGTAAACGGCCGAGGAACCGCCGGTCACGACGTCCACGCGCTCGAGCAGTTCGAACGGGATGGTGTTCACGTCAACCTGGAAGTCGCCGGCGCTCGCCGTGATGTGGCGGCGGCCGTTGACCAGCGTCAGCGTACGGCTGGTGCCGAGGCCGCGAAGGTCGAGGATGTTGAGGCCGGTGGTGCCGATGAAGCGCTGCGAGTTCGAGGTGTTGAAGGTCGAACGAAGCGACGGAAGGTCGTTCAGCGCGTCGCCCAGGGAGAGGGCGCCGTCGTTGAGGAGTTCACCTGCTTCAACCGTCGTAACCGGAACCGGCGAGTCGAGGTTCGGCTTCGCGATACGCGTACCCGAAACGATGATGAGCTGCTGTTCGGCCGGAGCTTCTGCGCTGTCGCAGACGCCGTTGCCGTCGGCATCGATGCAGTCGGGAGCGTCAGCATCCGCGTCCTGCGCGTAGGCAGGCGTGGCGAATGCGGCGAGCGACATTGCCGCGAGGCCTGCGCCTGCAAAGAAACGGCCCTTCGCAAGGCCGATGGTTGAAGAGGTTTTTCTCATGAGTTTCCAGTCCCCATAGGAAGCCGGTACGACCCGGCCGGATTGAATGAAATCATTCTTGTAAGAGCTCGCCAGCCTTCCCCAGACCGACGCGCATCGGAGGGGGATGCTTTACCGGGGGCAGGGTATCAATCGGATTCAGGCCAAAATTCCGAGTTTGCAGGCATTCTGTGTCGCATCGGCAACACAACTGTCGCCCAGCACTGCTTTGGTGGGGTTTTTCGCCCTGAAAGCGGGTGCGGACACAGCGGTTGGCTGCGCCCTCGAAGGTAGAATCACCGAACGCAAAAAGGCCCGGTCGCGATTTGCAACCGGGCCTATTTTCTTGCGTCACCAAATCCGGTGCGTGCCGAGGGTTATTCGATCCGCCGTCCCTTGACGCCGTTCTGGCCGTTGATTCGCACCCAGTAACTACCGAGCGCCGCGCGTTCGAACTCGACCGTGTCGCCGACCTTCACCCGGGCCAGGCGCATGGGCGCATCGGCCACCCGCCACACCGCACCGCCTTCCTCGATCCGGAAAACAAACGCATCGCGTTCGTAGTAGCGGACACTGGTGATGGTGGAGGTCAACAGTTCCTTTTCGTCCTCGTCGTCGCCGCCGCCGAACAGGCCGATCTTGGGCAGGTTGAAGCCGAAGAGGCTGCGCCGCGTCTTCATGACGTCTTCGCTGTCGAGCAGCCTGACTTCGCCTTCCTCGGTGGCCTTGACGACCTGTCCGACTGCCTGGTCGTAGCAGGCAAGGCGCTCGTCATTGTTTTCAACCGCCTGGCATTCCTTGAGGCGATCTAGGTAATTGCCTTGCGAGTCAGTGGCCGATTGATCCTGTGCCTGGGCATTAAATGCCAAGAGGCCGACAGATACACACAGGCCGAGCGTCATAATCTTGCTTGAACGGGTCACGAACAACCTCCGGGAATCGGGTAATTTCTCGCCATATTGCTCGCACATGCAGGCGTGGAAACCAACTGTAACTGGAAAGTCACACTCGCCAGTTTCCCCACGCCAAACGGGCTTGCGCGATTGCGAAGAACCCTTGCGTTGGCCTAGACGGCGCACATTCGGGCGATTTGTCCGAACTGCAAACCTAGTTTGAATGGGCGCCAAGGGGGCGTTCATGGATAAGGGGATTGGAATGTCCAACCGTTTTAACAAAGCCGCTCTGCTGACCGGCACGATCATGGCTGGTGCCATGGTCGCTGTTCCGGCTCATGCGCAGGATGCGGATCCGGCCATGGGCTCGGAAGCTGCAATGCAGGGCGACGACGATTTCATCATCGTCACCGGCTCGCGCATTCAGCGCCGCGTCAACGTCGAAACCGCTGCGCCGGTCGCAGTCGTCGATGCCGAGGAATTCGAACTGTCGGGTACCGTCAACGTCGAGAACGTTGTCAACACCCTCCCGCAGGTCATTCCGGGCTTCACCTCGAACTCGAACAACCCGGGTACCGGTACCGCTACGCTGAACCTTCGTGGTCTCGGCTCGGCCCGTACGCTGGTTCTCGTCAACGGCCGCCGCTGGCTGTCGTACGACACCTCGCAGATCGTCGACCTTAACACGATCCCGAACTTCCTGCTCGACAGCGTCGACGTCGTTACCGGCGGTGCTTCGGCAGTCTACGGTTCGGACGCTATGTCGGGCGTCGTCAACTTCCGCCTCAAGGACGTCGATGGCGTCGAACTGGGCGGCCAGTACTCGATCACCGAGCGTGGCGACGGCGAGCGCTATCAGCTGCACGGTGCAATCGGCACCTCGTTCGACGATGGTCGCGGTAGCGCAACCGTCTTCGCCGAGTACTACAACCGTTCGTCCATCTTCCAGGGCGACCGCGCGTTCTCGAACTTCGCGCTGGGCGGTGAAAGCTTCGGCCTCGACCTGCTCCAGTTCGGTTCGTCGACCGTTCCGCAGGGCCGTTTCAACGCTCCGGGCAGCGTCGTCATTGACGCAGCGGGCAATACGGCACCGCTCGCTTCGGGTCTCGTCATCGACGACGGTATCTTCGACACCCCGGGCGCTCCGCGTCGCCGTGCCGGCGACACCTACAACTACGCACCGGTCAACTACCTGCAGATCCCGCAGGAGCGTTACCTCCTCGGCGGTTACGCAGACTACGAGTTCACCGACGGCCACGAGTTCTACACGGAAGTTGCTTTCGTCAACAACCGCGTCGCTCAGGAGCTGGCGGCTACTCCGGTCACCGGTACGTTCAACATCGATATCGCTACTGTCTCGCCGTTCCTGAGCCAGCAGACGATCAACGAACTCAACATTCTGGACCAGCGTGAAGCCGCTGCCAGCGCTCAGCGTGTTGCAAACGGCCTTTCGCCGCTTTCGACCGCCGAGCTCGGCGTCGTCAGCGCATTCGTCCAGCGTCGTGTTCTCGAAACCGGCCCGCGTAACAGCCTCGACGAGCGTAACGCTTTCCGTGTGCTCGGCGGTGTCCGCGGTTCGATCACCGACAACCTGAACTACGATGCCTACTACATGTATGCTCGTACGCGTAACGCCAACGTCCAGCAGGGTAACGTCTCGCGCTCGGCCTTCCAGGCTGGCCTCGACGGCACCGGTACGCCGATCAACATCTTCGGCCTCAACACCCTGACGCCGGCAATGGTCGATGCGTTCAGCATCCAGGCACAGAACGGCGACATCTCGACCATGGAAGTTGCTTCGGGCGCCATCTCCGGCTTCCTCGGCAACCTCGGCATGGGCGGTGACGACATCGGCTTCGCAGTCGGTGCCGAGTATCGCAAGGTCGGCTCGCGCTTCATTCCGGACACCGCGCTTTCGTCGGGTGACGTCATCGGCTTCAACGCCGGCGATGCAACCGAAGGTAGCTACGACGTCAAGGAACTGTTCGCCGAGCTCAACATTCCGATCCTCGGTCCGGAATCGGGCGTCGAACGTCTCGAAATCACCGGTGCGGCTCGCTACTCCGACTACTCGCTCGACGCGGTTGGCGGTGTGTGGACCTATGCCGGCGGCATCGAGTTCGCTCCGATCCCCGACGTTACGCTGCGCGGTCAGTACCAGCGTGCAGTTCGCGCTCCGAACGTGGGCGAGCTGTTCGGTGGTCAGGCCATCGGCTTCCCGGGCGCAACCGACCCGTGTGCTGATGCGAACTTCATCGCGAACAACCCGGGTGCAGACCAGGTCTGTATCGCTACGGGTGTTCCGGCTGCAAACGTCGGTAACGCTGCAGTGGTTCAGCTGAACCCGCAGATCCCGGCTCTGTTCGGTGGTAACCCGAACCTGCAGGAAGAAACCTCGACCAGCTGGACCGCCGGTGTCGTTCTGCAGCCGCAGTTCGTTCCGGGTCTGACGATCACGGCCGACTACTTCGACATCGTGATCGAAGACGCGATCTCGATCGCTGGTGGTAGCCTCCAGGGCCTGATGAACCTCTGCTACGGCGACGTGCAGGACGTTAACAGCCCGGTCTGCCGTCCGTTCGTTGGTATCCGTAACAACGACGGTGCCATCACGGTCGACGCTCCGCCGCTGGTCGCTGGCGTCAACATCGCAGAACTCGGCGTCTCGGGTGTCGACCTTCAGGTCAACTACACCACGACGCTTCCGTTCTCGCTCCTGACCGACACCGGTGAGCAGCGCTTCAACCTGAACTTCCTCGGCACCTGGACGGAGAGCTCCTTCTTCCAGCCGGTCGCTGCGCTTCCGCGTACGATCGAATGTGCTGGCGAGTTCGGCGGCGAGTGCGGCGAACCGACCCCGTCGTTCAAGTGGACGGCACGCGCCTCGTTCATCGATGGTCCGCTGACCACCTCGATCCGCTGGCGTCACCTGAGCGGTGTTGAAGACGATGACGTGGATGTCCTCTACACGGACTTCAACGGTATCGAGCGCATCAACGCTTACGACCTGGTCGACCTGACCTTCTCGTTCGAAGCTAACGAGAACATCACGGTTGCCCTGGGTGTGAACAACCTGTTCGACACTCTCCCGGGTACGCCTGAGTTCGACGCGAACGGCTTCGTCACGAACCGTCCGAACTCGCTGCTGCTTGGTGACAACCAGGAGCAGGCCAACACCTACCCGAGCACCTACGACGTGCTTGGTCGCGACTTCTTCGCTTCGGTCTCGGTTAAGTTCTAATCGACACCGCTGCGAAGCAGCACGAAATCGGGCGGCGAACCTTCGGGTTCGCCGCCCTTTTTCTTTGCGCTACCAACAAGCGCGCATGAGCAGGCTCGGCGCCGCTAGCGCGAGCTGGCCAGGATTTTGAGATACGGTGAGCTAGTCCGCGTGGCGGAAGACGCGGAAGTCCGCGAAGGGCGCGGCGTCCGGACCCTCGCGCAGGGGCGTCGAGGAAACCTGCTGCAATCCGCCCGCAGTGCAGGCGGCAAGGAAGGCGATCTCGTCCTTCGTCGTATTGCAAGCCGCTTCGAGCGAGGCGATCCGCCCAAGCTCGTTCTTCGCCTTGAGCGCAATCGTATCGAGCGTGCGGGCGACATTTGCCGGAAGGTCGCGCTGACCCATCATCAGGGTCTGGCGAATGGCTTCCGATATTTCCCAAGCAGCTGACCGGGCACCGAAACGCTGCGCCCCTTCAAGCGGAGCGCTGGCGATCTTCGGCGGGAAGATGGCTATGCCGGTGCCGCGCAGCGCAAGGCTGCGCTTGGCGATGGCGAAGAGGTCCTGCTCTTCCACCACCCATGCAATCTGCTCGCGGCGCGCCAGATTGTGGGCGAGGATCGGTCCATCGGCGCGGTGCGTCATGAAGGCGATCGCGCCACCGGGTTCGACCACCCGGGCAATCTCGCGGGCGGCCTTTTCCGTGTCACCATATTCGAAACCGAACTGGCTGACTGCGGCTGAAAAGAAGTCGTCGCGAAAGGGCAAGTCTTCCATGGCGACGCTGGTATGGATCTTGGCCTTGGTCGGCGGCGCGGGAAGCTCCTGTGCCAGGTCGCAGCCGGTCAGCTTCAGGTCGCCCCTGTTTTCGGCAATCCAGCCGAGCACGCGGCCGTCACCGGTCGCGATGTCGAGCAGCCGGGCTTTCTGTGGCAGGCCCTTGGCGAACTCCACCCAGGCCGACTGCTGGACGGCATCGATGCCCTGCCAGCCTGCGGGAAGGCAGCCGCCCCCATCGCTCTCGACATTATCGGCCCAGAAGTCGTTCCATGCAGACGCGTGATCTTTCCCCATGGCGACTAACCTTGCACGAGGCTGACGTCGAAAGCCACCGTCATCCGGCGTGCCGATTCAAACGGGCGTGTGCCGTGGTAGAGTGTGCTCGGGAACAGGGCGAGATGCGCCTCTCGCGGTTCGATCATGCGGATCGGGCCGAGATCGAGCCGCAAGTCGGGCGGGGGCCTGCCGAGTTCCAGCCAGCCCGCATGCGAATCGTCTCCGCCCAGTTCAGGAAGCTGGCAGTAAAGCGCGGAGGAGATCACCCCCTGCGGGTGGATATGCGAGGTATGGAAATCCCCGCCGCCCGACAGGCGCACCGACCAGGAACCGGTGATGTGCCACGGAGCGTCACGATGCCGCAGGATCGGATGCGCTGGATCGGCAGGAGGCATCTTCGAGCGGTGCTCCTCGACCGTCGCGAGAATGGCCTCGTGCAAGGCGGCGATCTCGGGCTCGGTACGGTGGAACAGGATCCCGCGTGTCTGGCTCCCTCCGCGCAGGGACTGGCCGAGCGGCAGCGGTGAATTGTCATGCAGGCGGTGGAGCAGTGCGATGGCAGGCGGCAGCACGCGTTCGGCGTCATGCAGCGGCCTCAGCTCGTGGAGCCCCTCCTGGTGATGGAGCCATTCCTCGCGCGGATCGCCGGTCAGACGCCAGACGATACCGCGCAGCGCCCATGCGCCGATATCATCGGGTGAATGCGCAACTGCCTTGTCGAGCAAGGCTTCCGCCAGGTCGTATTCGCCGCGCCTGATCCGGTGGCGCGTCTCGTGGACATGCCAGTCGAGCGCATCGATCTGGAATTCGGCGAAGATTTCCTCCGCCCGGTCATCATCACCTGCAGCCCCGGCGTAGACAGCCTCGAGCAAGGCGAAATGCGGCTTGTCGGGAAACGCCTTGTGCGCCCGCGCCGCGACTTCGGTCGCCTGCTCGTTATAGTCGAGCCCTGCGAGCGTCCTGCACCACGCGTCGAGGATGTTCGGGTCCTGCGGAACTTTCGCGGCGGCGTCGCCATAGTGCGAGGTGAAGTCCTCCTCGCCGGCCGCAAGCCGCAACTGCGCGAGGAATTGCAATCCTTCGGGCCACGCAGGGGCCTGCTGGACGACCTGCTCCATGATATTGCGCGCGCCGGTCGTCTCGCCGAGCACATCGAGCGCCTGCGCCTTGCCGAGCCAGAGGTATGGATTGCCCGGATCGTGCTGCAGCGCGCGGTCGAAGCGGGCGAGGGCGTCGGCCTCTCCGCGCTCCAGCGCGACGCTGGCGCGGCCGACGAGCGCCTTGGGCCGCGCGGGCTCTATGGACAACGCGCGGTCGTACCATTTCGCTGCAGCCTCGGCATGGCCCGCGCCGCGCTCCGCATTGGCGCGGGTCGAACAGTAATGCGCGAAGGCTGCCGCCTGCGTCTCGATCCGCTTGAGCACTTTGAGCGCATCATGGTGACGGTTCGCATTCGACAGCGCGATTGCCTGGTCGATTGCGAAGTCGAATTGTCCCGGGGCCAGTTCATATGCCTTGCCGAAGTGCTCAGCCGCCTCGACCGGTTCGCCGAGGGACAGGAGCACATTGCCCGCACCATGCCACAGCTGAGCTTCGCGCGGATAGGCGGCGAGGGCATCGCGCAGGATGGCGTGGGCTCCGGCATTGTCGCCCGATTGAGCGGCCGCGGCGGCCTTGTTGTACCAGCCCTGTGCGGACAGTCCGCTCATCGGTCGCGCACCCACCCGGTGATTGCGTAGCGCCCGACCGGCGCGAAGGGCGCGACATACTGCACCGAGTGCAATTGCGGCACGAGGAACATGTTGAGCGCGTTGAAGCGCGGACGGTAGCCTTCGATGATGTCGCCATCCTCGTTGTGGAACACCAGGTGGCCGCCCCAGTCGGGCTTCCAGTCGTCGATGGTGAAGTTCATCACATAGGCGATGCGCCACCCTTCGGCGACGTGGCTGTCGCTGTGCTGTGCGAGGAAGTGGTTCTGCGCATAGAGCGTCGCCTGTCCGTCGGCCTTTACCAGCTCCTTCAGCCCGGTGACGTCGCGCACCAGGTCGAGAAAGCCGGGGGCGTTGATATATTCGAGCAGCAATTCGTGCGGGCCGCCGGGCGCGAAACCTTTCTGCACCGCCTGCACGAGGCTGAACTGGGCATAGCGAAAGCCGTAGTCGCCGCCGCGCACGGCATCGTCGACCGCCTTGTAGAGTTCCTGCAAGCGGCGCTGGCCGTTGGGCGTGCGTAGCTGGGCGGGAAGCACCTGCTGCGGCCCTGGCGGATCGGCGATCCCCGCCTGCGCCGCGATGCCCCACGGCGTTTGCTGGGAGAGGATATTGCGGATCTCCTCCGCCGTCTCGCGCGTCAGGAAGTCGCGGATCTGGATGCGCTTGTTGCGCGCGAACTCCTCCGCCAGCGCCGCGCGATCGAGTGCCGGATTGATTTCGAACAGTGCCTTGACCATCTCCGCGCACACTAGGCCGCTACGCCTTGCTCGCAAGAGGGCTGCCATAAAGATGCGCAACTATCGGGGTAGGGCAGGCCGCATCCGGAGTCGCAGGTCATAGCGCTTGACCCCTCAGGCAGCGCGACCTAACGCTTACGCAAACGGAAAGTCAGAAGACAAATTCCACCGGGAGAATCGAGAATGCCTGAAGCCTATATCGTCGAAGCCGTGCGCACGGCCGGTGGCCGCCGCGGCGGTCGTCTTGCCGGGGTCCACCCGGTCGATCTCGCAGCCAAGTCGCTCGATGCAGTGATGGAGCGCAGCGGGCTCGAAGCGAAAGTCATCGACGATGTGGTGATGGGCTGCGTCAGCCAGGGCGGCGAACAGGCGATGCAGGTCGGCCGCAACGCCGTCCTTGCAGCAAAGCACCTCGGCGAAGGCGTTCCCGCCGTCACCATCGACCGCCAGTGCGGTTCCTCGCAGCAGGCGATCCAGTTCGCCGCGCAGGCCGTGATGAGCGGAACGCAGGACATCGTCATCGCCAGCGGCGTCGAAAGCATGAGCCGCGTGCCGATGGGCTCGACTGCCATGTTCCACATGAAAGAGGGGCTGGGTAACTACAAGTCGCCGGGTCTCGAAGAGAAATATCCGGGCATCCAGTGGTCCCAGTTCATGGGCGCCGAGATGATCGTCAAGAAGCACGGCTTCACCAAGGACGACCTCGACCGCTTCGCCCTCGGCAGTCACCAGAAAGCGATCGAAGCGACCAATTCGGGCGCATTCGAGAACGAAATCGTCCCCGTAAAGATCGAGACGCCCGAAGGCACCGAGATGCACACGGTGGACGAAGGCATCCGCTTCGACGCGACGCTGGAAAGCATTGCGAGCGTCAAGCTGCTGAACCCGGAAGGCACGATCACCGCGGCAACGTCGAGCCAGATCTGCGACGGTTCGAGCGCGGTCCTGGTCGTGTCGGAACGCGCGCTCAAGGAACACAACCTCAAGCCGCTCGCCCGCATTCACAACCTGACGGTTACCGCAGGCGACCCGGTCATCATGCTCGAAGAACCGCTCTTCGCGACCGACCGCGCTCTCCAGCGCGCGGGCATGAACATCGGCGACATCGACCTGTACGAAGTGAACGAGGCCTTTGCCCCGGTTCCGCTCGCATGGCTCAAGCATACCGGCGCCGACCCGGACAAGCTCAACGTCCACGGCGGTGCGATCGCGCTCGGCCACCCGCTCGGCGCATCGGGCACCAAGCTGATGGCGACGCTGGTCCACGCGCTGCACCGCCACGGCAAGAAATACGGTCTCCAGACGATGTGCGAAGGCGGCGGCGTCGCCAACGTCACGATCATCGAAGCACTTTGATTCACCCCCCATTTCGAGAGGATTTTTCCATGGAAGTTTCAGCCAATACTCCTGCCGTCGTAACCGGCGGTGCATCCGGCCTCGGTGAAGCCACCGCCCGCGCGCTCGCTGCCAAGGGCGCGAAGGTCGCCATCTTCGACATGAACGAAGAGAAGGGCGAAGCGGTCGCGAAGGACATCGGCGGCGTGTTCTGCAAGGTCAATGTGACCAGCGACGAAGACGTCGATGCAGGTTTCGCCAAGGCGCGCGAAGCGCATGGCCAGGAACGCATTCTCGTCAACTGCGCAGGCATCGGCAACGCGATCAAGACCGCCAGCCGCGACAAGCAGTCGGGCGAAATCAAGCACTTCCCGCTCAGCGCGTTCGACTTCGTGATCCAGGTGAACCTCATCGGCACCTTCCGCTGCATCGCCAAGTCGGCTGCGGGCATGATGACCCTCGATCCGCTGACCGACGAGGGCGATCGCGGCGCGATCGTCAACACCGCTTCGGTCGCTGCCGAAGACGGCCAGATGGGCCAGGCGGCCTACTCGGCGTCGAAGGGCGGCGTCGTCGGCATGACCCTGCCGATCGCGCGCGACCTTATGCGCGAAGGTATCCGCGTGAACACCATCCTGCCGGGCATCTTCAACACCCCGCTGATGAACGCCGCGCCGCCGCAGGTGAAGGAAGCGCTGGCCGCATCGGTCCCGTTCCCCAAGCGTCTCGGCTACCCCGAGGAATACGCCAATCTCGCCATGTGCATGATCGAGACCGGCTATTTCAACGGCGAGGATGTCCGCCTCGACGGCGCCATCCGCATGGCACCGCGCTAAGCGACAGAAAAAGGGAAGGGCGGCCAACGAGCCGCCCTTTTCATTGGCGCAATCGGGAGAGAAAAGCATGGCCGACTACACGCAGATCAAGGTCGAAAAGGAAAACGGCATCGCGACCGTCACCCTGCATCGTCCGGAGAAGATGAATGCCTTCACCCGCGTGATGATGGACGAAATCATCGCCGCGATGGACGATATCGACGAGGACGACAGCGTGCGGGCGGTGATCTTCACCGGCCACGGCGACCGGGCCTTCTGCGCCGGTGCGGACCTCACTCCCGAGGGCGGGGGGCATGTCTTTTCCGACCCCAACCCGGTCGAGGACCTGTCCGATCCGCGCGTGCGCGACGGTGGCGGGCGGCTGACGCTGCGCCTGTTCGACAGCAAGAAGCCGCTGATCGCCGCCTGTAACGGGGTGGCCGTGGGCGTCGGGATTACCATGCAGCTCGCAATGGATATCCGGCTGGCATCGGACAATGCGCGCTACGGGTTCGTGTTCGCGCGGCGCGGCATCGTTCCGGAGGCGGCTTCGAGCTGGTTCCTCCCGCGCATCGTCGGTGTGCAGCAGGCGCTCGAGTGGTGCTACACCGGCCGGATCTTCGATGCGCAGGAAGCGAAGGACGGAGGCCTGGTCCGCTCGGTCCATCCGCAGGCCGAACTGATGGATGTGGCCCGCGGCCTCGCGCGCGAGATCGCCGACAATACTTCGGCCGTTTCGGTTGCGATGACCCGCGCGATGATGTGGCGCCTGCCGTCGGGCGACCATCCGATGGCCGCACACCGGGTCGACAGCAAGGCGATCTATCGCCTCAGCCGCAGCGAAGACGCGAAGGAAGGAATTGCCAGCTTCCTCGAAAAGCGTCCTCCGAACTATCCCGACACAGTCAGCGACAACATGCCCGACTTCTATCCCTGGTGGGATGAGCCGGAATATCGCTAGCCCGTCCGGGGCTGGCGCTTGCCAAGTGAACCGGTTGCATTAGAAACCAAAAGCATGAGCAACAGCGCCGCCCCCGAGTTCGTCCTTGCCGATTTCCTGCCGTACCAGCTTTCGGTCGCCTCCAATGCGGTGAGCAACCGGATCGCGGACGTCTATCGCAAGGAATTCGGCCTCAAGGTCACCGAGTGGCGCGTCATGGCGATGCTCGGCGATGCAGGCGCGCTTACCCAGCGCGAACTCACCGCCCGCACGCTGATGGACAAGGTCGCGGTCAATCGCGCCTGCAAGGTGCTTGCGGAGCGTGAACTGGTGCGTCGCCAGCCCAACTACCGCGACGGTCGCTCGCACCTGCTCGAACTGACCGAGGCAGGCCAGGACATGCATGCCCGCATCGTCCCGCGCGCCCGCGCGATCGAGGAAGAACTGCTGGACGCTCTGGGCGAAGAGCAGGCCGGGGCGTTCCGCTCGATGCTCGAGGAAATCCGCCAAAAGGCCGGTTGAAACAAACCGGCCCCGGAACCTGCGTGAGGTTCCGGGGCCGATCTCCCCCAGATCGCGTCTGGTGAGCGTTTAGCGCCCCGGTTGCTGTGCGAACGCGTCGCTGATCGAACAGGCCGCCGGGCCGAGAATGACGATGAACAGCACCGGCAGGATGAACATGATCAGCGGAATGGTCATGATCGCCGGCAGACGTGCTGCCTTTTCCTCGGCGCGCATCATGCGCTCGTTGCGGAATTCGGCCGACAGTACGCGCAGCGCGGATGCGAGCGGCGTACCGTAGCGTTCGGTCTGGACCATCGTCGTCACCACGCCGCGAACCGATTCCAGATCGACACGGTAAGCGAGGTTGTCGAATGCCATCTTGCGCTCGCCGAGGAACGACAGCTCGATCGCGGTCAGGGCGAATTCGTCACCCAGTTCCGGATAGGCGCGGCCCAGTTCCTTGGCGACGCGGTTGAACGCAGCGTCGACGGTGAGACCGGCTTCGGCGCAGATGACAAGGAGGTCGAGTGCGTCCGGCAGGCCCTTGCGGATTTCGCCGGTGCGCTTGCTGGCCTTGTTCTTCAGGAAGATTTCCGGGCCCTTGTAGCCCGCAAAGACCATCACGCTGAGCGCGCCGACACGCTTGATGCCGCCCCAGTCGGGGAAATAGTCGATCACGTAGATGAACAGGAATGCCAGCAGGCCGAGGACGATCGGCAGCACCATGCGTGCCGCGATAACCAGGACCGCGAGTTCCTTGTTGCGGTAGCCGGCATGCGCCAGCTTCTGCTGGATTTCCTCGATCTGGCTCTGCTGGAGGACTTTCATCCCCTCCAGCGTGTCCTTCATCTTCTCGGTCTGGTCGGTCTTGCGAACGAGGCTGGTGCGCTTCTTCGCATTCGACTTGACGATGCCTGCCTTGAGCTCGTCGCGGCGCTCGTTGAGTGCCTTGACGCGCTTGGCCATCGGATCCTTGACCGTAACCGCCGCGTAGACGGCAAGCATCACTGCCGCTGCCGCGATCCCAGCGAGGATCGAGCCGACGACGATGACGTCGAAGCCGAGAAGGGTCGGGCCGGGTTGCTGACTGATCATTGTATCCGTCCCTACCTCAAATCTCGAAGCTGACCATTTTGGCCATGATGAAGGCGCCGATGCTCATCCACACCATGCCGCCCAGGCCTGCGACGATCAGGCGATCGTCCTCGAAGAAGCCGCCGATGTAGCTCGGGTTGATCCACCAGATCATCGCGAAGACGATGAAGGGCAGGGCACCCACGATGTAGGCCGACGCTTTCGATTCCGAGCTCATCGCCCTGATCTTGAGCTTCATCTGCGAACGCTTGCGCAGGACGTCTGCCAGGTTGGAGAGCGTCTCCGCGAGGTTACCACCCGTTTCGCGCTGGATGGCGAGGGTGATGCAGAAGAAGTTGAATTCCGGGATGCCGAGACGGTCCGCCGTTTCCTGGAGCGATTCCTCCATCGTGCGGCCGATCTTGATACGCTCGGTGATGCCCTTGAATTCGATGCCGACCGGGCCGGGAACTTCCTGCGCGACGACCGCGAGGGTCTCGGTTACCGGAAGGCCGGAGCGAAGGCCGCGAACCAGCAGCTCGATCGCGTCGGGAAACTTCGCGGTGAACTGGTTGGTGCGTTTCTTGATCTGGTGGTTGACCACCATGTGGGGCAGGCCTGCGCCGACAACGAGGCCGACACCGAGCGAGAGCAGCAGGGCGCCCGAACGCAGGTACACTACCACGGCTACCATCAGCATGAGGCCGAGCGACGCGTAGAGATACTGCGAAATCGACCAGCCCTTGCCGGTCCGGTCGAGGCGAACGGCAAGCGCATCGATGCGCGATCCCGAGCCGGCGACCTTGTGCGCCTTGGGCTTGCGGGCCGCGATCGCTTTCTTGAGCTGCGATTCAACCTTGGTGTTGGTGCTTTCGGAGTGGCGATAGCGCACAGCCTGGAGCCTGCGCTGGCTTTCCTTCGCCGCCGATGGGCCTGACAGCACGGTGTATCCGACGACCATGAGGGCCATCAGTCCACCAGCAATCAGCAGGAGCTGGATAATGCTCATGCCTTCGACCTGCCTTTCCTAACGCGTCAAATTCGAGGGCGGTTCGGCGGGGGCACCGGGCCCCCGCGTCATCGCCGATTACTCGGCAGGTTCCTGGACAGGAGCCTGCTTCTTGCTCTTCTTGGCGAGCAGCGACTTGAAGTCGAAACCGCCAAGCAGCGACTTCTTCTCCGGCTCGTCGCCGTCGACGATCTCTTCCGAAGCGCCGAGGATGCGGTCGCCGAGTTGCTTGATCGCAGCCGTCGACTTGCTTCCGCCATTGGCCTCGAGGAACGTCTGGCCGAGCTTGGCTGCGGCAATGGCGCCCTTGAGATCGTAGGGGATCGACACGTCGATCTTGCGTTCGATCGATGCTTCGAAGTCAGCCTTGCTGATTTCCGCCTGGTTGCCCTGGACCTTGTTCGCCACGATCAGCGGGGTCGCATGGGCGGCGTTGGTCTTGAGCCACGAGAGGATACGGATCGTGTCGCGCGCCGAGGCGAGCGTCATTTCCGTAGCCAGCACGATGACGTTCACGTCTGCCAGCACATGCGGGAAGTTGATCAGCATGTTGCGCGGCAGGTCGACGACCGTCATTTCGAACGCCTGGCGGAATTCCTCCTCCAGCTGCACGAAGGCCGACCCGTCGGTCATCAGCGGCGCGCTGATCGGCGCTTCCGCAGAGAGGATCGCGAGGTTCTCGTTCGCGCGGATCATGGCGCGTTCGATGAACAGCCCGTCGATACGGCTCGGGTTGTCGATCGCATCGGTCAGGCCGCGGCCCGGCTCGAGATCGAGCGCGAGGGCACCGGTGCCGAAGTGAACGTCGAGGTCGAGCAGCGCGGTCGGCAGCTTCTTTTCCTCGCTGAACAGCCAGGAAAGCGAAGTTGCCAGCATCGATGCACCGACACCGCCGCGCGTACCGACGACAGCCGTCGAGACGTGGCGCTTGGCCGCTTCCGGATCGCTTGCGCGCGGGGCCGAGAAGACCGCCTGCGCCTGGTTGAGCGAATCACGCACCTGGCCGGCCGAAAGCGGCTTGAGCAGGTAGTCGTGGATGCCGCTCGCGAGCAGGTCGCGATACAGGCGGACGTCGTTGACCTGGCCGACGGCGATCACGACCGTGCCGGGTTCGCAAACCTCGGCGAGGGCGTTGATGTCGTTCAGCGGATCGCCGCTTTCCGACAAGTCGACCATGAGGATGTTCGGGCTTGCCGTGACCGAGAGCGACTGGACTGCGTTACGCAGGCCGCCCTTGGCGCACTTTTCAGGCTGCCAGCCCATTTCGATGACCACCGGACGCAGGACGTCCAGCGCGGCTTCGTCGCAAATGAAGGCTGCGAAGGGATCGCGATTACCCGAGCCGCTGGGTTTCCAAGGCGCGTTCATGGCTCTTATTCTCCTTCACTCGTGGCAGATGCCTTCAGGCCCTGTTCGCCCGTCGGTGTCTGGTTGCGATAGCTGTCGATGGCCTTGGTGCCGGTCGAGACGACGGTCGTGCCCGAGCCGCTCTGGCCTTCGATCAGGTCTTCCGGATTGGCGACCATGGCAGCGAGGTTGCTGTTGACCGCGCAGCCGTAACCGGGCGAGGTGCCGTTGGTGTAGTTCATGTCCGAAGAGGCCGACCAGTCGGGGCAACCCGGGACCGAAGCGGTCGAACGGGTCAGCACGACGCGGGCCTGGCCCGGCTGGATCATGCCGGCGGTAACCGGGGCACCATCGCTGACGAGGATGCCGTGGCGGGCCGCGAGCTGGGCGATCGCTTCACGCGTTGCCGGGCTCATCATCGGATCTTCGATGGCCAGGCGGTCGCCGAAGCCGAGTTCCATCGCCTCAAACCAGGCAGCAAGGCGCTGCTGTTCGGGAATGGTCAGCCCACCGCTGCCGGTCTGGACGTCGAAGGTGTAGTTCGTGCGCTCGACAACCGGCTGTTTCAGGCTGTTGAGGCTCGGATTGCTCGGCATGCCGCCGCAGGCACCCAGTGCGAGGCCCATGGAGAGCGCGAGAGCGCCGGCGAGCGTGCGTTTCGTGGTGTTGTGCATGATACTCACCTTTCTCACTTGAGGCTGAAGCCGGGTGCTGCTGCCGCAGCATCGGCGCGGCGGTCGGCATTGGACTTGCCGGCGTTGTCGGCCTTCGCGTTGCGCGAACCGTTGGCCCCCGGGAGGACGGCAGCGGGATCGACAAGCGAGACCTCAGGCGGCGTGGAGTCCTTGTCGCGCACGGTCGGAACCGGACGGTCGGCGACCGGGCCTTCCTTGCTCTGCTGGTAAAGCAGCTTGCTTTCGAGGACGTTGGCCGCGTTGAAGCCGTCGGTCGGCAGGCGGATGTCGTTCGCATTCACCGGCTTCACGAGATACGGCGTCACGACGATTACCAGCTCGGTTTCGCCCTTGCGGAACTCGGTCGAGCGGAACAGGTTGCCGAGGATCGGAAGGTCGCCGACACCCGGTGCCTTGTCGATCGAGTTCTGCGCGCTGTTGCTCATCAGGCCGGCGATCATGAAACTCTGGCCGGAGCCGAGTTCGATGGTCGTTTCGGCGCGGCGGATGGTCAGAGCCGGGATCTGGAAGCCGTTGAGCGTCACTGCGCCCTGGCTCGAAAGCTCGGACACTTCCGGACGCACACGCAGCGAGATGCGGCCATTGGCGAGCACCGTCGGCGTGTAGGCGAGGCTGACACCGAACTTGCGATATTCGATCGCGGTGGTGCCGAGACCCTGGCTGATCGGAACCGGGAATTCGCCGCCGGCAAGGAAGTCTGCCGTTTCACCCGAGAGCGCAGTCAGGTTCGGCTGCGAGAGGGTGGTGACGAGGCCGTTGCGCTCGGCAAGGTCGAGGGCGCCGAGGATATCGAGGCCCAGGAAGCTGCCGAGACCGGCGATCGTGGTGCCGCCGTCGCTATCGACGCCCGGACCGACGATTTCGGTGCCGTCGGGCAGGACGAAGGCCGGACCTTCGACGCCCGAACCGACGCCGAGCGGGCCGTCGACGCGGTACGCGCCGTTGGCGACCGTGCGACCGGTGCCGACGCCGAAGCGGAAACCGCCCGTGCCGTCGAAGGTCGAAAGGTTCGAGCCCAGCGAGCGGACCAGCGTGCGGCTGACCTCGGCGAAGCGGACCTGCAGGTTGACCTGCAGCGGCGTCGCCATCTTGAGGCGGCTGATGACGTTGGCGTCTTCACCGACGAAGGCCTGGACGAGGCGTTCAGCCTCGGCAGCGTCTTCCGGTGCGCCGACGGTGCCCGTCAGAAGGACCGTGTTGGTGCCCATGGTAGCAACCGAGATCTGCGCTTCCGGCATCGCGAGGGCGAGCATCTGGTCGATGCTGCCGATGTTCGAGCCGACGCGGATGTTCGCCGACCAGACGATGTCGCCGCGGGCGTTGCTCGCATAGACGGTCGTCTCGCCGCCGGCCTTGCCGAAGACATAGAGCTGGCGCTGCGACTTGACCTGCACGTCGGCGATCGAGTCGTTGGCGATGAAGACGTCGGCCATCGTGCCGGGCACGGTGACCAGCTCGCCGCGACCGATCGAGAGGACGATGTCCTGCGCCGGGCTGGCGACGGTCTGGGCGTTGGCGGTGCTGGCCGGGATGCCCGACAGCGGTGCCACAGCGAGGCTGGCGAGCAGCACTGATGCGGTAAGACGGCGTTTCATAGTCTTGCCCCCTGGTTGGGAAGTACTTGCCTTGGTCGAGGCGAAGCGGATCGTGTTCTCGTTCTTCGTCATGATCGGCCTCACCGGATCACTGTTGCCTGAGCAGCCGGAAGGATGGACGCGGTGTCTTCGACGCCCTTCTTCTGCTGCTGGAGGATCGTGCGGCCGCTACCCGAGACCGGAACTTCGGTCGTGGTCTTGCCGCGGGTCACGCGGACCGACGGGCCACTCGGGACCGACGGAGCCGATGCGTAGCCCGACGAGCCGCCATAGGACGGGGCAGGGGCTGCACGCGAGCTGCGCGATTCCTTCGGCGGGACGCTGCTGCGCTGGAAGCGCGAGACGTCACCACCCGTCACGAAGCTCGAGCTCTTGTCGATCGGGCGCGACATGGCCTGGCGCAGGATGGCTTCTTCCTCTTCCGGCGTTGCATCGTCCGGGACCTTCACGTCGCCGGCAGCGATAGCCTTCTCGAGTTCGCCCTGGTTGTCGGCGATCGAGCGCAGCGAGAGGCTGAGCGTGCCGATGGTCTGGGCGACAGCAACCTTCTCCGCGATGCGCGGGGTCACTTCGAGCGTAACCGTGCGGAAGGTCTTCACGACCGTATCGCCGGCTTCGTTGGTTTCCTGCGTGGTCGACTGGTCGGTCGCGAGCACGCGCAGGTTGGAAAGGATGGTTTCGGCCGTGCGCAGCGTGTCGTCGTCGCCCTTGACCGTCTGGGTCAGGACGAGGTCGACGCGGTCGCCCGGGAAGACGAAGCCGGCAACACCGGTCTTGTCCGACACCGGAACGGTGACTGCGCGCATGCCCGGGCCGAGAGCCGCAGCGAGGAAGCCGCGGTCGCCTGGCTTGACGAGCGAGCCCTGCGTAACCGGCTCACCAGCGGTGATCGGGTGACGCACGACAGTGCCGAGCAGCTGCGAGACGTCCGATTCACCGTCGATGAAATAGGCGTCCTGCACCAGCTCTTCCGGCCATTGCTGGAAATTGATCGCATCGGCCGTGATGATGGTGCCGACCGGCAGCTGGCGCTGCGCGACGAGAACCTTCGGACCTTGCGGGACCGGCGGTGCGGCCTCGGCTACGGGGGCGGATGCCCCGGCGAACATGCTCCGGGCAGCGAGTGCCGTACCGACCGCAATGATCAGTGCACCCAGCAGCAGAACCAGCTTCTTCCTGTCCATGGCTTTTCAAGCCCCCTTGTTCGGCCCGCATGGATCGCGGGCAAAGATGATTTCTCCGCATATTCGCGAAGTGGTTAAAATCAGGTTCACCCGAGCCCGACGTTTGCTCCGGCAGCAGGCAGGTAATCCGTCCCAAGCACCCACAGGGCGCCGATCGCGATGGCCACTCCGTAGGGAATGGCCAGCTTGTCGCGCTGGCGTCGCATGACGTGCCAGGATCCCATCACGACCGTCAGCACCCCTCCGACGAGCGCCATGATGATAAGAAGTTTGAGAAACAGGCTCGGCGCGATCCACAGCGCGAGCGCGGTCAGCAGCTTGACGTCGCCGCCACCCATCATGCGCAGCGCGAAAAGGCCGGCGAGCACCGCGAAGGCGCCGACGGCTACCGCGAACTGAAGCGCGACGTCGGGCCACAGCGAAAGGCCGCTCGACCACCAGAAGGCGGGCGCGGCGAGCGCGATGGCACCGGTCAGCCAGTTGTCGATCTGGCGCCTGCGAATGTCCGTGAATGCGGCGACGAGCAGTGCGATTGCCAACGCAACAAGCAGCCCGTAGTGGATAGTTTCGCCTAGCATTATTGCCCCCAGTGGTCCCCTATGGAGGCGGTGCTACAGAACAGGGCTTACCAAAAAGTAACCAACCGCAGGAGGTTCGCATTAGCCAAGCGCAAAAAGCCGATGTGAACCCTGCCGCCTTCGATCGCAGGGCCATTCCCGCCGAAGCGGCCGAAAGCTGCTGGATGGCCGCCGACGGGCACGCGATCCGCCGGATCGACTGGCCGGGTGCAGGGGAGACGCCGCGCGGATCGATCCTCTTCTTCCCGGGCCGCGGCGACAATTACGAAAAATATCTCGAAACGCTGCACCACTGGCACGAGCAGGGCTGGCGCGTGACCGCGGCCGACTGGCGCGGGCAGGCAGGATCAGGCCGCCTCGGGCAGGACGCAGTGACCGGCCATGTCGACGATTTCGGCGACTGGATCGACGACCTCGCCGAATTCTGGCCGCGCTGGCGAGCCGAGACCCCTGGGCCGCATGTACTCGCGGGCCACTCGATGGGCGGGCACCTCGTGCTGCGAGGAGTGGTCGAGAAGCGCGTCGACCCGGACGGCATCATGCTGTCCGCCCCGATGCTCGGCTATTACGGGACATTCCTTCCCGTCGGCGTGATGCGCAAGGTCGCAGGGCTGATCCGACGCTTCGGCCATCCTGCGCGCCCGGCATGGAAATGGAGCGAGAAGCCCGGCGAAATCCCGGTCGGCCGGATCAATTTACTGACCCATGACAAGGACCGCTACGAAGACGAGCTGTGGTGGCGCGAGAAGCGTCCCGAACTCGTCATGGGGCCGGGCAGCTGGGGCTGGGTCGAACAGGGCTATGCCTCGATGCAGGTGATTTTCGCGCCCGGCGCACTCGAGGCGGTGACGATCCCGACGCTTATCCTGGCGACGTCGAACGACAAGCTGGTCGATGCCAAGGCCATCGAACGCGCCGCAGCGCGCCTTCCGAACTGCAAGCTGGTCCGCTTCGGCAAGGAAGCCCATCACGAGATCCTACGTGAGGTCGACGAGGTCCGCGACCGCGCCATCGGCGAAATGGACGCCTTCCTCGCCACGCTGGAGCGTCGGGATTGAGCGCAATGCGCTATGATTTTGCAATTGTCGGCGCTGGAATTGCAGGGGCCAGCCTCGCGGCTGAGCTATGCGGCGATGCATCTGTCCTGCTGCTCGAGGCCGAGGACTTTCCCGGCTACCACACGACCGGCCGGTCGGCTGCGTTCTGGGAGGAATGCTATGGCGGGCCGGAACTGGTTCCCCTTACGCTCGCCTCGGGACCGCTGCTGCGCGAGTGGGGCTTCCTGAGCCCGCGCGGCGCGCTCTATGTCGGGCGCGCGCAGGATCGCCCCAAGATCGACGACTTCTTCGAGCGCTTCGGCGATACCGGCGCGACGATCGAGCGGCTGGACGCGCGTGGCCTTGCCGCACGCGTGCCCGGACTGCGCGAGGAATGGGCCGATGCCGTGTGGGAGCCTGCCTGCGCCGACATCGATGTCGCCGGGTTGCATGGTTCTTATCTTGCGCGCGCGCGAAGGGGCGGCGTTGCGCTCGAATTGCGCGCAAGGGTCATCTCCGCCGAGCGCGTTGGCGGGGTATGGAAGCTCGGAACAGAGGACGGGCGCAGCTTTGAATGCGAAACGCTGGTCAATGCCGCCGGTGCCTGGGCTGACGAACTTGCCGCCATGGTCGGGGCACAGCCGCTAGGCATCACGCCGCTGCAGCGCACCGTCGCGCAAATCGAGGTCGATCCGGCCGCGCCAGCCGACCTGCCGCTGGTTCTCGACATCTCGGGAACATTCTATTTCAAGCCGGACAACGGCCGTGTCTGGCTGAGCCCGCATGACGAGACGCCGACTGTCCCGCACGACGCTGCACCAGAAGAACTCGCCGTTGCCGAGGCGATCGATCGCTTCCAGCGCGTGGTCGACTGGAAAGTGCTGCGCGTCGAGCGCAAGTGGGCCGGATTGCGCAGTTTCGCGCCCGACCGCCTGCCTGTCTATGGGCGCGATCCGAATGTCGAAGGCTTCGCCTGGTTCGCGGGGCAGGGCGGTTACGGCATCCAGACCGCGCCGGCCGCGGCGATCCTTGCTGCCGACCTGCTCCTGGAGCGTTCGAAATCGCAGGCCGTGCGAGATGTCGATGCCGCGACATATCTTCCTGACCGCTTGCTCTAGATTTTCCCGAACGAGCCGATAGATTGACCGGGAACTTAACAAAGGAGAGTTTTCATGGCGCACCGCTTCGAGATCCGTAAGAACAAGAAGGGCGAGTTCGTTTCCTATTTCGTCTACAATTCTGAAACGATCTGGTGGACCGAAGGATACAGCTCGAAGGCAAGCGCCAAGAATGCGATCGAGTCCGTGCTCAAGAACGGCCCGAATGCAGAGGTAGTCGACAAGTCGGCCGACTGACCGAGACTTTTCGGTAAATTCGCTAGGGGGCGTGGGCGGCTAGCCTGCGCCCCCTGCTTTTTCGGCCTCCGCGCTGGCGAGAGCATCGACCCGCTCGTTCTCCGGATGGCCGTTGTGGCCCTTGACCCAGTGCCAGTGGACCGTGTGCCGTTCGGCCGCCTCGATCAGGTCGTGCCACAGGTCGGCATTGCGGACCGGCTTCTTGCTGGCGTTCTTCCAGCCGCGCTTTTTCCAGCCGTGGACCCACTTGGTGATCCCGTCGAGGACGTATTTGCTGTCGGAGTACAGCTCGACCTCGCACGGTTCGATCAGCGCTTCGAGACCGCGGATCGCGGCGGTCAGTTCCATGCGGTTGTTGGTCGTGTCCGCTTCGCCGCCCGACAGTTCTTTCTCGTGCCGCCCCATGCGCAGCAATGCGCCCCAGCCGCCCGGGCCGGGGTTGCCCTTGCAGGCACCATCGGTGAAAATCTCGACGCGTTTCATGCGCTTGCCGATAGCCCCTTCGCGCCGGAAGCGAAAATCTCTTCGCCGTGATCCGTGTAGAATTGCAGACGACGCGCAAAGTCCATCGGGTCCTTGCGTTTGACAAGCGCGGTATCGGGCGTGTCGATCCAGTCGAACGCCCGCGTCGCCATGAAGCGCAGGCAAGCCCCGCGCGCGAGGAGGGGCAGCGCGCGAAGCTCTTCCTCGCTCAGCGGGCGGCTGGATTGGTATCCTTCGACCAGCCCCCGGCCGGTCGCGGCATCGAATTCCTGCGTCTCGTCTGAGAACGACCAGGCGGCATGAGTCACCGCCAGATCGTAGGCAGCGATATCGGTGCAGGCGAAATAGAAATCGATCAGCCCGCTGACCTTGCCGCCAAGCATCAGGACGTTGTCCGGAAACAGGTCCGCATGGATTGTAGCCTGCGGCAGATGTTCCGGCCAATTGGCCATGACGTCCGGCAAGTGTCTCTCGACCACGGCGGGAAGATCGGGGTGGATCCCGGCTAGCCCGTCTTCGCCGCACTGGTCGAACAATGCCTGCCAGTCCGACGGGCGCAGGTCGTTCTTGCGGCGCGGCGCGAAGTCTTCCGAGGCCGAATGGATCGAGGCCAGCGCTGCACCGACGCTGCGTGCTTCGGCTTCGCTCGCCCTATCGACCGACACGCCGGGCAGGAACTCGATCAGCGCGACCGCCTTGCCGTCGATCATGCGGAACGCTGCGCCCTCGCGGTCATGAATGGTGCGCGGCACAGGGCAGTCCTTGGCCGCGAGATGGTCGAGCAGTCCGAGGAAATAGGGCAGTTCATCGAGTTCGATGCGCCGCTCGTACATCGTCAGGATGAAGCGGCCTTCGCTCGTTTCCACCAGCCAGTTGCTGTTCGATACGCCTTCCGCAATGCCCTTGGCAGAGCGCAATTCGCCCACATCATAGGCCGCGATCAGCTTCTCGAGCGTATCGGCCGACAGATGGGTGTAGACGGCCATGCGGCGCGGTTACTCGACCAGCTGGCGCGGCAGCTTGAACGTCATCTTCTCCTCGGTGGTGAGGATCGTGTGTTCTTCGATCTCGCGCCATTCGCCAAGCTTTTCGACGACCTGGCGAACCAGCGCTTCGGGTGCAGACGCGCCCGCCGTTAGGCCGAGCGTGCCGACACCTTCGAGCCACGCCGGATCGATATCGTCCGCGCTCTGGATCAGCTTTGCATCGGTTCCGCAGCGCTCGGCCACTTCGACCAGGCGCAGCGAGTTCGAGCTGTTGGGCGATCCGATCACCAGAACCAAGTCGCTTCCCGGAGCGACCTGCTTGACCGCGGCCTGCCGGTTGGAGGTTGCGTAGCAAATGTCTTCCGCCTTGGGCCCGACGATATTGGGGAAGCGCACCTTGAGCGCACGGATGACTTCGGCGGTATCGTCGACCGAAAGCGTCGTCTGGGTGAGATAGGACAGGTTGTCTTCCGGCGTGAACTGCAGGTCCGCCACGTCGGCGACCGTCTCGACCAGGGTCATCTGGCCTTCCGGCACCTGCCCCATGGTGCCGATCACTTCCGGATGGCCTTCGTGGCCGATGAAGATGATGTGCTGGCCCTTCTCGATCTGGCGTTCGGCCTGACGGTGGACCTTGCTCACCAGCGGGCAGGTCGCATCGACATAGACGAGGTTGCGCCGCTCCGCCTCGGCCGGGACCGACTTGGGCACGCCATGGGCGGAGAAGACGACCGGCGCGTCGCCCGGCACTTCGTCCAGTTCCTCGACGAAGATCGCGCCCTTGGCGCGCAGGCTGTCGACGACATATTTGTTGTGGACGATTTCGTGGCGCACATACACCGGCGCGCCGAACTTCACGAGGGCCCGCTCCACGATCTCGATTGCCCTGTCCACACCGGCACAAAAGCCGCGGGGGGCGGCTATGAGGAGGGTGAGGGCAGGCTTTTCGATCGTCGCGACCTTATTCTGAAAGGGGGCATTCATATCCAAGCCTCTAGCGCAGGCACGCAGGGGCCGCTAGGGCCATGCCGACTGAAATTCGAGGGATCGATAATATGAATGCGCGCCTGACTGTCCTGACTGCAACACTTGCCGCTGCCGCACTTGCCGGCTGTGCGAGCGAGGGCGAACTCGCCGTCGTTGCCGAAGGTGTTGGCGTTACTGCGGTTCGTACCGCGTGCCCCTCGGTCGGCGTGCCCGACTACACCGGCGATATCACCACGTTCCGCGCCCCCGGCGATCGCAGCGCAGGCAACATGGATGTGACCGCGACGATCACCAACCTGCGCAGCACCTGCAATGAGAACGGCGAACAGGTCTATACCGAAGCGACGTTCGACGTGCTCGCACGCCGGACCGACGTACGCGGTGAGCGAATCGTGACCCTTCCCTATTTCACCACCGTCCTGCAGGGCGGCAGCGCGGTTCAGTCCAAGCGCGTCGGCTCCGTCACGCTGCGTTTTGCAGATGGTCAGGAGCGCGCCGAAGCGACCGGCCGCGCCGGCTCCTTCGTCGAGCGTGCGGCTGCAACCCTTCCTGCCGATATCCGCGAGCGCATCACGCGTAAGCGCAAGCCGGGCGATCCCGATGCCGCGCTCGATCCGCTGGCCGACCCGCAGGTCCGTGCAGCACTCCAGCGCGCAACCTTTGAGATGCTGATCGGCTTCCAGCTTACCGAGGACCAGCTGGCCTACAACGTCACGCGTTAAGGCCGGCGTTCCGACCTTGCGATTCTGGCCAGTTCGGCTAGGCGCGGCGCATGTCGGAAAACACAACTCTCCACGCCGGTTTCACGGCCAAGATTCTTGCCGTTCTCGATGCGCTCGAGGCTGAAGGCGCGCTGCCGCCGGAAAGCCCGCGGACCAATGTCACCGTAGAACCGCCGCGCGACCCCTCGCATGGCGACCTTGCGACCAATGCAGCGATGGTGCTCGCCAAGCAGGCAAAGACCAATCCGCGCGAGCTCGCCGGCAAGATCGTCGAAAAGCTGACTGCCGATCCGGACGTCGAAAGTGCCGAGATCGCCGGGCCCGGCTTCATCAACCTGCGCCTGTCCGACGCGGCGTGGCTGCGCGAGCTTGCGGCGATCGCCTCGCTCGGCGGCGATTACGGCCGCTCAACGATCGGCGGCGGCTCTCGGGTGAATGTCGAATATGTCTCGGCCAATCCGACCGGTCCGATGCACATGGGCCACTGCCGCGGCGCAGTCGTCGGCGATGCGCTTTCCGCGCTGCTCGAGTTTGCGGGCCATGCGGTCACGCGCGAATACTACGTCAACGATGCTGGCGGCCAGGTCGACGTGCTCGCCCGCTCCGCATACCTGCGCTACCGCGAAGCGCTCGGCGAAGACATCGGCGAAATCCCCGAGGGGCTCTATCCGGGCGCGTATCTCGTCCCGGTGGGCGAATATCTCGCGAAGGAACTGGGCGACAAATACCTCGGCGCGGACGAGGCAGACTGGCTGCCGATCTTCCGCGCCGAAGCCGTCGAAAAGATGATGGACCTGATCAAGGCGGACCTCGCCCTGCTCGGCATCCATCACGACCTGTTCTCCTCCGAGGCCGCGCTGCATGCGGCGGGCAAGCCGGACGAGGCCGAGGCCTGGCTGCGCAAGCACGATCTCGTTTACGACGGCATCCTCGAAGCGCCCAAGGGCAAGACTCCCGAAGACTGGGAGCCGGTCGAGCTGCCGCTTTTCCGCTCGAGCCGCTTCGGCGACGACCAGGATCGCCCGATCAAGAAGAGCGACGGAAGCTGGACCTATTTCGGCGCCGACCTCGCTTATCACATGCAGAAGGCAGAGGGCGCGGACGAACTGATCGACATCTGGGGTGCCGACCATGCCGGTACGGTGAAGCGGATCAAGGCCGCCGTCGCCGCGCTCAGCGAAGGTCAGGGGCAGCCGATCCCCTTCGACGTCAAGCTGGTCCAGATGGTCCAGCTGATGCGCGCCGGCGAGCCTGTAAAGATGTCCAAGCGTTCGGGCAACTTCATCACCATCGCCAACATGGTCGATGAAGTGGGCAAGGACGTGGTGCGTTTCACCATGCTCACCCGCAAGCCCGAAGCGCAGATGGATTTCGACTTCGCCAAGGTGGTCGAAGCCTCGAAGGACAATCCGGTCTTCTACGTGCAATACGCCCATGCGCGTATCCATTCGACGCTGCGCAAGGCTGCGGCGGAGGGGATTTTGCCGTCGGATCAGGTGCTTGACCGCCTCGGCGCGGAAGAAATCGCGCTCGTCAAGGAAGCCGCGCAGTTCCCGCGTGTTGTCGAGGCGGCTGCCAAGGCGCGCGAACCGCACCGCATCGCCTTCTTCCTCTACGACCTCGCCGCCGCGTTCCACGCCTTCTGGAACATGGGCAATGACGACCCGTCCAAGCGCGTCATCCTGACACAGGATGCGGAATTGACCGCGGCAAGGCTTTTCCTCGTGACCCAGATCGGGCAGGTTATCCGCAATGGACTGATGCTTCTCGGGGTAGAAGCTGTCGAGGAGATGTAGTCATGGTTGCGATGGACGGGCGCGACGGCGACGAAGAAGAGTACGAAACGGCCTACGAGACGCTGCAGAATGGCGGCGAGGCCGACGAGCAGGAACTCGAGCTCGCCGATGACGACGAAAGCCTGCCGTGGCTCGATTCCGACTACGATGACGAAGAGGAGGGCGGTTACGACACCGGCCGCCTCATCGGCATGGCGCTGCTCGGCCTGCTGCTTATCGCCGCGGTTGTCGGCGGCATCTGGTGGCTGGGCAACCGCACCGGCGATGACGACCTCGTGGCCGACGGCAGCACGATCGAAGCGCCCGAAGGTCCGGTCAAGGAACGCCCCGCCGATGCAGGCGGCAAGCAGTTCGAAGGAACCGGCAATGTCGCGCCCGCCGTTGGTGAGGGCGAGTCCCGCGAAGGACGCCTCGCCGCGGGCGAAACGCCCAAGCCCGAAGCACGGCCGAGTATCGATGCAGCCGGCAGCAAGAATACCGGCTCGACCGGCGAAAGCGCGCAGGCTCCGGCCTCGGGCGGGTTCGGCGTGCAGGTCGGTGCATTCTCGACCCGCGAACGCGCAGTTCAGGCATGGGGCACGCTGAACCGCCAGACCGACGCTCTGTCCGGCTTCAACTACCGGGTGGTCGAGGGCAAGGTCGACGGCGGCACGGTCTATCGCCTGCAGGCGGTTGCCGGAAGCGACAGCGCAGCGCGCCAGCTGTGCAACGCGCTCAAGGCCGACGGTCTCGCCTGCCAGCTCAAGCGCTGACGATTTCCACACCGCGCGCGAGGGGTTTGCTTGCCTAGCGACCTGCTTGCTGGGAAAGTCTCGCCATGACGCCCGCCATTTTCGGGATTGCCGGACCGACGCTGTCGGATGACGAACGCGCCTTCTTCAAGGAGGCCGATCCCGCGGGCTATATCCTCTTCGGTCGCAACTGCGAGACGCCCGACCAATTGCGCGCGCTGACCGACGACCTGCGCACGATCCACGGGCGCGAGAAGACGCTCATTTCGATCGACCAGGAAGGCGGCAGGGTTGCCCGTCTGCGTCCGCCGCAATGGTCGCCGTTCCCGGCTGGCGAGGCATTCGACAGGCTCTACCGGATCGCTCCTGCAAGCGCGATCGAGGCGGCGCGCTGCAATGCGCGCGCAATGGGCCTCGAACTGGCCGAAATGGGCATCACGGTCGACTATCATCCCCCGCTCGACGTCCGCCAGCCCGACGCGCATGACGTGATCGGCGACCGCGCGCTGGGTTCGGACCCGATGCAGGTTGCCGCGCTCGGCCGCGCGATCCTCGACGGGCTGGCCGAAGCGGGCGTTGCGGGCTGCGTCAAGCACATGCCGGGCCACGGCCGTACCTCGGTCGATACGCACAAGGCGCTGCCGACCGTGACGGCGAGCGAGGAAGAGCTGGAAATCGACCTCGCACCGTTCCGCACGCTGAACGACGCACCGATCGGCATGACCGGGCACCTCGTTTTCGAGGTCTGGGACAAGGAGAATCCGGCAACCCTGTCCGAAACGGTCATTCGCGAGATCATCCGCGGGAAGATCGGTTTCGACGGGCTGCTGCTGACCGACGATATTGACATGGAAGCGCTCGACGGCTCCGTGCCCGAACGGTCCGAGCGTGCCATCGCGGCCGGATGCGACGTCGTGCTCAACTGCTGGGCCAAGATGGACGACATGCACGGCATCGTCTCACGTATTCCGTCCATGTCCGAGAAGACCGCGCAAAGGCTCGATGCCGCGCTCGCCGGCACCGGCATAGCTAGCCGCGAGATGGACAAGCAGGCGCTACTCGCCAAGCGGGACGAACTGCTTGCTCTGGCGGAGGCGGCGGCATGACGGAAGAGCCGATGATGCTGTCGGGCGCCGAGCCCACGAGCGACGAGGACTGGATTGCCGACGAGGCTGCCCCGGTCGACGAGAGCAAGCTCTATCTCGAACTCGACGGGTGGGAAGGTCCGCTCGACCTCCTGCTCGACCTCGCACGGCGGCAGAAGGTCGACTTGCGTTCGATTTCGATTCTCGCGCTGGTCGACCAGTATCTCGACTACATCGAGACGGCGGAGGCGCTGAAGCTCGAACTGGCGGCCGATTACCTCGTGATGGCCGCCTGGCTCGCCTATCTCAAATCGGCCATGCTGCTCCCGAAGGAGGAGCAGGAGGACCCGAGCCCCGAGGAACTCGCGCTCAAGCTGCAGCTGCGCCTCCAGCGCCTCGGTGCGATGCGCGAGGCCGCGGCACGGCTTATGGCGCGCGACCGGATCGGGCGCGACGTCTTCGTGCGGGGCGCTCCGGAAGGCCTTCGGACCGATCGCAAGACGCTGTGGCAGTGCGACTGGTACGGGCTGATCCACGCCTACGGTCAGGTCAAGGCGCGCACCGCGCCGGCGGTCCACATGGTTCGCGAACGGCCGGTCATGACGCTCGAAAGCGCGCTCGACCGCGTGTCGGCCATGCTCGGCGTGACGCTCGACTGGATGCAGCTGGAAGATTTTCTCCCGCCGCATGCCGAGCCGCGCCTGCGCCGCTCGGCGCTTGCCTCCAGCTTCGTGGCGGCGCTCGAGCTTGCCCGCACCGGAAGGGCCGAGATCGCCCAGGAAGAGACTTTCGGCCCGATGCGGCTGCGGCGGGTGAGGGCATGAGCGAGAAGCCTGACGATCTCGTCCGCGCAGTCGAAGCGACGCTATTCGCTGCGGAAGAAGCGATGAGCGCAGAGGCGATCGCAGGGCATCTTGGCGATGCGGACATTTCCGCCGTTCGCGAGGCGCTGCGCGCGCTGGAAGCGCATTATGCCGATCGCGGCGTCCAGCTGGTCGAGCGTTCGCGCAAATGGCATTTCCAGACCGCTTCCGACCTTGCCCACCTGCTGCGCCGCGAGCGCGAGCAGGTTCGCCGACTGAGCCGCGCCGCGACCGAGGTGCTCGCGATCATCGCCTATCACGAACCGGTCAGCCGCGCGGAAATCGAATCGATCCGCGGCGTGCAGACATCAGGCGGCACGCTCGACGTGCTGATGGAAGCGGGCTGGGTGCGCGTCGCCGGACGGCGCGAGGTGCCGGGCAGGCCGACGATCTACGCCACGACACCTGAATTCCTGCAGCATTTCGGCCTTTCCTCGCGCCGCGATCTTCCGGGGCTCGACGAATTGCGCGCCTCGGGCATGCTCGATCCGGTCGATGAGGCCTACGAGGCGATGATGGAGACGCCCGAGCCTGCGGAAACCGAAGCGGCCGACGACGAAGAATAGCGACACCGCTGGCGCTGCCCGCGCTTAACCCCTATATTGGGCGAAACGCATTCCAAAAGGTGTACTATGTCGCTCGGCCCCTGGCAGGTTATCATTATTGCCCTCGTCATCCTCGTCCTGTTCGGGCGGGGCAAGATTTCCGAGATGATGGGCGATTTCGGCAAGGGAATTAAGAGCTTCAAGCAAGGCATGGGCGAAGACGACGGCAAGGCGACCAAGCCTGCCGGTCAGATCGAAGGCCCCTCGCATGAAGCCAAGCCCGCCGGTGAGACCGTCAAGCAGGCCGAAACGCCCGACAACGCCGGCTGATCGGGCGCAGGAGCGCTCCTTCCATGTTCGATATCGGTGCGACCGAATTGCTCGTGATCGTCGTCGTGGCGATCCTTGTCATCGGTCCGAAAGACATGCCCGCCGCCATGCGCACCGCAGGGCGCTGGGTCGGCAAGATCCGCCGCACCTCGGCCCATTTCCGCGCCGGCTTCGACGCCATGGTGCGCGAAGCGGAAATGGAGGAGATGGAGCGCAAGTGGAAAGAGCAGAACGAGCGCATCATGGCTCAGACGCCAAAAGGCGAAATGGGGCCGCTGCCCGATGCTTCCGCCAGCGCAGAAGGCGCAACGCGCGGACCTGACAGCGAGGACCCTGCGCAGCTCGATCCCCCTGCCTCTTCGGAAAAGAGCGGGTAGCGCACCGGCATGGCACTCAAGATCAAGGACATCGACGAATCGCAGGCGCCGCTGCTCGATCACCTGATCGAGTTGCGCGGACGGCTGGTGCGCTGCGTCTTCGCGCTGGCCGTAGCCTTTGCCGTGTGCCTTTATTTTGCCGACGAGATTTATGGCTTCCTTGTCCGACCGCTTGAGGCGGCATTCCCCCCGGGCGAGGGACGCCTGATCTATACGCAGCTCTACGAGGCTTTCTTCGTCGAGCTGAAGGTCGCTCTGTTCGGCGCGTTCTGCATCAGCTTCCCCATCATCGCGAACCAGCTCTGGGCGTTTGTCGCGCCGGGCCTCTACGCGAACGAGAAGAAGGCATTCCTGCCCTTCCTGTTCGCGACGCCGGTGCTGTTCGGGGCGGGTGCTGCGCTGGCCTATTTCGTGGTCATGCCGACCGCATTCAAATGGTTCATCGGATTCGAGGGAGTGACCGGCGGTGTCCCGCTCGAGGCGCTGCCGACGGCGGGCGCTTACCTGTCGCTGGTGATGCAGTTCATCCTGGCCTTCGGGATCAGCTTCCTGCTGCCTGTGCTGCTGCTTCTATTGAACAGGGCTGGGCTGGTGTCCCGCGCACAACTGGCGGGTGCTCGGCGCTACGTGATCGTCGGCGTGGTCGCGCTTGCTGCAATCGTAACGCCGCCTGATCCGGGCTCGCAGCTGATTCTCGCGGTTCCGCTGTTGATGCTGTTCGAAGGTTCGCTTCTGCTGATGCGCATCTTCGAGCGAGGGGCCAAGAAGAACGCCGAGCTCGAAGCGGCCGCCGACTGAGCCTCGAACAGTTGGCCGGTGCGTTGCCGGTCCGATAGGCGAGATCCCGACAGCACCAAAAAAAACGGGGCCGATTGGCCCCGCTTTAATCTTGGTATGCGATCAGCGCTTACGGGCTGGTCGGGGTATCGTCGTCGTTGCCACCGGCAATCACGATGCCAGCGATGATAGCAGCAGCTGCGAGGATCGCCAGGATGATGCCAGCGCCCGAGCCGTCTTCACCACCGAGCTTGCTTTCTTCAGCAGCCGGAGCCGATGCACGGTCAGCCTGCGCGCTCTGCGCGAGTGCCGGCGAGGCAGCCATCGAAACAGCCGCGGTGGCGGCAAGCAGGTTACGGAACTTCATCAAATCGTCTCCTCAGAGCTCTTCTTGTTAAATCTCACCGTTCAAATACGGCCTAAGGGGAAACGAGGCAACCCCCTATGTCGTCCCTGAACCCCCGATATGTTACCGAATTGTAACACATATCGCGGTTAAATTCTTTCAACTCGTGCCTTAGGTTACCTTTTGAAATCGCAATGGTTCCCGCTGGCAATGCCATTAATTCGGCATGTGGCGGATTATCATTTCAAAACGGTTAAACCTCTCGCATTCGCAGCATTATTCGTCAGCCCGCCCCCTGTGTGAGACGAAACGAGTAGGGCAACCTACTGGGATTCTTTGGAAAATACCCGCAATCCGCCAACCCATGTCTCCAGGACCGTCGTTTCATAGAGATCGGACGGCGAAGCGATCATGGGGTCGCGGTCGATTACAATGAAGTCGGCGCGCTCGCCCGGGACCAGTTTTCCGAATCGCCCTTCGGCAAAAGCAGCGTAGGCTCCGTCCGAAGTAAAACCTTTCAGCGCTTGTTCTCGCGAGACGCGTTCTTCTGCCCGCCAGCCGCCGAACGGTTCGCCATTCGCATCGGTCCGCGAGATCGCCGCAGCGAGTCCCGGGAAGGGATTCGGCGATTCGACCGGAGCGTCCGATCCAAAGGCGAGCTGACCACCGGTCTGCAAAATCGTCTGCCAGGCATAGGCGCCTTCGAGCCGGGGCTCGTCGAGGCGCGCCTCGGCCATGATGCGATCGGACGTCTGGTGGACCGGCTGCATCGAAGCGATGATCCCGTGCTCGCCGAATTTGGCGAGGTCCGAGGTGTCGACGATCTGCGCGTGCTCGATGCGCCAGCGGCGGTCGCCGCCATAGGTCGGCGCGAGTTCGCCGATCGCGTTCAGTACTTCGGCATTCGCCGCATCGCCGATCGCATGGATCGCGAGCTGGAAGTTGTCGAGCGCCGCGCGGCTCATCAGGTTGCGCAGGCGGGTGGGGGATTGCAGTGGCAGGCCCTTGTTGCCCGCTTCGTCGGCATAGTCTTCCTTGAGCCACGCCCCGCGCGATCCCAGCGCGCCGTCGAGATAGAGCTTCACGCCATTGAGACGCAGCCGGTCGTCATACAGCCAGGCCGAGGGGCCGGGTCCGCCGATCAGCTCCATCTGCTCGGTCCCGGACGCGTAGGAAATGATGCGCATGCGCAGCGTCCCGATGTCGCCCGCACGGCGGAAAGCCTGCCAGTCTTCGATGCTGGTGCCCATGTCGGCGCCGGTGGTGATGCCATAGGACAAAAGGATGTCCTGCGCTTTCTGCAAGGCGAGGTCGCGATCCGCCGGTGTCGGTTCGGGCACCACGCGCTGGACGAGCGAGGATGCCGCATCGACGAAGATACCCGAGGGCTTGCGCGAACCCGGCAGCCGCTCGATGCGCCCGCCATCCGGCGACACGCTGCTCTCGTCGATCCCAGCAGCCTTGAGAGCGGCGGTGTTGGCCCAGCCTGCATGGCCGTCCACCCGCTCGAGCCACACCGGGCGGTCCGATACCGCCGCATCGAGCTCGGCTGCGGTCGGGAAGCGGCCGAGGCCCCACTTCACCTGGTTCCAGCCGCGCCCGATGATCCACGGGCGGCCGGGATATTCGGCTGCATAGGCGGCGATCTTAGCCTGCGCTTCCTCGAGCGAATTGGTGTCCGACAAATCGAGGGTGAGCGCGCCGAAGCCGATGCCCATCACGTGAAGGTGCGAATCGATCAGCCCGGGGATGACGAAGCGCCCATCGCCATCGACGCGGTGGTCGACCTCAGCCGGTCGGCGGTCGCCCGCATCGAGCACCTGAAGGATGCGGCCATCGTCGTCGATCCACAGGCCAGTGAAGCGATCGACCTTGCCGTTTTCATCGATCGCAATGCCCTGGACATTGTCGACCAGCGTGTCTGCCGATGCCGAAGTCGCGGCGAGCGCGGCGAGGCTGGCTGCCGCATATGCGAAGAATTTCATCGTCGGTCGTTTCCTTCTGGAACCCTGCTTGTCGGCGCGTCGCCATGCCATTCCCGTGTCGCCTGCATTGCAGGGGCCGGGCAGTGCAATGGCTGCGCCTGAGAACATGGACAGCGGGTTAGGATAGATTCCGGGACATGCAAATGCTTCACCCGCGCGAAGACACAATTCGGTTCCCCAATTCCGACAATTCCCCTACGTCGCGCGGCCATGACGGGAAATGCACTCGAAGAACTGACTATCGACCACGTGCGCGCTGCGGCCGAACGGATTCGCGGCGCGGTGGTTCGCACGCCGACCATGTACAGCAAGACGCTGTCGGAAATTACCGGCGCGGATATCTGGCTGAAGTTCGAGAACCTGCAGTTCACCGCCGCCTACAAGGAGCGCGGCGCGCTCAACGCCTTGCTGCAACTGACCGAGGAGCAGCGCAATCGCGGCGTGATCGCGGCCTCGGCCGGCAACCACTCGCAAGGGCTGAGCTACCACGGCACGCGTCTCGGCGTACCTGTCACCATCGTGATGCCGCGCCCGACGCCGACCGTGAAGGTCATGCAGACCGAGAGCGTCGGCGGCAACGTCGTGCTCGAAGGCGAGACTTTCGACGATGCCTATGCGCATGCGCGCAAGCTCGAGAAGGAGCTCGGCCTCACCTTCGTTCACCCGTTCGACGATCCGCATGTCGCGGCAGGGGCAGGGACGGTCGCGCTCGAAATGCTCGAGGATGCGCCCGAGCTCGACTGCATCGTCACCCCGATCGGCGGGGGCGGCCTGATTTCAGGGATGGCCACGGTCGCCAAGGCGCTGCGGCCGGAGATCGAGGTGGTCGGCGTACAGGCGGAGCTGTTCCCCTCGATGTATTCGAAGGTGAAGGGCGAAGCGCGCGATTGCGGCGGCGACACGCTGGCCGAAGGTATCGCGGTGAAGGCGCCGGGCGAGTTTACCTCGCAAATCATTGCCGAGCGGGTCGACGACATCATCCTCGTCGGGGAGGAATGGCTGGAACAGGCGGTCTCGCTGTTGCTCCAGATCGAGAAAACCGTGGTCGAGGGTGCGGGTGCTGCCGGTCTCGCCGCGGTTCTCGCCAATCCCGAGCGGTTCGCCGGCAAGACCATCGGCCTCGTGCTGTGCGGCGGCAATATCGACACCCGCCTGCTCGCCAATGTCCTGCTGCGCGATCTTGCCCGCTCGGGCCGACTCGCGCGCCTCCGCGTCACGCTGAAGGACCGCCCGGGTGCGCTTTACAAGGTGATGAAGGAGTTCGACGAGCACAACGTCAACATCATCGAGATCTACCACCAGCGTATTTTTACCAGTTTGCCGGCCAAGGGTCTCATAACCGATATCGAGTGCGAAGCGCGCGACCGTAAACAACTCGATGCGCTGATCGAGGCGTTGAGAAACAAGGGTTATTCGGTGAGTCTCGTCGAACTCAACTGAGGCTCGTTTCACCGGCCTTCTGTGCAAATTAACCCTGATCCGACCATGTTTGATGGTTAAGGGACTTTTACCGCCGCCCCGGGACGGGCATAAGAGTTGTCCTGCAAAAAGCAGCGATTCTCGCAGCTATAGAGGAACAGCTTCGACCCGTGTCGGCCCCAGTTCGCTTCCCCCGCTTTTTCGTCACGTCGCCTGCGCCGTGCCCCTACCTGCCGGGTAAGAGCGAACGAAAGGTCTTCACCGAGCTGAAGGGCCCGCATGCCGACGAGCTCAACGAAGCTCTCGGCCGGATCGGTTTCCGCCGCAGCCAGACCGTCGCCTACCGCCCGAGCTGCCTCGATTGCCAGGCCTGCGTTTCGGTCCGCGTCGTCGCCGACGAATTCAAGCCGAGCGCGACGCAGCGCAAGAACATCCGCCGCAACCGCGATCTCGTGACTTCGGAATGCCGCCCGTGGGCGACCGAGGAACAATTCGAGCTGCTCCAGCGCTATCTCGGCGTGCGCCACCCCGAAGGCGGGATGGCCAGCATGGACGAGATCGATTACGCGGATATGGTGGAACATACGCCGGTAACGAGCTATGTCATTGAATATAGGGAGCCCTCGGAAGGGTCGGAGCCGGGTCGCCTTGTCGGCGCCTGCCTGACCGATCGACAGGGCGACGGGTTGTCGATGATTTATTCGTTCTACGACCCTGAGCATGAGGCAAGGTCGGGTCTTGGGAACTATATCATCCTGGATCACATTCGCCGCGCTGCGGCGCAGGGCTTGCCCTATGTCTACCTCGGTTACTGGGTCGATGGCTCCGACCGGATGCAATACAAGGTCCGCTACCGCCCGCTCGAAAAGCTCGGCCGTGGCGGGTGGGAGCGTTTCTCCCGCGACGAGCAGGACGCCGTTATCCGGCGCACCCTCGAACCCAGTAAGTCCGTGCCTGTCGACGGCATGGCGGCAAAGAACCCGACCTTCGCCAAATAACAGCCCTTTCCGCCTGACTGCCGCCGTCCTCGCCCTCGCGGCGATGGCGCAGCCTGCGTTTGCGCAGGATCGCAATGCGCCGCCACGGCTCGAAGACCTGATCCCGGATTCCGCGGTCGAAGACCCCGAAGCATGGGCAGGTGCGTCCGAGGAAGACGCCGTCGCGGAGGGCGAAGAGGCGGCAGCCGACGCGAGCGAACTCGATCCCGAAACCCCGATGGCCGAATTGCCCGAGCTGTCGGTCGAATGGCCGGACGAGGTCGAACTCCCGCCTTTCGAGCCGCTCGATCCGGAAGAGGACGCCAGGCTCGCTGCGGACGACGTGCCGCTCCTTCCGCCGCTACCCGAATCCGAGCTGGTCGAAATCGACGACGAACTGGTCCTCGCCCTCCCGCAGGATGAAGCGCTGTTCCCGCAGCGCCGCGAATTCATCGAGCGTTTCTCCGGCCTGTCGACGATCGAGGAACTGGACGGCGACGACGACAGCATCGCCCAGCTTGCCGCCCGTGCGCGCGAGGACGAGGAGCTGCTCATCCAGCTGCTGCGCATCTACGGTTATTACGACGCGCAGGTCGTCCGCTCGGTCGGCGGCATACGTCCGGGCGAGGACAATGGCGACACGCAACCGGTCGTGCGGTTCGATATCATCCCCGGCGTGCGCTACAATTTCGGCGAGATCGACCTCGGCAATCTGGCGAGCGCTCCCGATGCCGAGGCCTTGCGCGAAACCTTCGCCATCCAGACCGGCGATCCGCTGTCGAGCGACCGCATCGTCGAGCAACAGTTCGAACTCGACAAGGCCCTCGGCGAAACCGGCTACGCCTTCGCCGAGATCGATGCGCCCGAATTGCTGATCGACCACCGCGAAGTCTCCGGCGACCTGACCATGCCGGTCGAGCCGAACGGCAAATATGTCTTCGGCGGGGTCGAGAGCAATCTGCCGGACTTCCTGTCGAGCCGCCACCTCCAGACCATCGCGCGTTTCGAGGAAGGCGATGTCTACCAGCGCAGCCTCCAGTTCGACCTGCGCCGCGCGATTACCTCGACCGGCCTCGTCTCGAGCGTCACGGTAACCCCGCGCGAAGTGGAAGCGCCGAGCGGGGAGGAACCGGGCGCGGTGATCCTCGATGTCGAAATGGCCAAGGCCGAACTGCGCACTATCGCGGGGGCGATCGGCTACGGTTCGGAAGATGGTTTCCAGATCCAGGCGAGCTGGGAGCATCGCAATCTGTTCCCGCCCGAAGGCGCACTCAAAGTGTCGGCCATTCTCGGCACGAAGCAGCAGCTGGCGAGCGTAAGTTTCAAGCGGAACAATTTCCGCGCGCGCGACCAGGTGCTGACGCTCGATGCCTATGCGAGCGACATCGAAACCGACGCGGTCGAAGCGCGCACCGTGGCTTTCGTCAGCTCGTTCGAGCGGCTGTCGAACCTGCTGTTCCAGAAGCCCTTCAGCTGGTCGCTCGGCGCGGGCGTGCTCTACACTGACGAACGCAACCGAGTGATCGGCGGCGTGCCGCGGCCGCGTCAGGAATATCTGATCGGCGGCTTCTTCGGCCGCGCGACCATCGACACGAGCGATTCGTTGCTCGATCCGACCGAAGGGTTCCGCGTGACCGGATACCTTTCGCCCGAGGCGTCGCGTTCGATCGGCACGACCAGCTTCTACGTTCGCTCGCAGGTCGATGCCGCATTCTACCAGTCGGTCGGCGAAGGCACCGTGCTCGCCGGGCGCGCACGATTTGCCAGCATTCCCGGAGCCGCCCTGTTCCGCATCGCACCCTCGCGCAGGCTCTATGCCGGCGGCGGCGGATCGATCCGTGGCTATGGCTACCAGGCAGTCGGCCCCAAGAACGATTTCGGCGAACCGACCGGCGGCCGCTCGCTGGTCGAGGTATCGGCCGAAGCGCGGATCGACACCGGCCTGATGGACGGCGCCGTCTCCATCGTGCCCTTCATCGACGCCGGCACCGTCTCGCTCGGATCCGTCCCCGATTTCCGCTTCATCAAATACGGCGCGGGCGTGGGCCTTCGCTATGACACGGGCTTCGGCCCGATCCGCGTCGACGTCGGCGTGCCGCTCAATCCCGACCAGTTCGACAGCAAGGTCGCGGTCTATGTTTCGCTGGGCCAGGCTTTCTGATGTCGGAAGAAACGGAAGACCTGCCCGAAGAGACGCCGACCAAGCGTACCAGCTGGCCGCGCCGGCTGATCAAGTGGTCGGGCCGCATCCTGCTTGCGCTTTTGCTGGTGGTCACGGCGGGGCTGCTGGTCCTCAATTCGCCGATCGGCAAGCGCTTCATCACCGACCAGATCGCGAAGATGGCGCCTGCATCGGGCCTGCGGATCGAGATCGGCCGGATCGAGGGCGACCTTTACGACGATGCGATCCTGCACGACGTGGTGCTGTCCGACCCGAAGGGACGCTTCCTCACCATACCGCGAGTGGAGCTCGACTGGCGCCCGCTCAACTGGTTCACGTCCGGTCTCGACGTGCGCAAGCTGGTGGCCGAGCGCGGGACGCTGCTGCGCATGCCGGAGCTCGAACCGGGCGATCCCGACGCGCCGATCCTGCCCGATTTCGACATCCGCGTGGACCGTTTCGAGATCAACGAGTTCACCATTGCCGAAGGCGTCATCGACGAGAAGAGCCATCCGCTCGACCTGTCCGGCAAGGCGGACATCCGCTCAGGCCGCGCGCTGCTCGAAACCGAGGGGCAGTTCGGCAAGACCGACAGCTTCGCATTCCTGCTCGATGCGGAACCCGATGGCGACAAGTTCGACCTGGATGCGCGCTACGACGCGGATGAAGGCGGCGTGCTGGCAACCATGCTCGGCGCCGATGCTCCCTATACCGGCAGGCTGGTCGGCGACGGCACCTGGACCAAGTGGGACGGCGCTCTGGTCGTGCGTCGGCGCGATGCCCGCTTTGCCGCCCTGACCATCGAGAACCGCGCCGGGGAGTACACCATCGCGGGGCAAATCCGCCCGGCCGGGGCGCTCGAAGGCCTGCTTGCAAATGCCAGCGGCCCGGTGCTCTCGGTAGGCGCGATCGGGACGCTGGAAGACAGCGTGCTCGACGGCGAAATCGCCCTGCGCAGCCGCGCCCTGCGCCTGTTCGCCGATGGCGCGCTCGACCTTGCGGACAATGCGGCCGAGCGGGTCGTTTTCCGCGCGAATTTGCTCGATCCGGAGCTGTTCGGCGAAAGCCTGCGCCTCGAGGATGCGCGCCTCGCGGGCACCATCGATGGCGCGTTCCGCGACCTGTCGATCACCCACCGTCTCGAAGCATCGCGCCTTGTCTCGGGCGATGTGACTGTCGCCGATATCGCCCAGGCCGGGACGGCCCGCTACGATGGCAACCGCTGGCTCCTGCCGCTCGATGCGAGTGTCGCGTCCGTCGAAACCGGCAATGAATTTTTCGATTCACGCCTGCGCGGTGGCACGCTGGGCGGTACGCTGGTGTACACGGGCCGCGAATTGCGTTCCGACGACCTGCGCGTTGCCTTCCCCGACCTGACAGCGCAGCTTGCGCTGTTCGGCGATCTCCCGGCCGGGAATTATGGCATTGCCGGACCGGTCAATGCGCGCGGCATCGCGCTCGAGAACATCGGCACGGCAAGCGGCACGGCGAATATCCGCCTAGGTATCCCAGCCAATGGTGCCTGGAGCCTGCAGGCCGCGCTCGATGCCAGTGTCGGACAGATCAGCAACGACACCATCGCCAACCTCGCCGGCGATCCGATCAGGCTGGCAGGCAATCTGTCGCTGTCCTCGGGCGCGCCCATTGCGTTCAACGACTTCACCCTGCGCGCCGAGCGCCTCACCATGACGCTCGACGGGCGGATCGAGGAAGGCACGCCTTCGCTGGTCGGCAGCGGGACGCAGGCGCAATATGGCGACTTCACAGTTACCGCGACGCTGGCCGACGATGGACCGCGCGCCGAGCTGGTTTTCGCCTCGCCGCTACCGGCCGCCGGGCTTGAGAACGTGCGCGTCGCGCTCGCGCCTTCCGAGAATGGTTTCGATATCGAGACCGAGGGCGGCTCGCTCCTCGGACCGTTCAGCGGTGAGCTCGAATTTATCTCACCCGAGGGTGGGCCGAGCAGCATCGCGATCGAAAGGCTCGATGTCTGGAAGTCGCGCGTGACCGGCAATCTCGAACTGACAGACGGCGGAGCGAACGGGCGGCTCGCGGTATCGGGCGGCGGTCTCGACGGGCGGATCGGGCTTGCAACGCGCGACGGCGGGCAGGGCTTCGCGATCGATCTCGAGGCGAACCAGGCCGAGTTCGCCGGGCCGACCACAATTCGCCTCGGGCGCGCAGACATCGAGGCGCGCGGGTTCATCCCGGGCAGCGCATCGCTCACCCGCGAGACACTGCTAGAAGGCAGCCTCTATGCCGAGGGGCTGGACTTCGGCGGAGTGTTCCTCGGCCGGGCGGCAGCGAATGCGAATCTCAAGGGCGGACGCGGCGAAGTGACCGCTTCGCTTTCGGGCCGCCGCGGAAGCCGTTTCGGATTGCAGGTCAATGCCGACATCATGCCCGAACGCATCGCGGTCGCCGGGCGCGGCACCTATGCCGGCGAGCAGATCCGCTTCCCGCGCCGTGCGGTCTTCACGGCTCTGGGCGACGGTGGCTGGGAGCTCCAACCGACGCAGCTGTCCTATGGCGACGGCGCGACGATCGTCTCCGGCTCCTTCGGCGGAGGCGATACGAAGCTGCGCTTGCAGATGGACGAGATGCCGCTCTCGCTGGTCGACCTCGCGGTGACCGATATCGGCCTTGGCGGGACCATCTCGGGCGTCGTCGATTACAACGACAGCACCGGCGCTCCGCCGACCGGCGAGGCGCGGGTCAAGGTCGACGACCTCACGCGTTCCGGCCTCGTCCTCACATCGCGCCCGGTCGACCTCGCCCTCGTGGCGGATCTGACGCCGAGCGCATTCGCCGCACGCGCGGTGATCGACGATAGCGGGAAGCGGCTCGGCCGCGTGCAGGCGCGGGTCAGCAACATGGCCGCTTCGGGTTCGCTGTTCGACCGCGTGCTGGAAGGCGACCTGCTTGCCCAGCTGCGCTACGACGGTCCGGCGGATGCGCTCTGGCGGCTCGCTGCGATCGAGGGTTTCGACCTCACCGGCCCGCTCTCGGCAGCAGCCAATGCGACCGGCACGCTTGCCGATCCGCGCGTGCGCGGCTCCATCTCGAGCGACAATTTGCGGGTCCGCAGCCTCATTTCCGGGACCGACGTGAAGAACGTCTCGGCGCGCGGCACCTTTGCCGGATCGCGTCTGCGCCTCACGCGCTTCTCCGGTTCGACCGACAATGGCGGGACCGTCTCGGGAAGCGGCACGGTGGACCTCGTCGACCTGGGCGAGCGCGGTCCGGCGATGGATATCAAGATCGCCGCGAAGAACGCGCAGTTGCTCAATGCGAATGGCCTTAGCGCGACGCTGACCGGTCCGCTGCGCATCGTCTCCAACGGCATCGGCGGAACGATTGCCGGGCGGGTGCGGGTTGATCGCGCGAACTGGCGCCTGGGTGTCGCGGCCGATGACTTGAGCCTGCCGCAAATCCGCACGCGCGAGATCAACATCCCTGCCGATATCAGGCCGCCGCGCGCTGCGAGCCAGCCGTGGCGCTATCTCGTCGATGCTACGGCGACGAGCCGGATCGATGTCGACGGCATGGGGCTCGACAGCGAGTGGGGCGCGGACATCATCCTGCGCGGCACGACCGACGACCCGCGTATCGGCGGCGAAGCGCGGGTGGTGCGCGGATCCTACAGCTTTGCGGGCACGCGGTTCGAACTGACGCGCGGCCAGATCGACTTCGACGAAAACGTGCCGATCGACCCGCGCCTCGACATTCGCGCCGAAACGCAGAAGGACGGTCTCGATGTCACCGTGTTCGTGACCGGAAATGCGCTGCAGCCGGAAATCCGCTTCGAATCGAGCCCGCCTCTGCCCGAGGAGGAAATCCTCGCCCGCCTGCTGTTCGGCGGCTCGATCGCGAACCTCTCGGCGACCGACGCGCTGCAACTGGGTGCCGCAGTCGCGAGCCTGCGCGGCGGGGGCGGTATGGACCCGATCAACAAGCTGCGCAGCGCAATCGGCCTCGACCGCCTGCGTATCGTCAGCGCCGATCCCGCGCTCAATCGCGGCACCGGCGTCGCGCTCGGCAAGAATATCGGTCGCCGGTTCTACATCGAGATCATCACCGACGGGCGCGGCTACAGCGCGACCGAGGTCGAGTTCCGCGTGACGAACTGGCTGTCCCTGCTCGCCACGGTCTCCACCATTGGGCGCGAGAGCGTCGTCGCGGAGATCAGCCGCGACTACTAGTTCGCGGCGGGCTCCTCTGCGGGCAGCGAAACGAGCGGCTGGTCGATCTGCAACAGCGCGCCATTGCCGGTAATCGTTTCATCGGCTGCAAGACGCGTTGTCGCGGTGCCACCCGAATGCCGGGCCACGATGACATCCCCGTCGAGCGAGAATTCCACCGTTCCGCTGCCGAATGTCGAGACCGTCACCGGCCCGCCATTCGTCTCGATGGCCGAGCGGATCGAGGCGGAATCGAGCTGGCCGGGAAGGATATGTTCACGCAAGACGGCTGCGACGAGCGCTTCTTCGCCCTCGTTCACGCTCAGCGAGCCATTGGCCGGCGCAAGCAGCGTATAGCCGCCCGGCCCGTCGAACACGCCGGACAGGCCGGTCGCCGAAAGCGCCGCAGCAACGTCCGTCGTCAGCGAATTGCCCTCGACCGCTTCCATCATGCTGCCGGCTTCCTGCGGCCCGGCGGGATCGCTCTCGGCGGTGCACGCGGCAAGGGGAAGGGCGACGCTCGCGGCGAGCGCGATCAGGTTGCGTTTCATCGGGTTCTCCCTCAATCGACCAGAAGTTCGATCGCCGCCGCGACGAGGCGCGTTTCGGGGTCGATCTGGTACACATAGCCATCGGAATAACGGTAATAGGCGTCCTGCCTGTCGTAGTAGCGATCGCGATAGGCGTAGGGGACGTTGTAGACGTCGTAGCCCCTCGGAACCGGCTGCCCGACAGTGAAGTCGTCGCCCGTCAGCAGGGCGGCGATCGAGGTGATGGCCGCCGTTTCCGGATCGACGCGGTAGACCACGTTGTTGGCGTAGCGATAGCGATCGCGCTCGAGGCCATAGTAATCGACGTAATAGTCGCGCAGCTGGACCGGCTGGTAATAGTCGGGCCACGGATTGCCGATGCTCAGCGCGCCGCCGAGCAGCGGGATCGAGGCGGAAATCCGGCCGCCGTCGCCAAGGCGCAGCAGGAAGCCGTCGTCGTAGAAGAAACGTCCGCCGCCTAGGCCGCCGTAGCCGAAGAAGTTCGGATTGTAGGCGCGCTTCTTGGCGAGGCCCGGAGGCTGGCAGCCGTTGTATTTCTTCGCGAGGCCGGGCGGGCACCCGTCGTAAAGAGCCACACGGCGATCGTAGTCGCGCAGGACCGAGAAACCGCGGTCGCTCTGGACGAAACCACCGCGGTCGTTACCGCGTCGCACGGCAGGAGCGTTACCGTTGCCATTACCGCGCCCGTTTCCGCGCGCCTCGACAGGAAGGACGCGCGAAGCGGCGCGGGACGCATTGCCGTTTCCATTGCCATTTCCGCGATTGCCCTGGGCGTTCTGGTTGCCCTGGTTCGCGCGGCGGAGATCCGGGCCGCGATCATTCCCGCGCGTCTGCACGCCGCGGTTCGCATTGCCGTTCCCGCGGTCGGCCCGGTCGTTGCCGCGCTGTTTCGCGCCGCCACCGGAGTTGCCGCGCTCTGCCTTGGCGGACTGGTTGCCCTTACCCTGACCCTGGCCCTGTCCGTTGTTCTTGCCCGGCTGGGCCGCGAGCGGGGCGAGCGCGGTCGCCGCGAGGGCGAGGCCGGCTGCCGTTGCCGTGAGAATTCGCATTTCCACATCTCCTTTGGCAGACCAAACGGTCTCGCTGCCAACCCGGTTCCAGCAGGCTAATGCGCGTGGTTACCCGGACGCATAGAGTTCCGCCTCTGCCGCACGGCGGCGGGTCAGGCCCTTCAGAATGCGGCCAGCTGCACGATTCCAGCGACCGAATTCCGCCTTCGCAGCGCAGAAATCGCCGCTGCGGTGCAGCTTGGTGAGGGTCGCCCGCGCGATCGCGCCGGTATTGTAGTGGAAGCTGACCAGCGCGTCGAACTGCGCCTGCGTTGTCGGCGCGCCATCGAGTGCCCGGCCAACTTCGCGCGCATAGCGTTCGAGATCGCGCGCTAGCCGCTCGTCGCACTCGCCCTGTGTCCACACCGTGCCCGGTCCGATGCCCGTGCCGGTCGCGCCCCAGCCGATGGTCCACGGATCGCCGCCGCTTGCGGGATCTGGATAGGCCTCGACCATGCCGTCGGTTCGCAGCCGTGCGCAGCCCTCGAACCGCTTGATGAGCGCGATGCCCTGCGGCCCGACCTGTTGGAAAGTTACACATGTTACGCTGTTCGCTTGTGTTGGCGCGTGGCCATCGAGCGCGGCATCGAGGCGGTCGACCTCGTGCTGGCGAAAGCCCCGGCCGAGAATGGCGCGAACGGTGTCGAACACGGGCTTGCGGATAGTCGTCATGGCTTGGTCTCCGGGAAAAAGGGGTGGGGAGACCGGACCAGTTGGCAGAATTCTTCCGAGTAGGAAAATGCAGCGATCTATAAAAGGCATTAAGTCACTGAATTAATAGGGTAAAGCCGACGATCAGCGCGACTGCGAAGTAGCCCGCGCAAAGAAGAAGGGCGCCCGGATCGCTCCGGACGCCCTTTCCTGTCTCGAAAAACCGAGGCGCTTACGCGCTGTAGTACATGTCGAACTCGACCGGGCTCGGCGTGGTTTCCCAACGCGAGACTTCTTCCCACTTGAGTTCGCAATAGGCTTCGATCTGGTCCTTGGTGAACACGTCGCCCTTGAGCAGGAACTCGTGGTCCGCTTCGAGCGATTCCAGCGCTTCGCGCAGGCTGCCGCAGACGGTCGGAACATCGGCGAGCTCTGCCGGCGGCAGGTCGTAGAGGTTCTTGTCCATCGCTTCGCCCGGGTGGATCTTGTTCTGGATCCCGTCGAGGCCGGCCATCAGCAGCGCCGAGTAGGCGAGATACGGGTTGGCCATCGCATCGGGGAAGCGGAACTCGACGCGCTTCGCCTTCTCGCCCGCACCGTAGGGGATGCGGCAGGAAGCGGAGCGGTTGCGCGCCGAATAGGCGAGCAGGACCGGAGCCTCGAAGCCCGGGACCAGGCGCTTGTAGCTGTTGGTCGTCGGGTTGGTGAAGGCGTTCAGCGCCTTGGCGTGCTTGATGACGCCGCCGATGTAATAGAGGCAGTTGTCCGACAGGCCGGCATAGCCATTGCCCGCGAAGGTCGGCTTGCCATTGTCCCAGATCGACATGTGGGTGTGCATGCCAGAGCCGTTATCGTCCTTGATCGGCTTCGGCATGAAGGTCGCGGTCTTGCCATAGGCATGGGCGACCTGGTGCACGACGTACTTGTAGATCTGCATCTGGTCGGCGGTGTGGACCAGCGTCGAGAAGGTCAGGCCGAGTTCGTGCTGGGCTGCGGCGACTTCGTGGTGGTGCTTGTCGCAGTTGAGGCCCATCTCGATCATGGTCGCGACCATTTCGCCGCGGATGTCGACTGCGCTGTCGACCGGAGCGACCGGGAAGTAACCGCCCTTGGCGCGCGGACGGTGGGCGAGGTTGCCCGCTTCGAATTCCTTGCCCGAGTTGGTCGGCAGCTCGACATCGTCGATCGCGAAGCCCGAACCGGCATAGCCGTCTTCGAAGCGCACGTCGTCGAACATGAAGAACTCGGCTTCAGGGCCGACGTAGACGGTGTCGCCGACACCGAGTGTCTTCATGTAGTTTTCCGCGCGCTTGGCGGTCGTGCGCGGGTCGCGGCTGTACCAGTCGCCGGTCGAGGGTTCGACGATGTCGCAGAAGACGATCATCATCGGGGTCGCGCTGAACGGGTCCATGTAGACGCGCTCGAGATCCGGCTTGAGGATCATGTCGCTCTCGTTGATCACCTTCCAGCCGGCGATCGAGGAGCCGTCGAACATCAGGCCGTCCTCGAACTCGTCTTCGCCCATGACGCTGGCGACCATCGAGAGGTGCTGCCATTTGCCCTTGGGATCGGTGAAACGCAGATCGACCCATTCGATCTCGTTTTCCTTGATCTGTTTCACGATGTCTTTTGCAGATGCCATGTTCGATCCTCTTTGGTGTCTCAGGGCAGTGAATATCCGGCCTGTCGCGCCCGCCCCCGGGGCGCGGCGGCCCTATCGGTCAAATCGCGTCGTCGTCCTTTTCGCCCGTGCGAATGCGCAGCGCGCTCTCGATCGGGGAAACGAAAATCTTGCCGTCGCCGATGCGGCCCGTCTGGGCGGAGGCTGCAATCGCTTCCACCACCTGCTCGGCGAGCGTGTCGGACACGACCACCTCGAGCTTCACCTTGGGCAGGAAATCGACGACGTATTCGGCACCGCGATAGAGTTCCGTGTGGCCCTTCTGGCGCCCGAAGCCCTTGGCCTCGGTGACGGTGATGCCGGACACGCCGACTTCGTGCAGCGCCTCCTTCACCTCGTCGAGCTTGAAGGGTTTGATGATCGCTTCGATCTTCTTCACGTGATCCCTCTTGTCCTGCGCCTTTGGCCGACACCGCATTGCGGTACCGGCGACGGCACGATGCCTCGCGTTTTCTATAATCAAGAAGCGTGCCAATCGGCTCGAAGTTCCGGTGGCACAGCGGATCGTTCGGGAATCGACGCAATTGCGTCGGTCGGGGCGGACAGGGCTCAGGCAGCAGACGGAAAATCGGGCCGCATTTGCTCGGATTCACGGCAAGCCCTGCCTAATTTTTAGGCAGAAAGCGAGAGCCCCGTTTCCTCCGGCAAGCCGCACATCAGGTTGAGCGACTGGACCGCGGCCCCGCTCGCTCCCTTGCCGAGGTTGTCGAGCAAGGCGACGAGCCGCGCCTGCGAGCCATCGGCCGAGCCGTAAACTGCAAGCTTCATGCCGTCCCACGGCGCGGCATCCTTGCGCAGCAGCAGTTCGGCAGGCGCCTCGTCCGAGGTATCGACCGTCACGATTGCCGACCCGGCGTAGAATTCCGCCAGCGCATCGCGCAGGTCTCCCACTGAACCAGCCCCGCCAATCGCGCTGAGCGGCAGCGGAACTTCCACCGCCATGCCGCGCATCGCGTCGACCACGGCGGGTGCAAAAACGGGCGGGTGGGCGAGGCCGGCATAGCGCTGCATTTCGGGCAGGTGCTTGTGCCCCATGGCGAGGCCGTAGCCGCGCCAGGCGATGCCGCGATCTTCCTCGAACCGGTCGATCAGCGCATTGCCGCCGCCGGAAAAACCCGAAACCGCGTTGACCGTAAAGGGCCAGTCGGCAGGTAGCAGCCCGGCGCGCACAAGCGGCGCGACGAGGGCGAGGAAGCCGGTCGGATAGCAGCCCGGATTGGCGACGAAACGCGCCGAGGCGACGGTCTTGCGCCCGACCAGTTCGGGAAAGCCGTAGGCCCAGCCATCGGCAACGCGGTGCGCGGTCGAGGCGTCGATCACGCGGGTCGCCGGGTTGTCGATCAGCGCGACGCTTTCGCGCGCGGCATCGTCGGGCAGGCACAGGATTGCGACGTCGCAGGCGTTGATCGCCTCGCGCCGGGCGCCGGTGTCCTTGCGCTTGTCGTCACCGAGGACGAGCAGTTCGAACTCGCTGCGGTTCGCCAGGCGGTCGCGGATTTCGAGGCCGGTCGTGCCTGCCGCGCCGTCGATAAAGATCGTGCTGGTCACTGCCCGTCGGGCGCGAGCGCGGAAAGCGGGATCCAGCCGCTCGGCCCTTCCGGACCGACGCAGCCCCACGCCCAGTTGCCGGCCGTATCGAGCAGTTCGAAACCGCTCCCGGCAGCAAGCGTCGCGACTTCCGTGCCGTCCTCGCGGCCTGCAAGGCGCAGGACGACATCGGCATCGCCGATCGTGCGCTGCTGCGGCACGGCATAATGCGGCACGAGGTAACGACCGGCGAGTGCGATATGCGCGATATCACCGCGCAGCGGCAGCGTACCCGGCGCGGGTCGCTTGACCGGCCCGTCGAGCCGTAGAGCCTCTGTCGGCACCTGGTACTGCTTTGCTTCGCTCACTGTCGTTTCGTCTGCCTGTCTGGTGCTGGCCGCACAAGCGGTGGCGCGCGCTTATCCTCGGATAACGTTCACGGCAAGGTCGGCGCGCAAAATCACGCCTTTCCGTAGCGACCCTGCAGCATGTGGAATGCCGCGCGCAGGCCATATGCCGCGCCGCCCTTGGGCCGCCCGGGCTTGGCCGTGGGGCGCCATGCGAAGGTGTCGAAATGCGCCCAGTCGATCCCTTCGCCGACGAAGCGGTCGAGGAAGAGGCCTGCGACGCTCGCCCCGGCAAAGGCATTGCCATGCGCGTTGTTGAGATCGGCGATGTCCGAATTGAGCCATTCGCGATAGGCTTCGGGCAGCGGCAGGCGCCATGGCTCGTCGTCATGCGCCTTGCCTGCCTCGATCAACTCCGCGGCGGTTTCGTCGCGCCGGGTCATCAGCGCGGGCAGGTCCGGGCCGAGCGCGACGCGCGCAGCGCCGGTCAGGGTCGCGAAGTCGATGATGAATTCCGGCTCCTCCTCGCTCGCACGGCTCAGCGCATCGCCGAGGATGAGGCGGCCTTCGGCATCGGTGTTGCCGATCTCCACCGTCAGCCCCTTGCGCGTCCTGAGCACGTCGCCCGGGCGGAAACTGTTCGAGGAAATCGCGTTCTCGACTGCGGGGACGAGCACATGCAGGCGCACCGGCAGCTTCGCGCCCATCACCAGGTCGGCGAGCGCGAGGGCGTGGGCCGAGCCGCCCATGTCCTTCTTCATCAGCTTCATGCCGGCAGCGCTCTTCACGTCGAGGCCGCCGGAATCGAAGGCGACACCCTTGCCGACGATGGCGATCTTCGGGTGCTTCTCGTCGCCCCATTCGAGGCGGATGAGGCGCGGCGCGTGGCTGCGTGCGGCAGCGCGGCCGACGGCGTGGATCATCGGGTAATCCTGCTCCAGCGCATCGCCCTTGGTGACGGTGAACCTGGCATTGTGGCGCTTGGCGATGGTCTCCGCCTCGGCCTCGATCGCAGCAGGACCCATGTCCTCGGCCGGCGTGTTGACCATGTCGCACACGAGCGCGGTCGCAGTCGCTTCGGCGACGGCGGCGTCGATCTTCTTGACCTCCTTGGTCAGCAGCACCCGCGCGCCGGTCGGCTTTTCTTCCTTGGCATAGCGGTCGAAGCGGTATTGCCCGGTGATCCAGCCGAACATGGCGGGGCCCGGTTCGCCTTCCGCGCGCCGATAGGTGCCTTCGGGCAGCGCCTCGGCCAGTTTCGCCATGCACCAGCTCGACAGCTCGTCCGGATTGGCGACACCGCCCACTGCGAACCAGCTGTCGCCATCGGGCACGATGCCGACCTGGTAACCGCCGCCGTCGAACTTCTGCGCCTCGAGCGCGGCACGCTGGCCGGCCGAAAGCGACTTCGCCCAGGCGGGGAAGCCGTCGGCATTGACGAGGTGGATGGTGATGGCGTCTTGCCCGCGGTCGGGCTGGATCAGGTCGCTGTAATCGGTCATGCCATTCCTACTAGCCGAACGCGCGCGCGTTCCAAGCTCGCAATTCGTGCGCGCAGTCGCTACATGGCAGCGCATGACCGAATACCAGCTGATCGAAGGCGACGAGACCGTCTACCGCGACGGGTCCATCAAGCTCCACGGGCCGGAAGGCTTCGAGGGGATGCGCAAGGCCGGACGCCTTGCCGCGACCATCCTCGACGAGATCGCGCAATATGTCGTGCCCGGCGTCACCACCGGCGAACTCGACGAGCGCATCCTGTCGATGATGCTCGACGGCGGCTCGGTGCCCGCGACCATGGGCTATCGCGGCTATGCGCACAGCTGCTGCATCTCGATCAACCACGTGGTGTGCCACGGCATCCCGAGCGAAAAGACGCTGAAGGATGGCGACATCGTCAATATCGACGTGACCCCGCTGCTCGACGGCTGGCACGGCGATACCAGCCGCATGTTCCTCGTTGGTGACGTGCCCTTGAAGGCGCGCCGACTGGTCGACGTGACCTACGAATGCCTCATGATCGGTATCGAGAAAGCCCAGCCCGGCGCGCGGCTCGGCGATATCGGTGCCGCGATCGAAGAGCACGCCCGCCAATTCCGCTACGGCGTGGTGCGCGAGTTCTGCGGCCACGGCCTCGGCCGCCTGTTCCACGACGCGCCCGAAGTCGTCCATGCAGCGAAGGCGGGGACGGGCCCGGAGCTCAAGCCCGGCATGTTCTTCACCATCGAACCGATGATCAACCTCGGCAAGCCGTGGGTGAAGCTGCTCAACGACGGCTGGACTGCGGTGACGCGCGACAAGTCGCTTTCTGCGCAGTTCGAGCATTCGATCGGCATTACTGAAACCGGCAACGAGATCTTCACGCTGAGCCCGAAAGGACAGCACCAGCCGCCTTACGATATCTGATAGTTTCCAACCGCAATCGAGGGGGATGAGCGATGAGAGACAATCTGAAACGCGCGGGGCTTTCGATCCTCGCAGGCACCAGCCTTGCGCTGGCCGCTTGCGGAGGCGCTGGCGAGACGGCCGAGGGCGACGATCCGGGCATGCCCGAGATCACGACCTACGATGCCGACGTCGAGCCTGATACGATCGCCATACCGGACTGGTTTCCCGACACGATCTACCTTCCCGTGGATTTCCGGCCGCTCGGCAAGATGGAGATCGGGACGCGCAATTATCTCCTGCGCGGCACGACTGCGATCGACCCGGCGCAACTGATGGAAACCTACCGGACCAAGCTTGCCGAGGCGGGCTACGAGGTCACGCCGGTCGAGCGGATGGCAGAGCCTGACAGGGAAGTCGTCTTCAAGGGGAACGGGCTGGAGAGCGGACGCGTCAGCTATTCCGAGATCGACGGACGCGACCAGCTCCAGATCGATTTCGCGAAGGAATAGCGGGCGGGCAGCCTAACCCTCGCGTGCGGCCCGGATGGCTGCGGCGCCGGCAAACGGCGTGATTGCGACCAGCACGAGACTGATAGCCGCGCACAGCGCGACGGCGCCGTAGTCCTGCCTTTCGAGCGCGCCTGCCCCGAAGATCAGCACCGGCACCGCCAGCGGGATCAGCAGGAGGCCCGACAGCGCCGCTCCGCCGCGAAGACCTGCGGTAAGCGCAGCGATTGTCACGCCGATCGCGGCGAGGCCCGGCGTCCCGGCGATAAGGCCGATGAGCACGAAATGCAGCGCCGGCCCGTCGAGGTTGAGCAGGGCTGCTGCCGGAAAGCAGGCGACCAGCAGGAATGGCGCGAAGCTTAGCCAGTGGGCGATGAGGCGGATCGCGACGACCAGTTCCTCGCTCACGCCGCGTAGCGCCAGCTGGTCGAACACGCCTGCATCGAGGTCGGGCTGGATCAGCCGATCGAGCGGCAGGATGCTGGCAAGCAGCGCCGCGACCCAGATCACCCCGCCGCCGGTCTTGAGCAGCGTCGGCGCGTCCGGTCCGACGGCGAAGGGAAACAACATCGCCACCGCGAGGAAGAACAATAGCGGCAGCACGCTGCCACCGCTGCGTCCGCCCGGCATGAGCGTGGCGAGGTCGCGTTTGAGCAGCGGGCCGATCACGCGGCGAACTCCCCGATTTCGAGGCGCGAAAGCCCGTCCATGCGGAACGGCTGGTGCGATGCGACGACCGCGATGCCGCCTGCCGCGCAATGCTCCGCCACCAGCGTCTCGACCAGCTCGACTGCCGCGCTGTCGAGGCCGTTCAATGGCTCGTCGAGCAGCCAGATCGGGCAATGCTGGCCGAGCAGGCGGGCAAGGGCGGCGCGCTTGCGCTGGCCGGTCGAGAGGTAGCGCACCGGCACGTCGAGCAATTCGCCGAGGCCGAGGCGCACGAACTCGTTGTCCGCCGCACCGTCGATCCGCTGCCAGAAGCCCAGCGCCTTGCCGAGCGGCGTTCGCTCGTCGAGGGCGGGGCGCTCGTCGATCAGGCCGATCGCGCCGCTCCGCTCGACCTCGCCCGCATAGGGCGAAAGCAGCCCTGCAAGGATGCGGATGAGGCTCGATTTGCCGATGCCGTTGGGGCCGGCAAGATGCAGCGCTTCACCCGGTGCGAGGCTGAGGTCCAGCCTGCTGAACAGGATGCGCTCGCCGCGCCGACAGGCCAGTTCACGCGCGGTTATGCTGCACTCTTGCATGAGGGCGAGCACTAGGCGAAAGCGCCACGCGTAACAAGCGAAGGGAGCAGCGCGAATGTCCGTAGCCGAATTGACCCAGTCCGAGCGCGAGGACCTGCTGACGGCGCATCCCCAGTGGTCGCTCGCCCGCGACGGCAAGGCGATCGAACGCAAGCTGCAGTTCGAGGATTTCAACGAGGCATTCGGCTTCATGACGCGCGTCGCGCTGCTTGCCGACAAGCACGACCACCATCCCGAATGGTTCAACGTCTACAACAAAGTCGAGATCACTCTGACCACGCACGATGCGGGCGGCCTGTCGGTTCGCGACGTCGCCATGGCGGCGGCGATAGACGCGATGGTGGGCTGAACGCAGCTTGCGCTCGCTCGCCGCCCTCCTGCTGGCTTTCGGGCTCGTCCTTCCGGCGGCTGCGCAGGACGAGCAGGAAAAGCCCTCCTGGGTCGGCGTGTGGGAAGGGACCATCGGTCGCTATCCGGTCGTCGTGTGCCTCGACCAGCGCCGCAATGGCGACGGGCAGGGCAGCTATTACTACCTCAGCCAGCTGAAGCCGATCCGGCTGGAAAGCCGCGAGAGCATCGACAGCTGGATCGAGGGCAGCTCTTACAGCGAAGACGGATCGCAAGACCCGCCACGCTGGGCGATCGCGAGCGTCTCCCACGATCGCATTGGCGGCAGCTGGCATCAGGGCGAGCGGAACTTGCCGATCGCTCTTACCCGCATTCCAGAGGGTGCGGAGGAAAGCTGGTTCGCCTGCGAGTCGAGAAACTACCTCGAGCCCCGGTCCTTCGCGCCAGACTTCGAGACGAGCGCGGACAGTATCGAGGGACTGGATTTCGCCCGAATGACGTTCCTCCCGCCTGCGCACCTCGAAGACGTGCATGTCGGCGGCTTCTCCTTCGCCCCGTCGCAGCCCGGCGATCCCGCGATACTCGACTGGCTCGCCGCGCGCCTGCCGAGCGGGAAGGTCGAGGACGATGTCATGCAATGCATGGCCGGCGCGATTTCGCTGCACGGTGTCGATGGCTATTTCGAGCGCTCGCACAGTCCGGTCTTCGCCAATGGTCAGCTGCTATCGCTCGTCAGCGGCAACAGCAGCTATTGCGGCGGCGCGCATCCCAATCACTGGCAGGAATATTTCACTTTCGACCGGCAATCGGGCGAGCAGCTGGACCCGGCCGACTGGTTCGTCGCGGAAGGCATTGCGCGCGGCGAATATGGCGGCGTGCTGATGCAACCGGCCCTGCGCGCGATCGTCATGCAGCGCTGGCCGGACGAAGAGACGGACAACCGCGAATGCGCGGGCTTCGCATCGGATCATGAGTGGTGGAGCTACCTGGTCGAGCGCGACGGCATTCGCTTCCAGCCCGACCTCGCCCACGCCATCACGCCGTGCGAATATGAAGTCTCCGTGCCGTGGGGCGAGCTCGAACCCGTGCTCAGCGAAGGCGGCAAGGCACTGCGCCAGCGCGCGGAGCGCTAGCGTCCGAGCGGGCGCAGGCTCGAGCGGGTCTGCTTGCGCACGCGGCCCGGCATCCAGCGCGCGGCGAAACCCATCTGCTTGGCGGTCTTGCCGACCAGCGTGTGCAGCTTGTCGCTGTGAACCGCCTGCCATGCCGCATCGGCGACTTCGCTGACGGGCGTGATTTCCAGTCCCGCATCCTCGACCCGCTGGCGGACGCTTTCGTTGGTCTTGGCATTGGGGCTGTGTTCGAGCAGCGGCGTGTCGATGAAGCTTGGGCACAGCGAGCGCACGTTGATGCCGTCTTCCGCCCATTCGCCATCGAGGCTCTCGGTCAGCGCGCGCACGCCGAACTTGGTCGCCGAATAGACGCTCGCACCCGGCGTTCCGTAAATCCCGGCCGCGCTCGCGGTGTTGAGCAGGCAGCTTCCCGGCGCGGTCTTCTTGAGGTGCGGATAGGCCGCCTGCGCACCGAACAGCGCGCCCTTCAGGTTGATGTCGAGGCAGCGCTCGATTTCCTCGACGCTGTTGTCGACCAGCGATCCGCCGATCGGGATGCCGGCATTGTTTGCCAGCACGTCGATCCGGCCGCCTGCGGCCTTGGAAAACGCATCGAGCGCTACGTCCCATGCAGCGCGGTCGCGCACGTCGAATGTGTGGCAATAGGAAAAGCCACCGGGCAGCATTTCGGCAGTGGTCGCCATGCCTTCGGCATCGATATCGCCGAGGCCGACGAACCAGCCCTCCGCCCCGAATTTGCGAGCGATCGCGCGCCCGATTCCCGACGCGCCGCCGGTGATGAAGATAGCCTTGCGCTCGCTCATGTCGTCCTCTCCCAAAAAACAAGCCGCGCGAGATGGGTAATCCCGCGCGGCCCGTTTGGCCAGAAACTTAATCCGCGAGTCAGCCGCCGAGTGCGTCCGTCAGGCCCTGGACGTGCTCGGCACCCTCGACGATTTCCGCAGTCGAGCCGGAGACCGTGTCGCCGATCGGCTCCGAGCGTCCGCCGAGGCAAGTCGCGAGGAAATTCTCGGTGATCGCGTTGAAGGCGATGTTGTTGTTCGGCTTGGCGAAGCCGTGGCCTTCGTCCGGGAAGAGGACATAGGTCACCGGGATGTTCGCCTGCTTCATCGCATCGACGATCTGGTCGCTTTCCGCCTGCTTGACGCGCGGGTCGTTGGCGCCCTGTCCGATCAGCAGCGGCTTGGTGATCTCGCCGGCCTTGTAGAGCGGGCTGCGCTCTTTCAGCAGGGCGAGGCCTTCCTCGGTGTTCGGGTTGCCCATGCGCTCGTGGAACTGCGCGATCATCGGCTCCCAGTAGGGCGGGATCGATGCGAGCAGGGTCTCGAGATTGGACGGGCCGACGATGTCGACGCCGCAGGCAAAGGTTTCCGGCGTGAAGGTCAGGCCGGCAAGCGTCGCATAGCCGCCGTAGGAGCCGCCCATGATGGCGACCTTGTCCTTGCCGGTGATGCCCTTTTCGATCGCCCAGTTCACCGCGTCGATCAGGTCGTCATGCATCGCCTCGCCCCATTCGAGGTCGCCGGCGGAGATGAAGTCCTTGCCGAAGCCGGTCGAGCCGCGGAAGTTCACGCTCATCACGGCATAGCCGCGGTTGGCGAGCCACTGGTGGTAGCTGTTGTAGCCATAGCCGTCGCGCGCCCACGGGCCGCCATGGACCAGCAGCACCATCGGCACCGCTTCGTCCGGCACGCCGTCGCCATCGCTGTCGCTGCCCGGCGGGAGCGTCAGGTAGGACGGCAGGGTGAGCCCGTCGCGGCTGGTGATTTCGAGCGGCCACATCGGCTGCAGCGGCGCGCCGACCAGTTCGGGGCGGGTGGTGTAGAACTCGGTCAGCGTGCCGGCCGAGCGGTCGTAGATGAAGGTCTTGGACGGCGCGGTCAGCGGATCGTTCCACACGACCCACTTGGTGTCGTCCTCGGTCCGCGACTGCACGCCGAACTCGCCTTCCAGCCGTTCGCCGAGCCAGTCGAGCGAGGCCTTCACGTCCGGGTCGATCGCGGTCCATTCGGTGGTGAGATAGGTGAAGCTGTATGCCTCGATCTCGCCCGTCTTGGGATCGGCCATCGCGCCGCCGATGTCGGCCTTCTCGTTCTCCGCGATAACGGTCTTCTCGCCGGTCGCGACGTCCTGCGCGATCAGCGCGGCGGTGTTCCTTCCGCGGCTGTCGATCCAGTACATCGTCTTGCCGTCGGTGGTGAAGCCTGCCGGCTGGGTGGTCAGCGAATCCGCGAGGCCCGTGCTTTCGGTCGCCTCGGCAGCAACCTCGCCATCGGTGATCGGGAAGAAGTCCATCCCGCCGCTCGGGTTCGGGCGGATCGCCATGCGCAGGTCGAGATTGTCGTCGGCGAGGAAGCCGGCGAAGCCGTTGTTCTCCATCACCAGCGTCAGTTCGCCCGTGTTGAGGTCGAGCAGGTGCGCATCGAAGAAGCGCGCGTCGCGGTTGTTGAGGCCGACGAGGATCTTGTCGCGGATCGTCTCCGACGTGCCGATCACCTGGACGCGGGTGTCCTCGAACGGGGTGAGGTCGGTTTCCTCGCCGCTTTCGATGTTGATGCCGTAGAGCAGGAAGTTCTCGTCGCCGCCCTTGTCCTGGATGTAGAGCAGGCTCTGGCTGTCGGGCGACCAGAAATACTGGCGGATCGGGCGGTCGGTGGCAGAGGTCATCGCCTTTGCGCTCGAAGGATCGTCGGCCGGGGCGAGCCAGACGTTGAGCACGCCGTCCTTGGGCGCAAGCCAGCTGAGCCATTTGCCATCGGGGCTGATCCGGCCCGCAGTGCGCGTCGGATTGCCGAACAGGTTTTCGCGCGGGATCAGGGGGGCGGCTTCGGCGGTGTGGTTCATCGATACTCCGTCGGATTTGTGATGGTCGGCGCTTGCCGCATTGGGCACGGCCATGGCGAGAGCGGCCATGGCACAACCGGCGAGCAGCGTCTTTTGTTTCATTGAAAACATTCGGTTCCTCCCAAGGTTTGACAAGGGTGCTTTACATACGCCGCGATCACCTCGCCATGTCGTTTCGACGAACTGCCGACCAGATGCGACCATCGTCCCGCATGCGCGCATCGTGGAAGCGCGAGACCGGTTAACGCCCGCCTAGGCAGCCTACCGAATTGTTATTGCACGACGAAGGCCGGAATATGTCTTGCCCGTGACCGCATTTCGGATGGCCGGGCGCAGGGGAGGCAAGAGCGTGGCGAAGCGATCAGGAACGGGGCCGAAGCAGCCATGGCGCAAGCCGGGTGTCCGTCAGGTAACCCCGATCGGGAGAACAGCCGGCGGGGTCGTGAAGCGCGCTTCGACCGAGACGATATTCTACTTTCCGTCCTGAACTGCGCCGCCTCAGAGCGCGGGATTGTTGTAGCTGTGCCAGGTCAGGATGGCGATGGACCCGCGATGCGGGCTCCAATCGTCGGCTAGCGCGCGGGTGGTCTTCTCGCTCGGGCGCTCTTCGTGGCCGAGGATCTTGCCGATGCCTGCCTGCACGGCGAGGTCGCCCGCGGGCCAGATGTCGGGGCGTCCTTCGGCGAACAGCAGGTAGATTTCCGCCGACCAGCGCCCGATGCCCTTGATCCGGGTGAGCTGTTCGATCGCTTCCTCATCATCGGCCGGCAGCTTCTCGAAATCGACCTCGCCCGCTTCGACCAGTTCGCACAGGCTGCGGGCATAGCCCTGCTTCTGGCGCGAGAGGCCGCAGGCGCGCAGCGTGTCGAAATCGCGCTCCAGCAAGCAGGCGGGGGTGAAGTCTTCGCCCAGTTCCGCCTCCAGCTTGTTCCACATCGAAGATGCCGCCGCGACCGAGACCTGCTGGCCGACGATCGTGCGCAGAAGCGTCTTGTAGCCGGTCGGCCGGATGCGCGGTTCGGGATAGCCGACGCGCTCCAGCGCACGCGCTATTCCGGGCTCGCGCGCGGCGACATGGTCGATGCCCGCCCTGATCTGTTCTGCGCTCAATCCCATGGCCGCGTTTGTCCCGTCCCTTGCCAAATGCGCGACCTTTGCTTAGCAGCCGCGCCCGAAGGCCTTTTGGTCGAAAGCAAACGGAAAGCAAAGCCACATGCCCAAGCTGATCGTCGTCAACCGTGCCGGTGAAGAAAGCGAAGTCCAGGTCGAGGACGGCCTGACCGTGATGGAAGCCATTCGCGACAACGGCTTCGACGAGCTGCTCGCGCTGTGCGGCGGTTGTTGCTCGTGCGCGACCTGCCACGTCCATGTCGACCCCGCCTTCCAGGACAAGCTGCCGGAAATGAGCGAGGACGAGGACGACCTGCTCGAATCCTCCGACCACCGCGAAGCCAATTCGCGCCTGTCGTGCCAGATCCCCTTCACGGGCGAGCTCGACGGCCTAAAGGTCACGATCGCGCCGGAAGATTGATTTGCATACGGCGTAGCGCATCTGCGTTGCGCCTGCCGTGGGGGCGGCCTAGCTCGCTGGCATGATTGCTCCTCCCCCGCGCAAAGATACGCTCGAACTGATCGGTAATACCCCGCTCGTCCTGCTCAAGGGAGCGAGCGAGGAAGCCGGCTGCGAAATCTACGGCAAGTGCGAGTTTGCCAATCCCGGTGCCTCGGTGAAGGACCGGGCGGCGCTCGGCATCATCCGCGATGCGGAGGCGAGCGGCGACCTGAAGCCCGGCGGCTGCGTGGTCGAGGGGACGGCAGGCAATACCGGCATCGGCATCGCGCTGGTTGCCAATGCGCTCGGCTACCGGACGATCATCGTGATGCCGGACAACCAGTCGAAGGAAAAGATGGACACGCTGCGCGCGCTCGGCGCCGAGCTGGTGACCGTCCCGCCGACCAAATATTCCGACTGCAACCACTTCGTCCACACCTCGCGCCGCCTGGCGGAGGACACCGAGGGCGCGATCTGGGCCAACCAGTTCGACAACACCGCCAACCGCAAGGCGCATATCGAAGGCACCGCGAAGGAGCTGTGGGATCAGCTCGAAGGCCGCATCGACGGCTTCACCTGCGCGGCAGGGACGGGCGGCACGATCGCGGGCGTGGGCATGGGCCTCAAGGAATTCGACGAGAACGTGCGCATCGCGCTGACCGACCCGCATGGCGCGGCGCTCTACAACTATTTCGCCAATGGCGAGCTCAAGGCCGAAGGTTCCTCCGTCGCAGAGGGCATCGGGCAGGGCCGGATCACCGCCAATCTCGAAGGCGCGCCGATCGACACGCAGTTCCGCATTTCCGACGAGGTCGGCCTCGGCTGGGTCGCCCGCCTGCTGCGCGAGGAGGGGCTGTGCCTCGGCCTGTCGAGCGGGATCAACGTCGCGGGCGCGATCGAGCTCGGCAAGCAACTAGTCGCCGAAGGGCGCAAGGATGCGCGCGTGGCGACGATCCTGTGCGACACCGGATTCCGCTATCTCTCGACGCTCTACAACCGCGAATGGCTCGAGGCGAAGGACCTCCCGGTATTCGACTGGCTGGCCGACTGACGCGTCTAATCCGATTGACGCTGCACCTGCGCGCCCTGTAGCGTCGCGCGCATGGCAACGAACTTGCTGGAACGAATTTTAAAGCAGCCCGACAAGGATGCTCCCCCGCCGCCGCTCGGCGGGACGCGGTCGGAAGCTGCGCATCGCCTGCAGATCGGCCTGTCCGGCATTGCTGCCATGGTCCTGCTGGTTGCGCTGGCCGATACCATCCTCAGCCGCGCCGAGCAGACCGAGGCTTCCGCCGTGCCTGAAGCGGCGGCGACCGTAAAACCGAGCGAGACTGCGGTTCCGCAGCACGACCCGCTTGCCGAAGCGGGCGTCGTGCCCGACCTGCCGGCATCGCCCACTCCCACGCCGTCGCAGGAGCCCGCCATCCTTCCCGAACAGGGCGGAGGCAGTGGCGAGGACTAAGCTCGCGCTCGGCGCGGTCCTGCTCGTTTTCGTGCTGGCTTTCATCGCGTGGAGCGTGGCCCCGCGCGAGCGGGAGAAGCCCGCGCTCGGCCTCATGACATCGCTGCCGATCTACTGGTCCGAGGCAAGCTCGATCGAGGACATGCTGGCGCAGGATAGCGAGCCGCACTGGGTCCGCGCGCGGCTGGAGGAAGACTTCCGCCTCGTCCCGCTCGACAGCCTCGCCGTGCCGGGAAGCGCGGGCGAGGTCTCCGAGAGGCTGGCCCCGCTCGAGCGCCTGCTGCTCGCACAGCCGGCCGCCTTGCCGCCTGCCGACCTGGTCGCGCTCGACAGCTGGGTGAGGGGAGGAGGGCACCTGCTCCTGTTCGCCGACCCGATGCTCACCGCGCACAGCGAATTCGGCCTCGGCGACCGGCGCCGCCCGCAGGCCATCGTGATGATCGATCCGCTGCTCGCCCGCTGGGGCCTCGACCTCCTGTTCGATGAAGAGCAGACGGCAGGCGAGCGGTTGGAGGCTTTCGATACCGGCACGGTCCGATCCGGCCCGGTGAACCTGCCGGGACGTCTGGCAACGCGCGAAGGTTTCCCGACGGCTATGGAAGCTTGCTGGATCGCGGCAAACGGCCTTACCGCAAACTGTTCGATCGGTGCGGGCGAGGTGCTGGTCGTCGCCGATGCCGCCCTGCTGGAGGAACCGGACGATGGCGTCCTTACCGGCCGGGAAGAGGCCCTCGACCATCTTCTCGGGAGCCTTTCATGGCCGGGCTGACGAGTCGCACGGGAATTTGCGGGCAGGGAGCGGGACTCGCATGGGGACTCTACGGGAAAGCACGGAACTTGCTGGCTTTTCAGGGCTGTGACAGGCTTGATGAGAGGGGCGCGTTAAGGAAATATCTGCAATAAAAACAACACTCTGACGGGTTTTCCCGGGTAATCCCTTAATTTTCCCTTTTATCCCCGCGTGCTGCGGGTTAATACCGTCTTCCATCAGACAGGTTGTCTTTCGCTGCGCTTCGTGGGGACGAAGCGAGCCGCCATCGCTTACGCGCGGGCGGAGACGGGGAAGGCGTGCCTGCGGCAGGGAATGGCGAGGGGTGCGAAAGTCGCAGTGACGGGAGTGCGGGTCAGCTACAGCGGACAGGCCTATTCGCCGGCAGGCGACAAGGGCCGTTTCGTGCTGCCTCCGCGGTTCCGCAAGGCCGTGAAAGAGGCCAGCGGCGACAACCGCATCCTGTGCATCGACAAGCACCCCAAGTGGAAATGCCTCGTCGGCTTCGGCCTCTCGCGCGAGGAAGAACTGCACGACCAGCTCGAGCGCGAATACGAGTCCGCCGACCGCCACGGCCGCGACTTCGACTACGACGAGCGCATGAGCCAGCTGTTCGGTTTCGAGCAGGTCCCCTTCGACGACAGCGGCCGTTTCGTGATGCCGACCTTCCTGCTCGGCTTGGCCGATATTTCCGACGGCCTGTTCTTCCGCGGCGGTGGCCGGTTCTTCACGATCTGGAATCCGGAACAGCTCTACAAGATGGGCCCCGAATGGGAGGCTGCGCAGGCCGCCTGCCGCGTGCTCGTGGACGAAGCCGGATCGAAGGGGCGCAAGAAATGAGCGCTTCTGACACCCAAGCTCCCCACATCCCCGTCCTGCTCGACGAAGTGATCGCCGCGCTCGCCCCGCAGCCCGGCGACGTGATCATCGACGCCACCTTCGGTGCAGGCGGCTACACCCGCGCGCTGCTCGATGCCGGCGCGACCGTCCATGCCTTCGACCGCGATCCCGACGCGATCGAGGCAGGAAGCAAATGGCCCGAAACGCGCGAAGACCCGCCGGCTCTCGTGCTGCACCCGCGCCGCTTTTCCGAAATGCTCGACGCCATGAACGAGGCGGGCATCCGCCAGGTCGACGGCGTGACGATGGATATCGGCGTTTCCTCCATGCAGCTCGACCAGGCCGAGCGCGGCTTCGCCTTCTCCAGCGACGGCCCGCTCGACATGCGCATGAGCCAGGAGGGCGAAAGCGCCGCCGATTTTCTCAACACCGCCGACGAGGCGACCATTGCCGACGTCCTCTACCAGTATGGCGAGGAGCGCCAGTCGCGCCGCGTCGCGCGCGCCATCGTGGCGGCCCGTCCGCTGGAGACGACCGGCGAGCTGGCCCGCGTCGTGCGCAAGGCGCTGGGTCACAAGCCGCACGACAAGAAAGACCCTGCGACCCGCAGCTTTCAGGCGATCCGCATCCATGTGAATGCCGAGCTCGACGAACTGGCCGAAGGCCTCGCCGCTGCCGAAGCGCTGCTGCGCGAAGGCGGGCGGCTCGCGGTGGTGAGCTTCCACAGCCTCGAGGATCGCATCGTCAAGCGCTACTTGCGCGAAGCATCGCAGACCGGCGGCGGCTCGCGCCACCTGCCGCAGGTCGATACGGCAGAGCCGATCTACCGCAAGGTCTCCAAGGCGATCCGCCCGGGCGAGGCGGAGCTTGCCCGCAACCCGCGCGCCCGCTCCTCCACCCTGCGCCACGCGATCCGCACGGGCACTCCGGCGAGGGAGGCGGCATGATGTCGACCGGATCCCGCCTGCGCCAGATCGGCTGGGCCGTTGCGCTCTCCATCTGCATCACCGGCTTCGTCGCGCTGACGTTCCGGGTGAACGCGGTGAAGAGCGAAGTGCGCCTTGCCGAGCGCCAGATCATCGCGCTCGAACGCGAAAAGCAGCTGCTCGAAACCGAGTTCCAGACCCGCGCCAACCAGCAGCAGCTGGCCGACTGGAACCGCCTCGAATTCGGCTATGAAGCGCCGACTGCCAAGCAGTACCTCGAAAACGAGCGCCAGCTTGCAGCGCTCGGCGTGCCGCGCGGTATCGGCGCGCCAGATCCCATTCGCGTCGCCCGCGCGCCTGTCGCAGCGGAAGAGGAGGGCCTGCTCGCCATGGTCTCGCCGCTGACCGGCGAAGCGCTGGAAGACAACCAGCCGGCGCGCGAGAAGGACGAGCCGCGCTCGCCCATGTCGGCGCAGCGCTCGCTCGCCGACCGCCTCGCCATGGACAACCCGCTGCGCGGTGCATCGGTCGAGGTGAACGAATGAATGCGCTGACGATCAGCACGGCGATTTCGACCGGCCGTGTGCAGCTCGTCACCATGCGCCAGACCTCGCTCGACACCGCACGGATGCGGGTGCTCTGGGTCGCGGTCATTTTCGCGCTGGTTGCTGCCGCTGCGGTCATGCGCATCGCCTATTTCGGCGTAAGCGACCGCGCGATCCGCGCGACCTCGCTCGAAGAGGCGCTGATGCCGCCGCGCGGCGAGCTGACCGATCGCAACGGGGTCCCGCTCGCACGCGCATTTCCTGCCTATGCGCTGTGGTACAACCCGAAGGCGCTGGGCGATCCGTCCGATCCGCTGGTGAAAAGCCCGCAAGAGGTCGCCGCGCGCCTGAAGGCGATCTTCCCCGAGATCGACGAAGTCGAAGTCGCCGAGAAGCTCGCCTCGGGCCGCGCCGGTTACCTTCGCCGCCGCGTGCTGCCCGAAGACGCCAACCGCGTGCAGGACATCGGCGAGCTTGCCCTCGAACTCCCGCGCGAAACGGAACGGCACTATCCGCAAGGCGCGATGGCCGCGCACGTCCTCGGCTTCGTCGATTCCGAAGGTCGCGGCAAGGTCGGCATGGAACAGGTGCTCGACGAACACCTGAGCAATCCCGTCACCCGCAACCAGCCCGTCGCGCTGTCGATCGACATGCGCGTGCAGGGCGCGCTTGAAGACGAGCTGCGCCGCGGCATGCTGTCGGTCAACGCAATGGGCGCTGCCGGTATCGTGCTCGACGTCGATACGGGCGAAGTCCTCGCCCTCGCATCGCTGCCCGAATTCGATCCCAACAAGATCGACGCCGAGGGCCAGAAATACATGTTCAACCGGGTGACCAACCAGGTCTACGAGCTCGGTTCGACGTTCAAGCCGCTCTCCGTCGCAGCCGCCATCGATGCAGGCGTCGTGCGCGATTTCGGCAAGCGCTACGATGCCAGCCCCGTGAAAGTCGGGCGCTTCTCCATCAAGGACAGCCACGCCATGGGGCCGAGCCTCAACGTGGCCGAGACGCTGATCCATTCCTCGAACACCACGACCGCGCGCATTGCCGACGAACTGGGCGCGGAAAAGCTGCGCCGCACGATGATCGACCTCGGCATGAACGAGCGGCCCTACATCGAGCTTCCCGCGAAGGGGCATCCGATCTGGCCGGGCGACGACTGGCCGCGCTTGCGCAACATGACCGTGAGCTACGGCCACGGCATCGCGGTTACTCCGCTCCACCTCGCGAGCGCCTATGCGGCGATGGTCAATGGCGGCATCTGGCGGCCTGCGACGATGAAGAAGCTCGAAGCGGGCGAAGCGCCCAAGGGTCGCAGGGTATTCAAGGCATCGACCTCCAGCCGCATGCGCCAGCTGCTGCGCATGATCGCGATCTACGGCACCGGCCGCAATGCCGATGCACCGGGCTTCCGCGTCGGCGGCAAGACGGGTTCGGCGGAAAAGCCGGGCAGCGGCGGCTACCGCCGCACCTCGCTCGTATCGACCTTCGCCGCAGCCTTCCCGATGGACCGCCCGCGATACGTCGTCGTGACCATGCTCGACGAGCCCAAGGGCACCACCGCAAGCTCCTTCCAGCGCACCGCCGCATGGAACGCCGCGCCGATCGTCGGCCGCCTCGTCCCGCGCATCGGCCCGCTGCTCGGCGTCATGCCCGACGACACGCGTGACGTGGACATCTCCGACCTGAAGCCGCTGATCGGGAAGGAGCACTGATGCGCCTTTCCGCTCTCGCAGCCAGTGCCGGCGTGACCCTGTCCGAAGGGGCGGAGGCGCAAGTCACCGGTTTCGCCATCGACAATCGCAAGGTCGCACCCGGCACCGTGTTCGGTGCTTTCCAGGGCAGCAAGGTCAATGGCGAGGACTTCATCCCCGCCGCCATCGAAGCCGGTGCGGTCGCCGTCATCGCGCGGCCCGAAGCCCGGGTCGAAGGCGCGATCCACATCGCGAGCGTCGAACCGCGCAAGACCTTTGCCGAGATCGCCGCGAAGTTCTTCACCCCCGTCCCCGCCACCGTCGTCGCAGTTACCGGGACCAACGGCAAGACCTCGACGGTCGAGATGACGCGCCAGCTCTGGCGCATGGCGGGCCACCGCGCCGCCAGCATCGGCACGCTCGGTGTTACCACGCCGGAGGAAAGCGTCTCGACCGGGCTGACGACGCCCGACATCGTCACCTTCCTGTCGAACATGAGCGGCCTTGCGCGCGAAGGCGTGAGCCACGTCGCCTACGAGGCATCGAGCCACGGCCTCAGCCAGTATCGCAACGAGGGGCTGCGCGTCGCCGCGGCGGGCTTCACCAATTTCAGCCGCGACCACCTCGATTACCACAAGGACATGGAAGACTACTTCGCAGCCAAGATGCGGCTGTTCGACGAAGTGGTCGCCGACGATGCGACGGCTGTGGTCTGGACCGGCGATAGCGAGTGGGCCGGCCGGGCCATCGAACATGCGAAGAAACGGAACCTTCGCCTGTTCACGGTGGGGGAGCAGGGGGAAACGATCCGCCTGCTCACCCATACGCCGACCCAGCTGGGGCAGGAACTCACCATCGAATTCGACGGCCAGCAGCGCACCATCAAGCTGCCGCTGATCGGCGCCTACCAGTCGGCCAATGCGCTCGTCGCAGCCGGCCTCGTCATCGCGACGGGCGGTGATCCTTCGCAGACGCTCGATGCCGTCTCGCGCCTCCAGCCGGTGCGGGGTCGTCTCGAGCGGGCAGTCATCAGCGGGCAAGGTACGCCGGTCTACATCGACTACGCGCACACGCCCGACGCTCTCGAAGCCGCGCTGGTCGCACTTCGCCCCCACGTCAAAGGCCGCCTGATCTGCGTATTTGGCGCGGGCGGCGACCGCGACCAGGGCAAGCGAGGGCCGATGGGCGAGGCCGCATCGCGCTTTGCCGACCACGTCATCGTCACCGACGACAACCCGCGCGGAGAGGACCCGGCGGAAATCCGCCGCGCGATCCTCGAAGGGGCGGGCGAGAACGTGACGGAAGTCGGCGACCGGCGCGAGGCGATCTGCCGCGCGATCGAGTTTGCAGAAGGCGAGGACATCGTCCTCATCGCAGGAAAAGGCCACGAGAAGGGCCAGATAATCGGGTCGGGAGACACTATGCGGGTTTTGCCGTTCGACGATGTCGAAGTCGCGCGCGAATGCGCGACGGCGCTCAACAAGGAAGCATGGGGCAAGGGCGAATGAGCGTCGCGAAGAAGATCCATCCGGCGCTGCGCGAATGGCCGCTCAACCTGCGCGACCGCCTGCCGCTCGCGCTGTGGGACAGCGAGGCGATTGCCGAGGCGACCGGCGGCACGGCGAGTGCGGCCTTCCAGTGCGCCGGCGTCGAGATCGACAGCCGCGACGTGCGCGAAGGCGACCTGTTCTTCGCGCTCAAGGGCGAGGCGATGGACGGCCACCGCTTCATCGACAAGGCATTCGAAAACGGCGCGGTCGCTGCCGTCGTCGACCGCCCCGTCGAGTATCCGCACATCCTGGTCGAGGACACGGGCGAAGCCCTACGCAGCCTCGCCGCCGCCGCGCGCGACCGTTCGAGCGCCGTCCGCATCGGCGTGACCGGCTCGGTCGGCAAGACCGGCGTCAAGGAAGCGATCTTCACCGCGCTCGAACGCGCGAGCCGGGGCAACACGCACCGCAGCGTGCGTAGCTACAACAACCATGTCGGCGTGCCCCTCTCGCTCGCCCGCATGCCCTCGCGCAGCCGCTTCGGCGTGTTCGAGATGGGCATGAACCACGCGCAGGAGATTTCCGGCCTCACCGCGCAGGTGAAGCCGCATGTCGCGGTCATCACCACCATCGCGCCCGCCCATATCGAGAACCTCGGCTCGATGGAGGCTATCGCCGACGCCAAGGCGGAGATTTTCGAAGGCCTCGTCGAAGGCGGCACTGCCGTCATCCCGGCCGACAGCGACTGGTTCGAACAATTGCGCGACCAGGCGATCAAGCAGGGCGCACGCGTCGTCTCCTTCGGCCGGTCGGACAAGGCGGATGTGCGCCTGCTCGATGCGATCCCCTCGGCCAATGGCGGCTCGCTCGTCACTGCCGACATGGGCAGCGAGCGCGTGTGCTTCACCGTCGCCGAACCGGGCGATCACTGGATTTCCAACTCACTCGCCGTGATGGCGGCGGTCCGTGCGGCCGGGGGCGACCTCGGCGCTGCGGGACTCGCGCTTGCGGAGATGGGCGGATTGAAGGGACGCGGTGCGCGTCACGAGCTTCGCGTGCCCAAGGGCAAGGCGCTGCTGATCGACGAAAGCTACAATGCCAATCCCGCCTCGATGCGCGCGACCCTGCGCCAGCTGGGCCAGACGCCGGCCACCCGCCGCGTCGCCGTGCTCGGCAGCATGAAGGAACTCGGTGATTTTGCTGACCGTTTCCACGAACAGCTCGCCGAACCGCTGGCCGAGGCGAAAGTCGATTACGCGTTGCTGGTGGGCGACGAGATGCGCGCCCTCGTGCGGCACTTGGGGAAAGGCGGCGGCAATGCGCTTGCCGAGGGACTCAGCTTCGCCCATTGCCAAGGACCTGCCGAGGCGATCGCGGCACTGGAGGAATACGGGCTGAACGCGGGCGACGCGGTGCTGGTCAAGGGCTCCAACTCGGTCGGCCTGGGCAAAGTGGTAGCTCATTTTACGAGCCGGGATGGCTGAATGCTTTATCTGATTGCCGAGTGGCTGAACTTCGAGGGCCTGTTCAACCTCGTCCGTTACCAGACCTTCCGCTCGGGTGCGACGCTGATGACCGCGCTGGTCATCGGCCTGATTATCGGTCCGCGTTTCATCAGCATGCTGCGTGTCCGCCAGGGCAAGGGGCAGCCGATCCGTAGCGACGGGCCCCAGACCCACCTCGCCAAGGTCGGCACGCCGACGATGGGCGGCCTGATGATCCTCATCGCGCTGACCGTATCCATGCTGCTGTGGATGGACCTGCGCAGCCCGTTCGTTTGGGCCTGCCTCGCGGTGACCGTCGGCTTCGGCCTGATCGGCTTCATGGACGATTACGACAAGGTGACGAAGAACAGCCACCGCGGCGTGTCGGGCAAGGTCCGCCTGCTGATGGAATTCGCTGTCGCTGGCGTCGCGAGCTATTTGATCGTCAGCCAGATCAACACCAACCTCTACGTGCCCTTCGTCTCCGGCGTCTCGATCCCGCTCGGGCCGTTCTACTACGTCTTCGCAGCCTTCGTCATCGTCGGCGCGGGCAATGCGGTGAACCTGACCGACGGGCTGGACGGGCTGGCAACCATGCCGGTCATCATCGCCGCTGGCACTTTCGCGCTGATCGCCTACCTCGTCGGCCGCGTCGACTATTCGGAATACCTCGGCATCCCGCATGTGCCGGGCGCGGGCGAACTGGCGATCCTGTGCGCCGCGATCATGGGGGCGGGGCTCGCCTTCCTGTGGTTCAATGCGCCGCCGGCCGCCGTCTTCATGGGCGACACCGGCAGCCTCGCACTCGGCGGGGCGCTCGGCGCGATTGCCGTGGCGAGCCACCACGAGATCGTCCTTGGCATCGTCGGCGGCCTGTTCGTGGCCGAAGCGCTGTCGGTCATCATCCAGGTCTTCTGGTTCAAGCGAACCGGCAAGCGCATTTTCCGCATGGCGCCGATCCACCACCACTTCGAACAGAAGGGCTGGGCGGAATCGACCGTCGTGATCCGTTTCTGGATCATCTCCATCGTCCTTGCACTCATGGGGCTGGCAACGCTCAAGCTGAGATGATCACCTCCCCCGCCTTTGCCGGCAAGCGGTATGCCATCCTCGGTCTCGCCAGATCGGGCCTCGCGGCGGCGGAAGCACTGCTCGCCAGCGGGGCCGAGGTCGTGGCGTGGGACCGGCAGGACGTTGCCCGCGAAAAGCTCGAAGGGCGTTGCCGCATCGCCGATCCGCTCGACATCGACCTGACCGGTTTCGACGGCGTGGTCGTGTCGCCCGGCGTTCCGCTCAACACCCATCCCATCGCAGGTCATGCCGCGAAATTCGGCGTGCCGGTCATCGGCGACATCGAGCTCTTCGCGCTCGCCCGGGCCGATCTGCCGCCGCACAAGGTCGTCGGCATCACCGGCACCAACGGCAAGAGCACGACGACCGCGCTGGTCGCTCATATCCTTGAAGAAGCCGGTGTGCCGGTCCGCCTCGGCGGCAACATAGGCGTGCCGATCCTCGGCGAAGACCCGCTGCCCGAAGGCGGCGTCTATGCGCTCGAACTGTCGAGCTACCAGATCGACCTCACGCGCTCGCTCGCCTGCGAGGCTGCGGCACTGCTCAACATCACGCCCGACCATCTCGATCGTTACGACGGGTTCGAGGCCTATGCCTTCTCGAAAGGCCGCCTGTTCGCGATGCAGAGCGTCTCTCAATTCGCCGTCTTCGGCACGGGCGATCCCTCGACGCGGGCAATCGCCGAGGCCGAGCGGGCGCGCCGCCCCGCAGGCCGCGTGGCGGATATCGAGAAAGAACCCGACGCCGATCTCCAGCGCGACTGGCCTGCCTTGCAGGGACCGCACAATCTCGAAAATGCGGGCGCGGCGATCGCCCTCGTCGAGGAACTGGGCGTCACGCGCGAGCAGTGGGAGCCGGCCATGCGCAGCTTCGCCGGCCTGCCGCACCGCATGGAGTTCGTCGCCGAGCACGGCGGCGTCATCTACATCAACGACAGCAAGGCAACCAACCAGGCTTCGGCCGCACCGGCGCTGGCCGCCTATGCGCCCGACCCGGCAATTCACGGCGGCACGCCGCGCGTTCACTGGATCGTCGGCGGCCTGGCGAAGGAAGACGGCCTCGGCGAATGCGAGGCGCATCTCGGCAATGTCGCTGCCGCCTACACCATCGGCGAGGCCGGTCCGCGCTTTGCCGAATTGCTCGACGGACGCGTGCCGGTGACCCGCGCCGAACTGCTGTGCGAGGCAACCCGCATCGCGAGCGAAGTCGCGCGGCCGGGCGATGTCATCCTGCTTTCGCCCGCCTGCGCCAGCTTCGACCAGTTCCGCGACTACGAGAAGCGCGGCGAGCACTTCCGCCAGATCGTCGAGGCGATCACCGGCGAGACCCCGCCGATGGCGGACGGCCTCCAGGGGAAATCGGCGGCATGAGCGGTACCCAACCCTACATCCCGCGTCCGGGCGAACGGATTGCGAAGCCGGACCGGTTCCGCGGCTCGCGCCTGTCGGAACTGAAGATCTGGTGGCGCGAGATCGACCGCGTGCTGCTGTTCCTGATCCTCATCCTGATGGCGCTGGGGACAGCTGCCGTCGCCGCCGCATCCCCGGCAAGCGCAGGCCGTCTCTCGACGAGCGACGTGCAATTGCCCGATCTCTATTTCTACTGGGCGCACCTGCGCTGGCAGGCGCTGGGGCTGATAACGCTTTTCGCCGCTTCGATGCTCAGCCTCGACAATGCGCGCAGGCTCGGCGTGCTGCTGGCTGCGGCGATGCTGAGCGCACTGTTCCTCGTCCCGATCATCGGGCACGAGGTGAACGGGGCGAAGCGCTGGATCAATCTCGGCATGCGTTTCCAGCCGTCCGAATTCTTGAAGCCGGGCTTCGCTATCGCGCTCGCCTGGATCCTGACCTGGCGCCTGCGCGACCCGCACCTGCCGGTGCTCGCGGTAGTTACCGGTGTGATGGGGCTGGTTGGGCTGTTGCTCATGCTCCAGCCGAACCTCGGCGCGACGATCCTGTTCGGCGGCGTGTGGTTCGTGCTGGTGCTGCTGTCCGGCGTCAGCATCCAGCGCATCGGCATGCTGATGGGCGGCGGCGTGGTCCTGATGACACTCGCCTATTTCTTCTATCCGAACGCGCAGAACCGCATCAATTCCTTCCTCGGCGGCGGGACCGCCTTCGACCAGGTCGACCTCGCCGAGCGCACGCTGCTGGCAGGTGGCTGGACCGGCAGCGGATTGTGGCTCGGGGTGCGCAAGATGAACCTGCCGGAAGCGCATACCGACTACATCTTCTCGGTCATCGGCGAGGAATTCGGCCTGATCGTCTGCGCGCTGATCGTGCTCCTCTATCTCGGTATCGTCGTGCGGGTGTTGGTGCGCCTCGCTGACGAAGAGAACCTGTTCGTCCTTCTCGCAGGGGCCGGGCTCGTCACCCAGATCGGCGGGCAGGCCTTCATCAACATTCTCGTCAACCTGCAGCTTTTTCCGTCTAAAGGCATGACGCTGCCCCTCGTGTCCTATGGCGGTTCCTCGACCATTGCCGTATGCCTCGGCGCAGGGTTGCTGCTCGCGATAACGCGGCGCAATCCCTTCCTGACGCGCGAGACCCCCGGATTGCGCGCCAAGCTGTCGGAAAAGCTCTTGAGCGAGGAAAGGAAACGCGCATGAGCGGCGCGAACCGCCACTACGTCCTGGCTGCCGGTGGGACCGGTGGTCACCTGATTCCGGCGTTCGCGCTGGCAACCGAACTCGACCGGCGCGGCCACCATGTCGCGCTGATCACCGACGAACGCGGCGCGGACATCCCGGGCAAGCCGGATTTCCTGCCTGCGCACGTCCTGCCCGCAGGCCGCTTCGGCAAGAACCCGCTAAACTGGGTCAAGGGCGCACGCGCGGTGATGCAGGGCCGCTCGATGGCGCTGCGCCTGTTCGAGAATTTCCAGCCGAGCGCGGTCATCGGCTTCGGCGGCTATCCCTCGCTACCCGCGCTGCTCGCCTCGGTCTCGGCCGACATCCCGAGCGTAGTGCATGAACAGAACGCAGTGCTCGGCCGGGTGAACCGACTGCTTGCCGGACGCGTGCAGGCGATTGCGACCGCCTATCCGGAAATACAGCGCCTCAAGTCCAAGCATGCAGGCAAGGTGCATCTCGTCGGAAATCCGGTGCGCCACAATGTGCTCGACCTGCGCGAAGAGCCGTTCCCGGCCTTCAGCGAGGACGGCCTGCTGCGCGTGCTGATCACCGGCGGCAGCCAGGGCGCGCGCATCCTGTCCGAAGTCGTGCCCGATGGCCTCGCCATGCTCCAGCCGGCGCTGCGCCAGCGGCTGCAGGTTACCCAGCAGTGCCGCGCGGAAGACATCGACGCGGTGCGCGAACGCTATCGCTCCCACGATATCCCCGCCGAACTCGCGACCTATTTCGAGGACATGGCAGCGCGCCTCGCCGATGCGCATCTGTTCATCGGGCGCGCGGGCGCATCGACCATTGCCGAGCTGACCGCGGTCGGCCGTCCGGCGATCCTCATCCCGCTGCCGATCGCGACCGACGACCACCAGGCTGCGAATACACGCGAACTCGCCAAGGCGGGCGGCGCGCGGATGATCCGGCAGGAGAAATTCACCGCAAAGGAACTCGCCAAGCAGATCCAGGCGATGGCGCAGCACCCCCAGACGCTCGCAACCGCTGCGCATGCGGCGTGGAACTGCGGCAGGCCAGATGCGGCATCGGACCTTGCCGACCTCGTCGAAAGCTTTGGCGGGGACGAGCTGATGGATGTGATCCGCGTCGGCGGCAACAATGCGCGCGGCGCTTCGCAGGGCGTTCCCGCGGGGCAGGGCAGCGCGAGGGAGATCGCCGAATGAGGGGCGTACCGACAGATATCGGCACCATCCATTTCGTCGGCATCGGCGGCATCGGCATGTCGGGCATCGCCGAGGTGATGAACAACCTCGGCTACACGGTGCAGGGCTCCGACATCAACGAAAGCCCGGTGGTCGAGCGGCTGCGCTCGCAGGGAATTTCGGTGTCGATCGGGCACGAGAAGGAGCATGTCGAAGGCGCTTCGGTCGTCGTCACCTCGACTGCGGTGAAGCGCACCAATCCCGAAGTCGCGCATGCGCTCGAAAACCGCATCCCCGTGGTGCGCCGCGCCGAAATGCTCGCCGAGCTGATGCGCCTCAAGAGCACGATCGCAGTCGCCGGCACGCACGGCAAGACGACGACAACCAGCATGATCGCCGCGCTGCTCGATGCAGGCGATGTCGACCCGACCGTCATCAACGGCGGCATCATCGAACAATACGGCTCCAACGCGCGCCTCGGCGACAGCGACTGGATGGTGGTCGAAGCCGACGAGAGCGACGGCAGCTTCCTGCGCCTCGACGGGACGATCGCGGTGGTGACCAACATCGATCCCGAGCATCTCGACCATTACGGCGATTTCGACGGGGTGAAGGACGCCTTCGTCGAGTTCATCCACAACGTGCCCTTCTACGGCGCTGCGGTACTGTGCATCGACCACCCGGAAGTGCAGGCCGTGATCGGCAAGGTGCGCGACAGGCGCGTCGTCACCTACGGTTTCTCGCTCCAGGCCGATATTTGCGGCGTCAATGTGCGCCCGCACGAGGGTGGCAATGTGTTCGACGTGATCGTGCGCCAGCGCGGCGAGGAAGACCGCCGGATCGAGGGCGTGAAGCTGCCCATGCCGGGCCGCCACAACGTGCAGAATGCGCTCGCCGCGATTGCCGTCGCGATCGAGATGGGCTGTCCCGACAGCGTCATCATCAACGGCTTCGGCAGCTTCGGGGGTGTGCGCCGCCGCTTCACCAAGGTCGGCGAGATCGACGGCGTCACCGTGATCGACGATTACGCGCACCACCCGGTCGAAATCCGCGCGGTGCTCTCGGCAGCGCAGGAAAGCGCGCGCGGCCGTGTCATCGCGGTTATGCAGCCGCACCGTTACACGCGCCTCAACGATCTGATGGACGACTTTCAGAACTGCTTCAACGACGCGGACGAGGTCTTCATCACGCCGGTCTACGAAGCGGGCGAGGACCCGATCGAGGGCGTGAACGCACAATCGCTCGTCGCGGGCCTCAAGTCGCGCGGCCACCGGTCGGCTGCGACGGTCGCGGACCTTAAAGACCTCGCCGGCAAGCTCGCAAGCGAGATCAGGGATGGCGACATGATCGTCTGCCTCGGCGCGGGCGACATCACCAAGTGGGCGGCCAAGCTCGCCCCAGCGATCGAGGAGGCGCGAGCATGACGGTCCGCCAGCCCGACGACTGGCCGATGTACGACACCGGCGGTGCGCCCGACGCGGAAGTCGAAGTGGAAGGCGCGGTCAACATGCCCGTGCCGACCGGCGGCATTCGCGGCAAGCTGACGGCCAATGCCCCGCTCGCCAAGCTCGTCTGGTTCAAGACCGGCGGCAATGCCGACTGGCTGTTCGAGCCTGCGGATCTCGACGACCTGCGCGAATTTCTCGAGCGGCTCGACGGGCAGACCCCGGTCATGGCGCTCGGCCTCGGCTCCAACATGATCATTCGCGATGGTGGCATCCCCGGCGTCGTGCTGCGTCTCGGCAAGCCGTTCGCACAGGTCGAGGTCGAGGACGGCCACGTACTGAAATGCGGAGGCGGGGCGAGCGGTATCCTCGTCTCCTCCACCGCACGCGATGCGGGGATCGCAGGGCTCGAATTCCTGCGCGGCATCCCCGGCACGGTCGGCGGCTTCGTGCGCATGAACGGCGGCGCCTATGGCCGCGAGGTGTCCGACATCCTGATCGAGTGCGACGTGGTGATGCCCAACGGCGAATACCTGACGCTTCCGGCAGCCGACCTGCAATACAGCTATCGCCACTCGGCGCTGCCGGAAGGTGCGACCGTGGTGTCCGCGCGCTTCCAGGGCACGCCGGGCGATCCGGAGGAAATCGGCGCGGAAATGGACCGTATTGCGCAGGCTCGCGAGGAATCGCAGCCGCTGCGGACCAAGACAGGCGGTTCGACTTTCAAGAACCCCGACGGGCAAAAGGCTTGGCAGCTGGTCGATGCAGCCGGATGCCGCGGCCTCAAGCTAGGCGGTGCGCAGGTGAGCGAGAAGCACACCAATTTCCTCATCAACACCGGCGATGCGACCAGCGCCGATATCGAAGCGCTGGGCGAAGAAGTCCGCCGCCGCGTCTATGAAAACTCGGGCGTGACGCTCGAATGGGAAATCCAGAGGGTTGGCAGGCCGTGACGCTCGACACAAAATACCACGTTGCGGTCCTGATGGGCGGCTGGGCGAACGAACGGCCGGTCAGCCTGATGTCGGGCGAAGGCGTCGCCAAGGCGCTCGAGGCGCGCGGCCACACGGTTACGCGGATCGACATGGACCGCACCGTCGCTGCGAAGATCGCAGAGGCTGCACCCGATGTCGTGTTCAACGCGCTCCACGGCGTTCCGGGCGAGGACGGGACGGTGCAGGGCATGCTCGACCTGATGGGCGTGCCCTATACCCATTCCGGCCTCGCGACCTCGGTCATCGCGATCGACAAGGAACTGACCAAGCAGCAGCTCGTCCCGCGCGGTATTCCGATGCCGGGTGGCCGTATCGTGAAGAGCGAGGAGCTTTACGAGAAGGACCCGCTGCCGCGTCCCTACGTGCTCAAGCCGGTCAACGAGGGGTCCTCGGTCGGCGTGGCGATCGTCACCGACGAGAGCAATTACGGCAATCCGATCCGGCCCGATGCGAAGGGCCCGTGGCAGGAGTTCAGGCAACTGCTCGCCGAACCCTTCATTCGCGGGCGCGAGTTGACGACGGCGGTGATCGACGGACCGGACGGCCCGCGCGCGCTGACGGTGACCGAACTGGTGCCCAAGTCCGGCTTCTACGATTTCGACGCGAAATATACCGACGGGATGACCGAGCATGTCTGCCCCGCCGATCTGCCGGAAGAGATTACTGCGCTGTGCCTCGATCTGGCGGTGCGCGCGCACAAGGCGCTCGGCTGCAAGGGCACGAGCCGGACCGATTTCCGCTGGGACGACGAGAACGGGGTCGACGGGCTGTTCGTCCTCGAAACCAACACGCAGCCGGGCATGACGCCGCTCAGCCTCGTGCCCGAACAGGCGCGGCACTGCGGCATGAGCTACGAAGACCTGGTCGAGGCGATCGTCGCGGAGGCGCTTCGCACGCACGCAAACGGAGGGGGCAATGGCACGGATCAAGCGTAAGGCACAGGGCGTCCGCCGCTCCGCCGCAGCGCGTAGCCGGGCGAACACCGCGCGCAAGGCCAAGGCGCGCACCGGCTCGATGCTCGACAGCGCGATGGCCGTGCTGCCGTTCACCGAAGAGCAGCTCCAGCGCATCTTCCTCGCCGTCATTCTCGGCGCCGCCGCAGCGCTGGCCTGGTTCGTGGCGAGCCTCGCGGGCGTTCCGGCCATGGCGCAGCACCAGATTGCCGGGCTCGCTTCCGATGCAGGCTTCGAGGTCCAGCGGGTGCAGGTGACCGGCGTCGACCGGATGAACGAGCTCAAGGTCTACGAGCGGGTCCTCGGAGAGCGTGACACGCCGATGCCCAATGTCGACCTCGATCTGCTGCGCAACCGCCTGCTCGAACTGAGCTGGGTCAAGGATGCGCGCGTTTCGCGCCAGCTGCCCGATACGCTGGTGATCGATATCGTCGAGCGCACCCCGCATGCTGCGCTGCGCAAGGCCGACCGGCTGGTGCTGATCGACCCGACGGGCGCCGAGCTGGAGCCGATTACCGAGGGCAATGCCAAGGGCATGCTGGTGATTTCCGGCCCCGGCTCGAACAAGCAGGTCGCCTCGCTGACCGAACTGCTCGATGCCGCGCCTGCGCTGAAGCCGCAGGTGATCGAGGCGGAGTGGATCGGCAATCGCCGCTGGAACCTGACCTTCGGCACCGACCAGGTGCTCGCCCTGCCGCAGGGGGACGAGGAATCGGCAAAGGCGCTGGTCGCCTTCGCGACGCTCGACGGACGCAACCGCCTGCTCGGCGGCAAGGTGGCGCATTTCGACATGCGCGTACCGGGCCGCGTCCACATGCGCATTCCGGGCCTCTCGCAGCAGACGCTCGAGACGGGGAGCGGCGAATAATGGCGCTGCCCCGCATCAGCCGCGTCTACGGCGCCGTCAACATCGGCAGCTTCCGCATTTCTGCGATGATCATGGGCGTGTCCGAAACCGGCGAGATGGTCGTCCTCGGTTCCGGCCACCGCCAGAGCCAGGGGATTAAGCGCGGCTATGTGACCGACATGGCCGCCGCGACTTACGCTATCCGCGATGCCGTCGAACGCGCCGAGAAGAACGCGGGCACCAGCGTATCGAGCGTATGGATCGGTTGCGCCGGTGCGGGCCTCGCGAGCCGGGTCGCCAAGGTCGAGATCGACATCGGCGGGCGCCGGATCGAGGAAGAGGATATCGAGCTGCTGCTCGTAACCGCGCGCGACAATATCCAGCCCGACGGGCGCATGGTGCTCCATGCCCTGCCGGCGCATTACACGCTCGACGGGGCGCATGGCGTCGCCAATCCGAAGGGCCTGCACGCCGAACAGCTCGGCGTCGATATCCACGTGATGCTCGCCGACGGTGCGCCGGTGCGCAACCTCACCGAAGCGGTGCAGAACGCACATCTCGAAGTCGAAGCGGTCGTCGCCGCTCCGATCGCGGCGGGCCATGCCTGCCTTACTCCCGAAGAGCGCGAGCTCGGTACGGCGCTGGTCGAGATCGGCGGCGATGTGACCAATGTCTCGGTCTATGCCGCCGGAATGCTGCTCGGCCTCAAGTCGATCCCTCTGGGATCGGGCGACATCACCGACGCCATTGCGAGCGCTTTTGGGATCCGCCGCTTCCAGGCGGAGCGCCTCAAATGCGTTGCAGGCTCGGCCATCGCCAGCCCGACCGACCACCGCGAGCTGATCCCGATCAATGGTCCGGGCAGCGAGGATACCGCCGGGCCGACCGCGCGCGGGGCGGACGACAAGAACCGTATCCCGCGTGCCGAGCTCGTCTCGGTCGTTACCGAGCATCTGGCGCGGCTGACCGACCAGATCGGCAAGGCGCTGAAGGAACTGGGCTTTTCAGGAGCGCAGGGCGGGCAGGTGGTCCTGACCGGCGGCGGCGCGGAACTCGCCGGCCTCGCCGAATTCGCCCAGAGCGCGCTCGGCCGCCCGGTCCGCATCGGCAAGCCGCCGGAGCTTCGCGGTCTTCCCGAAGCGCATGCGACGCCGGGCTTCACCACGCTTGCCGGGCTATGCCTCTATGCCTCGGACGACCCTGTGGATATCCGCACCATCGATCCGGCTTTTACCCAGCATGTCCGGCTCGACGGAAAGGCGCTGGCGTCGAGGCTCCTGCGCGCCGTGAAGGAATACTTTTAAGCTGTGCAAAAAGCGTCTTAACCACTGTGGATAAGCGGTTATCCCCTATGCCCGCAGATTCGCAATTGTGTCAGACTGACACGCAGTATTTCAAATCCAGTTTTTTCCCGTGGAGGGACACACCATGAGCATCAATATCGGACCGCCGGCATCTGACGAGCTGCGCCCCAGGATCACCGTGATCGGTGTCGGGGGTGCCGGTGGCAACGCCATCGCCAACATGATGGCGGCCGAGATCGAGGGTGTGGAGTTCGTCGTCGCGAATACCGACGCGCAGGCTCTCAACAACTCCGCTGCAGAAACCCGCATCCAGCTCGGTCCGGACATCACCGGCGGCCTCGGCGCAGGCGCCCGCCCCGAAGTGGGCAAGGCCGCTGCCGAAGAAACCGTGCAGGAACTTGAAGACCTGCTTGACGGCGTGAACATGGTCTTCATCGCGGCCGGCATGGGCGGCGGCACCGGCACCGGTGCAGCGCCCGTCATCGCGGAAGCCGCCCGCCGCAAGGGCGTGCTGACCGTCGGCGTAGTGACCAAGCCGTTCCTGTTCGAAGGCACGCGCCGCATGCGCGCTGCTGAATCGGGCATCGAGGAACTCCAGCGCCACGTCGATACGCTGATCGTCATCCCGAACCAGAACCTGTTCCTCGTCGCCAAGGCGGAAACGACTTTCAAGGAAGCGTTCCAGCTGGCCGACGAAGTGCTCCAGCAGGGCGTGCGCTCGATCACCGACCTCATGGTCATGCCGGGCCTCATCAACCTCGACTTCGCCGATGTGAAATCGGTGATGGAGGAAATGGGCAAGGCAATGATGGGTACCGGCGAAGGCGAGGGCGAGAACCGCGCTCTCGAGGCCGCCGAACGCGCCATCGCGAACCCGCTGCTCGACGGCGTGTCGATGCAGGGCGCGAAGGGCGTCATCATCTCGATCATCGGCGGCGAAGACATGAAGCTGCTCGAGGTCGACGAAGCCGCGAACCACATCCGCGAGCTGGTTGACGAAGATGCGAACATCATCTGGGGCTCGGCCTTCAATCCCGACCTCGACGGCAAGATCCGCGTGTCGGTCGTCGCGACCGGCATCGAAGGGTCTGCTGCAACCGGCGATGCAGGCGGCCACTCGCGCGGTCTCTCGCTGTCGGAAAACCGCGCGCCCAAGCGCCCGGTGCTCGAACTCCCGGGCGAGGACGCGGAAGAGGACACCTTCGCCGCTCCCGAACCCGAGGCTGAACAGCCGGAAGAAGAGCCGATGTCGCTCGGCGGCTTCGCAGTCGACGATGAAGACGAAGACGGCTTCGAGGACGACGTGGACGAGATCGTCGATCCGCTCGCCGGCATGCGCAACGACATCCCGGAAGCCTATGAAGGCGAGGATGCCGACGACGGCCAGATGCCGCCTCCTGCCGAGGATGCCGGGCAGGCTGCTGTCTCCGAAGGTTTCGGCGACGACGGCGACGATGGTTGGGGCGACATTCCCGATGCGCCGACCGGTGAAGACGAAGCGCAGGGCGAACCGCTCGACCTCGGCCTCGAAGGCGAGGAAGTCGGCGGTGCGGGCCAGGCCGGCGTCGGGCAGGACGACCTGCTCGCCGATGCGGACCGACTTGCCGAAGACGACCAGCCGCTCGAAGTGAAGACCGGTGGCGGTCGCCGTCGCGGGCTCGTTTCCGGAGGTGGCGAGTCCTCCGCCGGAAGCACGCTTTTCGAACGCATGGCCAATCTCTCGCGCGGATCGTCGAGCGACGAAAGCGAAGACGACGACGAGGATGGCGACGACAAGGACGGCGGTTCGCTCAACATTCCGCGTTTCCTCGGGCGCCAGAACAACCAGTAAGGGCCGCCGCCACGGTTCCGCTCGCATTAAGGACATTTGGTCGATTGTGCCGTGCCTGAGCCCCGCATAGGGGCAATAGGCTGCACTACGCATGACGGATCGAATGCAGGACTGGATGACTTCTAAAGCCGTATGGCCCGCAGCCCTCGTGGCGGCGCTGGGCCTGCCCGCGGGCGCTGCTCAGGCGCAAGGCGCGGTAACCCCCATTTCGCAGGCCATGGTGCAGGCAGTCCCGCCGGCCGATGCCGCTGCGCTCAACGCCGCACTTCGTCGACTGGCGCGCAATGCGGGCGATATCGATGCGCTGATCGATGCCGGAAACGCGTCGCTGGCGCTCGACGATATCGATGCGGCGCTCGGTTTCTTTAGCCGGGCGGAAGAGCTTTCGCCGCAGAATTCGCGGGTGTTGCTCGGCCTGGCCCGCGCAACAGTGCGTTCGGGAGAGCCGCTTCGTGCGCTCGGCCTGTTCGATGCGGCGCAGGCAGCCGGTGTCGAGCGGCGGACGATGGCCGCAGACAAGGGTCTTGCCTACGACCTGCTCGGCGATGCGATTTCCGCGCAGCAGGAATATCGCTTCGCGCTTGCTTCGGGCGAGCAGGACGATCTGCGCCTCCGGCTGGCGATCAGCCAGGCCATTTCGGGCGACCGCGAAGGGTTCGAGACGACCATCTACCCGCTCGTTGCGCGCAGCGATCCGGCGGCCTTCCGCACCCGTGCCTTCGCCATGGCGATCCTCGGCGAGGACGACGAGGCGGTGGCGATCGCCGATGCGGTCATGCCCAAGCTCATGTCGACCCGCATCGAGCCGTACCTGCGCTACATGAAGCGCCTCACCCCGTCGCAGCAGGCGGCTGCGGCCAACCTCGGTATCTTCCCGCGCGCTGCGCAGATCGGGCGGGACAGTCCGCAAGTCGCGCAGTATCGCCAGAGGGGCGGGCGGCCCGGGGCGGATACGCGCCTTGCGCCGCAGGGCGAGCCGCTCGGCCGCCGTGCCGACCGCTCGAGCCAGCGCCGCCGCCCCGATCGTGCGCGCAGCACGGCGACGACGACGAGCGAGCCGCCCGCAGATATCCAGCGCGAAGTCGCCCGGGTTGAACGCCAGCGCGCGTCCGATCCGATGCAGCGCGCCAGTGCGCGCCCGGTGATCGTTCGCCGCGTCGAAGCTGAGCCCGCACCAGCGCCTGCTCCGGCCCCAACTCCGGCTCCGACCCGCGCCGCCGTAGAAACCCAGCCTGCACCGCAGCCGGTCGAACAACCTGCCGCCCGGATCGCAGCTCCCGAGCCGCAAGCCGCTTCCGAGCCGGTTCGCTTCGCAAGTACGGGCGAGCTGGAACCGGTCTCGCAGCCCGAGACGCAGGCGAACACCGGCGTCGCCTTCCGCCAAGTGGTGGAGCGCCAGTCCTCGCCGCCCGAACAGCTCGCACGGGCCGACGTATCTCCGTCGCCCGGCTTCGACCTGGCGGACCTTCCCGGTTCGACGCAGCAAGCACCTGCCCCGCTGCCGGAGCCCGAACCCGAACCCGAACCCGCCCCGAGCGTCGCCGATGCCTTCGCCGCATTCGCCGATGCCAACACGCAGGTCTCGCCTGCAGGCAGCGGGGCGGTCGACATCACCGCGATCAAACCGCCGCGCGAGGTGGAGCGGGCAGAGCCTGCACCGCCGGCGCATCCGCGGCGCTACTGGGTCCAGGTCGCAACAGGCCGTGATCGCGGCGCCCTGCGCTTCGACTGGCGGCGTATCGCGCGCGAGGCCGACGGGCTGCTTTCCGACTTGCAGCCTCATGTGACGCCATGGGGGCAGGCCAATCGCCTGCTCGCCGGTCCCTACGGCAGCGCCCAGGAAGCGCGTAATGCCATGAATGAATTGAAGAAAAACGGCATAGACAGCTTCACCTACACGAGCCCCGAAGGCGAAGAGATCGAGCCACTCGGCTGACGCCGCGTGTGTTTTTGCACAAGCTGTAAACAGCCAAATTCAGTTCTCCCCAGCGCCAAGCGACTGCGGCATTGCGTAGTTACGCCTTCGTCAAGCATTCACCCTGACATGCTCGAAGGCCTCCCCCATGTCGCTCGCTGAAGACAGGTTCGCCCAGGCGGACGACACCGCGCCGGTCGACATGCTGGCAGCCCTGTTCGAGGCGCGCGGTTGGCCGTTCGAAACGCCTTCGCAGGAAGAAATCTCGGGCGAAATCCAGGGCAGCTGGGGCAAGTATCAGGTCCGCGCCGTATGGCGGTCGGAAGACAATGTCCTGCAGATGCTCTGCCTGCCTGACATCCGCGTCCCGAAGGACAAATGCGCGCCCGCTTACGAGTTGCTCGCGCTGGTCAACGAGCAGATGTGGCTCGGCCATTTCGACATTTGGTCCGCCGGCCGCGTGCTCGTCTATCGCCACGGCGCGCTGCTGGGCGACGATGGTTTGCTGAGCCTCGACCAGGCTCAGGCGCTGGTGGAAACCGCGATCGAGGATTGCGACCGGTTCTACCCGGCATTCCAGTTCGTGCTGTGGAGCGACCGCACCCCGCGCGAGGCGCTCGACAATGCGCTCGTCGACGCGATGGGAGAGGCCTGACGCCTAGCGGCAGGTCGCTCGGCCCGCTAGGGCTGCTCGCATGACATTCTCGAAGATGCTTATCGTCGGTTACGGCACCATGACCGGTGCGATGGTCGAAGGCTGGCTGCGTGCCGGGCACTCGCGCGATTCCTTCGAGGTGTATCACCCGACGAAGACCGAGGTCGAGCGCGGCCTCGCGGTCCACAACACATGGCCCGAGGCCCAATACGACTTCGTCCTGCTGGGCGTGAAGCCGCATATGATCGACGATGTCGCCGGAGGTATCGCGGGCGTTTGCGGAGCCAATACCGCCATCCTCTCGGTCCTCGCAGGCGTCGAGCTGGACAGTCTCGCCAGCCGCTTTCCGTCGGCCGGCGGGGTGGTGCGCTTCATGCCCAATCTCGCGGTAGCGATCGGCAAGTCGCCCAATGCGCTGATGGCGAAGGGAATAGGCGAGGAGACCAGGGCCGAAGTCACCAAGCTGGCATCGGACCTCGGAACGGCGGAATGGATCGAGGACGAGGCGCTGTTCGACCTCGTTACCGCGCTCGCCGGATCGGGGCCGGGCTTCGTCTACCGCTTCATCGACGCGCTTGCTGCCGGTGCGACCAGGCTGGGCCTGCCAGCTGAACAGGCCGAGCGGCTGGCGGTCGCGATGGTCGACGGGGCGGGCTCGCTTGCAGCCGGATCGGAGCATTCTCCGCGCGAACTGGCGCGCCGCGTGGCGAGCCCCGGGGGCATGACGCAGAAGGGCCTCGACGTACTCGACGAAGGGTCGGCGCTGCAGGAACTGGTTACCGAATGCCTGCGCGCAGCACGCGATCGCGGCCGCGAAATGGCTGATTCTGCACGGAAAAATGGTTAACTTGCATTCCCCGCAATTTGTCCGGTTTTCCTTGAAAATCGGGTAGTTTCACCCGATATTACCTCCAGAGCCGGGGCCTATCGGGGCGCCGGAAAAACGGAGTTAGGATCGCAAATGGCTGATTGGAACGACCCCCGCCGGACGGGCTCGGGCGTTGGCACGACCCCCGGCATCGACGGCCGCGTAGAAGAACGCGTCGTCTTCGACGAGGGCCTGCGCAAGCACATGCTCTCGATCTACAACTACATGTCATCGGGCGTGCTGCTTTCGGGCATCATCGCTATGCTGTTCGCCAACTCGGGCATGGCCGCGACGCTGTTCGCCGGCGGTCCGCTGATGTGGCTCGTCATCCTGTCGCCGCTGGCCATCGTCTTCGCGATGAGCTTCGGCCGCAACAAGTTCAGCACCTTCACGCTGCAGGCGATGTTCTGGGCCTTCGCCGCCCTCATGGGCCTGTCGCTTTCGCGCATCTTCCTGCTGTTCAGCCTGGAATCGATCGGCGTGACCTTCTTCGCCACCTCGGCAGCCTTCGCGGGCCTCAGCCTGTGGGGCTACACCACGAAGAAGGACATCTCGGGTTGGGGCGCGTTCCTGATCATGGGCGTCGTCGGCCTGATCGTCGCTTCGCTGCTCAACATGTTCTTCTTCCAGTCGCCGGGCTTCCACCTCGCGGTGGCCGGTATCGGCGTGCTGATCTTCGCAGGCCTTACCGCCTACGACACGCAGGCGCTCAAGCGTGAGTACCTCGCCGTGCAGCATGCCAAGATGACCAACCCGGCCGTCGCGGCGCAATTCCCGATGGGCAAGCTGGTGATCCTGGGCGCGCTGACGCTGTATCTGGACTTCATCAACATGTTCCAGTTCCTGCTGAGCTTCCTCGGCAGCCAGGAATAGTCGCAAAAAAGACTCGTCTCATCGTGCCCGGGGCGTTTCCCACGCCCCGGGCATTTTCTTTGGTGGAAAGCCTAGGTATCGTTGCCCTTCACGCCAGCGCAATGTCGCAGGTGATACAAGACTGCCGCGCTTGAGGAGGGCCGCACCCATGTTCCGCAAGGACGCCACCAAGATTCGACTGCTCGCCGTACTCGGCGGGCTTGCCGCGCTCGCGGCCTGTGCCACGCCGCCACCGCCGCCGCCGCCACCCCCACCGCCGCCCCCCCCGCCGCCGGTGAAGATCATCCCGCCGCGCCCGACGCCGCCGGGTAATGCGGTTCTCGGCATGTACATCCCGCCCAAGGACGAGTTCGGCGTGCGCCGCACGGTCAATTACGGGCTGTCGACCGCGCAGACGGTGTGGAACTTCCGCTCGGCGCTGAATGTCGCCGCACTCAACTGCCTCAACCCGCAATATTCGTCGATCCTGCCGGCCTACAGCGAGATGCTGACCAAGCACGATCGCACGCTGCGCCAGGTCAACCGCACGCTCGATTCCGAGTATCGCCAGCTGCACGGGCGTAACTTCCGCCCGGCGTTCGATGGCTACATGACGCAGGTCTACAACTACTACGCCCTGCCGCCTGCCCAGACCGCGTTCTGCCGCACGGCGACGCAGGTCGCGACCGAGCTGACGATGGTGGAGTCGGGCGCGCTCGAATCCTTCGCGGTGCTCAACCTGCCGCGGATCGAGAAGGTGTTCCACGACTTCTACTCCGACTACGAGCAGTACCTCGTCGACGTTCAGGCGTGGGATGCGCAATACGGGCCCAACCGCAATGTCGTAGGCGGACCGATCTTCACGAACGGAACCTATTCCGACACCCAGCAGGCGCAGCTCCAGCAACAGACGGGCAATGCGATCTACTCGGTCGATGTCGCACCGTCCGATGCGAGCGAACCGGTCCTCGTCGAGCAGCTTCCGAGCGATAGAACTGTCACTACCGATGGCGCCAACCCGGGCTTTTCGCTCGGCGCGGATGCACAGGTTAGGACCGATGCCGATCCGGTATTTGTCAGCGAACCGGTGGTCGAACCGATTCCGAGCGGCGGAGACGGACCGGGCTGATCCGGCTCGCATTTCCGCTTCCCCAAGGCGCGCGGTGGAGCTAACGCTTCGCCGCACCGGGGCCGTAGCTCAGTTGGGAGAGCGCGTCGTTCGCAATGACGAGGTCAGGGGTTCGATTCCCCTCGGCTCCACCATTTTTTCTCCTTCCGCACGCCATCCGGCGCGCGAAATCCTCGCTCATGCGCCCGATGGGCGCGTCGCTGCGGGCGGCGCGTGAGATAGTTGGCGCCCTTGCGGCCCCTTGCAGGACCGGACTGGCGAGAAAACCAACTGATCTTCAATGACGCCTGGTCGCGGCAGTAAAAGGCCGACTGGCCGTCACGACCAAGCGGCCCATGTGTCACATATGCTGGCACTTTGGCCGCCAACACCCTACTTGGGCGCCCATGCACTTTTTGGATCAAGCTAAGATATTCCTGAAGTCGGGTGCCGGCGGGCCGGGTGCGGTCAGTTTCCGGCGCGAGGCTTATGTCGAGTACGGCGGGCCGGACGGCGGCAATGGCGGCGACGGCGGCGATGTCGTGTTCGAGGCCGTTGCCGGTCTCAACACGCTGATCGACTTCCGCTACGCGCAGCACTTCAAGGCGCCGCGCGGCGACCATGGCATGGGCAAGAACCGCACCGGTGCGAGCGCCAAGCCGCTCGTCATCAAGGTGCCGGTCGGCACGCAGGTCCTGTCCGAAGACAAGGAAGAGGTACTCGCCGACTTTACCGAGGTCGGCCAGCGTATCACCTTCCTCGAAGGCGGCATGGGTGGCCGCGGCAATGCGAGTTACAAGAGCTCGACGAACCGCGCGCCGCGCCAGCACCAGCCGGGCGAGCCGGGCGAGGAAATGTGGGTCTGGCTGCGGCTGAAGCTGCTGGCCGACGTCGGCCTGCTCGGCCTGCCCAATGCGGGCAAGTCGACCTTCATCAACCAGGTCTCGAATGCGAAGGCGAAGGTGGGGCATTATGCCTTCACCACGCTCGTCCCCAAGCTGGGCGTCGTGCGCCACAAGAGCCGCGAGTTCGTGCTTGCCGACATTCCGGGCCTGATCGAGGGCGCGGCGGAAGGCGCGGGCATCGGCGACCGGTTCCTCGGCCATATCGAGCGTTGCCGCGTGCTGATCCACCTCGTCGATATTTCGGGCGAGGATCCGGCAGAAGCGATGAAGACGGTCAATGCCGAACTCGAGGCCTATGGCGCAGGGCTGGCGGACAAGCCGCAGCTCATTGCGCTCAACAAGCTCGACCTTGCCGACGCGGAGCTTGCAGAAGGCTTCGCCGAGGAACTGCGCGCTGCAGGGGCCGACAAGGTGTTCGCGATTTCCGGCGCGACGGGCGAGGGTATCGAGCAACTGCTCGACGCGGTGCTCGCGCATTTGCCCGATCGCACCGCGACCGAGACCAATGCTGCCGAAGTCGAAGCCGAGGACGAAGCGGGCGAGTGGTCCCCGCTCGACTGACGATTTCCCGATGACGATCACCGACCTCACGCATCTGATCGATCCCGGGCATGCGCCGCGCGTCGTGCTCAAGGTCGGTTCGTCGCTGCTGGTCGGGCCGGACGGTCTAGCGCGGCGCGACTGGCTGACTGCCTTCGCCGCCGAGATCGCCGAAATGCGCCAGCGCGGGCAGCAGGTCGTGGTGGTCAGTTCGGGCGCGATTGCCCTCGGCGGGGCCGAGCTGGACCCCTCGCGCGATCCGCGCCGCACGCTTGCGGCCGCGCAGGCTTCCGCCGCGGTTGGCCAGATCGCACTTGCCAGCCTGTGGTCGGACAAGCTCGCCGGACATGGCCTCGCGGCAGGACAGATGCTGGTGACATTGGACGACCTCGAGGACCGCCGCCGCTACCTCAATGCCTCCGCTACGCTCGAACACCTGCTCGAGGCGGGCGTGGTCCCCATCGTCAACGAGAACGACAGTGTCGCGACCGAGGAAATCCGCTTCGGCGACAACGACCGGCTGGCAGCGCGCGTTGCGCAGGCAGCGGGCGCCGATGCGGTGGTCTTGCTGTCCGATGTCGACGGACTGTTCGACCGCGATCCGCACGAGGAGGGCGCGCAGTTGCTGCGCCAAGTGGACGGGATCGACGCCGAAATCCTCGCCATGGCGAAGGCAGGGTCGAGTTCCGGTATGGGCTCGGGCGGCATGGCATCGAAGCTGCAGGCGGCTCAGATCGCCGAGCGCGCAGGGATCGCGCTTGCCATCGTCAACGGGACGCAGGAGCGCCCGATTGCGCGCGCGACCGGGGAGGGCATCGGCACGCTCTTCCTGCCCCAGCGCAAGGACGGCGCACGCAAGGCGTGGCTCGGCGGCAGGCTTGCCCCGTCAGGTACGCTGCGGGTCGATCCGGGCTGCGAGGCGGCACTGCGCGATGGCGCGAGCCTGCTGGCCGCCGGAGTGGTCGGCGTATCGGGCCGGTTCGAGCGCGGCGACCTCGTCCGCATCGACGCGATGAAGGGCGGCACGATCGCGCAGGGCCTCGCCGAATATTCCGCCCATGAATGCCAGGCTATCGCCGGCCTGCGCGAAGAACAGCAGGCCGAGCGGCTCGGCTATGCGCCGCGCTCTGCCGTGGTCCACCGCGACCATCTGGTGATCCTGTGAGCGAGGCGAAACCCATCGCGATTACCGGCGGGACCGGTTTCGTCGGCCAAATGGTGCTCGACGTGGCGCAGCAACGCGGCCTTCCGGTCCGCTCGCTCGCCCGCCGCGTGCCGGGCGACCGCACCGGTGTCGACTGGGTGCAGGGCGACCTTGCCGATGCGGGCGCGATGCAGGCGCTGGCGGAAGGTAGCGAGGCGGTCGTCCACATCGCCGGGCTGACCAACGCGCCGGACCCGGCGCATTTCGAGGCGCCCAATGTCGAGGGCACGGCGCTGATGATCGAGGCGTGCAAGGCGGCGAAGGTGAAGCGCTTCGTTTTCGTATCCTCGCTCTCGGCACGTAAACCGGACCTCTCGGCCTATGGCGCATCCAAGGCAAAGGCCGAGGAGCTGGTGCAGGCGAGCGGCCTCGACTGGACCATCGTGCGTCCGCCGGCCGTCTACGGTCCGCGCGATGTCGACATGTTCGAGCTGTTCCGCAGCGCGCGCATGGGCCTCGTCCCGCTTCCGCCGGGCGGGGCAACATCGATCATCCATGTCGAGGACCTTGCGCGGTTGCTGCTCGACCTGCCCGATGCGCAGCCTGCGCTCTCCCGCAAGAAGGTCTTCGAACCCGACGATGCGCGTGAAGGCGGGTGGAGCCACAAGGAACTCGCTGCCGCGATCGGCGATGCGGTGGGCCGCAAGGTCTTCGCACCGCATCTCCCTGCCGGTGTGCTGACTGCTGCCGCCCGCGTCGATCGCCTGATGCGCGGCGACAAGGCCAAGCTGACGCAGGACCGCGTGGGCTACATGTGCCATCCGAACTGGGTCGCTCGCTCCGACCGCGCAGTGCCGGGCAGCGTCTGGCAACCGCAGATCGGCGGGGCTGAGGGGCTGAAAGCGACCGCGGACTGGTACCGCCGCGAAGGCTGGCTCTAGCCTAGAGGAACGGCTCGTAGCCCGGGGGCAGGTCGTCCTCGCCCGGCTGGTGGATGCCGCATTCGGTCTTGTCCCAACCCTTCCAGCGCCCCGAACGCGGGTCTTCGCCCGGCGCGACCTTGCTGGTGCAGGGCGAGCAGCCGATGGAGGGATAGCCGCGCTCGACCAGCGGATGTGCGGGAAGCTCATGCTCGGCGAAATAGGCGGCGATCCGCTCGGCATCCCAGTCGATCAACGGGTTGATCTTGAGGCGGCCCTGCGCATCCGACGTGTCGATTTCGAAGCGCGGCAGGTTGGCGCGCGTCGCGCTCTGGAACGCCTTGCGGCCGGTGAAGCTTGCATCATACTGCGAAAGCGCCTTGGCGAGCGGCTGGACCTTGCGGATTTCGCAGCAGCCGTCAGGATCGTAGGACCAGCGAAGTCCCGTCTCGTCCTTCGCCTGCAGCGCCTCGAGGTCGGGGTGGAGGATGATCAAATTGGTCAGCCCGAGCCGGTCGATCACGAGGTCGCGATAGGCCAGCGTCTCGGGAAAATGCTTGCCCGTGTCGAGGAACATGACCGGCGTTGCAGGATCGACCTGCGCAAGAAGGTGAAGCAGCACAGCGCTTTCCGCGCCGAAGCTAGAAACCGTGGCAACATCGCCGGCAAGATTGTCGCGGATCACCGCCTCGAGCATTTCCTCGGTCGAGGACCCGCGGAACATGCGGTTGAGGCGCACCGCGTCGTGCTCGGTAAAGCGCGGCCCGGTGTCGAGGCGGTCGATCGCGCGAAGCTCATTCATGGCGCTTGCTCCAGATTGGCTGGCGCGCATCGGCGGCCGACTGGTAGACATGCGGCCAGCGTTCGAGCGCGGCCTGGGCGTCGTCCTTGTCGAGCGGCGAGTCCGGCGCGAAGGCGTCGAAACCGCAGCGGCGCATATAGGCGATCTGGTCGACGAGCACGTCACCCACGGCGCGAAGCTCGCCCTCGTATCCTGCCTCGCGCAGCACGCGGGCCGAGGAATAGCCGCGCCCGTCGCCGAACGCTGGGAAGTTCACTTCGACCAGCGCCAGCCGTTCGAGATGCGGGAGCAGCTCGCGCGCATCGTCGCCCGGCTCGATCCGCACGGCAGTCGCATTGGACTGGTCTACGAAGGAATCGACCGTAACGGCCGCGTGATCGACCGGCTCGTCGTCGCGGAAACGGAGTTGCACGTCGTCGGGGCTGGTGCCGCCAACGCTGTCCTGAACGCGGTCAGCCATAAAGCGCCTCCTTGAACGGGGTCATGCCGATACGGCGATAGGTGTCGAGGAACCGCTCGCCATCCTCGCGCTGGGCGAGATAGACGTCGGTCGCCTTCTCGACGGCGTCGATAATGCCGTCCTCGTCGAAACCGGGGCCGGTGATCTTGGCGAGCGAAGTATCCTCCGCCTCGCTGCCACCGAGCAGCAGCTGGTAGTTCTCGACGCCTTTCTTATCGACGCCGAGAATGCCGATATGGCCCGCGTGGTGATGCCCGCAGGCATTGATGCAGCCCGAGATCTTCAGCTTCAGCTGGCCGAGCTCGCCCGTGCGGCCCTTCTCGGCGAAACGGTGCGAGATGCGCTGCGCGATGGGGATCGAGCGGGCATTGGCGAGGCTGCAATAGTCGAGGCCGGGGCAGGCGATGATATCCTCGATTGTGTCGAGGTTGGGCGCGCCGAGACCGGCAGCCTCCAGCTTAGTCCAGAGCGCATGGAGGTCGGCGATGCGGACATGCGGCAGGACGATGTTCTGCGTGTGCATGACGCGCAGTTCGTCGAAGCTGTATTCCTTCGCGAGGTCGGCCATCAGGCGCATCTGGTCGGACGTCGCATCGCCCGGGATACCGCCGACCGGCTTCAGGCTGACGACCGCGCTGACATAGGCATCGTGCTTGTGGCGATGCGTATTGCGATCGACCCACAGCGAGAAATCGGGGTCGGAGCGGTCGACGGTCTTGGGGCCGTCCACGAAGGCCGGGTCCTCGAAGAAGGTTCGAATGCGCTCCAGCTCGGCGAACGGCGGTTCGATGCCGAGGTCGAGCATGTGGGCGAATTCTTCCTCGACCTGGCGCGCGTATTCCTCAGCGCCGAGTTCGTGGACGAGAATCTTGATGCGCGCCTTGTACTTGTTGTCGCGCCGTCCGTAGCGGTTGTAGACCCTGAGGCAGGCCTCGGCATAGGTCACCAGCCGGTCGAGCGGCACGAATTCGCGAATGCAGGGCGCGATCATCGGGGTGCGGCCCATGCCGCCGCCGACGTAGAACGCCGCGCCCAGTTCGCCTGCATCGTTCCTGACGATCTGGATGCCGATATCGTGCAGCTTCATCGCCGCGCGGTCGGTATCCGAGGCGATCACCGCGATCTTGAACTTGCGCGGCAGGTAGCTGAATTCGGGGTGGAAGCTCGACCACTGGCGCAGCAGTTCGGCATAGGGGCGCGGGTCGACCAGCTCGTCCGCCGCAGCGCCCGCGAAGTGGTCGGAGCTGATGTTGCGGATGCAGTTCCCGCTCGTCTGGATGGCATGCATCTCCACCGCAGCGAGGTCGGCGAGGATGTCGCCTGCGTCTTCCAGCTTGATCCAGTTGTACTGGATGTTCTGGCGCGTGGTGAAATGGCCGTAGCCGCGGTCGTACTTGTCCGCGATATCGGCCAGCGCATGCATCTGGCGCGAATTGAGCGTGCCATAGGGGATGGCGACGCGCAGCATGTAGGCGTGGAGCTGGAGATAGAGACCATTCATCAGCCTGAGCGGCTTGAACTGGTCCTCGGTCAGCTTGCCTTCGAGACGGCGGCGGGCCTGGTCGCGGAATTCCGCTACGCGCGCATCCACCATCTCCTGGTCGTATTGGTCGTAGAGATACATCAGATCACCCAGTCTCGGTGGTCGGGATCGGCAGGCTTGAGCGTGAGGTCGGGGCGCACGGTCGGGCCAAGGGCACGCACGCGGTCCTTGATGTGCGCGGGGCGCGGGCCGTCTTCAGTGCGCTCTGCATCGATCGCGTAGGAGGCATTCACCCGGCGGGCGGATTCCTCGCTCGCCATTATTTCATCCGCGCTGTCGCCCACGTCGACTGCGTGTTCGACATGGAGCGACCAGCCGGTGCCGTCCCACCAGACGACTGCGCCGGTCTTGAGGTCGTTGCCGGTAAGGATCTTCATCGGGCAGCCTCCAGCGCGACATTCGCAAGCGCGGTATCGGTGCGTGCGGTTACTTCGCCGATGACAATGAGTGCCGGGCTCTTGACCCGCTGCTCGACGACGAGGTCGGGGAGACCGGCAAGCAGCCCGCGCAGCACGCGCATCTGCGGGCGCGCGGCGTTCTCGATAACGGCGACGGGCATGTCGGGGGCCAGCCCGTCTTCCATCAGCTTTTCGGCGATCTGCGGCGCGGTTTTCACGCCCATGTAGATCACCAGCGTGCGGCCCTTGCCGGCGAGGCCCGACCAGTCCTGATCCTTGAGGCCCTTGCACTGGCCCGCGACGAAGCTGACGATGCTCGAGGCTTCGCGGTGGGTGAGGGCGATCTGGGCTGCGGCGGCGGCGCCGTTGGCGGCGGAAATGCCGGGCACGATCTCGACCGGGACGCCGGCTGCATGTGCAGCTTCGGCTTCCTCGCCGCCGCGTCCGAAGACGAGCGGATCGCCGCCCTTGAGACGCACGACATCGCGGCCCGACAGCGCTTCGCGCACCAGCAGGGCGTTGATGTCCTCCTGCGGCAGAGTGTGTTTCGAGCGCTGCTTGGCGACCGAGACGAGCCTCGCGTCATCGCGTGCCAGTGCCAGGATTGCGGGATCGACCAGACCGTCGTGGACGATCAGCTCGGCGCGCTCGATCAGCCGCGCGGCGCGCAGCGTCAGCAAGTCCGGGTCGCCCGGACCCGCGCCGACGAGGTAGATGGTGCCTGTTTGTGCCATGCAGCGCGAAATGCGCCGCAGCCCCGTTCATCGCCAGCGAGAATGGATGTCAGCAAAGACAGGAAAGTTTTTGAAAGCGGATGTAACCTGCCGGGTAGTTCAGCTTTCTTCCGTCGAGACGCGCTGCGAAATCGCCGCGACGAGCTGGTCGAACTGCTCGTTCGAACGCAGGTTGAGGTCGCGCTGCGGGAACGGAATCTCGATGTCGTTTTCCTGGAACAGGTCCCACAGTTTCTTGAGCACCTGGCTCTTGATGTTGCCGACGCCTTCTTCCGGGTCGGTGATCCAGCAATGGATGATGAAGTCGACCGAGCTTTCGCCATACTGGTCGAGCCAGATGGTCGGCGGCGGGGTTTTCTTTACGCGTTCGCAGCTCTTCGCCGCTTCCAGCATCAGCTCTTCGGCTTTCTTGATGTCGCAATTGTAGGACACGCCGACCGGCACCTGCATGCGCACGTTGCGGCTGGAATAGGACCAGTTCTCGACCTGATTCACCATCAGGTTCTCGTTCGGAATGAGATATTCCTTCTGGTCGCGCGTCGTGATCGAGACGGCGCGAATGCCGATCTTGCGGATCTGGCCGAAGGTCGAATTGCCCGCCTGGTCGGCAACCGCGATCACGTCGCCCGGCTTGATCGACTTGTCCATCAGCAGGATGATCCCGGCGATCAGGTTACCGAATGTCTTCTGCAGGCCGAAACCGATGGCGAGGCCGAATGCGCCGCCGAAGAAGGCAAGCGCGGTCAGGTCGATGCCGAGCAGGTCGATGCCGAGCAGGATCGCGATCGCCCAGACCGCCAGCGTGATGAGCTTGTCCGCCAGCAGCTTCTGCGACGGGTCGAGCTTGGTTGCCCGGCGCAGCAGCGCGTGGAAGCCGCGGCTGGCAAGGAAAGCGCCTGCGACGACGCCGAGAATGACGATCAGGACGATCAGCCCGTCCCACAGCGAGATGCGCATGTCGCCGACCGACAGCGCAATGGCATCGAGCGTGTCGACGATCCCGCCGACGGTCTCGCTCTTCTCGCTGACCGCGTCCTTCAGGTCCTGCGAGGCGGAGACGGCTTCGGTCGGCGTGGGCTCGGGCGTCGGCGCGACATCGGCAATGGCGCGCAGCGGCTCGCCGGTTTCCGGGTCGACCAGCACTTCGCCCGTCTCCGGATCGAGCATCTGGACCGGCTGCGGGGCGGGAACGCCCATCAATTGCTCGCCCGTTTCGGGATCGAGCAGCGGCTCGCCCGTCTGCGGGTCCTTCAGCGGCACCGCCTGCGGCGCATCGCTGGCGCTGCCGGTCGGCGTCGCGGTTTCGAGCGGGTTTTGCGCAGGTGTGGCGGTTGCGGTCATTCTTGGTCCATTGCTTCGAAGCCGCGCGCCAGGTCGCGGATGAGGTCTTGCGGGTCTTCTAGGCCGATGGCGAGGCGAATGCCAAGCCGGTCGGCCTCGTCCCAGCCTTCCGGCGGCCACGGCGTCGCGCTGCGGATGGAGGCGGGGTCGAAGGGAAGGGCGAGGCTTTCGTAGCCGCCCCAGCTATAACCTATACCGAACAGCTCGAGCGTATCGACGAAGCGCGCCCGCGCTGCCTCGTCGCGGCCCTTGAGGACGAAGCTGAACAGGCCGCATCCGCCGGTGAAGTCGCGCTTCCAGAGCGTATGGCTCGCATCGCCTTCGATCAGCGGGCACATGACATGTGCGACCTCGGGCCGGGTCTTGAGCCATTCGGCGAGCTGCCGCGCGGTATCGACTGTTCGCTCGAGCCGCAGGCCCATCGTGCGCAGGCCCCTCAGCGCGAGGGCGGCATCGTCCGGCGAGACCACATGGCCGAGCGCCTGCGCGGTATTGCGCAGCTTGCGGTACCAGCGCTCTCCTGCGCTGGCGGAGCCCATCATCATGTCGCTGTGGCCGCCGACATGCTTCGTCAGGCTCATGATCGCGATGTCGCAGCCGTGGGAGAGCGCTGGGAAGCCGAGCGAGGTCGCCCAGGTGTTGTCGATCAGCGAAACCGCGCCCTTCTCTCGAGCGATCGCGGCGAGGCGCGGGACATCGCAGATTTCCATCGTCAGGCTGCCCGGCACTTCGAGCATGACCGCGCGGGTTTTGTCGCAAAATACGTCGCCGAAGCAGTCGAGATCGAACGGATCGAAGAAGCGCGTTTCGACACCGAACGTCTTGAGCAGTCCGAGTGCATTGAGCCGCGTCGGCTCGTAGACATTGTCCTGCACCAGCAGCACGTCGCCGGGTTTCAGCACCGAGAGCATCGCCCCGGTGATCGCCGCCACCCCGCTCGGGTAGAGTACCGTTCCCGCCGCGCCCTCTTCCAGCCCGGTCAGGGCATCGGACAGCGCCCACTGCGTCGGTGCGCCGCGGCGGCCGTAATAGAACTGGCCGTCCCTGTTGTTGCCGATCGCCGCCTTGCGCTCGGCTTCGCTGTCGTAGAGATGCGTGCTGCCGCGCCAGACGGGCGGATTGACGACTGGTCCGGTCCATTCCTTGCGCCTTCCGGCTTCGACCAGCCGCGTGCCTTTTCCGTGCTTTCCCCCCGAACCTGTCATGCTAGCGCGCCTCACCCGTTTCTTTCGGCGTGTCGGGATCTGCGCCCCATTCCGCCCAGCTTCCATCGTAGAGCGCACCGTGCCCGTGGCCGAGCAGGCGATGCGCGAACAGCACCACCGACGCCGTCATCCCGCTGCCGCAGCTGGCGATCAGCGGCTTTGCTGGGTCGAGACCCGCAGCAAGGAAGGCATCGTGCAGCGAAGCGCGGTCGAGGAAAGTCCCGTCCGCATTGAGCAGCTTGCGAAAGAAAAGGTTCTTCGCGCCCGGGATATGCCCCCCTTCGAGCCCGTGAACTGTATCCACGCTCGCCGCGCAGAACCGCTCCGCATCGCGCGCATCGACGAGTTGCTCGTCCTGCGAGGCGATGTTGGCGAGTACATCGGCCTTGCTCCGCACACGTTGCGCGTCGCAGTCCGCGCATGAGAAGCCGGTCGCCTCGGCCTGCACTTCGCCGCTTTGCGTCGCGCGATCCTCCGCCCGCCACTTCTCGAATCCGCCGTCGAGGATGGCGACATGATCGATGCCGGCGGTGTGGAGGATGAAGAAGGCCCGCGCCGAGCTGCGCAGCATGGAATTGTCGTACAGGACGATGCGCGCGCCTGCCGGCACGCCGAGCTGCGAGAGCCGATCCGCTACCTGCTCGCCGCGCGGCAATGCCTTGGGCACGCTCGAAGTCTCGTCGACCAGCGAGGCGAGATCGAGGAAACGCGCGCCGGGAATATGGTTTTCGAGAAACTCGGCCCGCGCATCGCGCCCTGCATTGGGGAGGTGCGCGGAAGCGTCGAGAACGACGAGGTCATCCTCGCCCAGATGCGCGGCAAGCCATTCGCTCGAAACGAGTTTGTCCATCCGCCCTGACTAGCGTGCCCAAGCGGGCAGGCCAAGCAGGATGACCGGGCGCAGTCAGCCGATCGGGCGCAGGCCGATTTCGCGGTAGGTTTGCGCCATTTCGTCGAGCCGGAACGGGTTGAGCCGGTCCGACATGGCGACCTGCTTGCGGCCGACGACGAAGGTGCGCGTGACCGGCTCCATCCCCTCGGCCGTGACCCGCAGGCGCAGCAGCGGCACGAAGAGATGGGCTTTGCCTTGCCGGATCAGCCGGATATCGGCGAGCGGCAGGCGGTATTCGCCGGTCAGTTGCTTGCTGCCGCCCGATGCAAGGACATCGATCGTCGAAAGCGCCGGAAGCGTGACCGACTTGGCGGCGACCTGCTGTTCGACCGGCAGCGAGCTGTGCGCAGTGGTCATGTCCGCTTCGACCTCGACACCGCGCAGCGGCTCGCCAGACCTGTTGGTCAGCGTGATCGAGTAGGACAGCGTGGCGTTGCGGAAGCTGCGGCCGAGCGAAATCGCCTTGGCCTCGATGCGCAGGCCATCGCTGGCAGGCGCGGGTGCAGCGGCTGGCTTTTCGGGCGCCTTGGCCCCGCCGACCTTGGGCTTCTCGATAGTCGGCGGCGTGCGCACGGCAGCCGTGCGGCCGCGCAGGGCGATGAAGCCGAGCGCGCCGAGCAATGCAGCGGCGATCGCGCCGATCAGCCACCAGACCCAGCCAAGCGGGGTTTCCGCTTCGGGAATATCCTCGGTCGTTTCGGACACCGGAGCCTGCGGTGCAGGGGGCGCAGCCGGGAGCGAAATCTCGGGTGTAGCCTGTGCGTCCGGCGTTATCGCGGCGCCGCTCGTCGGCACCGGCTGGGGCGCGGGCGAAGCAGGCGTGGTCGATGCAGGCGCGGGCTGCGGACGGGCAGGCGTGAACCGCTCGGGCGCAGGCGTCGGCGTGCTGCGCGCAGCGGGAGCCTGCGTTGCGGTCGGGGTGGGCGAGGGCGTCGGCGCGGGTGCGGAGGTGTTCGCGGCGCGCGGACGGGTGCGGATCGGTGCTTCTGGATCGACGGGGCCCTGGACCGCCGGGCCGGTCGGCGTCGGCGTTGGCTCCGGCTGCAGCTGGAAATCGCGCAGCGACGGCGGCGCTGCGAGTGCGGGAGCGGCCACGAGGGCGATCAGGGGAAGAAGGGCAGGGACGAAACGCATTGTCGGTCTTTGTGTGGGTTCGCCAATCGAAGCGAGGGGCGCGCTGAATAGGCTCTGAACCCGCCGAGCGCTACCGGTGACTTGTGCTGGACGCGCGATCGCGGCATGGGCGCGGCATGAGTGACACACATTCCGGCGACAAGGGCCGTCCGCAGTTCCTCGGCCAGCAGACCCCGCTTCCCGCTTCGCCCGAGGAAGCGGTGCTCGATTACGTGCCCAATCCGCGCAGCGGCGCGCTTTATCTCGTGCGCTTCGCCGCGCCCGAGTTCACGTCGCTGTGCCCGGTCACCGGCCAGCCCGACTTCGCGCATCTCGTCATCGACTATGCGCCCGGCGAGACAATCGTCGAATCGAAGAGCCTCAAGCTGTTCCTCGGCTCGTTCCGCAACCACAACGGCTTCCACGAGGACGTGACGGTCGGCATCGGCCAGCGCCTCGCCGAGGAAATGAAGCCGAAATGGCTGCGCATCGGCGGCTACTGGTACCCGCGCGGCGGCATCCCGATCGACGTGTTCTGGCAGACCGGCGCGCCGCCCGAAGGTCTTTGGGTGCCCGAACAGGGCGTCCAGTCCTACCGCGGACGCGGCTGAGGATTTCCTCGAAAACACGCGCGCAATGCCATCAAGATGGCATGGCCTGAACCTACTGCGCCCGCTAAGCCGGGGCGGTGGGGAGTATTGAACTTTGACCTGGCTGACGCCGGACCGGCGCCGCCTGCTCGGCATCGTGCTGCTGGTGCAGGCGATCGTCTGGCTGGGCATCATTCCCCTGTTCGATGCCGAGACCAACAGCATCGACTATGTGAAGATCACCGGCTTCGAACATGCCGAGGTTGAGGACCCGGCGTGGGAGACTGTCGCTTCGGCCGACTTCGAGGAAACCGAGCCGGTCCTGCGAATCTGCTGCGATGCCGGCTATCACGCGGTGCGCATGACCTTCGACCTCGATGAGGTGCCGGAGGAAGGGCTCGGCCTTATCCACGAGCTTTACGCGCCGACCTTCGAAATCCGGCTCAACGATGTGCTCATATACGAGGAGGGATCGCTCGATCTCGACGCGATCGGCTTCGAAGGGCTCGGCCACCGGGCGATAACGCCGCTGCCGTCTGCCGTCCTGCGCGAGGGCGAGAACGAGCTGGTCTATACCATCGCGCAGAAAGAAGGCTGGCTCGCCTCGACCGCGAGCTATTCGCTGATCGCAAGCCAGGCCGAGCTGGACCGCGTGTTCGGCCACCGGCTCTTCATGCTCAACGAATACAAGTTCATCAGCATCACCATCGGCTATTTCGTCGCGCTGCTGGCGTTCCTCGGCTGGGTGAGAGGCGACAGGCAGCCCTACCTGTTCTGGCTCGGCACTCTGGCGACGCTCTGGGCATTCGGACTGCACCAGCAGAAATGGCACGATCTGCCCCTGCCGGCAGACTGGCGGGCATTGCTGATGGGCGTGCTCCTGATTGCGCTCGCATTCGCGTGGGTCATGACGATTAACGCCTGGGGACCGGGCCGGGTGCGCCGCGTGGGACTGATATCGGCGGTTCTCATGGCAATCCTGACGGCGGCGTCGATAGCCGCCTATCTGTACCAGCTCTCGCATGGCGAGATCCTGATCAGTGCCGAGATCGTGGTCTTCATCGCAACTGCGCTCGGCGGGCTGGGCTTCATCGGCCTGCTGCTCGCCAAGCTGCCGAAGATATCGCGCACGCTGCATTGGGAGTTCGCCATCTTCTTCGCGATGGCGGTGTTGCTGCTACGCGAGCTGGCGATACGGATATTCGACCTGCCGATGATCCTCGCGCTCGACTACGTCCTGCCGCTGCTCCTCGTCGCGCTCGCCGCTGCCTTCTTTGCGCGCAACATCCGCCTGTTCCGTTCCTCCGAGCAGATCAACGCATTGTTGCAGGAACAGCTCGACGAGCGGACCGCGCAACTTGCCGTGGCGCACGAGCGCGAGAAGGTGCTCGTGGCCGAGCAGGCCTACCAGGAAGAGCGCCAGCGGATCCTGCGCGACATGCACGACGGCCTCGGCTCGAGCCTGATGTCGATGCTGCTCGCCGCACGGCGGGGCAAGGCCGATCCGGAGCGCGTTGCGAACGGCCTGCAGGGTGTCATCGACGAGATGCGCCTGCTGATCGATTCGATGGATACGGTCGGGGAATCGCTGCAGTCCGCGCTCAGCCTGTTTCGCAACCGTGCCGAAGAGCGCGTGCCCGAAAGCGGCTTTTCCCTGACGTGGGAGGATCGCTCGGACGGGCAGCTACCCGAGCTGCCGCCGCGCACGGTGCTGCAGGTGTTTCGCGTCATGCAGGAAGCGCTGACCAATGCCCTCAAGCACAGCACGGGCCGGTCGATCACGATCCGCGTCGAACCGGGCGTAATCAGCGTGATCGACGATGGCGACAGCTTCGACGGCCCGCGCGACGGGGGACGCGGGCTGGAGAACATGGCGGCCCGCTCGCGCCAGATCGGCGGCGACTTCACGATCGGACGTGAAGAGGGGAAGACCGTGGCGCGGATTACGCTGCCTACTTCCTGACCCGCCAATCGCGCTTGTAGGTCGATTCCTCGTGATATTTGCGCTGCTGCGCCTCCGCCTGCTCGGCCAGTTCTGCCTCGCTCGAGACACGTGCCTCGCTATCCTTGACCAGCGTGTCGCGCCTGATTGGAATGACCTGCGCTATCGGCGTGCCTTTCGGCAGGACATGGTCGCCCACCGGGCCGGTCCAGACGAAGGGGAAGTTCACCGTCGTGTCGAAGCGGTCGCAATCGACGAAGCCGGAAAAGCACTGGAACGGCAGGTCCAGCCGCGCGAGCGGGTGGGTGAAGAGCACCGAATAGCCGTCCGGAACCTTGATCCGCCACGGGTTCATGAACTTGAGCGGCATGACGGCTTCGAACGGCGGTTCGGGACCGCCGATCTGCGAGGGCAAATGGTGGGACACCGGCTGGAAGGGAAAGTCCGGCTGCCAGCCCATCTCGATCGCCATGCGGTCCTGCGGGATCCTCAGCAGCACGTCGCACGGCAACGGGATGATGAAGCCGAGCGAGAAGGCATCGGTCATCGGCATGCAGGCCTTGGCCGTCATGCCGGGCATGCCGTGTTCGTCGGGAATGCCGAGTTCATGCGGTAGGCGCTTGAACCAGTCCGGCGCGAAGCGGATCGCCTTTTCCGGCGTCGGGATGAGGCCGTCCAGCTCCGGATCGCACAGGAATTCGACCCTCGGTTCGTCCTGCATTTCGTCCGGCATCTCGTCCCCCCTCTCCGGCGCATCCTAGCCCCTTTCCATGGGCGAAAACAATCGGTTGACTCAGGTTGCCCGAGCAAACATTCTCGCCGCATAGAGGGGGATAATGATGGACGACGCTACCCGCACGCAGCTGATGTTCCAGGCGCAGAAGAAGTCGACCGGGGCAGCCTATGTGCTCTGGTTCTTCCTCGGCGGGTTCGGCGCGCACCGGTTCTATCTCGGCCAGACGGGAACTGCGGTCGCGCAGCTCCTCCTGCTGCTGTTCGGCTGGATCCCGCTCGGCCTCGGCTGGCTGGTGCTCGGGGTGTGGTGGCTTATCGATGCATTCCTCATCCCCGGCATCATCGAGCGCGAGGATATGGCGACGATCCAGCGGCTTGGCGGCATGCCTGCCACGCGCGGCCCGGCCTATCGCGACCAGGTTCGCCCGGCGCAGCGCGACTACTGAGCGTCAGGCCGCGCTCCGGCGCAATTCGAAAATCGCGACGCTTTCCGCCTTCTGGAGCGGCATGGGCAGACCAGCCTCGGCAAGCCAGCTGCCCGAATAGCGCACGGTGTCCTCGCGCATCCGGTCGAAGATCGCAGCCTGCGGCCAGCTGAAACCCGGCTGCTGCGCGATTTCGAGCAGGCCGACATCCCAGTGATCCGCATCAATCGCGAAGGGCAGGCATAGCGGGCGAGGGCGCTTGTCGCTCGCCGGTTCGGTGCGGATGCAGAAGAGCAGCTTGTGATCCTCGGTCCCCTGCGCCTGCCAGCGCAGCCCGTCCGGGCCTTCGCCCAAATCGACGCGGCCTGCATGGAGGAGGTCGCGCCACTGCTTGTAGAATGCAATCCACCGGGCGAGTTCGGCGCGATCCTCCTCCGGCAGCCGCTCCGGGTCGAGTTCGACGCCGAGATGCCCCATGCAGGCAATCGCCGCGCGGAAGGCGAGCGGGTGGCTGCGCCCCGTAGCATGCGCCGGGCTGGCTCCGACATGCGAGCCCATGATTTCCGGCGGCAGGAACGCAAGGAAGCCGCGCTGCATCGCAATGCGCGAGACCGCGTCGATATTGTCGCTCGTCCAGAAACGATGGACGTAGCGGGCCATCCCGGCATCGCTGCGCCCGCCGCCTGCCGCGCATCCTTCGATCTCGACGTGCGGGTGTGCAGCGCGCAGGCGCTCCAGCAAGCGATAGGTGCCAAGCGTCTGACCCGCGCCGCCCGACGGGGCATGGGCGCGGTTTTGGTCCCATTTGAGATAGGAGATCGGGGCCGAACGCAGGATCGTGTCGAGCCGCTCGAACAGGTAATCGCGCACGTCCTCGCGCCGCATGTCGAGCACGAGCTGGTTGCGCGCAGTCGGGCGGGGGCGACCTTCGCTCGCCAGCGCCCAGTCGGGATGCGCGCGGTAGAGATCGCTGTCGGGATTGACCATTTCCGGCTCGACCCACAGGCCGAACTGCATGCCGAGGCCTTCCACCTCGCGGGCCAGCGGGCCGAGGCCGTCGGGATATGTCTCGCTATCGGGCTCCCAGTCGCCGAGCCCTGCGCGGTCGTTGCGGCGGCCCTTGAACCATCCGTCGTCGAGAACGAAGCGCTCGATACCGATGGATGCGCCCGCCTCGGCAAGGCCTTTCATCCTCTCGGCATCGTGATTGAAATAGCACGCTTCCCAGCTGTTGAGATGGACCGGGCGCGGGCTCATGGCGTCGCCGGGCCAGGCGAGAAGCGTGCGCACGGCCGCATGTTGCTGCGCCATCGCGCCGTTGCGACCATGCGTCGAAATGGCGAGGAATGCATCGGGCGCCTGCCAACTTTCGCCCGGCTCTAGGCGGATTTCGCCCGCCATGGCGTTCGTTTCTGCGACCAGCGTATGCGTGCCCTCGATCTGCCGTTCGACCGCGAGAGTGCTATCGCCCGACCACGCGAGTTGCGCGGCGATGGCGAGACCCGAATGCCAGGTGCACCCTTCGCCGAGCACATAGAGCCCGGGCGGCCCGCCATGCCCTGACACGCCTTCGCGCGTCGCGCGCTCCCAACGCTGCTGGGGCAGCGGCTCGCGGCATTCGGCAAGCTCGGCAATGTGCCGTCCGCGCCACGACACGATCTCGCGCGACTGGGCCGGAAGCGGCAGGTGGAGGCTCGCAAGCCGCGCGACCGAGATCGGGCGGTCGCCTTCGTTTGTCAGGCTGGTGCGGAACCGGAAAGCACCGCCTGCGACAGTCGTGATTTCGAGCGAGACGGCGACACCGGCCACCTCGTCCCGAAACTCGGCCCTAAGCGCGCTGTCCGAAAGGTGCGCAGTGCAGGACGTTGCCGCGAATTCGACCACGCGTCCTTCTCCATCGGCCAGTTCGACCAGCGGCGGCCCGAACCACCCGAGCGCGCGGGATGGCATGACCGGAACCGCGATGTCCGTATCGAGCGCAAATGTCGCCAGCCCGCGGCCGTCGGCATCCGCAGGCAAGTCATCCGCGTTCACCCGCACTCCGCAATGTCGCCAGAGCAGGCCGCGCTCGGCATCGTTCTCGAATACGAGGCTCGCCTGGTCGGTGTGAAGCGCGAGGATGTCCGCCATCACCTAGGCCCGGCGACCTTGGACCAAGTTGGCAGGTACGGGCATTCTCGGTCCTTTCTTTTGCTCGACGCGGCGCTCTTGAGGCGGCGGTGGTTCTCCTTGGACCGTTGGACAGCGCGCGGGCGAATGCAAGGATTTAGAAGTTTCACCTCGCCAATCGGCTCCGTACCGCACCGGGCAGCCTGCGCACCGGTTCTGACGAGCTTGGACCGCGCCTTTGAAATCCCATAATTTCGAGCGACGGGGATACCTTTTGCCCGCTGGTTGTTCAGGAACGGAGGAGGCGCCTTTGTCCGACACCATCTCCGTAAACGGCACATCGCATCAATTGCCCGACGAGCCCCGCACGACCCTGCTCGATTTCCTACGCCACGATCTCGGCCTGACCGGCACCAAGAAGGGCTGCGACCATGGCCAGTGCGGAGCCTGCACGGTCATCGTCAACGGGATCCGCATCAACAGCTGCCTGACGCTGGCGGTAATGCATGACGGCGACGAAGTGACGACCATCGAAGGTCTCGGAACGCCCGAGCAACCGTCCGATCTGCAAAAAGCTTTCTACGAGCATGACGGCTTCCAGTGCGGCTACTGCACTCCGGGCCAGATATGTTCTGCCACTGCGATGCTGCAGGAATTTGCCAACGCCTGGCCCAGCGATGCGAGCGAAGACCTCGAAGGCGCGATGAAAGTCACCGGCGAAGAGATACGCGAACGCATGAGCGGCAACCTTTGCCGCTGCGGGGCCTACGCCAACATTGTCGCTGCAATCCGCGAAGTGGCGGAGAAAAGCGCATGAGGCCCTTCGCATACGACAAGGCGCGCAGCATCGAGGAAGCGGCGAGCATCGTTTCGGACGAGAACGCGATGGCGATCGCCGGGGGGACCAATCTCCTCGACCTGATGAAGCTGCAAGTCGAAACGCCGGAGCGACTTTCCGATATCAATCGCATCGGCTTCGGCGAGATCGAGAACACCGCCGATGGAGGCCTTTCGCTCGGCGCGCTGGCGACGAATACCGAAACCGCCGTGCACCCGCGCGTTCGGGCCGATTACCCGGTCCTGTCGCGTGCGATCCTTGCCGGCGCGACCCAGCAGCTTCGCAACAAGGCGACGAACGGCGGCAATTTGTGCCAGCGCACGCGGTGCTTCTACTTCACCAATATCGACCAGCCCTGCAACAAGCGCGAGCCCGGAAGCGGCTGCGGCGCAATCGACGGTATCGCGAAACTGCATGCCATCCTTGGCACGAGCGAGCAGTGTATCGCGACCTATCCAGGCGACATGGCGGTAGCGCTCAGCGCGCTCGATGCGCAGGTCCAAATCGCCTCGGCCGATGGCGCGAAGCGGACGGTACCTGTGCGCGATTTTCACTGCCTGCCGGGCGACACGCCCTGGCGCGAAAACGTGCTGGATGACGGGGAGATCATCACCGCCATCACCCTGCCTCCACCGGTGAAAGGCACCCAGATCTATCGCAAGGTGCGCGAGCGATCGTCCTATGCATTCGCCCTGGTTTCGGTCGCCGCCATCGTCGAGATCGAGGACGGCCTCTTTTCGCGGGCGGACCTCGCCTTCGGCGGCTTGGCGCACAAGCCGTGGCACGATCCGCGTATCGGCGAAGCGCTTATCGGCCAGCCGCCGACGCGCGAGGCGTTCGATGCCGCCGCCGACATACTTCTCGCCGATGCGCGGGGCTTCGGCGAGAACGACTTCAAGATACCGCTCGCCCGGCGGACCCTCCACGCCGTCCTCGTACATGCAGCGGAGGAAGCGGCATGACCGTTCACATGAAGCAGGACGAGCCCGACCGGTCGAACCGCCTCGACGCCATGAAGCAGGGGGTGCTCGGCAAGGGCATCCCGCGCGTCGAAGGCTTGGCCAAGGTTACCGGTACGGCCCCCTATGCTGCCGAATATCCGATCGAGGGATGCGCCGAAGGCGTGCTGGTAACCTCGACCATCACGCGCGGTGAAGTTGTCGCCTTGGACAAGGATGCCTTGCTCGAAATGCCGGGCGTCATCGCAGTCATCGACGATCCCGCACTCACCACCCGCGCTGCGCAAGGTACGGCCGATGAAGCCCCTAAGCAGGGGCCGAAGACGGTTTGCTACTGGGGCCAGCCCATAGCCCTCGTGGTTGCCGAGACGTTCGAACAGGCGCGCGATGCGGCAAAGCATCTCGCCGTGGAATATCGGGAAGAAGAGGGCGCTCCTCTCGATCCGTCGGACGTCGAACCCGAAGAGCAGGAAGACGAAACGGTCCGGCAAGGTGATCTCGCCCATGCGATGACCGAAGCGGCGCATCAGGTCGACCTCACCTATACGACCAAGGGGCATGCCTCCGCAGCCATGGAACCGCACGCGGCAATCGCGCAGTGGGACGGCGAGAAGCTGACGGTCCACGCGTCGCTGCAGATGCTCAACTACAACATCAGCGAACTGGCCGATGCGCTGGACATGGATGAGGACGACATTCGCCTGATCTCCCGCTTCGTCGGCGGAGGGTTCGGTTCCAAGCTCGGCATCAGCGAAGAAGTGGTCGCGGCGGCAATCGCAGCGAAGAAGCTCGATCGACCGGTCAGGGTCGTCCTTTCCCGGCAGCAGGTCTTCCAGTGCATCATGCGCCGGTCCGAGACGACCCAGCGCCTGCGGCTCGCAGCGGACGAAAATGGCAAGCTCACCGGCTTCGGCCATTATGCGCTCGCGTCGAACCTGCCGGGCGAAACTTTCGTCGAACCGGTCCTGCAATCCTCGCACTTCCTTTACGGCGGCGAGAACCGCGAGCTCATGCTCGAAGTGGCCCGTATCAATCGCATGACGGCCGGCTCGGTTCGCGCTCCGGGTGAAGCGGTCGGGATGCCTGCACTCGAAAGCGCGATGGACGTACTGGCGGAAAAGGCGGGTATCGATCCGGTCGAACTACGCCTGCGAAACATTCCGGAGCAGGACCCGGAGGAAGGCCTGCCGTTCTCCTCGCATAAGCTCGCAGAGTGCCTGAAGCAGGGCGCGGAGGCGTTCGGCTGGGACAGCGGCCTGCGCAAACCGAGGCAAAACCGGGACGGCGAATGGTGGATCGGTACCGGGATGGCCAGCGCCGCGCGCGTGCACAACATCGCGGAAGCGAAGGCCGCCGTAACCTTGAAGGCGGACGGAACGGTGCTGGTCGAAACCGACATGACCGATATCGGAACCGGTACCTATACCATCCTGGCGCAGCTTGCGGGCGAAATGCTCGGCAGCGCGCCGGACAGCGTGCTCGTCGAACTGGGTGACACAAGCTATCCGCGCGGCCCCGGCTCGGGCGGCAGCTGGGGTGCTGCTTCCATCAGTTCGGCAGTGTATGTCGCTTGCCAGGCGATTCGCGAAGAAATCGCAGGCAAGCTGGGGGTGGACGAAACCGAGCTCGATCTCGCGAACGGCAAGGCTGCTTCGGGCGAGACACTGGTCGACCTGCTCGATGGAAAAGACATCGCACGGGAAGGGCATTACGAACCCGGCGATATCGAAGACGACTATACCGCATCGGGCTTCGGGGCGTTCTTCGCGCAGGTTCGCGTCAATCGCTTCACCGGGGAGACGAGGGTCGACCGGATGCTCGGCGCGTTCGGCTTCGGCCGGGTCCTCAACTACAAGACGGCGCGCTCGCAATGTCTCGGCGGTATCACCTGGAGCATCGGCGTGGCGCTGACCGAGGCGCTGGAATTCGATCCGCGTGACGGGCACCTCGTCAATTGCGACCTCGCCGAATACCATGTTCCCGTGCACCGCGACGTGCCCGACCTGGAAGTGGTGCTGGTCGAGGAACGCGATCCTGCAGCGAGCCCCATCCAGGCCAAGGGTATCGGCGAGCTCGGCATGTGCGGCGGCGCAGCGGCAATCGCCAACGCCATCTACAACGCATGCGGCGCGCGCCTGTTCGACTATCCCATGACGCCCGACCGCGTCCTTGCCGCGATGCCGGAATGATGTTGCGTCACGCACCGGTGAGCGAGGTCCGGGACGACGATCACCGGGCACTCGCCGCCGCCTGCGAGCCCGGCGTCGGCCTGTGCACCATCGTCGGCATCGAAGGCAGCTTCTCGCGGCGGCTGGGGGCGCAACTGGCGGTGAGAGGCGATGGGACCACCGTCGGGAGCCTCGCCGATGGGTGCCTTGAATCGCAGCTGGCATCGGACATGAGGGATGTCAGCGAACCGCGCGTGATCCGCTACGGCGCGGGATCGGGAAAGATCGACTTCCGCCTGCCTTGCGGTGGCGGGCTCGACATACTGCTCGATCCCTCCCCTGACCGGGCCGGGTGCCGCCGGGCGATTGCCGCACTGGCTGCACGTTCGCCGGCTGAAGTAATCCTGCCGCGCAATCCGTTGCTCATGAAGCGGAAATACCTGCCTTCGCTTAGACTTGCGGTTTTCGGCGAGGGGCCGGAGCTTGACGCTTTGGTAGAACTGGCGCGCACGATGCGCCTGGAAATCGCAGCTTTCGACAAGTCGGCGTTGTCGCTCGGCAGGCCTGCATCCGATTGCCGACTGGACCGATGGACCGCAGCGCTTTTCCTGTTCCACGATCACGAATGGGAAATGGCCCTGCTGGAGCAAGTGCTGGCGAGCGAAGTGTTCTTCATCGGCGCACAGGGCGGGGAGAACGCGCGGATTACGCGGTCGCTCGGACTGGCTGGCCGCGGCATTCCCGAAGAGCAGATATCCCGCATCCGCAGCCCGGTCGGGCTTATCCCGACATGCAAGACGCCGGCGACCATGGCCCTTTCGGCCCTCGCGCAGATAGTCGCGGAATATGAGCTTCTGCGGTCCGGTGATTGAGGAAGGAATTGCCTTCGTCCTGCTGGCAGCCGGTCGCAGCGAGCGTTTCGGAGGCGACAAGCTGGTCGCTCCGTTCAAGGGCAGGCCGCTGTGGCAATGGGCTGTCGATGCGGCAGAGGAGGCGGGCTTTGTCGAGCGGTACTTCGTCGTCGGCCCCCACTCGTCTCTCGAAGCTCCTGCAGGATGGCAGGAAGTCGTCAGCTTGGACGCCGCGCAAGGGATGGGACGGTCGATCGCTGCCGGGGTTCGTGCGGCGAGCCATCATCACCGTGTCGTGATCGGCCTAGCCGACATGCCCATGGTGACTGCCGAGCATTTGCGCAGGGTCGCGTCCGGTACGGGCACGAGCTTCACGCGCCAGAAGGATGGAAAGCCCGGATGTCCGGCGGCATTCGGGCCTGAATCCTTCGAAAAGCTAATTGCACTGAAAGGCGATCGGGGGGCTCGAAGTCTCGACCTGCAGGATTTCGCGGTCATCGAACCGGAAAATCCGGGTGTGCTGTTCGACGTGGATACTCGGGAAGACATTCGTATTTGAGGGGATTTATCCGCCGCGCGACAGGCGCCCCGGGGAGAGCTTTGCCGCTATCACAGAAACGTCGGAGAGATCTCTCAGCGATGGTGCCGGCTAGAGGAGTCGAACCCCTGACCTGATGATTACAAATCAACTGCTCTACCAACTGAGCTAAGCCGGCACATCACTGTCGAGCGGCGCCCGCTAGCCTCATAACGCGCCGAATGTCCAGCCTTCTGTGCGCGCGATGTCCTCGGTGAGACCGGCGGGGTTCCAGCGCGCAGGATCGCGGTGGACCTTGCGCAGCCATGCTGCCGTCAGCAGCGCGTCGGAGGAATGGTCGTCGAGCGCGCCGCTCCCTGCGACTGCAGGCGAGCCGAGGGTGGCGAGGGCGGTGTTCAGATCCTCGAAGCTGCGAAGTTTGCTGCGCGAGGCGGACCGCTCCGCTTCAAGGGCAGCGAGCGATGTGTAGATCTCGACGATGACCGATCCTTGATCCGGTAGCGGATCGACCGGCCAGACCGGCACGCGCCCGTCCAGACGATGCAGAAGCCGCATCCCGGTCAGGCTCGACTTGCCGACCTGCGCTGCGCCGACGAGATTGAAGTTCGAATAAGGCTTGCACCCCATCGCCGCCTGCGCGTGTTCGGTCACGCGGAAACGCCCGCGGCCATGCCCGGCGCCGTCGCAGCGGAAGTGCTCGCCCTCGCGGTTGCCGTGGCGGCGATAGAACGGGGAAAGCTGCGGGTGGTCGACGAAGCTGCTCGCCTCGAGATTGGGATCGCCCTCGCACAATTCGTCGATCATGCGCCACAATGCACGCGCATCGCTCGGGCTGTCGGGATGGCCTGGAAAGAACGCCCCGCAATCGGCGAAGGGCAGCGATATGCCGAGGTCCATGCCGACCAGCGTGTTCGCCGGAAGCTCGTCACGCAGGAGGTGCAGAACTTCTTCGCGCGACCAGCTTGCGTTGCGATCCACCAGGACCGGCGCTCCACCGTCAGCGACTGCAATCGCGACCGCGATCCCCTTCTGCCGAGGGCCCTTGGCGCCCGACCAGTCGATCGCGACGAAATGCTCGAAATCACGCATGGCCGCGTTCGCTGCGCAGCTTCTCCCAATAGGCGATGCGTTCGCGCACCTTGCGCTCGAACCCGCGTTCGACCGGGGTGTAGTAGGTCTGCGGGTCCATCTCCTCGGGCCAGTAGTTGGCGCCTGAGAACCCGCCGTCGGCATCGTGGTCGTAGGCGTAGCCCTTGCCGTAGCCGATATCCTTCATCAGCTTGGTCGGTGCGTTGAGGATGTTCTGCGGCGGCATCAGGCTGCCGGTTTCCTTCGCGCTCCTCCATGCGGCTTTCTGCGCCTTGTAGGCGGCGTTCGACTTGGGCGCGGTGGCGCAATAGAGGCACGCCTGCACGATCGCGAGTTCGCCCTCCGGGCTGCCGAGAAATTCGTAGGCGTCCTTTGCCGCGAGGCACTGGGTGAGCGCCTGCGGGTCGGCAAGGCCGATATCCTCGCTCGCGAAGCGGACCAGCCGCCGCAGCACGTAGAGCGGTTCCTCGCCCGCCGTCAGCATGCGCGCGAGATAATAGAGCGCCGCTTGCGCATCCGAGCCGCGCAAGCTTTTGTGCAGCGCGCTGATGAGGTTGTAATGCCCCTCGCGGTCCTTGTCGTACACCGCCACGCGGCGCTGGAGGAAGCTGCCGAGAGCGGCGGGATCGAGCGGCTCCCCGATCTTCGCGTTGTAGAGCGTTTCGGCCTGGTTGAGCAGGAAGCGGCCATCGCCATCGGCACTCGCGATGAGCGCGGCGCGCGCTTCCGCGGTCAGGGGGAGGGGCCCTTCGAGCTCCTCCGCCCGGTCGAGCAGCTTGCCGAGCGCGTCGGCATCGAGCCGGTGCAGGATCAGCACCTGCGCGCGGCTCAGCAATGCCGCGTTGAGCTCGAAGCTCGGGTTCTCGGTCGTCGCGCCGACCAGCGTCACGGTTCCGCGCTCGACGAAGGGCAGGAAGCCGTCCTGCTGGGCACGGTTGAAGCGGTGAATCTCGTCCACGAAGAGCAGCGTGCGCTGCCCCGCCTTGGCGGCAGTGTCGGCAGCGGCGAAGGCCTTTTTGAGGTCGGCCACGCCGGAAAAGACGGCGCTGACGCTTTCGAACCGCATTCCGACGGCGGCCGCGAGCAGGCGCGCGATGCTGGTCTTGCCGGTACCGGGCGGACCCCACAGGATCATGCTCGACAGGCGGCCGGCGGCGACCATGCGCCCGATCGCGCCCTCGGGCCCGGTCAGGTGATCCTGTCCGATGACCTCTTCGAGCGAGCGGGGGCGCAACCGGTCGGCGAGCGGCGCATCCTCGCGCGGCTCGTCGGCTGCTTCTTGCTGTGCGGGATCGTTTCCGAAAAGGTCGGCCATTGCCAGCTATCTAGGAGGCGTCGGGCAGGATTGCCAATGGCTTGGTAAAGGCGCAAAACCCTGCCCGTTCGAGGGTCGCACCTTGAGGGAGGGGATATCATGAACACCGCTACGAAAGCGCCATGGCACCTGTGGGCCGTCGGCATAATGACGCTGCTGTGGAACGGGGTCGGCATCTGGAGCTACATCAGTACCCAGACCGGCAATCTCGAAGGCTTCGGCATGTCGAGCGAAGCGATCGATTACGTCACCGGCTTCCCGGCCTGGGCCGACGCGCTGTGGGCGCTCGGCGTATGGGGTGCCTTTTTCGGCTCGGCACTGCTGCTGCTGCGTTCGCGCTGGGCGGTCGTGTCGCTGATGATCTCGATCGTCGGGCTGGTCGGGACGACCGTCTACCAGCGCGTGCTGACCGAGCTTCCGGCAGACATGTCGGGCTGGGGCATCGCCATCGCGATCTGGGTGATCACGCTCTTCCTGCTGTGGTATGCGATGAAGATGCGCCGCGAAGGCGTGCTGCGCTAATCTAGCCGCGCTTTGCTTCGACCAGGCGGAGGTAGGTGTCCGCAACCGCCTGGTTGATAGCGTCCCAGTCGTAATTCTTGCTCTTCGCTTCGCCTGCCGCGCCGTGCTTTTCGCGCAGCGCGTCGTCCGTGCAGTAGGGCGCGATGGCGTCGGCGAAGGCCTTGGCCGAACCCGGCGGCACGAGCCGCCCGTTCACCCGGTCTTCGACGAGGCTGGAGGAGCCGGTCGCACCGGCTGCCACTACGGGTAGCCCGCAAGCCATCGCTTCCAGCGTGACATTGCCGAAGGTCTCGGTGATCGACGGGTTGAAGAAGATGTCGCCGCTCGCCAGCGCCCGGCCGAGGTCGGCGCCGGTCTGGAAGCCGACGAAAGTGCCGCCCGGCAGTGCCTTTTCAAACCAGCTTCGCGCCGGACCGTCGCCGATGACGAGAACCTTGTGCGGAACCTGCTGCTTGCGCAAGTCGACGATCGTTTCGGAAAAGATGTCGAGGCCCTTTTCCATGACCAGCCGGCCGAGGAAGACGATGGCGACGTCGTCGTCCTCGATCCCGTTCTCACGGCGCCAGGCGAGGTCGCGCTTTTCCGAGGCGAAGACTGAGCGATCGACGCCGCGCGACCAGATCGAGATATCCTCGTGCATGCCCTGTTCGAGCAGCGTGTCGACCATGCTCTGCGAAGGTGCGACCAGCGCGTCGCAGCGGTTGTAATAACGGCGCATGATCGCCTCGAGCCACGGCTCGGTGAAGCCGAGGCCGTAGTAGCGCGGATACGTCTCGAAGCGCGTGTGAACCGAAGCGAGGACAGGGATGTCGTGCGACCGCGCAAAGCGCACCGCCGCGTGCCCGGTCGGGTCGGGCGAGGAGGTGTGGACGACGTTGGGCTTGAAGGCTTCGAGGTCGGCGCGGTTCGACTTCGACAGGCCGAGCGGGACGCGATATTCGGCGCGGCCCGGGATGGCGACGCTCGGCACGCTGACGAGATCGCCGGTCGGCTCGAACGCCGGTTCCTCTACCGTCGGGGCATAGACACGCAGCGCAGCGCCTTGCCGCAGGAGGTATTCCGCCAGCCGGTTGAGCGCCTGGTTCGCACCATCGCGTACGTAATTGTAGTTGCCGCTGAACAGCGCAATGCGAAGGTCTGAGGTCTGCATTGCAAGCGCCCATAGGCGGGAATTCGGCACTTGGCGAGGGGGAGGGCCTCGGCGAGCGCATCTGCGCAACGTCTCGCCGAGTTCCATGGTTTCGTATGCAACCAAATGCGCGCTTGACTCGTTGCAACGCAACATTACTGCCGCCAGCGGGCCACGCGGTCCCAACGCCGCGCGTGCTCTCTGCAAGGAGAGAATACATGACTACCGAACCGACGCTCAAACCCGAGCGCCCTTTTTTCTCGTCCGGTCCCACGGCAAAGTTCCCGGGCTGGTCCTTCGACAAGCTGCAAACCGAATCGCTCGGTCGCTCGCACCGGTCCGCGACCGGCAAGGCGCGCCTGAAATACGCGATCGACCTGTCGAAGGAGATGCTCGGCGTTCCCGAAGACTATCTCGTCGGCATCATGCCGGCTTCCGACACCGGCGCGCTCGAATGCGCGATGTGGACCATGCTCGATCCCGCGCGTCCCGCGACGGTCGCTGCATGGGAGAGCTTCGGCAACGTCTGGATCCAGGACGCGGTCAAGCAGCTCAAGCTGCCGAAGCTGACCACGCTCGACGCCGATTACGGTGAAATCCCCGACCTCGCCTCGATCCCGCAGGACAACGACGTCGTCTTCACCTGGAACGGCACCACTTCGGGCGCGAAGATCCCGAACACCGACTGGCTCGCCCCGGGCCGCGAGGGTGTGACCATCAACGACGCCACCAGCGCCATCTTCGCGATGGAAATGGACTGGGCGAAGCTCGATGCGACGACCTACAGCTGGCAGAAGGTCATGGGTTCCGAAGCGCAGCACGGCATGCTGATCCTCAGCCCCAAGGCCGTTGCCCGCATCGAGGAATATGATCCCGAATGGCCGCTGCCCAAGCTCTTCCGCCTGAAGAAGGGTGGCAAGATCAACACGAGCATTTTCGAAGGCGCGACGATCAACACGCCCTCGATGCTGGCGACCGAGGACTATATCGCCGCGCTCGAATGGGCGCAGGCTCTGGGCGGCCGCAAGGCGATGTTCGAACGCGCCGACGCGAATGCCAAGATCGTCACCGACTGGATCGAATCGACGCCCTATGTGCGCAACATGGTCTCCGACCCTGCCAAGCGCACCAACACCGGTGTGTGCTTCGTCTTCCAGGGCGACTGGTATGAAAGCCTGTCCGACGAGGACAAGGCGGGCGTGCCCAAGAAGATCGTCAAGATGCTCGAAGATCGCGGCATCGGCTACGATTTCAACGGCTACCGCGATGCCCCGCCGTCCCTGCGCATCTGGTGTGGCGGCACGGTCGAGCAGGAAGATCTGAAACGTCTCCTTCCGTGGATCGAGTGGGCCTACGAACAGGTCAAGAGCGGCAGCTGACGCGCTGCCAGGCTTTTTTCATCGTCATTCCCGCGAAAGCGGGAATCCAGCCGAACGATAGGTCTCGATAGCTCTGGATCCCCGCCGTTGCGGGGATGACGACTTCAAAACTGGAATATTGTCATGAGCAAACCCAAAGTCCTCATTTCCGACAAGATGGACCCGAATGCCGCGCGCATTTTCGAAGAGCGCGGCTGCGAGGTCGATGTGAAACCCGGCATGACGCCGGATGAACTCAAGGCCGTGATCGGCGAATACGATGGCCTCGCCATCCGTTCGTCGACCACCGTGACGCCCGAAATCCTCGACGCGGCGACCAATCTGAAGGTCATCGGCCGTGCCGGCATCGGTGTCGACAATGTCGATATCCCCTATGCCAGCGGGAAGGGCGTCGTCGTGATGAACACGCCGTTCGGCAATTCGATCACCACTGCAGAGCACGCCATCGCGCTGATCATGGCAGTCGCCCGCCAAATCCCGTCGGCGGATCGCCGCACGCAAGCCGGCGAATGGCCGAAGAACGATTACATGGGTGTCGAAGTGACCGGCAAGACGCTCGGCCTGATCGGCGCGGGCAACATCGGTTCGATCGTTGCCAGCCGCGCGCTCGGCCTCAAGATGAAGGTCGTCGCCTACGATCCTTTCCTGACCGAAGATCGCGCGGTCGAACTCGGCATCGAGAAGGTCGATCTCGAAGGCCTGCTCGCACGCGCCGACTTCATCACGCTGCACACTCCGCTGACCGACCAGACCCGCAATATCCTGAGCCGCGAGAACCTGGAAAAAACCAAGAAGGGCGTGCGCATCGTCAATTGCGCGCGTGGCGGCCTGATCGACGAGGCGGCACTCAAGGACCTGCTCGAAAGCGGGCATATCGCCGGTGCCGCGCTCGACGTGTTCGAGACCGAACCGGCCAAGGACAGCCCGCTGTTCGGCACGCCCAACTTCATCTCGACCCCGCACCTGGGCGCATCGACTACCGAAGCGCAGGTCAATGTCGCGCTGCAGGTCGCCGAGCAGATGGCGGATTACCTCGTCAATGGCGGCGTCACCAACGCGCTCAACATGCCGAGCCTCAGCGCCGAGGAAGCGCCGAAGCTCAAGCCCTACATGGGTCTGGCCGAGAAGCTCGGTTCGCTCGTCGGCCAGCTGGCACATGGCAATCTGACCAAGATCAGCATCGAGCGCGAAGGCCATGCTGCCGAGCTTAATGGCAAGCCGATCGAAGGCGCCGTGCTCGCCGGTCTGATGAAGCAGTATTCGGACACGGTGAACATGGTCAACGCGCCCTATCTGGCGAAGGAGCGCGGTCTCGACGTGCGTTCGGTGCGTCACGACCGCGAAGGTGCCTACAACACGCTGATCCGCGTCACCGTCGGCACCGAACAGGGCGACCGGTCGGTTGCCGGCACGCTGTTCGGCAACGACAATCCGCGCCTGGTGGAGATCTTCGGCATCGGGATCGAGGCCGAACTTGCCGGACACATGCTCTACATCGTCAACGAGGACGCACCGGGCTTCATCGGTCGCATCGGTACGCTGCTCGGCGAGCACGGGATCAACATTGGCACCTTCAACCTCGGTCGCCGCGATGCGGGCAGCGAAGCGATCCTCCTGCTGAGCGTCGACCAGCCGATCCCCGATGCTGTGATCAAGGATGCCTGCGCGCTGGAAGGCGTGAAGGTGGTGAAGGCGCTGGAATTCTGATGCCTTTTAGGGCAGGGGGCCGCGCGTCATGACGAAACCCGACGACCTCCTGCCTGAAGGCCTCGAAGACAAGCTGCCGCGCGAAGCGGCGGTGCTGACCCATGCGATGCGCGCTGCCCTCGGTGTGTTCGATTCGCATGGATACGACCGGGTGCGTCCGCCGCTGGTCGAGTTCGAGAAGGCGCTTGCGGGCCGGATGGAAGGCGTGCGCGCCCAGCGCATGTTCCGCTTCGTCGACCCGCAGAGCCTGCGCACGCTTGCGCTGCGCTCGGACCTCACTCCGCAAGTCGGCCGGATTGCTGCGACGAGCCTCGCCGATACACCGCGCCCGCTGCGCCTGTGCTACGCCGGCGACACTGCGATCATCCGCGCCGACCAGCTCGACCCTTCGCGCCAGCGCCTGCAAATGGGCGCCGAACTTATTGGGAGCGATAGCGCCGCTGCTGCCGCTGAAGTCGCAAGCGTCGCGCTCGATGCGCTTGAGGCGGCTGGGGTTACGAACATCTCGATCGACTTCACGCTGCCCGACCTTGTCGACACGCTGTCGGCAAAGGCGCTCCCGCTCGAACCCTCGCAGGTCGAGGCGGTTCGTCGCGAGCTCGACACCAAGGATGCAGGCGGCCTCAAGGCGGCAGGCGGCGAAGCCTATCTTCCGCTGCTTTACGCGGCAGGTCCGTTCGACGAGGCGATCGCGCGCCTTGCCGACATCGATGCAGGCGGCGCGCTCGCAACGCGGATCGAGGGCCTGCGCACTGTCGCCGAGCGCATCGGCAACCGCGCACGTGTCACGCTCGACCCGAGCGAGCGGCACGGGTTCGAATACCAGAGCTGGTTCGGCTTTACGCTTTATGCCGACGGCGTGCGCGGCGCGCTGGGTCGCGGCGGAACCTATGCCATCGGCGGTACGGACGAGGTCGCCACCGGCTTCTCGCTCTATGGCGACCGCATGGCGGAAGCGCTCGACGAACCGGCTGCCGGCAAGGCCGTCTTCCTGCCGCTCGGCCACGATGCAGGAGCTGCGGCGAAACTGCGCGCCGAAGGATGGCGCACCGTCGCCTCGCTCGACGGGAGCGAAGACGCGGCGGCCCTCGGCTGCACCCACCGCCTCGAAGGCGGCGAGCCGGTCGCTCTCTAGCTGTTGAACTTGCCCGGCTCGGGACCGATGCGTCCGTCCGGATCGTCCAGCGCGTCGATTTTCGCCATCTGCTCGGTGGTCAGCTCGAAGTCGACGGCGGAGAAATTGTCGCGAATGTGATCGGGATTGGTCGAGCGCGGCAGTGTGCTGAGGCCATGCTGGATATGCCAGCGGATCACGACTGCTGCGGGCGACTGGCCGGTTTCCTCGGCAATCGACTTCACCGCATCGCTGCCCATCGCATTGCCCTGTCCGAGCGGCGACCAGCTCTGTGTCACGATGCCCATCTCGTCATGCACGCGGCGCATTTCGCGCTGCTGGAACGTGGGGTGCAGTTCGATCTGGTTGAGCGCAGGCACGACGCCGGTATCGTCGACGATGCGCTTCAGGTCTTCCTCGCGGAAGTTGGAAACGCCGATCGACTTCGCCTTGCCCTGGTCGCGCAGTTCGATGAGTGCCTTCCACGTATCGACGTAAAGGCCCTTTTCGGGACACGGCCAGTGGATCAGCAGCATGTCGACATGGTCGCGGCCCAGCCGCTCGAGGCATTTGTCAGCCGCTTTCAGCGTGCGGTCGTAGCCCTGGCTCTCGTTCCAGATCTTGGTCTGCAGGAAGATGTCGGACCAGTCGCCGATGCCTTCGCCGACACCGCGCTCGTTCTGGTAGATCGCGGCGGTATCGATCAGCCAGTAGCCGGCATCGATCGCCGTGCGCACGGCCTCGGCCGCGTCGTCCTGGTCGATCTCCCAAGTGCCGAAGCCGAGCTGCGGGATCTGGCGATCGTCGTTGAGGGGAAGGGTGGGATAGTTTTTCGTTTCGCTCATGCCCGAACTACGAATGGAGCATTGCGCAGTTCCGCGTCACGCGCCTTGACTTGGCCCATGCTGGCGCTCTAACCCGCGCGGCGCATTCGGAGCCCGACGTGCTCCGCCGTTTCATCCGTTTCGCCGAGTCCTGTCGAAGGGCGTTTCCGGATCCACCTTGGCAGGGTGGAGGAGTATAAGCATGGCCAACGTAACCGTGATCGGCGCCCAGTGGGGCGACGAAGGCAAGGGCAAGATCGTCGACTGGCTGGCAAGCCGCGCCGACGCCGTCGTCCGCTTCCAGGGCGGTCACAATGCCGGCCATACGCTGGTCGTCGACGGCAATGTCTACAAGCTCAGCCTGCTGCCTTCGGGCATCGTGACCGGCACGCTTTCGATCATCGGCAATGGCGTCGTGCTCGATCCGTGGCACCTCAAGAGCGAGATCGAGAAGCTCGAAAGCCAGGGCGTCACCATCACCGACGACAATTTCGCGATTGCCGACAATTGCCCCCTGATCCTGCCGATCCACCGCGACCTCGACGGCCTGCGTGAAACGGCTGCGGGTGCGGGCAAGATCGGGACGACGGGGCGCGGCATCGGTCCGGCCTACGAGGACAAGGTCGGTCGCCGTGCGATCCGCGTGTGCGACCTTGCCCATCTCGACAGCCTCGAGCCGCAGCTCGACCGCCTGTGTGCGCACCACGACGCGCTGCGTGCCGGTTTCAACGAACCGCCGGTCGACCGCGAGCGTCTGCTCGACGACCTGCGCGAGATCGCGCCTTTCGTGCTCAAGTTCGCCCAGCCGGTGTGGAAGCGCCTCAAGAAGGTGCGCAAGGCGGGCGCGAAGATCCTGTTCGAAGGCGCGCAGGGCGTGCTGCTCGATATCGATCACGGCACCTATCCCTTCGTCACCAGCTCCAACACCGTGAGCGGCACTGCGGCGAGCGGCAGCGGTCTCGGCCCCAATTCGACCGGCTTCGTGCTTGGCATCGTGAAGGCCTACACCACGCGCGTCGGCTCGGGCCCGTTCCCGACCGAACTCGACGACGAGATCGGCCAGCGCCTCGGCGAGCGCGGGCATGAATTCGGCACCGTTACCGGTCGCCAGCGTCGTTGCGGCTGGTTCGACGCGGTCCTCGTCCGCCAGAGCTGCGCGATCAGCGGCGTGACCGGCATCGCGCTAACCAAGGTCGACGTGCTCGACGGGCTGGAGAAGGTGAAAATCTGCACCGGTTATCGCCTGCGCAACAACGTCTACGACTATTTCCCGAGCCACGCGGCGGATCAGGCCGAAGTCGAGCCGATCTACGAGGAAATGGACGGCTGGCAGGAATCGACCGCCGGTGCGCGCAGCTGGGCCGACCTTCCGGCGAATGCGATCAAGTACATCCAGCGCGTGCAGGAACTCATCGAGACGCCGGTCGCCCTGGTTTCGACCAGCCCCGAACGCGATGACACTATCCTGGTGCGCGATCCCTTCGTAGACTGACGGCCATGCGCCGCCTTGTCGCCCTCTCGCTGCTCGTCCTCGCCGCCTGTGCGCCGGTCGAGCGTGCGCCACTGGCTGGCAAGGCGGACTTCGTGCTCGTCGACAAGTCGGACCGCACGCTCACGCTGATGCGCGATGGCAAGGTGCTGCGCGAATACACCGGCATCGCCTTCGGTGACGAACCTTCGGGCCACAAGCGCTTCGAAGGCGACGAGCGCACGCCGGAAGGGCTCTACACGATCGACACGCGCAACCCGGACAGCGCCTATTACCTCTCGCTGCGCATCTCCTATCCGAACGAGCAGGACCGCGCCTATGCCGAGGCCCAGGGGCGTTCGCCGGGAGGGGACATCTTCATCCACGGCCAGCCCAACAACTCGCCGTTGTCCCGCCTGCCGGGCGACTGGACCGACGGCTGCATCGCGGTGAGCAATGCCGAGATGGACGAGCTGTGGCAGGCGATCGAAGACGGCACCCGGATACGCATTCGTCCTTGACTTGATCCTCATTTGTTCTCAACCTGTTCCGATTGGAGCAGGAGTCGCAGATGCAGGCCGATTTTACCTACGAACCCGCCGAGGCGGCGAACGACCCGGCAGGCGTGCCGCTGACCGTTTCGGTGTTCGCGGACCGTGCCCATCTGCGCGACCAGATTGCGGAAGATGCACGAGCCGCAGGTTTGCGCATCGGGCAGGTGGGCGACATCGCGCAGGTGCTCGACGGCGAAGCGCGGCCACTGGGCGACATCGTGCTGCTCGACTGCCCGATTGCCGAGGGGGAGCGTCTGGCTGCATTCGCGCGGCTCGACATGCGCGTGGCACGTTCCGGTGCGAAGCTGGTGGTGTCGACCAGCGTCGATGCGCTCGACGCGGTGTTCGGTTGCTTCGACCAGTCGCGCGCGCAGATACTCGTCGATCCGTCTCGCGGAGAGCGGGTGATTGCGCTCGGCGGACTGCTGACGGAAGTGCCGGGCATGCGCCTGCGCGAACTGGCGGAAACCGACCGCATGACGCTTATGCGCCTGACCGAGCAGGTCGGGCAGATTGCCGAACGGCTGGAAAGGCTCGACCAGCGCGGCATGGCGCAGGATGGCGGCGCATTCCGCTTCGAATCGCCGACTTCGGGATATCGCTCCGGCGCCGACGACGGCTCGGCGCGCCTGCGCACGCAGAAGCCACCGCTGCCCGATCCGCGCCTCGTGCGCACGATGATCCGCCAGCGCCGCTTGCGCGACGAGTTCTTCGATGCCGAACTGTTTGCCGATCCGGCGTGGGACATCCTGCTCGACCTTACCGCTGCGCGAACGGAGCATGTGCGCGTCTCGGTCAGCTCGCTGTGCATCGCCGCAGCCGTCCCGCCGACGACTGCGCTGCGCTGGATAACCCAGATGGTCGAAAGTGGCCTGCTCGAACGTCTGCAGGACGATACCGACAAGCGCCGCGTGTTTATCGGCCTGTCCGACAAATCGGCAAATGCGATGGCGAGCTATTTCGCTGCGCTCGGGAAGAAGCGGGCTGCGGCCTGAGCGATCAACCGTCGCGCCGCAGGATCACTGTCAATTCGTCCTCGTCGACGGCGGGGCTGTGACCTGCTTCAAGGACGCGCCGTACCGCATCGGCGCGTGACCGGTCGAGGACTGCCGCCGGAATATCGGGTGCGTGGAATACCGTGTCCGCCATGCCGAGCAGGCGCGCCTGCCGCAGTGTCAGGTCTTCCGGATCGTCGCTCGCAAGCGTGAATTCATGCGTTCCGGTGGCGCGGCGGGACTGATCGCCTGCCAGCCATTGATCGAACCGTCGGGCAGAACTCTCGTCCAGAACGTCGAGCATGCCGCCTTCGGCCAGTGCGGCATCGATCGCCTGCCTGCGCTCTCCGCCATCGGGAAAGCGAACGCGCATCGCATCGCGCGCCGCCTCGAGCCTGCTCGCCAGCTTGCCGAGCGATTGCGGCAGGATCTGTTCGATCCGCAGGCGAAGCTGCTTGGCAAGACCGGCCGATGCGCCCGAGGTGCCGATGGCGATCAGCACCGGATCGCGGTCGAGAATGCTCGGCGTGGTGAAATCGCACAGTTCCGGGCGGTCGGCGACGTTGACCAGCAGACCCTTCGCTTTCAGTCGCCGCGCGATCGCCTCGGCCTTGCGCGGGTCTTCCACCGCGATGAATGCGAGCGATGCGTAATGCGCCTCCGCCTCGCCGCAGGGAATGCCGCCCGCGCGTTCGACCAGCCGCTGTTTGGCCTCGCCCATCGCCCCTTCGGAAACGACCACCACGCGCTGTCCGGCAATGCGGTGGAGCAGGGGGAGCGAGCGGATCATCGAGCGGCCCCTAGAGCCAGGCGGGCACGCGCTCGGCCGCCATGATCTCGCCGGCGGGCAGGCGGTCGGCGACGACTTCGAACCGGTCCCCATCGACCAGCACTTCGGCGACGAAGCCGCGGCTGTTGTAGGAGGATGCCATGGTCGCACCATATGCGCCTGCAGTTCGGAAAACCGCGAGGTCGCCTGCCGCCACCGCATCACATTCGCGGCCCATCGCGAAGGTATCGCCGGTCTCGCAAATCGGACCAACGATATTGGCAGTCATCCGCTCGCCGGTCGGTTCGACCGCCTCGAAATCGTGCCAGGCGCCGTAGAGGGCCGGGCGGGCGAGGTCGTTCATGGCGGCATCGACGATGACGAAAGGATCGTTAATCCCGCGCTTCACGCGGATCACGCGCGTCAGCAAAACGCCGGCATTGCCCGCGATCACGCGGCCCGGCTCGAACATCAGCTGCACGTCCCAGCCGCGCGTCGCCCGTTCGACCATCGCGCCATATTCGGCAGGAGGCGGAAGCTCCTCGCCCTTGCGATAGGGAACGCCGAGACCGCCGCCGAGATCGACATGGGTCACCTTGCGCCCGTCCGCCCGCAGCGTTTCGACGAGCCGGCCGATCTTGCCGAACGCCGTCTCCAGCGGCTCCAGCGTGCCGAGCTGGCTGCCGATGTGGATCGCCACGCCGCGCAGGTCGAGGCCGGGAAGTTCCGACAGACGGGCATACATGGCCGGTGCATCGCCGATGGGCACGCCGAACTTGTTGTCCGCCTTGCCGGTCGAAATCTTGTCGTGCGTGCCGGCATCGACATCCGGATTGATCCGCAGCGCACAGCGCGCCTTCAGGCCGAGCGCGGCTGCGATCTCGGCAAGCTCCTGCCCCTCTTCTTCGGATTCGATGTTGAACTGGCCGATGTCCGCGTCGAGCGCGTAGCGCAGTTCCTGCTGGGTCTTGCCGACGCCGGAGAACACGATGTCCTGCGGGGCCATGCCTGCGGCCATCGCGCGGGCAAGCTCGCCGCCGGAAACGACGTCCGCGCCGTAGCCTTCGCGCTGGAGGACGCCCAGCACGGCAAGGTTCGGATTGGCCTTGACCGCAAAGGCGATGTGCGGGTTCTTCAGCCCCGACAGCGCCTCACGGAAGACGCGCGCATGGCGCACCAGCGTGGCGCGCGAATAGACATAGACCGGCGTGCCGACTTCGCGGGCAATGCGCGGGAGCGGCACGTCCTCGGCATGCATGACGCCGTCGCGGATCTGGAAATGGTCCATCGGTGGTGCTCAGCGATCCTCGGGCGGCGGAAGGTCGAAAGGATCGTCCTCGCGCTCTTCGGAACGGCGGCGCAGTTCCACGCTGCGTTCCGGCACGGCGAGGGGGTCCGGTTCGAGCAGTTCGCTCGCCTCGGGCGTCGCCTCCGCACCGAAGGGCGTGACTGGCAGGCCTTCACCCGGCGCAGTCTCCAGCGGCGCACGCTGGCCGCAAGCTGCAAGGGTAAGTCCAAGTCCCACAAGAAGAGCGGTTTTCGTCATCATTCCATTCCCAGCGCGGTTCGAGCTTCGGCCACCCGCTGCCTTACCTGTTCGGGCGCGGTGCCGCCATAGGAGGCGCGCGATGCGACCGAGGCGTCGACCGAGAGCGCAGCGAACACGCGTTCGTCGATACGCTCGTCGATCGCCTGCAGTTCCTCGAGCGTCAGCGCGTCGAGTGCCACGCCCTTGCTTTCGGCCAGCTTGACCGCCGCGCCGGTGATGTGATGCGCCTCGCGGAACGGAATGTCCGCCTCGCGCACGAGCCAGTCGGCAAGGTCGGTCGCGGTAGCATAGCCGAGCTCCGCCGCCTGGCGCATCCTTCCGGTCTGGAAGCTGCAGTCGGCGACCATGCCGGTCATGGCCGCGATGCACAGGTCGAGCAGTCCCGCGGCCTCGAAAACCGGCGGCTTGTCGTCCTGCATGTCCTTCGAATAGGCGAGCGGCAGGCCTTTCATCGTGACCATCAGCGCGGTCGCCGCACCGACGATGCGCCCCGCATGACCGCGCACCAGTTCGGCCGCGTCTGGGTTCTTCTTTTGCGGCATGATCGAACTGCCGGTCGACAGCGTATCGGGCATGCGCGCAAAACCGAAGGGCTGGCTCGCCCAGATGATCATCTCTTCCGCGAGGCGCGACAGGTGAAGCGAGCACTGGGCGGCAGCCATCAGGTAATCGAGCGCAAAGTCGCGGTCGCTTACCGCATCGAGGCTGTTGCGCGTCGGCCGGTCGAAGCCGAGCACCTCGCTGGTCGCCTCGCGGTCGATATCGAAGCCGGTCCCGGCAAGCGCCGCGCTGCCGAGCGGGCTTTCGTTGAGCCGCTCGCGGGCCGCCTCGAAGCGGGCGATGTCACGCCGCGCCATCTCGTAGTAGGCCATCAGGTGGTGGCCGAGCGTGACCGGCTGTGCGGTTTGCAAATGGGTGAAGCCCGGCATGATACTGTCGGTGTGCTCGCCTGCGCGGGCGACCAGAGCGCGCTGGTATTCGCGCAGGCCCGCAAGCGCGCGGTCGATCGCCTCGCGCACCCACAGGCGGAAATCGGTCGCCACCTGGTCGTTGCGGCTGCGCGCGGTGTGCAAACGCCCTGCAGCCGGACCGATGAGCTCGGCGAGGCGGCTTTCGACGGTCATGTGGATGTCTTCGAGGTCCCAGTCCTCGGGCACGCCGTCCCGCTCGTATTCGCCGGCGATCGTATCGAGCCCGCCGAGGATCGCCTCGCAATCCTCGCGGCTGATGATGCCCTGGTCGGCGAGCATGGCTGCGTGTGCCTTCGAGGCCGCGATGTCCTGCCGCCAGAGCGCCTTGTCGAACGGAATCGAGGCATTGATTTCGCGCATGATGGCGCTAGGCCCTTCCGCGAACCTGCCACCCCACATCTGGTTGGAGCCCGAATTGTCCTTGCGCTGGTCGCTCACTCTCGTCGCCCTGACACTGCCTCTTGCCGCGTGCGATAGGCAAGCACCCGAGGAGGCGCAAGAACAGGGCGCATTGGAGAGCGAGAAGGCAAGCTTGTCCGGCACGATCGATCGCAGCCGTGCAGGCGAGCTGATGCCGGCGGAGCTGGTACGCGATCCGGCAGGGCGCGAGCTCAATCTCGGCGCGCTCCAGGGACAGCCCGTGCTGGTCAATTTGTGGGCGACATGGTGCGCCCCCTGCGTCGTCGAAATGCCGATCCTCGACGATCTGGCTGCCGAATACGACGGCGCGCTGCGCGTAGTGACCGTGAGCCAGGACATGCAGGGTGCGGAGAAGGTCGTGCCGTTCTTCGAGAAGAATGGCTACGAGATGCTCGAACCGTGGCTCGATCCCGACAACAAGCTGGGCTTCGCACTGGGCGACGGGGTCCTGCCGGTCACCATCCTTTACGATGCCAGCGGGCGCGAGGTGTGGCGCGTCTCGGGCGAATACGACTGGGCCGGCGCGGAAGCGCGCGAGGCCATTGCGGAGGTTGTGGAGTAGGGAGCTCGGGCTGCGCCGCCTCCCTCGCTGTTCGTGAAAGTTCTTCGTCCTTCACGAAGAACTGGTGGGCGATGACAGGCTCGAACTGCCGACCCTCTCGGTGTAAACGAGATGCTCTACCAACTGAGCTAATCGCCCTTCCCGGCTAGCGGGTGCGCTGCACATAGCGGGCGCTGGTTTAAATTCAACTGGTCTTGTTGCTCGCGAGTGGCTTTCGAGCCGTCATCATCATGCTTTTCCAGAGATAGGGCGCCCGCCCGAGGCCGCTGAAGCTCTCGATTTCAAATCCTTGCGCCGCAAGCAGCGCCTCCAAGGTCTTCCGGCTGAAAAACTTGATGTGTCCGCCATGCCAAAGCGCAGTGTGGTGATGGTCCCACTTGCCTGCGAGCGACAGGGCGAGGTTCTTCCAGTACCCGTGATAGGGAGTGGTGACGATGAAGTGCCCGCCGGGTTTCAGCGCCTCCCATGCGAAGCGAGCAAGCTCGTGCGGCGCGAACAAGTGCTCGACCACTTCCGTGCTGACGACCGCGTCGAATGGGGCGCCGTCGAGAACGGTGCCGCTAGCTGCGAAGTCGGCGCGCGAGAATTCGAGTTCGGGATAGTGCTTACGGGCGATCGCGATCCCCTCTTCATCGCCATCGATCCCGAGCGTCTTCATCTCTGCTGCGGCAATTTTCGCCGTCACGGAGCCGTTGCCGCAGCCCGCATCGAGAACCCTGAGCGCGCCGAGCGCCTCCAGCTTCGCGACGATCGCGGGCGCGATGTAGTCGGTCGATCCCGGTGCGTGTTCGGTCCAGCCGTAATTCTCGGTGATGGCGCTCATGACGGGGGGATATGCGGGAGCGTCTTCACAGAGGCAATGCGCGCGCACCGACTATCCTTGTGCTTTTTCCGGGTTGGGATATTGGCGTGCCATGACCAGCCGGATCACAGTCCTCGCCACCGGTGGCACCATCGCGGGCATTGCGGGCTCCGCGATTGCGAAGGACTATGTCGCCGGGCAGATCGATATCGAGGCCTATCTCGAGCAGGTCGGCGGGCTGGGGCTGGAAGCGGAGTTTTCCGGTCGGCAGATCGCCAATATCGATTCGGCCGATATCGGTCCCGAGGTATGGAACGCGCTGCATCCCGCGGTGATGGAGGCGCTTGCCGATGAGAGCTGCCAGGGCGTCATCGTCACCCACGGTACCGATACGCTCGAGGAAACCGCGTTCCTGCTCGACCTGACGCTGCCGGCGAGCAAGCCGGTCGTGCTGGTCGGGGCCATGCGCCCGGCGGATGCAGTCGGCTATGACGGCCTGCGCAATTTCGCCAACGCGGTGCGCGTGGCGGGCGACAGGCAGGCGGCGGGGCGCGGCGTGCTGGTCGTGATGGGCGACCGCGTGTTCGGCGCGCGAGACGTGCGCAAGGTCCGCACTCGGGGCACGGACGCATTTCGCGGCTTTCCGCGCGAGTCCGTCGGGCTAGTAACACCTGCCTCGCTCGAATGGTTCGGCGCGCCCTGGCGGGTCGATGCGAGCGCCCAGTTCGCATGGCAGGACGAGCTACCCGATGTCGGTATTCTCTTCGCCCATGCCGGGCTGGATGCCGCTTCGGTCGCGCGCTTCCTCGGCGAGGACATGCGCGGCGTGGTCGTCGCCGGCGTGGGCGAGGGGAACATGTCGGAAGCGGTGCGTCAGGAGCTCGTCGCGCGGCGCAAGCAGGGCCTGCGAGTCGTTCGCGCCAGCCGGGCCGACGAGGGGCTGGTAGACCGAGAGCCGGAGGACGATGGGAACGGCTTCGTCGCCGCCCGCGCGCTCAATCCGCAAAAGGCGCGCATCCTGCTGCAGCTGCTGATCGCGCACGGGGTCGACGACCCCGCGGCGATCCAGCGTGCATTCGACGGAAGCTAGCCGAAGCTTAGCTCCACGGCGTGACGAGATACTTCTCGCCGGTCTTCATCGCGCGATAATCGGTCACCGCGTCCTTGGTCAGCATTTCTTCGAGATTGACCCGGCGTTTGTAGCTGCTGGCGAAGGTGGTGGTGAGGTTGTCGAGCACCCGCTGGCGCATGCGCATCATCGTTTCCATGCCAGCCTGCTGGAGGAACGGGGTGAGCAGCCAGCCCGAAAGCGTCCAGCCGAAGCCGTAGCTCGGCGTCAGGATGGTCGGACCCATGTCGAGGCGACCGTAGATGAACATGCGCTTCGCCTGGTTCGAGCCGTAGCGCGAATATTCGGTCATCTTGCTGACCGCGACCTGCTCCATCGCCTTGAACACATTGTCGACCGCCTGCCCGCCGCCGATCGGGTCGAAGCCGTAGAAGGCGTCGGTCGCATCGATCGCTTCGCGCAGCTGCTTCATGAAGTCGTCGTCGGACGAGTTCACGATGTACTTCGCACCGAGGCCCTTGAGCAGGTCGACATGCTCGGCCTTGCGCACGATGTTGACGAGTTCGATGCCGTCTTCCTGGCAGATCTTGATCAGCATCTGGCCGAGGTTCGACGCCGCTGCAGTGTGCACGATCGCCTTCGCGCCATCCATCTTGGCGTTCTCGACGAAGCCGAGGGCGGTCATCGGGTTGACGAAGGCGCTCGCGCCGTCCTCTGCCGAATGGTCGCCGAGCGGCAGGCACATCGCGGCCTCGGCGATGACATATTGGCTGTAGGCATTGCCCGGCACGCAGGCGACGCGCTGGCCGTCGAGCGCCTTAGCCATCTCGCTGTCGCCCGTCGCGACGACGGTGCCTGCGCCTTCATTGCCTGCCGGCAGCTTCTGGCCGTGGCGCGCCTTGGAGCCGGTGTTGAACGGCTCGGGCATGTTCGCGACGTATTTGCCCTGCGTGTACTGGGCGTTCTCGAGGTCGGCCGCACCGGTCAGGATCGCGAGGTCCGACGGGTTGATCGGCGCCGCTTCCATCCTGACGAGGACCTGGTTGCCGGTCGGCTCGGGAACGGTGACCTCCTCGATCTCGACGGTCAGCGTGCCGTCCGCTTCGAGCGTGGTGAAAAGCTGTTTGCCGGTGGTGGTCATTTCTCGTTCTCCTCTCCGGGATAGGTTGCGGCCACGAAGTAGAGGCCGTGCGGGGGTGCGTTCAAGCCCAGTTCCTGTCTGTCGCGTGCAAGCAAAGCTTCGCCGACCTGCTCCTCGCGCCAGCGGCCCATGCCGACGAGCGCGAGGCAGCCGACCATGCTGCGCACCTGGTGGTGCAGGAAGCTGCGCGCCGCGGTGCGGATTATCACATGCTCGCCTTCGCGGCTGACGTCGAGATGGTCGAGCGTCTTGACCGGGCTCTGCGCCTGGCAGTGGACGGAACGGAAGGTGGTGAAATCGTGGTGCCCGACCAGCGCCTGCGCCGCGCGGTGCATCGCTTGGTGATCGAGTTCCTGCGCAACCTGCCACGCCCGGTTGGCTTCCAGCGTCAGCGGAGCGCGGCGGTTGCAGATGCGGTATTCGTAGGAACGTCCGGTGCAGGAGAAACGCGCGTGCCACTCGTCGTCGACCTCGCGGCAGTCGAGCACCGCGATCGGGTCGGGCCTGAGGTGATAGTTGAGTGCTTCCATCAGCCGGAAGGGCTCGATGTCCTTCTCGATATCGAAATGGCTGCGCATCGCGAGCGCGTGGACGCCGGTATCGGTGCGCCCGGCGCTGTGCAGGGTAACGGTCTCTCCGGTGACCTTGTGCGCCGCTTCCTCGAGCGACTGCTGCACGCTCGGCCCGTGCTTCTGGCGCTGCAGGCCCTGGAACGGCGTGCCGTCGAATTCGATGGTGAGCGCGAAGCGGGTCATATCCAACGCGCCGTCATTCCCGCAAACGCGGGAATCCAGAATTGATGGTCGCTTGGTCGCCCTGGATCCCCGCCTTCGCGGGGATGGCGAGGGGGAGATAGGGCTATCACGCTATCGTCATTCCCTTGTCGACCGGCTTGCCGCGCAGGAAATCGCTGCGGTCCATCGCAGGCTTGCCGGCGCGTTGCAGTCGCAGCGGCCGGATTGCGCCTTCGCCGCAGGCTATCGCGAGGTCATCGTCGAGCACTTCGCCGGGTTTGCCCGATGCCTCGACGACTTCGGCGCGCAGGAACTTCACCCGCTCGCCGTCCAGCTCGCTCCATGCGCCGGGGAAGGGGGCGAGGCCGTGGATGTGCCGCATCACCTCCTGCGCCGGCTTCGTCCAGTCGATGCGGGCCTCGGCCTTGTCGATCTTGGGCGCGTAGGTCGCGTCCTCGTCGTCTTGCGCAACAGGCACGTGGATCGCGAGATCGCGCAGCGTGCCGACCATGAGCTGCGCACCGAGATGCGCCAGTTCCTCGGTCAGTTCGCCGGTGGTCTTCTGGTCGATCGTGGTGCGCGCGGTTGCCAGCATCGGGCCGGTGTCGAGCCCTGCTTCCATCTGCATGATCGTCACGCCGGTGGTCGGATCGCCCGCCATGATCGCACGGTGGATCGGCGCGGCACCGCGCCAGCGCGGCAGGATCGAGGCATGGACATTGAGGCAGCCGTTCGCAGGGGCATCGAGGATCGCCTGCGGCAGGATCAGCCCATAGGCCGCCACGACCGCGACATCGGCACCGAGCGCGCCGAATTTCTCCTGCTCCTCGGCCGATTTGAGCGACTTGGGAGAGCGCACTTCGATGCCGAGCCGCTCCGCTACCTTCTGCACCGGCGAGGGCTGCAGCTTCTTGCCCCGTCCCGCCGGGCGCGGCGGCTGGGTGTAGACCGCGACGATCTCGTGCGCCGCCTTGTGCAGCGCTTCGAGCGTCGGCACGGCGAAATCGGGCGTTCCCATGAAGACGATGCGCATAAGAGAGGGTCGGACCTTTCGTTGACTAGGCGCAGCCCCTATCTGTCAGGCCATGGCATCGCAAGAGATCGAGGCACTTAGCGCAGCACTCGCCCGCCTGCCGGGTCTCGGCCCGCGTTCCGCGCGGCGTGCGGTGCTGTGGCTGGTCAAGCGGCGCGAGCAGGCGCTGCCGCAATTGCTCGATGCGATGGAGCAGGTGCGCGACCGGCTGGTCGAATGCGACGTCTGCGGCAATATCGATACGCAGAACCCCTGCGGCATCTGCGCCGATCCGCGCCGCGACGCGAAATCGATCTGCGTGGTGGAGGACGTTTCCGACCTATGGGCACTCGACCGCGCGAAGCTGTTCACCGGCACCTATCACGTGCTCGGCGGAAGGCTCTCGGCACTCGACGGCGTGCGGCCGGAGGATCTCAATATCGCCAGCCTGCTCGACCGGGTAGAGAAGGGCGGGGTCGACGAGGTGGTCCTCGCGATGAACGCGACGCTCGAAGGGCAGACCACCAGCCATTACATCGCCGAACGGCTGGAGAGCTTCCCGGTGCGCATCACCCAGCTCGCTCACGGCCTGCCGGTCGGCGGTGAACTCGACTATCTCGACGAAGGTACGCTCGCGCAGGCCCTTAGGGCGCGCAGGCCGGTTGGATAGGCGATCAGACTGATCGCAATGCTGCGCTTGCTAAGCGCGGCGCCCGACCCTATTTTACGACCATGGCTATCCGTGAAATTCTCGAAGTGCCGGATCCCCGGCTCAAGGTCGTGTCCGAACCCGTGACCGAGTTCGACGACGAGCTGAAGACGCTCGTCGAGGACATGTTCGAAACCATGTACGATGCACCCGGCATCGGTCTCGCCGCGATCCAGGTCGGCGTGCCGAAGCGCGTGCTCGTGATCGACCTGCAGGAGCCGGATACCGAAGCCGAGCCGGAAGATTGCGGCGATAGCGGTTGCGGCCACAAGCATTACCCGGTGAAGAACGATCCGCGCGTCTTCATCAATCCGGAAATCCTCGATCCGTCGGAAGACCTTGCGACCTATCAGGAAGGCTGTCTTTCGGTCCCCGAGATCTTCGCCGACGTCGATCGCCCGGCGACCTGCCGCGTGCGCTACCAGGACCTCGAGGGCAAGACCCACGAAGAGGACATGGACGGCCTGCTCGCGACCTGCCTGCAGCACGAGATGGACCACCTCGAAGGCATCCTTTTCATCGACCACCTCAGTCGCCTGAAACGGCAGATGGCGCTGAAGAAGCTCGACAAGCTGCGCAAAGCAGCCTGATCGCCCGGACACAACGAAAAAGCCCCGCTCACCGGCGGGGCTTTTTGTTTGTGCGATCGGCAGCGGATCAGGCGGCTTCGACCATTCCTTCGAGCGCCTTGACGCAATCTTCCATGCACTCGCGGCACATCCGCTCGCAGCGGCGGCAATGGTCGTTGTCGTGCTTGGCGCACTCCTCCGCGCAGACCTTGCACGCGATGATGCAGGCTTCGAGCAGCGACTTGATGACGACGGTCTTGCCATGAGTGCGGCGCGCGGCAACCGTGCTGACGGCCTGGCAGATGTCCGAACAGTCCGAGCACTTGCGGATGCATTCGGACATGTCGCCGTCTTCGCCGTTGCAGGCATCGATGCAGGAATTGCAGATCGCCGCGCAATACATCGCGTGCTTCACCGCCTCGGCGAGTTGTTCGTTGTAATCCGACCCGACCTGCGGGTGCTCCTTGATCATTTCCTTGATCGACATGGGAAAATTCTCCTTTCGGGTAAGGAAGCGGGCGGGGCTGGGGATTGTTCCGCTTCGGAGCGAATGGGTCCTTGGCGCGTGGCGACGTTCCGACTATGTTCTGCTGATGGATGCAGTTTCTATCGCTCTGATTTTCGTCGCGCTGCTTGTCGGCGCAGGCATTGGCTGGTTCGTCGGATCGCGTCCCGCGGCCGACTGGAAGTCGCGCTTCGAAGGGCGCGATGGCGAGGCGAAGGAGCTGGACGAGAAGTTTCGCAAGGCCATCGTTGACCTCGAAAATGCGAGCGTCCGGGCTGAACGGGCCGACGAGCTTGAGCGCAAGCTGGACGGCACGCGCGAGGAACTGACCGCACTCAAGGCGCAGGCCGCCGGTTTCGAGGAGCAGAAGCGGCTGCTCGAGGAGAGCCGCGAGAAGCTGCTCAAGGAATTCGAGAATACCGGCGCCAAGGTGCTCGATGGTGTGCAGGCCAAATTCTTGGAACAGGCCAGCGAGCGCTTCGGCCATGCGGAGAAATCCTCCGAAGAGAAGATCAAGGCGCTGCTGACCCCGGTGGGCGAACGGCTGAAGAAATACGAAGAGCAGGTCGAGACGTTGGAGAAGCAGCGGGTCGACGCCTTCGGACGGCTCTACCAGCAGATCACCGAGATGCAGCGTGGGCAGGAAGAGGTCCGGCGCGAGGCGCAGCGGCTTGGCAACTCGCTGACCAATGCGCCCAAGGCGCGCGGCCGGTGGGGCGAGCGGGCATTGCAGAACGTGCTCGAACAGTGCGGCCTTGCCGAGCACACCGATTTCCATCTCGAACAGTCGATGGAAACCAGCGAGGGGCGGCTGCGACCCGATGCGATCGTCAATGTTCCGGGCCAGAAGAAGCTGGTGATCGACGCCAAGGTTTCGCTCAACGCCTACCAGGCCGCGTTCGAGGCGGATGACGAGGGGGAGCGCAAGCGTCACCTCGACCTGCATGCGAAGTCCATGCGCACCCACGTCCAGACGCTCGGTTCGAAGGGCTACCAGAGCCAGTTCGACGATGCGCCGGACTATGTGGTTATGTTTGTGCCGGGCGAGCACTTCGTCGCCGCCGCTCTCGAACACGATCCGGAACTGTGGGATTTCGCCTTCCACAATAAGGTGCTGCTCGCCACCCCGACGAATCTCGTCGCCATCGCGCGCACTGTCGCGCAGGTCTGGCGGCAAGACACTATCGCTAGAGAGGCGATGGAAATCGGCAAGGCCGGGGCGGAACTCTACGACCGTCTGGCGGTGGCGGCCGAGCATATGAAGCGCGTCGGCGGCGGGCTGGAAACCGCGGTCAACAACTACAACAAGTTCGTCGGCAGCTTCGAGCGCAACGTCCTCTCGTCCGGTCGGCGACTGGCCGAGAAGGGCATCGAGATCGGCAAGCGCGAAATCGAGGAAGTGCCCAAGGTCGAGGCCAGCCCGCGCTACAACAACGACGATGCCGCGAAGATCGAGGATGAGACCGGGGACCAGCGCGACGCGGCGGAATGATTTTCAGGGGAGGGGCAAGTGAAGCCAATCGGACTTATCGCGGCAATCGGCCTTTTCGCGCTGGGATCGCCCGCGCATGCCGAGCGCTTCGAGCCCCGGAACGAGTGCGCTGATTTTGAAGACGCGGAAGCATTCCGCATGGCGCTCGCGACCGCTGTAGCCAATCGCGACGAGGCCATGCTCGAGCCGCTGGTCGATTCCGAGATCCTGCTCGACTTCGGCGGCGGCTCGGGCTGGGAGACGATGCGGGAACGTCTGACATCGGACGATTACCGCCTGTGGGCCGAACTCGACAAGATTCTCCGCCTCGGCTGCGCGATCGAAGAGGACGGCGGAATGATGGCGCTGCCGTGGTACTGGACGCAGGACCTCGGTCTGGAAGACCCGTTCTCGACCATGCTCGTTGTCGGTTTCGATGTCCCGCTGCGCCAGGGCCGAGCCCCTGACTCCCCGCTGCTCGACCGGATCAGTTGGCAAGCCGTGACGCTGCTCGATGACTGGACGGACAATCCCGAAGCGCTCGTCCATGTACAATTTCCGAGCGGGCGCAAGGGCTACATCGCGTGGAAGAACCTGCGCTCGCAGGTCGATTACCGGCTACTTGCCGAAAAGGACGAAGACGGCACATATCGCATCACGACCTTCGTCGCCGGCGACTGATCAGCCCTCCAGCGAGTCCAGCACCTCGTAGGCCAGCACGGCGGCTGCAACCGCGGCATTGAGGCTGTCGGCACGTCCGCGCATCGGCATGGTGACGCGCAGGTCGCATTCGGTCTCGTAGGCTTCAGGTAGTCCTTGGGACTCGTTCCCTACCATCACGAAGCACGGCGCGGCATAGGGCGCCCCGCGATAGGGAACCGCCTCGCGCAGGCTGGCCGCGACGAGCTGGCCTTCGCCCTCGCGCAGCCAGGGCACGAATTCCTCCCACCGCGCCTGTACGACGCGCTGGGTGAAGACCGCCCCCATGCTCGCGCGCACCGCTTCGACGCTGAACGGGTCGGCGCAGTCGTCGAGCAGGATCAGCCCGCCGGCCCCGACCGCATCGCCGGTTCGCAGCATGGTCCCGAGGTTCCCGGGATCGCGCAGCGCTTGCGCGACGAGCCAGATCCTCGCCTTGGATCGGTCTAGGCTTTCGAGCGACGTATCGAACTCGGCAAAGACGCCCGCGACGGCCTGCGGATTGTCCTTGCCGGTAATCTTGGCGAGGATGTCTCCGCTGGTCTCGATGATCTCGCCGCCCTTCGCATCGACCGCATCGACCAGCGCATCGACCAGCGGGTGCGGGTCGCGCCCCTCGGCCATGACGAGGATCTCGGGCACATGGCCGCATTCCCGCGCGTCGGTGAGCAGGCGCAGGCCCTCGGCAAGGAACTTTCCCTCGCGTTTGCGGTGCTTCTTCTCGCGCAGCGAGCGGATAAACTTGACCGTCGGGTTGGAGAAACCGGTAACCTGCCGACGGTTCGCGCCGGCGCTCATTCCTCGCCGAACCCGTTTTCGACCAGCGCGGACAGATCGGCCAGAACCGCCTCGGCATTTTCGCCCGCGACGATCAGTTCGACCGTGTCGCCCTTGGCAGCGCCGAGCATCATCAGCCCGAGGATGGAGCCGCCCGCGGCCTCGTTGCCGTCCTTGGCGACCTTGACCTGCGTAGTCGCGGGAAGTTCCGCCACGGCACCGACGAACTTTGCGCTCGCCCGCGCGTGCAGGCCGCGCTGGTTGACGATGGTGATCGTCTTGCGATGTTCGCTCATGCTGCGTCCGTCTTGGATGCCTTGCCGTCCTGTCCGAGCAGCTCGGAAGCGACGGTGATGTAGGATCGGCCGGCTTCGCGCGCGGCGCAGACGGTGGTGTAGACGTCGTGCTTCTGGCGCGCGCCGGCAAGGCGGATCAGCATCGGCAGGTTGATGCCGGCGATGACCTCGACCCGACCCTGTTCGAGTAGCGAAATCGCCAGGTTCGAGGGCGTTCCCCCGAACAGGTCGGTCAGGATGATGACGCCGGAACCGCTGTCGACTTTCTCGATCGCGGCGGAGATTTCCTCGCGCCGCTGTTCCATGTCGTCATGCGGGCCGATGCAGACCGTCTCGACGGCTTCCTGCTCGCCCACGACATGCTCCATGGCATGCACGAATTCCTCGGCCAGATTGCCATGCGTGACTAGGATCAGTCCGATCATAGGGAAATGGGGGTCTTCGTTTCTGCCCTGAAAGCCCCCGCGGCGCGGATGGGAGCGATTCCATGCTTCATGTCTTGGGCCCTTCGATTTCGTCGGCCGCGCGCGAGCCCAGGTTGCGGTGGAGGACCGTGGGCGAAAATCCTGCGTCGCGCAAGGCCTCCTCCATCAGCGATGCGGTGAAGACCGAGCGATGGCGCCCGCCCGTGCAGCCGAAGGCGACGTTTACATAGGCCTTCCCCTGTTCGCGGTAGCGCGGGAGCAATGTCAGCAGCAGGTCGCGCATCTGGCCGAAAGCTGTGTCGAACGTCGGATCCTTGCGGATATGCTCGCCGACAGCGGGATCGAGACCGGTCTGTTCGCGCAGTTCATCGACCCAGTGCGGGTTGTCGAGGAAGCGCATGTCGAACACGAGATCGGCAAGCGGCGGCGTGCCGCGCGCGAAACCGAAGCTGGAAATGATTACCGACATGTCCTGCGGCGCGCTCGCCGAGAAATTCTCGCGGATGGCCTGCTTGAGGTCGTTGCTCGAATATTCGGTCGTGTCGATCACCACGTCGGCCCAGCGCCGCAGCGGTTCGAGCAGTTCGCGCTCGGCCTGGATGCCGACACGGACCGGCCGGCCACTGGCCATCGGGTGGCGACGGCGCGTCTCGTTGTAGCGCCGTTCGAGCTCGCCGCTCGCGCAGTCGATGAAGACGGTGGTGAGGAGGATGTCCTCCTCGCTGCTCAGTTCCTTCACTCGCTCGATGATGTCGGAAGGCACGAAGCCGCGCGTGCGGCTGTCGAAACCGATTGCAAGCGGGCCGAGCTGGCGTTCCTCCGCCTCGCTGCCGATCAGCCGGTCGAGCAGGCGGATGGGGAAATTGTCGATCGCTTCCCAGCCCAAGTCTTCGAGCACGCGCAGGGCGGTCGTCTTGCCCGCGCCCGACAGGCCGGTGACGAGCAGGATGTGCTGCCGTCCGTCCTCGCTTGCCTGTGCCGAATCGCTGGTCATGCTTGGCGCGGTGTGCGCCTTGGCGCGGCGCATGAAAAGACCCTATCCGCCTTTGCCGTCCGCCGGGTGGGGCAGTCCGTGAAGGAGAAGCGCCTGTTCTGCGCGGATCGCATCGGCGATGCCATGAAGGGCGAAGCGGATGGAGGGAACCGCGATCCCTTCCAGCTCGGTGCGGTCGGCCGCCTCGATGAAACGCGGCGCGCCAGGATCGATTTTGAGAACCATCGACACAGGCGCTTGTGTGCAATCGAAGCTGACGATGCCGACGTTGCGGATTTCGAATTTTCCACGCGTTGCAGGTGGCGGTGCGGCAATCAGGCGTGATCCGTCCCGCTCGAGCGAAACACCGTCGTCGCCGATCAGCACCGCGCCGCGATCGATCAGGGCCAGCGCGAGCGAGCTCTTGCCTGACCCCGGCGGTCCCGCAATCAGCAGGGCGCGCCCGTCGATCGCGACACCGGTGAACTGGCGCAGCGGCATCTCTGCTACGTGCCCGAGCGGCGCACCGTCGGCAAGCGCAGCAGGAGGCGTGCGCCTTGCTTGCCGTCCTTGCGGCTCTCGGCGACGAGGTCCCCGTCATGCGCCTCGGCGATGGTACGCGCGATGGCGAGGCCTAGGCCACTGTGGTGACCGAAATCCTCGGCATCGGGGCGGATCGAGTGGAAGCGCTGGAAGACCTTTTCGCGCGCTTCTTCAGGAATGCCGGTGCCTTCGTCCTCGACCGCCAGCGACACGCATTCGTCGTCGATCGAGATTGCGATATCGATTGCTCCCCCGGGCGGTGAGAAAGACACGGCATTGTCGAGCAGGTTCTCGATCACGCGCTCGAGCCGCACCGGAACGCCGCGCACCACCGCTTGCCCCATCGGCTGGCGCAGACGGACGTCGTGCCCGTCGTTTTCCGAACGGTTCTCGCGTCGGTCGATGATCGCCTGTGTCAGCGCACCGAGGTCGATCGGCTCGAAAGTGGCGCGCGAGATTTCGGCGTCGACGCGGCTTGCATCGGAGATTTCCGTCACAAGGCGGTCGATCCGGCGCACGTCATGCGAGGCGATATCGAGCAATTGCTTGCGCAGCTCGCCATCGTCGACCCGGCCGAGCGATTCCACCGCGCTGCGCAGCGAAGCGAGCGGGTTCTTGATTTCGTGGGCAACGTCTGCGGCGAAATGTTCGACCGCGTCGATCCGTTCGCGCAGCGTATCGGTCATGTCAGAGACCGCGCGGGCGAGCAGGCCGATCTCGTCGTGCCGCTCGGGCAGGCGCGGGACTTCGACATCGCGTTCACGCCCGCTGCGCACGCGCTGGGCGGCCTTGGACAGGGTGCGAAGCGGCAGGACGATCGTTCGCGCGAGGTAGAGCGAAAGCAGGATCGAGGCGATCAGCGCGAGGAACACCGCGACCCCCAGCGTCGAGCGGGCGCTGCGCACGGCTTCGGTGATGTCGACCGCGTTGCGCGTCGTCAGCAAGGTCGCGCCCTGCTGGCCGACCGGTGCGGCTGCGGTGATGACGGGCGACCCATCGCTCCAGTCGCGCAGCTTGATCTGGCTCAGCCCGGTTTCGCGGGCAGCCTTCAGTTCGGGCCAGGCATCGGCGTTCTCGCTTTCCGGCTCGACGTAATCTTCTACTGGCGGAGCGGAAACGACGGCATCGACCAGCTTGTCGAGCGTCTGGGCGAAGTCTTCGCTCCAGTCGTCCTTGCTGGTGTCGGAGAAGGTGAAGGACGGCTCGTCTAGCGCGAAGCTGTCGGCCCACAAGAGGCCTTCTGCATCGAACATGCGTAGCCGCATGCGCTGTTCCTTGCCGATCTGGACGAGCAACGCTTCCTGCCGCTGGCGGGTCGCACCGGCGAGAGCCTCTGCCGTGATCTGCGCCTCGATGCGGGCAAGCTTGTAGCGCTCGTTGAGCAACTGCTTGCGATAACCGTCGAGATAGAAGATCCCGCCGCCCAGCAGTGCAAGCGGCAACAGGTTGACCGCGAGGATGCGGACGGTGAGGGAGAACCGGCTCGCCAGGCTCGATTTCTCGAGCCCCGCGTCGAGCCTGCCGGTCAGGCGCGTATTAGCCATCGGAGAAGCTGTACCCCGCGCCGTAGAGCGTCTCGATCGCACCGAATTGCTTGTCGACGCCGCGGAACTTGCGGCGCATGCGCTTGATATGGCTGTCGACCGTCCGGTCGTCGACGAAGATGTCGTCCGGATAGGCCGCGTCCATCAGCTGGTTGCGCGACTTGATGACACCCGGGCGGATCGCCAGCGCTTCGAGGATCAGGAACTCGGTCACCGTGAGCGAAACGGGCTTCCCGTCCCAGCTGACATAGTGGCGCGCCGGGTCCATCAGCAGGCGGCCGCGCACGATCTGTTCGCCCTGCTTTTCGGCAGTCTCGCTGCCTTCGCTCGTCTGGGCGATGGCGCGTGCCTCGCTGCGGCGCAGGCAGGCGCGGATGCGCGCGACCAGCAGGCGCAGGCTGAAGGGCTTGGCGATATAGTCGTCCGCGCCGAGTTCGAGGCCGGCTTCCTCGTCCTGCTCGTCGTCCTTGCTGGTCAGGAAGATGACCGGCAGCGAGGAATTCTCACGCAGGCGGCGCAGCAGTTCCATCCCATCCATCTTGGGCATCTTGATGTCGAAAACGGCGAGGTCCGGCGGGTTCTCGAGGAGCGCCTTGAGCGCCGCTTCGCCATCCGAATAGAGGCGCGTAGCGAAGCCTTCCGCCTGCAGCGCGATCGAGACGGTAGTGAGAATGTTGCGGTCGTCATCGACCAGCGCGATGACCTGCTGGCCTTCCCTTGGTGTCGACTGGTTTTCCGACATGAACTCTCCGCAATTCACACCCTTGCCGGGGTTGGCGCGACGCTAGCCGCTTACGCTTGGCGAGACAACGCGATAGCGGCCCTGGTGCGAGATATAGGATTCGCTCCACAGTCCGCCGCACTACGGTTTGACGCGGTGGCAGTGCGACATTATGCGCATCCGGAGACGCAATGCATACCTATGCATGGCGAATCGGGTCGCGCCACGGACGGCCCGATATCCCGTATCGCAGGAGACCTCAGTGACCATCGCGCTTTCCCACTCGCTCGCCTCCCAGGGGATCGAGACCGACGCAAAGATTCACCCGAACCTCGGCACCGCGCAGCTCGTCGAGCATGCGATCGACAATGGCGAGGGCCGCCTGTCGAAATACGGTTCGCTGGTGGTCGAAACGGGCAAGCACACCGGCCGCAGCGCGAAGGACAAGTTCATCGTCAAGGACGACGAGACGGCCGACACCGTGTGGTGGGGCAAGACCAACGTCGACATGACGCCGGAGCATTTCGCCGCGCTGAAGGAAGATTTCCTCAAGGCCGTCGGCGAGAAGGAAACGCTCTACGTCGCCGACCTGTTCGGCGGCTCGCAGCCGGAACACCGCGTGAAGGTGCGCGTGATCAACGAACTCGCGTGGCACAACCTCTTCATTCGCACGCTGCTGTGCCGTCCGACCGCGGACGAGCTCGAAGGCTTCGTGCCGGAATACACGATCATCGACCTGCCGACCTTCCGCGCCGATCCCGAGCGTCACGGGACCCGCAGCGAAACGGTCGTCGCCGTGAACCTGTCGGAAAAGCTCATCCTCATCGGCGGCACGAAATATGCCGGCGAAATGAAGAAGAGCGTCTTCGGCATCCTCAACTACCTCCTGCCGACCAAGGGCGTGATGCCGATGCACTGTTCGGCCAATGTCGGCCCGGACGGCAAGACGGCGGTCTTCTTCGGCCTTTCGGGCACCGGCAAGACCACGCTTTCGGCCGATGCCAGCCGCACGCTGATCGGCGATGACGAGCATGGCTGGTCGGACACGGCGGTCTTCAACTTCGAAGGCGGCTGCTACGCCAAGATGATCCGACTGTCGGAAGAGGCCGAGCCGGAAATCTACGCCACCACCCGCATGTTCGGCACCGTGCTCGAAAACGTGGTGATGGACGAGCAGACCCGCGAACTCGACTTCGACGACAACTCGCTCGCCGAGAACACCCGCGGCGCCTATCCGATCGACTACATCCCGAACACGAGCGAGCACAATCTCGGGCCCGTTCCGAGCAACGTCGTGATGCTGACCGCCGATGCGTTCGGCGTGCTGCCTCCGATCGCGCGCCTCACTCCCGACCAGGCGATGTATCACTTCCTGTCGGGCTACACCGCGAAGGTTGCCGGCACCGAAATCGGCGTGACCGAACCGGAAGCGACCTTCTCGACCTGCTTCGGCGCGCCCTTCATGCCGCGCCACCCGAGCGTCTACGGCAACCTGCTCAAGGAGCGCATCGCCAAGGGCGGCGTGCAGTGCTGGCTGCTCAATACCGGCTGGACCGGCGGCAAGTACGGCGTCGGCAACCGCATGCCGATCAAGGCGACCCGCGCGCTGCTCAACGCCGCGCTCGACGGCAAGATGGACGATGTCGAGTTCCGCAAGGACCCGAACTTCGGTTTCGACGTGCCGGTGAGCGTTCCGGCGCTCGAGGAAGCAGGTATCGACCAGACGATCCTCGACCCGCGTTCGACCTGGGCCGACAAGGACGAATACGACCGCACCGCGCACAAGCTGGTGCAGCTCTTCGTCGACAATTTCGCGCAGTTCGAAAGCCACGTCGACGAAGGCGTGAAGCAGGCGGCTCCGCAGTCGGCGGCACAGGTCGCCTGAACCAGATCAAGAGCTGGAGAGGAAAGGCTCCCTTCCCGATAGCGGGGAGGGAGCCTTTTTCTTTGCACATGGGTCGCCCATGATGGGCAGCGAATCGAAAGAGGGAGGTGATTGATGAGCCTGTTCGACAGTATTCTCGGCCAAGTCAGCGACAATCCGACGGTCAAGAACATGGCCGAGAAGTTCGGCATCGACCCGGCCGATGCCGCGAAGGCGGTTGCCGCGCTCGGAGAAGCGCATCAGGACCCGCGCGACACGATCGAGGTCGCACAGGCGAAGACCGGCATGGATGCAGCCATGCTCAATCAGATCCGCGATGCGATTGGCGGGGAAGGGTCCCTTTCCAAGTTCGCCTCGATGCTCGACCGCGATGGCGACGGCAGCCCGCTGGACGATATCGCCAGCATGGCGAGCAGCTTCTTCGGCAAGAAATAGCGCGCGCTAGCTGCTCGTCGCGATGCTCGGCTGGCCGTAGACGGTGAAGCTGGCCCACAGCTTGGGATCGTCGCGGAACGGGTAGTTGCCCTTCGAATCCCTGTAATCGCGGGTCATGCGCTGCGCTTCCTGCATCGCGATCTCCGGCGCCTTGCCCTTCTTCAGCTGGTCCATGAAACGGGTCATCAGGATGAGGGTCGCCTTGTCGCTGACGTTCCACAGGCTCGCGATAACCTGGCTGGCGCCTTTCGCGGTCCAGGTGCGTGCGACGCCGAAACCGCCGCCGTCCATGTAACGCCCGAGGCCGGTCTGACATGCGCTCATCACGACGATGGGGTTGTTCTCGCGCATACCGTCGAAGCGTTCCTGCCGGATATGGCCCGGGCGGTAGTGGCTGTTGCCGGACATGGCGATGAGCCCCTGGGTGAGCGGATTGACCTTCTGGTCGGCGATCGCGTGCGTCGCGATGTAGATCATCCCGGCTTTCGGCCGCTCCTTGATTGCGGAGACCAACGCCTGCCGCGTCGCATCCTTGCCCATCAGCACGCGCGACTTGTCCGGATCGACCCGCGATGCGACGCGCTTCGCTTCCAGCTCGGCACCGGGCAGGTCCTTCCAGATATAGACCGGATCGTCCGACAGGTCGGGATTGCCGACGATCACAGCCTGTTCGAGATCGAGCCGCCTGTGGTCGAAACCGAGATCTTCGCCTGCCAGCGATGCGATGTCGGGCAGAACGACGAACGACCAGTTCTCATACGCCTCGCGGCCACCAAGCTTGAGCGCGGCATAGGGCGCAGTACCGGTGTCGCGCGTGCCGACGATCAGCAGGCGCCCCTGTCGTTCTGCAAGCGCCTCCCCGACGATGCGCGGGAGCAGCTGCTCCGCCGTTTTCGCGAGCGTCTCCTCGCGCTTCGCTTTCGCCTCCTCGGTATTGTCCTCGGCGCGAAGCTGGCGGAGGTCGGCCGGGGTGGGAGCAGGCTCGCCGCGCAGGCGCGGTGCGCGAACTTCGGCAAAGCGGTTGACCCCTATGCCTTCCGTCAATTGGCCGAGACCCTGGTAGGGATTGCCGCTGTTGCTCATGATGATCCCGCCATCGGGCGAAAAAAGCCATGCGGTGACGAAGCTCCCGTCGAGTGAATGGACCAGCGCGTAGGTCGGCACGCCGTCTTCCGACAGGCGCGCGAGGTTGGCCTTGATCTGTTCGAGGTCGCGCTGGGCGCGTTCGAGGTCCTTGTCCTTGCCCGGCTCGACGACGTAGCCGGTCAGCTCCTTCGTGCGCATCACCTCGGCGAACAGGCGCGAGCCGGCAAGCATCTCCAGGAGCTGGTTGCTCTCCCACTCCATCAGCGGGACGGTCATGTCTATTTCGTAGGAGGCGGGCCCTGCAGGTTGCGCGTCAGCTGCCTGTTCGGGAAGGTCGGCGAATTGCGCGATCTCCTCCGGCGGGGACGCGGTCTCTTTCGGCGCGTCCTCGCAGGCGCTGAGGCACAGGGCGGCTGCACAAATGGCGACAATGTAACGCACGACGACTCCCCATCATCCTGCGATCCCGTCGGAGGAGGAAACGCTCGGCGAGGCGGTTTGTCAAATCGTCGCGAGCAGGCTCAGGCCGTAGTGCGCTCCACATAGCGCGCGACATTCTTCGCCAGCACGTCGAGCGGAGCGTTGCCGCCGAGGATGACGGCGTCGTTGAACGCCTTCATGTCGTAGGCCTCGCCCAGCGCACTTTCCGCAAGCGCGCGCTGGCGCACGATCTCGCTGTGACCGACCTTGTAGCCGCAGGCCTGGCCCGCCCAGCTGCAATAGCGATCGACTTCGCTCTCGACCTCGGGTCGCTTCGAGCCGTTGCGCTCGACGAAGAAATTGACCGCACGCTCGCGGCTCCAGCGCTTGTGGTGGAGACCGGTGTCGACGACCATGCGGCAGGCACGGAACGCGAGGCTCTGCAGATAGCCGAGGCGCCCGACCTTGAAGTCGTCATAGGCGCCGAGCTCGTCCGCCAGCTGTTCGCCGTAGAGCGCCCAGCCTTCGCTGAAGGCATTGAAGGCGAGGATCGAGCGGATCAGCGGCAGGCGGTTGGAATATTCGCCCTCCCACACATGGCCCGGGATGGTCTCGTGATAGGTGAGGTCGGCAAGGTCGTATTTGCGGTGAAGATCGGTCGTGCGCAGGTTGATCCACATGCGACCGGGGATCGTGCCGTCCTTGCTCCCCGCACCGCCATAGGCGCCCGGCGCTCCGGGTTCTTCGGCGAGGGGCAAGCGGCGCACTTCGAGGTTCGGGTCGACCAGCGTGTTGAAAGCGCGCGGCATCTGCGACTTGATCCAGTCGATCCGGTCGTTGATGAAGGCCATGATCTCTGCCCGGCCCGGATCGCCTTCCTTGAACTTGTAGCGCGAGTCCTCGGACAGAGCCTGCATCCGCTCTCCGACGCTGCCAGTGGTGTAGCCGATTTCCTTCAGGATCGGGTCCATGCGGGCATGAAGCGCTGCGAGTTCTTCGAGGCCGCGTTCATGCACCTCGTCCGGCGATAGCGTCGTCGTGGTGCTGGCGCGCAGGCCCCAGGCATACCACTCGTCGCCGCGCGGGCGCGCCCACAGCCCGGGATCGGACGTCGCGACCTTCTGCTGCGCATAAAGCTCGGCAAGCTGCGCTTCGAGCGCGGGTGCGACCCGTTCGGTGACGATCTTGCGAGCACGGCCCGCCGCGACACCTGCATGCTCGTTCTTGGACATGGCGAGCGGTGCGACGAGCGCGCCGCCTCCCATCGCGTCCTGCAAGGTCGTGCGCATCTGGTCGACTGCCTTGGCGAGCAGGAAGTCCGGCGGAACGACGCCCATGCCGCGCGCCGCCTTCATCCGGCCCAGTTCGCCATTCAGGACTTCGGGCAGCTGCTCCAGCCTTGCGACATAGGCGTCGAAATCCTCGGCCTCGCGCAGCGGATGGGTGGAATCGAAGAAGCGCGGTGCATCGAGGTAGGTGCCGACGTTCTGGATCACGACATAGGGCGTATTGCGCCAGCTGCCGACGGCGACATCGCCATAGGGCAGGGCGAAGCCATCGAGCGCGGTCGAATAGGCGCTTTCGACGACATCGAGATTGGTCACCGTGTCGGCATCGAGGCCTTCGCGCGGGTATCGCTTCACCAGCTCCAGGTCGCGCCGCAGCTGCGCGGCATAGGCAGCTTGGCCCTGTGCCGACTGGTCTTCCATCCTGGAGCGCAGCGACGCGTAATTGCCGGTATCGACGCCAAGGGAGGTTGCCCGTTCCGGCTCGTGTTCGAGCAGGCTGTAGGCCACGCCTTCGAGCAGGCGGTCGGCACCGATCTGGCGGGCTTCGTCGAGCGCGCCGGGGCGCACGGCGTAGGAGGCGCAGCCGCCAAGGGTGAGCGCGGTCGACGCGCCAAGTCCGGCGAGGACCTGGCGGCGGGTGATGTCGAAATGCTGGGAGTTCATGCGCGGTGTGTGACGCGGCTCCGCGAAACTGTCAAAGCCTCTCTTGAGGCGGCCAGCCGGTTTCGCGCGATATCTTTCCACCCGAGCCGCGATTGGCTAGGCGTTGGTCATGGACCTGATACTCTCGCTCGTCGTTCTCGCCGCGATCGGCCTTTGCATCGCTGCATGGTTTGCGTGGAAGCGCGGTTCGCGCCAGCAGGCCGTCCTGATGTTCGTGCTGGCGCTGGTCGGCGTGGTGAACGTGCTGATCTGGACCGTTCCCGACAGCGAAGGAACGTCGCCGGTCGACAAGATCGAGGCGGCGACGCCCTCCGGGGACGGCTCCTAGTCGGGAAGCTGCCAGCGCACCGCGTTGCGATAGGTGCCCGGCGACTTGATCCCCTTGCTGTCACGGGCCGCGCTGAACCTCGCGCGGCGTTCGATCAGCCGGCACGTCGCATCATCAAGCTGCGAGTGGCCGCTGCTGCTCGTCACGCGGCAGGTCTCGACCCTGCCGTTCGCGCCGACGCGCACTTCGAAACCGACCGTGCCCTGCAGTTCGCGGGTGATCCAGCTCGACTTGTAGTCCGCCGTCGTGACCCAGCCGCCCGGGTTGTTGCTCGGCTTGGCAGGGAGCGGATCGAAGGTCGGTTCGGGCTTGGGCGTGGGTTTGACGAAGGTATCGCCGCGCGGCGGGACTTTCTCGAGGATCGGCCCGAGTGGCGGAAGCTCGACGGTCGTCCCGAGGTCGGGCGGCGCGGTCGGTATGCTGACCGGCGGTTCCGGCGTGTAGATGTCGGGCGCCTGCGGGGTCTGCGTTTCGACCTGTTCGGGCTCGATTTCCTGTTCCGGAGGCGGCGGATCGAGCTCGAACTCGGTCGCCGGCAGGGGTTTTTCTTCGGTGATGTAGGGCATGACCGTCGAAAGACCGGTGATCAGGATTCCGCCGATTGCGGCATGGATCGCGATGACCCCTGCAATCGCGGTGATCCGGCCGTTCGAGGTGTTCTGGTCGACATAGGCCATTGTGCTTCTCCTCTCCTGCGAGGCGGCACGACCCGAGGCCTCGCGACTCGTGCAATGTTACAACATCACATACTGAGGGCAAGGCTTTTCGCGTGGCGTTTTGCCACTGGTTTCAGGAGGCTAGGAGAAGCGCGGCCGCGAAGGCCCGCCGATCACTTGATCGGGCAGGCCGGGTCGAGGCGGAAATCGAGGTAGTTGTCGACCGATGCCATCAGCTCGGCCTGCTCGTTCTCGAAGAAGTGGTTCGCGCGCGGAATTTCTTCGTGATGGATGGTAATGTGCTTCTGCGTGCGCAGCTTGTCGACCAGCTTCTGGACGGCTGCGGGCTGCACCACCGTATCCGCCGCACCCTGGATGAAGATACCCGAAGCCGGGCAGGGGGCGAGGAACGAGAAATCATACATGTTCGCGGGCGGCGCGATCGAGATGAAGCCGCGGATCTCCGGGCGGCGCATGAGTAGCTGCATGCCGATCAGCGCGCCGAAGCTCACGCCGGCGACCCAGGTCACCTGCGCTTCTTCGTGGATCGACTGCACCCAGTCGAGCGCAGCAGCGGCATCGGAAAGTTCGCCGATGCCGTTGTCGAAGCTGCCCTGGCTGCGGCCGACGCCGCGGAAATTGAACCGCAGCGTGGCGAAACCACGGTCGACGAAGGTCTTGTAGAGCCGCTGCGTAATCTGCTCGTTCATCGTGCCACCACCCTGCGGGTGCGGGTGGAGGATCATCGCAACCGGCGCACGCGGGCGCGGCGGCGGAGAGAAACGACCTTCGAGGCGACCCTCTGGGCCGGGAAAAATCACTGTGGGCATCGCTATATACCTGTCCGAATGGATGCCGCGCGGCTGGCGCGCGAGAAGTCGCTGGCTATATAGTGTTTGTTCGATAAATCGCAATCATCGTAACCATAGGCGCATCCCATTTCCGAACGCATCTATCTCGACCACGCCGCGACCAGCCCGATCCGGCCCGAAGCGCTCGCCGCGATGGAGGAAGGTTTCGCGATCTGGGCGAACCCGTCGAGCCCCCATGCCGAGGGCCGCAAGGCCAAGGCGGCGCTGGAAGATGCGCGCGCCCGGATCAAGCGCTCGCTCGGCTGGGACGGCGAGGTAATCTTCACCAGCGGGGCGAGCGAGGCTGCGGCCTTGGCCCTGCGCAATGCGAAGGCCGGCGCGCGTCTCGTATCGAGCGTCGAGCATGATTGCATCCTCGGTACCGTCCCCGATGCCGAGCGCCTGCCCGTCGCAGCAGATGGAGCGCTGGACCTGGAAGTTCTTTCTGAGGCTGTGCAGCGCGAGAGGCCACTGGTTGCGGTCCAGCACGTCAATTCCGAGACCGGGAACCGGCAGGACCTCGAAGCAGTCATGCGGATCGTCTCCGAAGCGGGCGGGTTGCTCCTCGCCGATTGCGCGCAGAGTGCGGGCAAGATGCCGCTTCCGCCGTGCGACATGGCGATCGTCTCGGCGCACAAGTTCGGCGGGCCTATCGGCGTGGGCGCATTGCTCTTGTCCGACTACGCGCTGCTCGAACCGGTCGGCGGGCACGAGCGCGGCTATCGGCGCGGGACGGAGAACATGCCCGGCGTCCTCGGCATGGCCGCGGCGCTCGAAGCTGCAGGCGATACCTATGTCGAGACGGACGTGATGGAGCCACTCGACGCGTTAGGCGGTTCGCTGGGTCTCGCCGACCCGACGCCCTATATCCGCGCGCTTTCCATGCCGAACATGGGCGCGAGCGCGCAGGTGATGCGGCTCGACATGGCGGGGATCGCGGTTTCGCAGGGCAGCGCCTGTTCGAGCGGGACGATGAAGGTCAGCCGGGTGCTGGAGGCAATGCAGGTCGATCCGGCTGTCGCTGCGAATACGATCCGCGTCAGCGTCGGCTGGAACACGACCCGCGCCGAAGTGGAACGTTTCTGTGAGGTCTGGCTTGAGATGGCAGGACGATGATTTACCTCGACTACCAAGCCACGACCCCGCTCGCCCCTGAAGCGCGCGACGCGATGCTACGCTGGCTCGACGGGCCGGACGGGACCGGCTTCGGCAACCCGCACAGCGCACACCGGATGGGTCGGCAGGCGGCTGCGGCGGTCGAACTCGCACGCGACCGCGTGGCAGCACTGTTCCCGGCGGGCGGCAAGGTCATCTTCACCGGCAGCGCGACCGAGGCGATCAATCTCGCCATTCGCGGCACGGCTTCGCGCGGCGGGACGGTCTCGGTCTCCGCCATCGAGCATGCAGCGGTGCTCGATACGGCGAAATCGTGCGGCAAGTGGCATGAGCTTAACGTCGCGCAGGACGGGCAGTGCAATGTGAAGCAGGATCCGCCGTCCGATACGCGCCTCATCTGCGTCATGCAGGTAAACAACGAGATCGGCACCATCCAGCCGACGCTCGACTGGCATCGCCGTGCCAAGGAAATGAACGCGCTCTACCTGTGCGATGCGGTGCAGGCCTACGGCAAGATGGAAGTCACCGGCGCGGACATGATCGCCATCAGCGCGCACAAGTTTCACGGGCCCAAGGGCATCGGCGCGCTGTGGGTGCGCGACGGGCTCGAGCTGGAGGAAGTGCAGACCGGTGGCGGGCAGGAATTCGGCCTGCGCTCCGGCACGCTCAGCCCCGCGCTATGCGCCGGTTTCGGCGCGGCGGCCAAGGAAGCGAAAGACCGGATGGCGCAGGATGCCGAGCATATCGAACAGCTCTGGTCCCGCGCCCGCGAGCTCTTCTCCGACTGGACGCTCAACGGTAGCGAGGACGCGCGCTGGCATGGCAATCTCAATATCCGCCGCGAAGGCCTCGATGTCGCGCGGCTGATGAGCGACTGCCGCAATGTGATGTTCAGCGCGGGCAGCGCCTGTGCCAGCGGATCGGGCCGGCCGAGCCATGTGCTCAAGGCGATCGGCCTGTCCGACGAGGAAGCGAAAAGCTCGATCCGCCTCGGCTTCGGTCGCTACACGACGATGGAGCAGATCGAAGAGGCGGCGCAGGCGATCAATACCGCTGCAAAGGAGCAGGGCCTGTGAGCGTCCGGGTCGCTTTCACCACTGCAAAGGGCGAGCGCGTCGAAGCCGAGGGCGAAGCGGGCATTCCGCTGCTCGAGGTCGCACAGGCCGCCGGAATGCCGCTCGAGGGGACATGCGAAGGGCAGATGGCCTGCTCGACCTGCCATGTCGTCATCGCGCGCGAGTGGTTCGGCAAACTTGTGGAAGCGAGCGAGGAGGAAGAGGACATGCTCGACCTCGCCGCCGGTGTTCAGCCGACCAGCCGCCTGTCTTGCCAGATCCTGCTGTCGGACGATCTCGACGGGCTGGAAGTCTCCATCCCAGCCGAAAGCAACGACATGAGCGGCTTCTAGCTTTCTGCGGTTTCCCTCTCGCGCTTGCGCCAGAACCGGATGCGCAGGCCGAAGCGGTGGAGTATCCAGCGGATCGCCAGCAGGAAGAGCGTAATCGGGACCAAAGCGGTCGCAATGTAGATTAATGCCGAAACGGTGACGCCCAGCGTGCTGCCGATTGACGCTATCGCGTCCCTGACCGGTTCGACGAAGCCGACCTGCCTGTTGGTCCACGCGGTGTTGTACTCGATCGAGACCATGCTGAAGCGGATCCGGTTGCGCAGCTCCTGAAGCTTGGAGCGGGTGGAATCGATCTCCTGATTGATTTCCGCCACCGCCTTTTCGGCTTTCACAAGCTCGTCGACCGAGCCGCGATTGCCTTGCAGAATCGCGGTCAGCTTGTCGCGCAGGACCAGCCGCGAGGCGAGGCGCGCTTCCGTGTCGATGATCGTTTCCGACAAGTCTTCGCCGTCGACCACGAAGGAGACCTGTTCTCCGCCTAGTTCTTCCGCCGGCGCTCGCAGCGCATCGCCGAATGCACGCGCCTGGTTTGCCTCGACTTGCAACTGCAGCTGCCCGTAACCGTCGTATCCGTCGCTCCCGGCCTGCGACATGCGAAGAATCCGGCATTTGGGGCCGAGACCTTCGCACAGCGCGACATGTGCCTTTTGGAGTTCGGGGATGTCTTCCTGATCGATCTGGAAGCCGAAGCTGTAGGAATAGGCGATGCTCGATTGTGCGGGCTGCACCTGCGCCTGCGAAGTCTCTGCTGTCTCGGTTCGACGCGCAACCTGCCGCACGGCACTGCCTGGTCCAGCCGACGGGCCCGAATCGAACATGTTGAGCGGGCCGCTGGACTGGGCTTCCCAGAAGCCGAACTCATTTACCGGAGCATCACCGACCGCCTCGGGTTCGATCCGCTCGACAACCGCCTCGGCCTCGTTCACCTGCTCGCTCTCCCCGCAGGCTGTGAGCGCGAGTGCGGCGAGCGCCGGGAAGACAAAAGATTTCCGCATTTCAATCCCCTCCGCTGGTGTGCTGCAACATCCGGCAGAGTGCTGCAAGGGGGTGAGGGGGCGCCCTGGGGGACAGTTGCGGGCACCCCCTCGCTTCGCCGCCCGCCCTTGGAGGAGCGGCAGGCGGCGAATGGGGTCAGGCTTCGGTCGGATGCGGGTTCATCCGGCGATTGATCGCGCGGCCCGCGTAGACGATGCCTCCGATCGGCAGCAGCACGGCGCCGAGCAGGATCAGGGCCGCGATGACGAAGCCGAAGATCGAGCCGAGCGATCCCACCGCGCCCTGGATCGGCGAGAGGAAGTCGCCGGCGACCGGCGTGCTGCTTTCGTAGGAGATGTTCATCCGCGTGTAGGCGACGCGGCTCTTCATTTCCTTCACCCAGGCGCGGGCCTGGTCGATCTCCTGGTTGACCTGCGCGACGCTGCGTTCGGCCTCGACCAGTTCGGCCACCGTGCCGCGCCGCGTCTTGAGGACTTCGAGCAGCCGGTCGCGCAGCACCGTGCGGGCGCGCAGGCGGGCCTCGGTGTCGACGATCGCCTTGGAGAGGTCTTCACCCTCGATCGAATGGGTCACCTGTTCGCCGTCCAGCATTTCCGCCTCGGGAGAGAGCTTTGCGCCAAATTCGCGCGCCTTGTCGGCCGCGACCGCGAGCTGGAGCGTTCCGCGCGCATATTCGCCGGTTTCGCCTTCGTGATCCATCGAGAGGATCCGGCAGGTGTAGGGCCCTTGCGCTTCGCACAGGTCGGCGTGTTCCTGCTGCAGCTTGGCGATGTTGTCGCCCGGAAGGCTGAAGCCGTAGCGGTAGATGTAGGCGATCTTCGGGACGTTGAGCGGGATGTCGCCTGAGGGAACTTCGCTTGCCATGGGGTCCGCCGAAGCCTCGACGGCGGCATCTGCGCTCGCTTCCATTTCGGCGATTTCGGACGGAGCCTCGGCCATGTCGACTGCGGCTTCCTCGTACATCGCTTCACTGCTCTGGTCGGAGCAACCGGCGAGCAATGCGCCAGCCGCAACCACACCCAGAAAACCTGCTTTCAGTTCACGCCTCATTTCAGCCTCCTTTTGGCCATAATTTAGCCACAATTGGGCGAGGCGTGCCTCATTCGTCAACCCCCAAACGCAAAAAGCCCCGCCGCATCGCTGCGGCAGGGCCTCTCAAATATCTGAATTATCGAAGGTTTATGCGGCCTTCTTCATTTCTCCGCCGAGGCGCGAAATGAGGGCCTTCGAGAAGGCCGGAATGTCGTCGGGGTTGCGACTCGTGATCAGGTTTCCGTCCTCTGCGACTTCCTGGTCGACCACATTTGCGCCTGCATTGGCGAGATCGGTGCGGACCGACGGCCACGAGGTGACGGTCTTGCCCTTCACGATGTCTGCTTCGACGAGCATCCACGGGGCATGGCAGATTGCTGCGATCGGCTTGTTCGCCATATCGAACCCGCGCACGATTGCCACGGCGCGTTCGTTCATGCGCAGGATGTCGGGGTTGATCTGGCCGCCCGGGAGGAGGAGCGCGTCGTAGTCGCCGACTTCGACTTCATCGACCGTGATGTCGACCGAGACCTTGTCGCCCCAGTTCTTATCGTTCCACCCGGTGATTTCACCGTCCTCGAGGCTGGCGACGGTCGTTTCGATTCCGGCGTCTTCGAGATTGGCCTTCGGCTTCATGAGTTCCGATTGTTCAAAGCCGTCGGTGGCGAGGATCAGTACGCGTGTCATGAGTAACTCCTTGATTTGCTGTTACCCGATCTACGCGTGGGGAAAGCCTTGCGTTCCGGCCTGTTAGGCGAGTTGAGGCGGTGATAAGGCGAGTTGCATGTCCGTTACCGAAGACGAAAAAGACCCGTTCGACGCGATCGTCGATGCTCCGTTCGATTCCGCGCTTGAAGAGCGTTATCTCGTCTATGCGCTCTCGACGATTACCGCCCGTTCGCTGCCCGACCTGCGCGACGGGTTGAAGCCGGTCCACCGCCGCCTGCTATGGACCATGCGGCAGCTGAAGCTCGACCCGAGCAACGCCTTCAAGAAGAGCGCGCGGGTGGTCGGCGAGGTCATCGGTAAGTATCACCCGCATGGCGACGCGGCGGCCTATGACGCGATGGTCCGCCTCGCGCAGGATTTCGCGCTGCGCTATCCGCTGGTCGAGGGGCAGGGCAACTTCGGCAATATCGACGGCGATAATGCCGCCGCCTATCGCTACACCGAAGCGCGACTGACCAAGACGGCGATGCGCCTGATGGCAGGCCTCGACGAAGGAACGGTCGATTTCATCCCGACCTACAATGGCGAGGAGGAAGAGCCCGAGCTGTTCCCCGGCCTGTTCCCCAACCTGCTCGCCAATGGCGCGAGCGGTATCGCGGTCGGCATGGCCACCAACATCCCCTCGCACAACGTCACCGAGATCATCGACGCGACGCTCGAGCTGATCGACAATCCACATGTCGAGCATGCGCGGCTGATGGAGTTGTTCAAGGGTCCGGACCTGCCGACCGGCGGCCTGATCGTCGACAGCCCGGAGGCAATCTCCAATGCCTACGAAACCGGGCGTGGCAGCTTCCGCATTCGTGGCCGTTTCCATGCGGCGGAGGCCGAGAAGGAAGAGGACCGCGATGCCGGGATCGAGCGGCTCGGCGGCGGCCAGTGGCAGCTCGTCATCAGCGAAATCCCGTACCAAGTGCAGAAGGGCAAGCTGATCGAGCAGATCGCCCAGCTCATCGCCGACAAGAAGCTGCCGATCCTCGACGATGTGCGCGACGAGAGCGACGAGAACATCCGCATCGTGCTCGTCCCGCGCAGCCGCAATGTCGATGCCGAACTGCTCAAGGAAAGCCTCTACAAGCTGACCGACCTCGAGACGCGCTTCGGGCTCAACATGAACGTCCTCGATGCGACGCGCACGCCCATGGTGATGGGCCTGAAGGAGCTGCTCGAACACTGGACGCGCAGCCAGATCGAGATCCTCCAGCGCCGCAGCCAGCACCGGCTCGACCAGATCGCCCGCCGGTTGGAACTGGTCGAAGGCTATATAATCGCTTTCCTCAACCTCGACCGCGTGATCGAGATCATCCGCTACGAGGACGATCCCAAGGCGGTGATGATGGAGGAGTTCAAGCTCACCGACCGCCAGGCCGAAGCGATCCTCAACATGCGCCTGCGCAGCTTGCGCAAGCTGGAGGAAATGCAGCTGCGGCAGGAGAAGGACGACCTGCTGAAAGAGCAGGACGAGCTGAACAAGCTGCTCGGTTCGCCCGCCCGCCAGCGCACGCGCCTCAAGCGTGATCTCAATGCCCTGCGCAAGGAATATGCCGAGGACGCCAAGCTCGGCCCGCGCCGCACGACGATCGAGGAAGCTGCCCCGACGGTCGAGTTCAGCATGGATGCGATGATCGAGAAGGAACCGGTCACCGTCATCCTGTCGCAAAAGGGCTGGGTGCGCGGCGCGAAAGGCCATGTCGATCTCGATACCGAGGACCGGCGCGGCGACTTCAAGTACAAGGAGGGCGACGGTCCCGCCTTCGCGCTGCATGCACAGACGACCGACAAACTGCTGATCGTGGCTGACAACGGCCGCATCTATACGCTCGGGGCCGACAAGCTTCCGGGCGCGCGCGGCTTCGGCGAACCGATCCGCAACATGCTCGACATCGATGCGAATGCGCAGATCATCGGCGTCATCGTCTATCGCCAGAAGGGCCAGATGCTGCTCGCCGCGACCACCGGCAAGGGCTTTGCCGCGCAGATGGACGAGATCCTCGCGGAGACGAAGAAGGGCCGCCAGGTCGTCAACCTGAAGGGCGATGCCAAGGTGCAGGTGGTCCGCGAAATCGCCGAGGAGCACGATCACATCGCGGTGGTCGGCGACAACCGCAAGCTGGTCGTCTTCAGCCTCGAAGAGCTGCCGATGCTAGCGCGCGGGCAGGGCGTGACGCTGCAACGCTATCGCGACGGCGGGCTGTCGGATGCGACGACCTTCAAGCTGGAGGACGGCCTCAGCTGGACGATGGGCGGGAAGGGCGACCGTACCCGTACGGAGAACGAGATCTGGCAGTGGAAGGTCGCACGCGGTGCTGCCGGACGCCTGCCGCCGCAGGGTTTTCCGCGCGACAATACATTCGACTGACCCGGCTCAGGATCGAGCAAAGAAAAAGGGCCGGAAGCGTCAACCGCTCCCGGCCCTTTTTTCTAAAACGCTTCGAGCTTACTCGGCAGCGTCTTCGCTCGCAGCTTCCGGAGCAGCGGTGGCGGCAGCCTGTGCAGCCAGTGCTTCTTCGATCTGCGCTTCGGTGAAGATCACGGCGAGTGCATCACCCTGCATGGTGAAGTTCTCGCGAACCAGTGCGAACGGGCCGTCTTCGCGGGCGACGACGACGTTGTCGCCTTCGACGCTCTCGACGACACCGAGGGTGACACCGCCACGGGTGACGACGGTCGCGCCGGCAACGAGAGCCGCATCGCGCTTGGCGTCCACTTCAGCCATCTGGCCGTCGATCATGGCGTTGAGCTGGTCCTTGGTGACCGTGATGGTCGGGCCGGCTTCGCTGGTGCCGAAGGCGGTGGTCGGCAGGGCAGCGACGTGCTTGCCGGTGTTCAGGCTGACGGTGCCGTTCTCGACCTTGTCGACGGTGCCGACCGGGTTGCCCTGCGGGCCGAGGACGGTTGCACCGGCGACGAGGCCGTTGTCCTGCGCTGCGAGCGGGCTGGCGAGAAGTGCGGCGGCGGCGCCGGCTGCGAAAATACGATTGATCATGTTCTGTCTCTCCGTCTTTCGGACGTTGTTTGTCATCCGCAGCGCACCCCCGGGCGCGACAGGCGAACTAGTATGAAGAGGCGGGATAGGATCACACGAGGGACCCATGGCGACCCGCAGGTCTCGACCCGAAGGGGCCGAATGGCGCGGTCAAATGCCAGCGCGAGGCTGGTCTGACAACCCCTGCCTTCTAGCCAATCAACGATGAAGGGGACCTGAAGGTTTCCGTCAGCTGCGTTTCTGCAGGAATTCCTGCAAGATAGCCTCGACCCGCTGGCGATCGGGAAAACCTTCCGCGATCCACCTGGCTTCGACCGCGCGCAGCGTCCTCGCGACCTCGGGACCGGTTGCGATTCCGCGCTGGACGATTTCGCCGCCCTTCATCGGCAGCTGCGGGATATCCCACCCTCGCAGCGGAGTCGTCGAAGCTCCCTGGAGCAGGAGCCGGTCGATCGCGCATTCGCGGCTCTCGGTGTAGGCGAGGGCGCGGGGATCGGCGACATCACCCTCGTTCCGCTCGGCAGCGCAGGTCAGGCGCTCGCGCTGCTGGCGTGAGAGGCGCAGGCGTGCGGCAACGGTCTCGGCCACCGGGCGAAGGGCAGGCAGCAGGGCGGCGAGGCGGCGGATCGGATCGGGCGCTTCGCTTTCGCGCCGCTCCGTCTCGATCGACGCCTTGAGCGCCTCCACACCCTTTTTGCAACACTCCGGCAGGACGACCGGGAGCACGCCGAGCCGGTGCATCCGGGCCACGGTCTCGCTCGGGTCGGGCAGGGAGAGCAGCGACAGCAGTTCCATAGCCACGCGCTCACGGCTCAAACCCTTGAGCGTTTCGGCCAGTTCGGCGCAGGCCGCTTCCGCCGTTTCGTCGAGCTCCGCGCCGAAGCGGGCCTGGAAGCGGAAGTAGCGCAGGATGCGTAGGTGATCTTCGCGAATGCGCTGGTGGGCATCACCGATGAAGCGCACGCGCCGTGCTGCAAGATCGTCGATCCCGCCGAAGTAGTCCTCGATCTCCAGTGTGTCGGGATGGGCGTAGAGAGCATTGATGGTGAAATCGCGCCGCGCGGCGTCGTCGCGCCATTCGCTCGCGAAAGCGACCGTCGCGCGGCGGCCATCGGTCGAAACATCTTTGCGCAGCGTCGTGACTTCGACCGGGCCGGTGGGCAGGATTGCAGTGATCGTGCCGTGGTCGATGCCGGTCGGGACGGTGCGGATGTCCGCCTCCTTGCAGCGCGCCATGACCTCGTCGGGCAGCAACGGCGTCGCCGCGTCGATATCCTTCACCTCGATATCGAGCAAAGTGTCGCGCACGGCCCCGCCGACCCAGCGGACGTTCTCGATCCCCAGCGCAGCGACGAGGCGCGCAAGGTCGTCGCGCCGGGTCCACGGGGCAGGAGGCAGGGTCTTGCTCATGCGCGCGCTATAGTCCGCCCCGGTCAGTCGAGCCAAGCCAGTCGGCGCGAGAGGTTGGAGATAATCGCGGCCGTAACGCCCCAGATGCGAAAGCCCTCGTAATGCATTTCGAGGTAGCGGCGCATGTCGCCCTTCCAGAAGACCTCGTTCTCGGTCCAGTTGTCGGGGTGCATCAGGAGGTCGAGCGGCGCTTCGAACCATGCCTCGACCTCGCGCGGGTTCGGGACAAGGGGAAGGTCGGGCGGCACGACGCCCAACACCGGCGTAATGTCGAAGCCGGTGCCTGTCTGGTAGCGATCGGTCGTGCCGATCAGCCGCACGTGGGTGCGGTGAAGCGCAAGTTCTTCCTCCGCCTCGCGCAGGGCGGCTTCGACGGCGTCCTCGCCCGGATCCTGCTTGCCGCCGGGGAAGGCGACCTGCCCGGGGTGGTCGCGCAGGTAGTCGGGACGCTTGGTCAGGATAACGCCGGGCCGCTCGCGCTCGGTAATCGCGATGAGGACAGCAGCCTCTGCCGTCCGGTCGAGGTCGGCAAAACGCGCATCGCTCATCAGGTCGGGGATGTCTTCCCGGTGCCCCTCGTCGAACAGGCGGGTCAGTCGGTTGAAGAGATCGCTCATGCCGGGAGGAGGGAGAATTCCGCGCCCTGGCTGCTGACGGTCCAGTCCTCGCCCTGCTGCAAGGCGATCTCGGCCAGCTGGGCGTAGGTCGAGCGATTGAGCCGGGCTTCGCAACCGCGCCGTACGCCGAGATAGATCGCGGGCGTTTCCTCGCTGCCTGCTGCCCGAAGCGGATGGTCCGCATCGGCGACAACCAACTCGTCGGTATTGAGGCGGAAAGCGAGGCCGCCGTCCCGCTCGACCACGTCGACAGCGATGAAGGCCGCATCCTCGACTTCGATCGACTGCTTCTCGAACGGCGTTACCAGCCAGTGTTGCCCGTCCTCGTCGCGCTTGAGCAGGCCGGAGAAAGCGCGGACCATCGCCTTGCGCGAAATCGGGCTGCCATCGTGATACCACGTGCCGTCCGCCGCGATGCGCATCAGGCTGTCGCCCGTGCTTTCGGGCGACCATTGCTCGACCGGCGGGAGTTTGCGCGCGGCAACCTGCTCGGCCACTTCGGCGAGCGTGAGGGAGGCCAGTTCGGGTGGTGGTTCGTACGGCATTGGGTTTCCGATGCCAGAACGCAGCTAGCTCGCCAAGGCTCCCGGCCAGGGGCCTAGCATGCCTTCCTCGGGCAGCACCGCCGGATTGTCGCACCTTACGAGCAGGCGCGCATGGTCGACCGGGCCGGGGCAGTGCCATTTGGCGGTCGGTTCGGCAGTGAAGCCGAAGAAGCGACCGTAATATTCCGGATCGCCGATCATGACCTGGGGCAGGGCGGGCGCATCGCTCGTCGCGCTGGCCGCGACCGCCTCTAGCGCGGCAATCATCAGCATCTTGCCGAAGCCTTCGTTCTGGCGCTCTGGCACGACCGCGACCGGGCCGACCATCAGCAGCGGCGAGTTCCGCCCCTCGGGATCGGTCAGGGCGACCGGCCAAAGCTGGATCGTGCCGACGAGATATTCGTCTTCGTCGAGCGCGGCGAAGCTCAACCCGTCGAGCCATTCGACGCCCTCGCGGATGCGATAGGCGGTGCGCGCATGCCTATCCTCGCCGAATGATCGGTCGAGAAGCTGTTCGATCATTTCCGGATCGACAGCGGAAAGGGGGACAAGCGTCGCCATGGCGCGCGCCGATAGGGCGGGCGTGCCGCCCTGTCGATCAATTTCGCCTGTAGCCGCCTATCGCCTAGCTTGCGGGGGTGAGGCGCAGCAGCTTGCCGCCTTCGCCGTTCTGCAGGACGTAGAGCGCACCGTCCGGGCCTTCGAGCACTTTGCGCAGGCGTGCGCCCATCTCGTATCGCCCGGCCTCGCGCGCCGTAGTGCCGTCGAATTCGACGCGGACGAGAGCTTCGGAGCGAAGGCCCGCGATCACCGCATTGCCTTTCCAATCCGCGAAGAGGTCGCCGTTGACGAAAGTGAAGTCGCCCGGCGCGATGACCGGCGTCCAGCCCAGCTCGGGTGCTTCGAATTCGGAGCGGGTCGCGTGATCGGGGATCGGGCCGCCGTCGTAGTGGATGCCGTCCGATACGGTCGGCCAGCCATAGTTCTTGCCGCGCTCGACGAGGTTTAGCTCGTCACCACCGCGCGGGCCGTGCTCGATCTCCCACAGCTCGCCCTTGGCATTGAACTGCAGGCCGAGGATGTTGCGATGACCCCACGACCAGATCTGGTCGCTCGGGCTGCCCTGGCTAGCGAGCGGATTGCCCGCTGCGGGCGTGCCGTCGAGGTTCAGGCGAACGACCGTGCCGAGCGTGTTCGAGGTGTCCTGCGCCGGTTCCATCTTCTGGCGATCGCCGCTCGCGATGAAGAGGTATTTCTCGTCCGGCGAGAATGCGATCCGATGCGAATAGTGGCCGCGGCCGCTTACCTTGGGTGCCTGGCGCCAGATGACGTTCATGCCTTCGATGCGGCAGGCATCCGCTTCTTCGCAAACCAGCGTGCCGCGACCGACGACCGCGCCGCGCGTGTCGCCTTCGCCGGCTTCGGCCCAGCTCAGGTAAATCGTGCGGCGATCGAGCGTGCTGCTCGCTTCGGACTTGAGGAAAGCAACGTCACCGAGGCCGCCCTGGCCGCCGTAGTCGACGGTGGGGACACCGGTAACCGTGCCGAGCCGGCCCGACGCGACGTCGAAGAACTTCATCGTGCCCGGCTTTTCCGTGATGAAAAGCACCTGCGTACCGGGCGCGAATGCCGCAGCCCAAGGCTCGTTATAGGTGCCGTGTTCGGTGACCGAGAAGGGGCCCACCTGGTAGGCATCGGTAGGGGCGGGCGTCGAAACGGCCTCGCGCGAGCTGTCCCCATAAGCTTCGGTCCCGCAGCTTGCGAGCGCGAGGACGGCGGGGGATAGGAGAAGGGCGAGCGAAGAGTTTTTCATCATGGTCATGACCTGCGGAACACCTGACAACGGAATTTGTGCCGAGGACCTCGTTTTCGGCGTCGATGAAGCCGGACGCGGCCCCCTGGCCGGCCCTGTTGTCGCGTCTGCGGTCGCGCTGTGCAAGCCCCGGCCTGGCGGCCTGGACGACTCCAAGAAACTCACCGCCGCCCGCCGCGCGAAGCTCGATCTGGCGATCCGCGAACGCTGCGCATGGTCGGTGGCCGTGGTCGATGTCGAGGAGATCGACCGGCTCAACATCTTCGGCGCGACCATGCTCGCCATGACACTGGCCGTTGCGCAATTGGCCGAGGCACTCGGCGCCGAGCCGCGCAATGTCCTGATCGACGGCAATGCCACGCCGGAGGGTCGCCGCGCCGAATGGTGCTGGCCGGCCAAGGCAATCGTCGGAGGCGACGGGATCGAGCCGGCGATCTCGGCTGCCTCGATCGTCGCGAAGGAATGGCGCGACCGGATGATGCTCGAAGCGGCGCAGGAGCACCCCGAGTACGGGTGGGAGCGGAACAAGGGATACGGCACCAAGGATCACATGGAGGCGCTGCGCATCCATGGCCCGACCCCGCTGCACCGGCGCAGCTTCGCACCGGTTTCGCAGATGGTCCTGCTCTAGGTCAGCATCTCGCGGGCTTCGGCTGCGACGACTTCGGCGATTGCAGCAAAGCTCTGCGCATAGGCAGCTCCATTGCGCCACACGGCTGCAACCGAGCGTTCGACGTTCCAGCCCTCGACCTTGATGCGCTTGACCATGTCCTCTCCGCCGGTTTCGGAGCGCAGGTAAAGCTCCGGCAGGATCGCCATGCCGAGGCCCGAGCCTGCCATCTGCCGCAAGCTGTCGAGGCTCGTGCCCTCGTAGTCGCGCAGCAGTTCCGCCTCGTACTGGTTGCAGATGCCTTCGATCTGGCGGTGGTAGTGGTGCCGCGGATCGAGGCTCAGGATCGGCGCGCCGCGCAATGCTTCTCGCGGCAACGGCTCGCGTTTCAGCAAAGCGTTGTCCGGGGTTGCGACGAGGCACAGCGGCTCGCGAAACAGCGGTTCGATATGCAGGTCGCCGCCGGGTACGGGGAGGGGGGCGAGCATCATGTCGAGCGCGCCGTTGCGTAGCTCGTTGAACTGCTCGTCCGGAATGCCTTCGCGAATATACAGCCGCAGGTTGGGGTGCTTCTGGTGCAGCCGCACGACCGCCAGCGGCATGAGATAGGGCCCGATGGTTGGCGATACGCCGACGCGGATCGTGCCGGCCATGCCGTCCTCGTGCGCGGCGGCGAGCGCCTTGATCTCCGCGACGTCGCGCATGACCCGCCGGGCGCGGGCCACCACGTCGCGCCCGATCGGTGTCAGTCGTACCGGCCGCCCACGCTCGACCAGCTTCGCGCCGAGCCTGTGCTCGAGCTCTCGAATCTGCTGGCTGAGCGTCGGCTGCGAGACATAGGTGGTGTCCGCTGCACGCCCGAAATGGCGCGTGTCGTCGAGGGCGACGAGGTACTGGAGCTGTCTGAGCGTAGGCATGATAGATGCAAACTATTGGACCGCGATTTTCGTTCCAATTGGAATTATCGCCTGCCTCGCAACATATCGCTCCTGCAACAGGGCAGTCGGTTCAACGGAGGCAGTAATGGAAGGCTACATTTCTAAGCTGCGTCGCAGGCACCGGCGCCTCGACAGGCTGATCGACACCAGCAAGGCCGCGGGCAAGCAGGAGGATGTGAAGATCCTCAAGCGCATCCGGCTGAAGCTGAAAGACCGGATCGTCGCTGCGCAGAGAAATCTCCAAGGCTCAGCGTAGCGACACGGCGGCGTACGGGGTCCTCTTACCCCATCCCCTCCCCCTCAGGGCCCCGTACGCCGCACAATTTTCCCCTCGAGAACAGAACCACCGGAGCATCCCATGGTCGTCCGTACCGCTGCGCAGTCGCTGCGTGCCTTCATGCAGGAAGAAAGCGCGGGCGGTATCGTGCTGATGGTTGCGGCAGTGCTTGCGCTCCTCGCGGCGAACAGCGTGCTGGCACCGGGCTATTTCGCAATGCTCCAGACCGAGATCGCGGTCACCGTGGGCGGTGGCGGGATCGAGAAGCCCGCGCTGCTGTGGATCAACGACGGGCTGATGGCGGTGTTCTTCCTCCTCGTCGGTCTCGAAGTGAAGCGCGAGGTCCTGACCGGCCAGTTGTCGAGCTGGTCGCAGGCCTCTCTTCCCCTGTTCGCGGCACTCGGGGGGATGATCGCGCCGGCGCTCGTCTTCGTCGCCATCAACTGGTCGAACCCGGAAAACCTCAACGGCTGGGCGATCCCCGCCGCGACCGATATCGCCTTCGCGCTCGGCGTGCTCGCGCTGCTGGGCAGCCATGTTCCCGTGGCATTGAAGGCATTGCTGCTCGCAATCGCGGTGATCGACGATATCGGCGCGATCGCCGTCATCGCGATCTTCTACACCCCCGGCGTCGAGACCGGCATGCTGCTGGCTGCGACTGCAACGCTGGCGCTGCTGTTCGGCATCGGCCGGGCGAGGGTGAGTTCGTCGATCCCCTACATCATCCTCGGTGCAGTGCTCTGGTTCTTCGTCCTCAAGTCCGGTGTCCATGCGACGCTTGCGGGCGTGGCTCTCGCCATGGCTATCCCGCTGCACGACCGGACCGGCGATGCCGTGCTCGAGCGGATGGAACACGCGCTGCATCCGTGGGTTGCGTTTCTCGTGGTTCCCATTTTCGCTTTCGCCAACGCCGGAGTGACGCTGATCGGGCTCGAGCCGTCCGCGCTGCTTGCGCCGCTGCCGCTTGGCATTGCGCTCGGCCTGCTGGTCGGCAAGCAGATCGGCATCGTCGGCTTCGCCTGGCTTGCGGCGAAGACCGGTATTTCGCGACTGCCCGAGGGTATTTCGTGGCGCCAGCTGTGGGGGCTTTCGCTGATTGCCGGTATCGGTTTCACCATGAGCCTGTTCATCGGCAACCTCGCATTCGTCGACGCGGCGCAGGTCGATGCGGTCAAGCTGGGCGTACTTGCAGGTTCGCTCGTCTCCGCCCTGGCCGGGATCGCCTTGCTGCGCACAGGACGCGTGACGGCCTGATGGGCGGCGCGATCCTGCTAGTGCTCGGCGGCCTCGTCGGGCTGGCCATCGGCGGCGAGCTGCTGGTGCGCGGCTCGGTCGGCATTGCGCGCTACCTCAAGATATCGAGCCTCATCACCGGTCTCGTGATCGTCGGCTTCGCGACGTCGATGCCGGAGATGGTGGCGAGCATCCAGGCGGCGATGATCGGTTCGCCCGGTATCGCCTGGGGCAACATCGTCGGCTCCAACATCGCCAACTCGCTGCTGATCCTCGGGTCCGCCGCGCTGATCGCACCGATTGCGCTGACCGGCCTCGGCAAGCGCGATGCGAATGTAGCGCTCGGTGCCACCGTGCTGCTAGTTGTGCTGGCATATCTGCAGATCGGCCATCCGCTGATCGGGGCAGGGCTGCTGTTCTGCATCGTCGCATACATCGTGTGGCGCTACACCCACCCGCGATCGCTCGAGGAAGACGATGACGGTGAGGACGGCCCGCAACGCACTTGGCTGGCGGTGCTCTTCTTCCTTGCCGGCCTCGCGATCCTGATTTTTGCCGGAAAGATACTCGTCGATGGCGCCGTCGACCTGGCGCGCCTGTTCGGCCTTAGCGAGACGGCCATCGGACTGACGATCGTCGCAGTCGGCACTTCTCTGCCGGAGCTCGCCGCGTCCGTTGCCGCAGCATGGCGAGGGCGCTCTGGCCTAGCGCTGGGCAACGTCATCGGCTCCAACATCTACAACATCCTGCTGATCGGCGGTGCGACCATGAGCATCGCGCCGGGGGCGCTACCTGCCGACATCCTTGGCCTCGAGCTCGGCTTGCTCCTCGTGTCCGCAATTGCGATCGCGGCCCTGATGTGGCGGGCGCCGTCGATCTCGCGCCCGGTTGGCGGGCTGCTGGTTCTGATCTTCTTCGCCAACACCGGACTGCTGCTCCTGCAATAAATCGCTTCGAGCGAGTCATTGGTGCAACACCCCATCATGTCGAGTCACGACAAAGTGCGCAGACTCAACATCTTGTGGGGGACTCTTTCTGTTCTTTCATGGTTAGCGGCCCGTTAACCATATGCTGCGATCATTCGGTGCTTGACGCGGAGTCCGGTTGGACTCACCCTGTGGATAACTCGCGTATCCTGAAGTTGGGGGAAATATCGAATGGGGGTCATCGAGACCACGAAAGCGCGTGCTGCGCGCACCAGGACGGCTGTTGCCAAGCCCGTCGCACCGCTGCCGGTGGGCCAGATCCTCGACGGCGACTGCGTCGAAGCGATGCGCCGTCTGCCGGACGCCTCGATCGATCTCGTCTTTGCCGATCCGCCCTACAACCTCCAGCTGGGCGGCGACCTCAACCGTCCGGACGGTAGCCATGTCGATGCCGTAACGGACGAATGGGATCGCTTCGACAGCTTCAAGAGCTATGACGATTTCACGCGCGCCTGGCTGACCGAGGCCAAGCGCATCCTCAAGCCTGATGGCGCGCTGTGGGTCATCGGCAGCTATCACAACATCTACCGCGTCGGGGCGATCCTGCAGGACCTGGGTTTCTGGATCCTCAACGACATCGTCTGGCGCAAGTCCAACCCGATGCCGAACTTCCGCGGCACCCGCTTCACCAATGCGCATGAGACGCTGCTTTGGTGCAGCCAGGGCGAGAAGGCGAAGTATCACTTCAACTACCGCGCGATGAAGACGCTCAACGACGAGCTCCAGATGCGCAGCGACTGGGTCCTGCCGATCTGCGGCGGCGGCGAGCGGCTGAAGGAAGGCGGGCACAAGGTTCACCCGACGCAGAAACCCGAAGCGCTGCTCTACCGCGTGCTTCTCTCGACAACCGAAAAGGGCGACGTCGTGCTCGACCCATTCTTCGGCACCGGCACCACCGGCGCGGTCGCCAAGCGCCTCGGCCGCGAGTGGATCGGCTGCGAGCGCGAGGGCGTTTACCGCGATGCCGCGCTCAAGCGGATCGAGAAGGAACTGCCGCTCGACGAAAGCTCGCTCCAGACCATGCAGAGCAAGCGCTCGGCGCCCAAGGTCGCGTTCGGCGCGCTGGTCGAGAACGGCTATCTCAAGCCCGGTACCGAGGTGTTCGACAAGAAGCGCCGCTGGGTCGCGAAGGTACGTGCCGACGGTTCGCTCATTTACGAGAAGAAGACCGGCAGCATCCACGGCCTCGGCAAGGAATTGCAGGGCGCGCCGAGCTGCAACGGCTGGACCTTCTGGCACTACGAGGACGGCGGCGAAATCAAGCCGATCGATGCCGCGCGCCAGACTTACCTGCTGGCGGTCGAGGACTAGATTTCCTACTGCTTTGGCGAAGGTCCATCGGCGGTTGCCGGTGGGCGAGCCTGATTTCCCGCCGGAGCCGCGTGCATGACCAAGTCTGTCTACATCCGCCCCATCGGCACCACACCGAGCCCGCAGGCAGAGCATGGCAATGCCGTGCGGATCGCAGGCGGAATGACCTATGCGCACCGCTTCGCCGTCATCGTGCGCGAGGGCGGGGCGGTGATCGACCGCTTCCTCGCCTCGCCGGAAACGATCGACGACGTGCTGGGCGATCTGTCCGACGACATTGCCGCGGAAGCCGAACGGCAGTGGACCGCGCTGCGCTTTGCCCACCCGGCATTGCAGCTGGGCGACAGGTCGATCCATCTCGACCAGCCGCAGGTCATGGGCATCCTCAATGTGACGCCCGACAGCTTTTCGGATGGCGGCGAATTCATCGAGCGGCCCGAAGCCGGACGCGCCCACGCGGCGGCAATGCTTGAAGCCGGGGCTGCGCTGATCGACATCGGCGGTGAAAGCACGCGGCCCGGTGCCGCAGCGACCTGGGAAGGCGACGAGCTGGAGCGCGTCGTTCCGGCAGTCGAATATTGCAGCGCGATGGGTGCGGCGATCAGCGTCGATACGCGCAGGCCAGCCGTCATGGAGGCTGCGCTCGATGCAGGGGCGCATCTCGTCAACGACATATCCGCACTGCGCTACGATCCGCGCAGCCGCGAATTCGTAGCCTCGCGCGCTTGCCCCGTCGTGCTGATGCATGCGCCCGGAAACGGCGACAACCCCCATGCGGGCGGCGATTACGAGGCGGTCGTGTTCGACGTGTTCGACGGCCTGAAGGAACGCCGTGACGAGGCTATCGCGGCCGGCATCCCGCAGGAACGCATCATCCTCGATCCCGGCATCGGCTTCGGCAAGTCGCTGGCCGAGAACCTCGCCGTCATGAATGCGCTGGCGATGTACCATGCGCTCGGCTGTCCGCTGCTGCTGGGCGCGAGTCGCAAGCGGATGATTGGGGCGCTGAGTAATGAAGCGCCCGCCGAACAGCGCCTCGGCGGCAGTATCGCCCTCGCGATCGCGGGCATGAATGCAGGCGTCCAGTTGCTGCGGGTCCACGACGTTCCGCAGACGGTGCAGGCGCGCAATGTCTGGCGCGGCCAGCGCGATGCGGCGCTGACCGATTTCGCCGAATTGCCGGGCAGCTAGGACCCCGGCGAAGCGGCTGAGCCTGCCAGCAGGCCGCCGTCGAGGGTCAGCTCCGCGCCGGTCGTATAGGCGCTCTCGTCGCTGGCGAGGAATACGCACATGGCGGCGACCTCCTCGACCGTGCCGAAGCGCTTGAGCGGCGTATCGGAAACCAGCGCTGCCATCTTCTCCTCGCGGTCGGGGCCGTCGCCCAGCATCGGCTCCCAGATAGGGGTGAGGATTGCAGCGGGATGGACCGAGTTGCAGCGGATCTTCCAGCCGTGCTGCGCGCAATAGAGCGCGACCGACTTCGAGTGGTTGCGGATCGCCGCCTTGCTCGATGCATAGGCCGCAGCGCCGGGGATGCCGACGAGGCCCGAGCGCGAGGACATGTTGATGATCGAGCCTGTCCCCGCTGCCTTCATCGCGCGGATCGCGTAGCGGCAGCCGAGGAATGTGCCGTCGTTGTTGACTGCGTGCACAGCGTGCCAGTCTTCCAGCGAGGCGTTTTCCGGATCATGCGGGCCGGGAGAGCTTTCGAAGCCCGTGATGCCCGCGTTGTTGACCATGATGTCGATCGCCGGATGCGATTTCTCGAGCGCGAGCCAGGCCGCCTCGTCGCGCACATCGAGCTTCAGGAACTCGCAGCCGATCGCCTCTGCAGCGGACTTGCCCTCTACCTCGTCGATATCGGTCAGCAGGACGCTTGCGCCCTCGCGGACGAATGCTTCGCAGATGCCGCGCCCGATCCCGCGTGCGCCGCCGGTTACGACAGCCCGTTTTCCCTTCAGCCGACCAGTCATGCGCAGGCCTCATCGCCGGGCCGGAGCTTGCATCCGGTTTCGAGCATGTTCTTGGCCCGCGTGCTGTCGGCCGGGCCGCTGTCGCCATTGTCGTAGTCCTCGGCGAGCCAGAAGCAAGATTCGGCTTCGGCAAAGTCGCTACACGCACGGCCGAGGTAAGTGCGGATCAAGTGCTGGTCCTCATCCTCGCCATGGAGCTCGACAGCCTCCGCCGCAGCGATGCAGGATTTCGACGAAGCCCCGGCAGGCGCGGGCGGACAGGCGCCCTTCGCAGCCATTAGGACGTCTGCATTCTCGATCGGGCCGAACTGGTATTTGCCCAACAGGTCCAGAAACTCGGAACACGTCTCGTAATTGCCGCGCTCACAGCCGAGCGCGAACGCTGCCTTCGCAACTGCGGGATTCTTCTCGACTTCCCTCCCGGTGAGGTGTGCAAGACCGTAGAGCGAACATCCGTCGCCATCACCTGCTTCGCAGGCCGATGCGAGCAGCGAATAGCGCAGTTCGGTGTGGACCGCTGCAATCTCGGGATCGACCTGTTCCCGCGACATCTGGAAATAGAGGCTTATGCAGGAACTCGCGCTACCGCGCGCGCAAAGGTCCTGCGCCATGCTGCGGTAAAGCGGGTGGTCCTTGTAGTCACTGGTCACGATAGAGCAGGCGAGATTGGTCCGGCCCTGTTCGAGCATCGCATCCGGCGTTTCCAGGCAGAGGTTGATCGTGCGCCGCGTCGCGGCAGCGTGCTCGCCTCGCTCGCGCTGCGCCTTGATGTCTTTCAGTTCGGCAAAAACACGATCCTGATGGGCCTTGAATGCATCATCCTGCGCGCCGACCGGCGCGAGCGAGAGCGAACCGGCGAGCGCCGCCAATAGAATGGTCCTGAATCGATCGAGCATACCACCTCCCCCTTGGGGTAAGTGATAGCTGCTCAGTCGGTCTTGTCGATGCCCCTGCGGCGATCGTCGGGTCAGCTGCCGATGCGCTCGACAAGCCGTGCGATCGTCTGGCCCATCCAGGCTTCATCGACATCTTCATAGCGCGCATGGATCGGCTCGCCCTGTGCGACCGTGTAGGCGCTGCGTTCGATCGGGCCGATAGCGGCGATCGCGCGGCCCTTGTCGAGCGCAACACCGAGGCCGGCAACGCGCTGGCCGTGGACCTTGACGACGAAGCGCTTGGTATTTCCCTCGCCGCCTTCCTCGTTGATCTCGACATCGGTCCGGTCTGCGACAGCACCTTTGACGAGTTCGACGAGCCGGACGAGCTTGGGTGCTTCATCACGCGCCCAGCGCATGCGTTCGTAATTCTCCGCGTTGATCTTGCGCGAAAGACGGTCGAGCGCATCGCGCACGGAATCGTCGGAAGTGGCGGCAACAGGGGTGGAAACGGGGCCGTCGACCATGTGGGAAATCCTATGCGGCGTTGTCGATGCCGAGATCGGCGAGTTTGCGGTAGAGCGTGGAGCGCCCGATGCCGAGACGGCGGGCGACTTCGGTCATGCGGCCGCGATAGTGGCCGATGGCGAGGCGAATGACGTCGGCCTCGATCTCTTCGAGCGGGCGCAGGTTGCCGTCGGCTGCGTAGAGCATGACCCCGACGCCTTCCTGTATCGGCTTGGCGCTTTCCTCGCGGATCTCGCCGAGCAGCTCGGAAAGCTGCGGGAAGTGGTCGATGGTCAGCGTCTGCCCCTCGCAGAAGACTGCTGCACGGAACAGGACCGCCTGTAGCTGGCGGACATTGCCCGGCCAGTCGTAGGCCGACAGCAGCGTCAATGCGCTGTCGCTGATCGAGAGCGAGCGAAGCCCCGGCTGTTCCCCGATCTTGCCGAGGAAATAGCGCGCGAGCGCCGCGATATCGCCGGGCCGTTCGCGCAGGGCGGGCATGGTGATCTTGGTGCTGGAGATTTCCTTCAGCAGATCCGGGTGGAAATGCCCCTGATCGTTGAGATCGGCGAGCGGCAGGTTGCTCGCGCTCAGCAGGCGCACATCGACGCGGAAGCCGTGCTTCGCGCCGACCGGACGGACGATGCCGCTGCGCAGCGTCTCGGCAAGCTTGGCCTGCAGATCCTCGCTCAGCCGGTCGATCTCGTCGATCACCAGCGTGCCGCCGTCGCAGTGCTGCAAGGCGCCGATCTGGCGGTCGAATGCACCCGGAAAGGCGTTCTGCTCATGTCCGAAGAGGACGGATTCGATGGAATTCGCCGGTACGCCGCGGGCGTTGATCAGGCGGAAAGGAGCCTTGGCGCGCGGGCTTGCCGCATGCATCGCACGCAGCAGCATTTCCTTGCCGGTGCCGCTCTCGCCCTCGATCAGCACGCTGCCGTGGCCGCGCGCCGCCTTGGCCGCCTTTGCCAATGCCGCCCGGAAGTTGGGCGCGGTTCCGATCATCGAATCGAAGTCGAGCAGCGGCGAGAGTTTCTCGGTCAGCGGCTGCAGTTCGTCGCGCGGCGCTTCCTGCTTGGTTGCACTGCGCAGCGCCTGCATCAACCGGTCCGGAGCGACCGGCTTGATGAGATAATCGTTTGCGCCTGCGCGCATTGCCTCGACTGCCAGCAGCGGGGAGGCGCTGGCGGTCAGCATGAGGATTGGCAGGCCGGGGCGGCGTTCCTTCAATTGGCGAATCAGCTCGCAGGCATCGTCACCCGGCACCCACTGGTCGAGGATGATGGCGGACAGCTGCATGCCCTGCCGCGTGCCAAGGGTGGCAATCGCCGTCTCGGAATCGGACACGACGAGCGTGCGCCATCCCTCGCGTGCAGCGAGTGCGGTGATGAGCCGGCTCTGCGCCGGTTCATCGTCGATAAGCATCAGCAAGCGCGAATCGCTTTCGGCCATGTGTCCCGTCCGTCCCATGGTGAAACAGGCGTCCCGTTTAGGGTCAGGGAGTAAAGGTCCGATTAAGGGTAAGAACTGCTCGTCGCGCTCTTGAAGCGCTTCACCACCCGCGATAGACCCTGCGCCGATACGAAAACTCTATTGGGGAACCCAAGAATGTCCGCAAACGACATGAAAGCTGCTGAAAAAACCTATGGCGGCTTCATCGCATCGCTCAAATGGGCCGTGCCGCTGATTGCCCTGATCGCCCTCGTGGTGGTCGTGCTGATCGCAGACTGATACCGAACGTATCTTGCGCATAGCGACCCTGAAAGAGCGCGCAGCGGGGGAAACGCGCGTTTCAGTGACGCCCGAGACGGTGAAGAAATTCATCGCACTCGGAGCGGAAATGGCTGTCGAGGAGGGCGCCGGGGAGGGCGCCTCAATCTCCGACGAGGCCTATCGCGAAGCCGGAGCAGAAGTCACCACCGGGCCGAAAGCGGTCGCGGGGGCCGACATCGTGCTCGGCGTCCAGGCACCTGACGTCATGACGCTCGCCGGAGCGAAGGATGGCGCGTGGGTGGCTGCCACCTTCGATCCCTTCCGCGACAAGGCGCGTGTCGAGGCCTACGCGAAAGCGGGCTTCGAGGCGCTGTCGATGGAATTCATGCCGCGCATCACGCGTGCGCAGAGCATGGACGTGCTCTCCAGCCAGTCGAACCTTGCAGGCTACAAGGCGGTGCTCGCAGCGGCGGACGAGTTCGGCCGCGCCTTTCCGATGATGATGACTGCCGCTGGGACGATCCACGCGGCGAAGGCCTTCATCATGGGTGTCGGCGTTGCAGGCTTGCAGGCCATCGCGACCGCTCGCCGCCTCGGTGCGCAGGTTTCCGCGACCGACGTACGCTCGGCGACCAAGGAGCAGATCCAGTCGCTCGGCGCGAAGCCGATCTTCGTCGAAAGCGTCGAGGGTATCGAGGGCGAAGGCTCGGGCGGCTATGCCACCGAGATGAGCGAGGAATACCAGAAGGCGCAGGCCGAGCTGGTATCCGGCCACATCGCCAAGCAGGACATCGTCATCACCACCGCGCTCATCCCGGGCCGCGATGCACCGCGCCTGATTTCGGACGCGCAGATCGCGACGATGAAACCGGGCAGCGTGATCTTCGACCTCGCCGTAGCGCAAGGCGGCAATGTCGAGGGGAGCGAGGCCGACAAGGTCGTGGTGAAACACGGCGTGAAGATCATGGGCTTCTCCAACACGCCCGCGCATCTCGCCGCCGATGCATCGGCGCTGTTTGCGCGCAACCTCTACAACTTCCTCTCCGCCTTCTGGGACAAGGACGCGGGCAAGCCGGTTCTCGACGAGGAAATCGGCGATGCGATCCGCCTGACGCAGGGCGGCAAGGTCGTAAACGAGAGGCTCCAAGGGTGAGGGCGCTAGTCGCACTCGCTGCACTGTTACTGCTTGCCGGAAATGCGCCGGAAGAAGAGCCGCAGGGCGAGCCGCCGCATCCTATCGAGGGCGAATGGACGGTCGATTTGCGGCTGTCGATTTCCGACCCGCCCTATACGCAGCCGATGGAAATCCGCCTGTCGCACACCAACGAAGTGACCGGCATTTTCTACGGCTCGCAGATCGAGGCCGGGAAGCTCGGCTCGGCTCAGGGGCGCGAATGCATCGCGTTCCGCACAAGCGACAATTCGGGTGCCTACCAGCATTCCGCCTGCCTCGTAGGCGCGGTGCTGGTCGGACAGAGCTGGTCGGAGGGGCGCGGCTTCGTACTGCCGTGGACCGCCACTCCGACGGCATCGGGGGACTGACATGGACTTCATTTCCATCCTATCGATTTTCGTGCTGGCGTGTTTCGTCGGCTATTACGTGGTCTGGTCGGTTACGCCCGCGCTGCACACGCCGCTGATGGCGGTGACCAATGCGATTTCCTCGGTGATCATCGTCGGCGCGCTCATCGCGAGTGCCGAGGCGGGTAGCCTCGTTGCCAAGTGGCTCGGCCTTGCCGCCGTCGTACTGGCTAGCGTGAACATCTTCGGCGGCTTTGCCGTCACCGAGCGCATGCTCGCGATGTACAAGAAGAAGGAGAAGAAGTGATGTTCTCCTTCCTTGCAGCCGGGGCCGAAAGCGGCGGCGTGAACCCGTGGGTTGCGCTCGCCTATCTCGTTGCTGGCATCTTCTTCATCCTGGCGCTTCGCGGGCTTTCGAGCCCGAGCACCAGCCGCGCGGGCAACCGCTTCGGCATGGCAGGGATGCTCATCGCCGTCATTACTACGCTGGTGACGCACGAAGTTGCGAGCCTGCCGGAAATCGGCGTGGCGATGTTCCTCGGCGGGATCATCGGCTTCACCATCGCGCGGCGCATCGCCATGACCGCGATGCCGGAACTGGTTGCTGCGTTCCACTCGCTCGTCGGTCTCGCTGCGGTGCTGGTCGGCTGGGCGGCCTATCTCGAACCGGGTGCTTTCGGCCTACTCGATGGCGATACGATTGCGACTGTCAGCCGCGTGGAAATGGCGCTGGGCGTCGCGATCGGTGCGATTACCTTCTCAGGCTCCGTGATCGCCTTTGCCAAGCTTTCGGGCAAAATGAGTGGCGCGCCGATCCTGCTGCCCGCACGTCACGTAATCAACCTCGGCACGCTGGTCGCCATCATCGTGCTGACCGCGCTCTTCGCGATGGGCCAGGTGGCGAGCCAGGAATATTTCATCGCCATCACTGTGCTGGCATTCGTCGTCGGTTTCCTGCTGATCATCCCGATCGGCGGGGCTGATATGCCGGTCGTGGTCTCGATGCTGAATTCCTATTCGGGCTGGGCCGCTGCGGCGATGGGCTTCACCCTCGGCAACACCGCGATGATCATAACTGGCGCGCTGGTCGGCGCGTCGGGTGCGATCCTCAGCTACATCATGTGCCGCGCGATGAACCGCAGCTTCATCTCGGTCATTGCGGGCGGTTTCGGTGCCGATGCGAGCGCGGGCGGCGGCGGTGGGGGCGAGCAGCGTCCCTACAAGACCGGCAGCGCGGAAGACGCCGCCTACATGCTCGAACAGGCCGAGAAGGTCATCATCATCCCGGGCTACGGCATGGCGGTCGCGCAGGCGCAGCATGCGCTGCGTGAAATGTGCGACCTGCTCGAAGAACAGGGTGTCGAAGTGAAGTTCGCCATCCACCCTGTCGCGGGGCGCATGCCGGGGCACATGAACGTGCTGCTGGCCGAAGCGAGCGTCGATTACGACAAGGTCTTCGAGCTTGAGGACATCAATAGCGAATTCGCACAGGCCGATGTCGCCTTCATCATCGGCGCGAACGACGTGGTGAACCCGGCCGCCAAGACGGACAAGAGCTCGCCCATTTACGGCATGCCGGTGTTCGACGTCGACAAGGCCAAGCAGGTCTTCTTCATCAAGCGCTCGATGGGCGGGGTCGGCTATGCGGGCGTCGACAACGACGTTTTCTACATGGACCAGACCGTGATGCTGCTGTCCGATGCGAAGAAGATGGTCGAGGAAATCGTGAAGGCGCTCGACTGATGCGGCTTCTGCTGCTGCCGCTCGGCGCGGCGCTGCTGCTGACCGGCTGCATCGACAAGATCGCGGAGAGCCGCGTCAAATCCGCACTGCTCGATGCAGGGCTGAGCGAGCGCAACAGCGCCTGCATGGCCGAGCGGATGGTCGACCGCCTGTCGATCTCCCAGCTGCGAAAGCTGGAGAACCTCGCCCCTCGCGAAGGCGAACCGAAGAAGCCGACGTCGCTCTCCGGTTACGTAGAACGCGTCCGCCGTGTCGGGGATGTCGAGGTTCTGACCGTGACCAGCAGTTCCGCCGCCCTGTGCGCAGCGGGCTTCGGCTGAGCGCCGTCAGGCGCGGGTGAAATTCGCCGTCCGGCAGAACAGCAGGACGCAGCCCTTCACCTTCAGCGTGTTACCGCTGCGCCAGACCTGCGCATCGAAATAGCGTCCGTCTTCCGGGCTATAGCCTTCACCCTTGAAGCGGCTGCCGTCGGCGGTGAGGTCCCAGAAAATCCGGAGGCCAAGCAGCTTGCGATCGCGCAGGGCCGCCTTGGGGTTCTCCGTATCGCGCGCACCGCCTGCCGGTTCGGGCACGAGAAACCGGTCGATCCGCCCGCACATCGCATTGCCGCACTTGTAGAACGCGATGACCGAACGCCCGTCATCGGTCTTCCATTTGCCCTCGATCGAAGCGGGCGAAGCCTGCGCCGTACCGGCAGTCAGGGCGGCTCCGGCAAAGGCCAGGGCAAGTGCAATCTTCCTCATTCGGGCATCCTTTCGCGTTTCCTAGTGATACGCTGCGCAGCGGGACTTGGTTTCACCGGCCACTTCGCGCAGGATGGCCGCAAGAGGGAGAGATTGCCATGCCGAAACTGAACCTTGCCTGTTGCGCCGCTTTCGCAGCGCTCGTCGCCGCCAATCCGGCACTGGCCGAAACCATTACGGTCGAAGCGGGCGAGGGCGCACAGGAACGGCTGCAGGAAGCGCTGATCCTTGCAGGCGAGGGCGACGAGATCGTCCTCGGCGAAGGGCGCTTCGTCCTGACCGACGGCCTCAGCCTCGATGTCGACGGAGTGACCGTGCGCGGTGCGGGGATGGACGAAACCGTGCTCGATTTCACGACCCAGCAGGGTGCGGGCGAAGGCCTGCTGGTGACGAGCGACAATGTCACCCTGCGCGACTTCGCGCTGGAGAACCCGAAGGGTGACGGGGTCAAGTCAAAGGGCGCCGACAACATCGTCTACAGCCGCATCCGCGTCACCTGGACCAACGGGCCCGACCCGGACAACGGTGCCTACGGCATCTATCCGGTCGAAAGCACCGGCGTGCTGGTGACCGGATCGAAAGTCTCGGGCGCGTCCGACGCAGGGATCTATGTCGGCCAGAGCAAGGACATCACTGTCCGCAATTCGATCGTCGAGGCGAATGTCGCCGGGATCGAGATCGAGAATAGCCGCAATGCGCTGGTCGAGAACAATATCGCCACGCGTAACACCGGCGGCCTGCTCGTATTCGACCTGCCGAACCTGCCGGTGATGGGCGGCGGCAACGTGATCCTGCGCCGCAATCTCGTGGTCGACAACGACACGGCGAATTTCGCGCCGCCGGGCAATATCGTCGCCGGCGTAAGGCGCGGAACGGGCATCCTGGTGATGGCCAACGACGGCGTGCTGGTCGAGGACAACATCCTCGAAAACAATCCCACGGCGCATGTGATGGTGATCGCCTACACCCAGCCCTACGAGGACGAGCGCTACAATCCCTTCGCGCGCAATGTCGTTGTCGGCGAGAACACATTCGGTCGGGGCGGCGACGATCCGCAGCTCGATGGCGGCGAGATGCTGGTCGCAGCCTTCGGCGGCTCGCTGCCGCCGGTCATGTGGGACGGCGTGGCCGAAGGCGATACCGGCCTGACCGTGGTCGATGGCGTTGCCGGCTGGTCGCTCAATCTCTCATCGCCCGGACAGGACCCCGCAACCGGTTCGCCCGGACCGCTGCAGGTCGCGCAGCCGAGCTATGAATTCGACACCGCATCGGTGGGCGCACCGGCTGAACTGGAGGCGCGGATCAAGTGAAACGCGGAGCTGCCCTCCTGCTGGCCGCTGCCATCGCCGCCCTGTCGGCGGTTGCGACATCCGGTGCTGATGGCGGAGCCCGCGTGGATGTGACGCAGGAGCCCGGGCCGGTCAGTGTCAATGGTCACCAGATCGCCAACGGCCTGCCGAGATTGCTGTCGCACTACGGCTTTTTCAGCGACCTTGCCGGTCAAGCGCCAGCTTACCCCGTCACGGAATATCGCCTCAACACGCCGTTATTTTCCGACGGGGCGGAAAAACTCCGCTTCGTATATGTGCCGGGCGGCGAGAAGGTGTCCTTCGACGAGGCGGGCAGGCTGCAATTCCCGGTCGGCAGCGCGCTGATCAAGACCTTCGCTTTCGGCAAAGGCGCGGACCGGCGGCTGATCGAAACGAGGGTGCTGCTCCACCGCACCGATGGCTGGATCGCGCTGCCCTATCGCTGGAACGAGGAGCAGACCGACGCGACGCTCGTCGTCGCAGGTGCGCGCGAAGATGTCGTGACGCCTTCGGGCGAGGCGATCAGCTACCGCATCCCCAACAAGAACCAATGCAAGGAATGCCACGGTCAGAACGATGCGGTGGTGCCGATCGGCCCGCGCATCCAGAACCTGCACCCCGCCATGGTCATCGGCCTTACCGGTGACCAGCCGCAGGGCACGAACACTTTTCCGGTCTGGGAGCATCGCGCCGATGCGCCGGTAGATGCCGCCGCGCGCGCCTATCTCGACGTCAATTGCGCGCATTGCCATCGCCCCGGATCGACCGCATCGAACAGCGGGCTCGACCTGCGCTGGGAACAGGACGATCCCCAGGCGATCGGCTTGATGAAGCGGCCTGTTGCAGCGGGCAGGGGCTCGGGCAATCTCCTGTTCGATATCGTCCCGGGCGAGCCGGAACAGTCGATCCTGCTGCACCGCATGGCAAGTCCGGAACCCGGTGTCGCGATGCCGGAGCTGGGTAAGTCGACGATCGATCATGACGGTGTCGAGATCGTCAGGCGCTGGATTGCCGGGATGCCAGCGCAGACGCGCGCGGAATGATCGTCCGGGGCTGACGAGGAAGGAAGCAAACGACAATGCTGAAATGGACCTTGCGCATTCTCGGAGTGCTTCTCGCGATCCTTGTCATCGCGTTCCTGCTCTTTCGCGCGCCAGATACCGACCCGGCAGAGATGCGCGCGAAATACGGCGGTGAGAGCTCGCAGTTCGTCGCGCTCGACAAGGGTCTCGAAGTGCATTTGCGCGACGAAGGTCCGCGCGATGCGCCCGCGATCATCCTGCTCCACGGCTCGAACGCCGACCTGCATACGTGGCAGGCATGGGCAGACGGCCTTGCCGAGAAGTACCGCGTCATCCGTTTCGACCAGCGCGGCCACGGCCTGACCGGCGGCACCGCAGACGAGGACTACGCCACCGCCGCCTATGTCGCGGATGTCGACCGGGTGGCGGATCATCTCGGGCTCGAGAAATTCGTCCTGGCGGGCAATTCGATGGGCGGCGGGATCGCGATGCAATATGCGCTGGACCGCCCGGAACGGTTGGCTGGACTCGTCCTCGTCGATGCGGGCGGGGCACCAGTGAAGCGGGAAGGGGGCGGCAACATGGCCTTCACCCTTGCGCGCATCCCGGGCGTAAGCAGCCTCGTCAGCCAGATCCTCCCGCGTTCGCTCGTCGAGCGGAGCCTCAAGCAGAGCGTCTCGAACCAGGATGTCGTGACCGAAGAAGCGGTCGACCGATATTGGGAGCTGGCGCGCTATCCCGGCAACCGTACCGCGACCCGCCAGCGCTTCGGGCGGAGCTATTCGACCTTCACGCCCGAGCAGATTGCGCAGGCGAAGGTTCCGACATTGGTGGTCTGGGGGGAAGAGGACAGCCTGATCCCCTATTCGGCAGCGCAATGGTACATGGAGCACTTGCCCAATGCGACGCTCGCCAATTTTCCCGGCATCGGACACCTTCCGCAGGAAGAAGCGCCCGAACAGTCGCTCGCAGCGCTCACTTCGTGGCTGGACGGCTTGCAATTGACCGCCGTTGCGGAAAATTAAGGCGCGTCCGTCCATTCAGGGCGGGAATCCAAGTATAAACCATCAGGGAATCCGGCGGACGAGCGCTTCGCCGGCACAACAGGGGAATTTCGCGTGCGCAAGCTCGGGATGATTGGCGGCATGAGCTGGGTGTCGACGCACACCTACTACGAATGCATCAATCGCTACGTCCAGAAGCGGACAAGTCCGATGAGCAGTGCACCGCTGCTCATCGAAAGCCTCGATTTCGCGCAACTCTATGGCCTGCGCGAAGCGAGCGATTGGCAGCGCGCGGCACAGACCCTCTCTGAAAGCGCGAAACGGCTGGAAGGCGCCGGGGCTGAGCAGATCATCATCTGCGCCAATTCGATGCACCGCGTTTACGACGATGTCGCCGCCAGCGTTTCGGTGCCCATCCTCCATATCGCCGAATGCGTCGGCGAACGCATGGCGAAGGACGGTGTGAAGAACGCGGCCCTGATCGGAACACGCAATGTCATGACCGAAAGCTTCTATCGTGAGCGGCTCGTGAAGCACGGCGTGGATCTTCCCGCACCCGAAGTGCAGAACGTGGAACTGCTCGATCGCTACATCTACGAAGAGCTGATGGTCGGGAAGGCGACGCGCGATGCCGAGCGGGCGCTGAAGACGATCATCACGAAGAAGGCGCAGGATGGCGCGAAGGCTATCGTCCTCGCCTGCACCGAGCTCGAGCTGGTCGTAGATACGCGGGCCAATGTGCTGCCGATCTACGATTCGGCGCGGATCCACTGCGAGGCCGCGGCGGAATGGATTATTGCCGGATAAAGTCGAGATACAGTATTTGATTTCAAGCGGAACGAAATTCGTGGTGAATTGCCACTAGAAACCGGTTGCAATCACAATTCCACCTGTCAGTCTGTCTGCCTCCAATTCTTGGAACGGGACTGAAAAACATGACAACGAAATGGGTCGGCCGCTTTGTGGTCGCTAGCGGCGTCGCACTTGCCGCAGCAGCCTTCTCGACGCCCGCAGCGGCGCAGAAGATCGAAAACAGCTACATCTGCGTGTTCAAGGCGAACGCTGTCGCCAAGGACGCCGTGCCGGGGGAGGCACGCCGTTCGGTCAATGCGCAGGGCGGGCAGGTCAAGCACGTCTACCGGCACGCTATTCGCGGCTTCGCGGCCAACATGAATGCGCGCGCGGTCGAGAACATGCGCCGCGCCAATCCGCGCATCGCCTATTGCGAGCAGGACCAGGTGATGACCGGCTTCCCGAAACCGGACAAGCCCGGCAAGCCGGGTGGCGGTGACGGCGGCGGCGGTGGCGGCACCTCGACGCAGCAGACGCCCTGGGGCATCACCCGCGTCAACGGCGGCGTCTCGGGCGCGACCGGCCGTGCTTTCGTCATCGACAGCGGAATCGACGGTTCGCACCCCGACCTCAACGTCAATGAAGGGCTCAGCGCCTACTTCGTTGGTCGTAACTGGGACGACCAGAATGGTCACGGCACCCACGTCGCAGGCACCATCGCGGCGATCGACAATAACATCGGCGTCGTCGGCGTCGCTGCCGGCGCCGAAGTGGTCGCCGTGCGCGTGCTCGACCGTCGCGGTTCGGGCTCGACCAGCGGCGTCATCGCCGGCGTCGACTATGTCGCGTCGGTCGGCCAGCAGGGCGACGTTGCCAACATGTCGCTCGGTGGCGGTATCTCCACCACGCTCGACAATGCTGTCGTGAACGCTTCGGGCACGGTGAAGTTCGTTCTTGCCGCCGGTAACGAAAACCAGGACGCGAACAATTCGTCGCCTGCCCGTGCCAATGGCAACAACATCTACACCGTCTCGGCGATGGATTCGTCCGACCGCATCGCGAGCTTCTCGAACTACGGCAACCCGCCGGTCGATTTTGCGGAGCCGGGCGTGTCGATCCTGTCGACCTACAAGGGCGACGGTTATGCCACGCTCAGCGGTACCTCGATGGCTGCACCGCACCTCGCGGGCATCCTGCTGCTCGGCCAGGTCCGCAGCGGCGGCCAGCTGGCTACCGACAAGGACAACACGAAGGACACGATCGGCATCCACTGATCGCATGTCCTTATGCACAAGGGGCCGTCCGGTATCGCACCGGGCGGCCCTTTCCGTTGGCTGGGTCCAATTACCGTTGCCCGATTGTTCCCGTTGTCGCCGTGGCAATGCTGACCTAAGCCGCGCAGCAATGACACGAGCCAGTTTTGCAGCCGATCCAGCCAAGACACGCGGGCGCGAGTTCGACGAGAACCGCGACGGCACCCGCGGCCCCCGCAGCGAATTCCAGCGCGACCGCGACCGGATCATCCACTCGATCGCCTTCCGCCGCCTCAAGTCGAAAACGCAGGTGTTTATCGCGCCCGACGGCGATCACTTCCGCACGCGGCTGACCCATAGTCTCGAGGTCGCCCAGATCGGCCGGGTCATCGCGCGTACGCTCGGCCTCGACGAAGACCTCACCGAAGCGCTGTGTCTGGCGCACGATATCGGCCACCCGCCTTTCGGCCATGCGGGAGAGATGGCGCTTTCACAGGCGACGGCCCGTCACGGCGGCTTCGATCACAATGCCCAGTCGCTTCGCACGCTGATGCGACTGGAAAGCCCCTATTGCGAGCATCCGGGCCTCAACCTCACATGGGACCTGCTCGAAGGCATGGCCAAGCACAATGGCCCGATCCCGGCGGACAACTGGGCGTTGGAAGAGCTGGACGAGGCTTTCGATCTCGAACTCGACCGCTGGCCGAGCCTGGAGGCACAGGTCGCCGCGGTCGCGGACGATATCGCTTACGACAATCACGACATCGACGATGGGCTGCGCGCTGGTTTCCTCGATCTCGACCAGTTGCTCGAAATGGATTTCGTCGCGGACCAGTGGCGGGATGTCGAACGCCGCTTTCCCAACGCGCCGCACGATCGCAAGATGCGCGAGCTGGTGCGCGGCCAGATCGGCCTGATGGTCAATGACGTGCTCGAGCACACGCGCGAACTTACGCGCGACGTTTCAACCATCGAAGAGGTGCGCGGCGCGGGCCGGATGCTGGCGGGTTTCTCTCCGGCGATGGCGCGGGAAGAACGCACGCTGAAGAAGTTCATGTACGACAATCTCTATTATCACGAGGAACAGCTCGCGACGGCCGAGCGTGCCCGCGACGTGGTCGCGCGCCTTTATGCCGCCTACGAACAGGACGAGAGTTTCCTGACGGACGGCTGGCGCGAGACGCTGCCCGATGCCGAACCGGCTCGCACACGGCATATCTCGGACTTCATCGCCGGCATGACCGATCGCTACGCCATCGACCAGTTTGCCCGCATCTACGGCAAGCGTCCCGAGGGGCTGAGCAATGTCTGATTCCATCCGCATCGTGCTGGTCGGCGCGTCCGGCCTCGTCGGCGGCGAGGTCCTCGCCGAGGCGGTCGGCAGGGCGAATATTCGCATGCTCGCTCTCGGCCGCAGGGAGGCCCGGCTCCCGACTGGCGCTACGATGGAGCAAGTCGTGGCCGACCCCGCCGAATGGGGCAAGGTGATGCAGCAGTTCCGCCCCGATGTGCTGATTAGTGCGCTCGGCACTACGATCGGCAAGCAGGGCGGCGACAAGGACAAGTTCCGCGCGGTCGACTTCAATCTCGTGGTCGATACGGCGCGAGCCGCGCATGAGGCAGGCGTCGAACGATGCGTTGCCGTAAGCTCCGCGAATGCCGATGCGAGCAGCAGGTTCTTCTACATGCAGGTCAAGGGCGAGGCCGAGCAGGCGCTGATGAAGGTCGGCTTCAAGCGTCTCGACATCCTGCGCCCTGGCCTCCTGCGCGGAAAGCGCGTGGACGACCCGCGCACGCTCGAAAGACTGGCAATGGTCGCAAGCCCGTTCACCGATCTGCTCATGCAGGGCAAATACCGTTCGGGCCGCTCGATACCGGCGCGCACGGTGGCACAAGCCGCATTGGCGCTCGCCCAGCGCAAGGCTGCGGGCAAGTTCCGCCACGAACACGATGCGATAAGACGCGCTGCGAAGGAACTGCCGCAACTCGCTGAATAAGGGGAATTTCGATATGTGGGACGGGATTTTCGGCGGCGCCAATATCTTGGCGATGATCTGCTGGCTGGCACTTATCCTTCTGCCGCGCTGGCCTGCGCTTTTGTCGGCGCTGCTCTATCTCGGTGTCGGCCTCTTGTGCCTCGTCTACGCGGTCGGTCTCATCTCGATCGTCGGCGGCTTCGTCGATCCGGTCGGCCCCGATACCGGCTCCAACTTTTCGTCGATCGAAGGAGTGCGGGCGATCTTTGCGAGCGACGGCGGAGTGACCGTGGGGTGGGTCCACTATCTCGCTTTCGACCTGTTCGTCGGGCTGTGGATCGCCAGGGATGCCGATGCGAAGGGTTTCAACCGCTTCGTCCAAGCCCCGATCCTGCTGGCGACTTTTCTCGCCGGTCCGCTCGGGCTGTTCGTCTGGCTGATCGTGCGCGAGAAAGCGGCGCGCAAGCTCGGTCGTCCGAGCTGACAATGGAACCGGAATCAAGAGCGCCCGCCGGGAGGGGGATCCGGCGAGCGCTTGCGACCCTCATGGGGTCAGGCCTTCGTTGGGCCTAGATGATCAGGTTTCGTCGTCGACTGCGTCGGCAGCAGACTTGAGGTCGGCACTCACGCCGCGCACCGTGTTGCAGGCGGTCGCGCTGAGCGCCATGACGCCGAGGCTCGCAGCCAGGATAATCTTGCGGATCATGGTTGTTCCTTTCCGGCCCTTGCGGCCACTCGAATGATCAACCGACGATATGCCGCGCGGGTTCCCGCAGCACAATGACTAGCTTGAAGGATGCGTTGGTCTGCCCCACATGCGCGGCGTGGAATTGCTGCGTTTCCTGACCTTTGCGAGCGACGCCGAAATTGCGGGCGTCTGGGGCCTCGGATTCGTGCTTCTGGCGGTGATCGCGGGATTTGCGGAACATCGCCGCACAAAGCGCGCGCGAATCGAAAGCGTAGGATGGGTCCCGTGGTTCGGCATTTCCCTGCTGAGCCTGATCATCGGCGCAGGGCTCATCGCCCTGTCCGTGAAGGGGATCGCAGCGGGGTAGGGCGCAGGTCTCTTTAGAGAGCAGGTCTCCTTAGAGACACGCCTCCAGATAAGCTTGGTCGAAGCCGAACTGGCGCGCTTTTTCAAGCGTGTAGGGGCGCAGGCCGCTCGAGCGGAACTCGCCGAGGATCTTGCCGTCCTCGCTCTCGTCCAGATACTCGAACTTGAACAGTTCCTGCGTCACGATCACTTCGCCTTCCATCCCGATCACTTCGGTGATGTTGGTGGTACGGCGCGAACCGTCGCGAAGGCGCTTTACCTGCACGATCAGGTCGACCGATTCGGCGATCTGGCGGCTGATGGCTTCCTTCGGGATCTTGATGTCGCCCATCAGGATCATGTTTTCCATACGGCCGAGGCACTCACGCGGCGAGTTGGCGTGAAGCGTACACATCGAACCGTCGTGGCCCGTGTTCATGGCGGCGAGAAGGTCGAAACATTCCGCGCCACGAATCTCACCCAGGATAATGCGGTCAGGACGCATACGCAGGGCGTTCTTCACGAGGTCGCCGATGGTGATGGCGCCCTGGCCTTCGAGGTTCGGCGGACGCGTTTCGAGCGGCAGCCAGTGCGGCTGCTGCAGGCGAAGCTCGGCCGCGTCCTCGATGGTGAGCACGCGCTCGCCCGGGTCGATCATCTTCGAAAGGGCGTTGAGCATGGTCGTTTTACCCGAACCCGTACCGCCCGAGATAACGATGTTCATCCGGCAAGCGCCCGCGATCTTGAGCGCGGTACACATCTTCTCGCTCATCGAACCGAAGTCCTTGAGCATGTCGAGCGTGATGGGCTTCTCGGAGAACTTACGGATCGAGATCGCGGTGCCGCGCAGCGAGAGCGGCGGCACGATGACGTTCACGCGGCTACCGTCCTTGAGACGGGCGTCGGCAAGCGGCGTGGTCTGGTCGACGCGGCGGCCGACCTGGTTCACGATGCGTTGCGCGATCTGGAAGAGGTGCTGTTCGTCGCGGAACTTGATCGGCGCGATGACCAGCTTGCCCTTTTTCTCGATGTAGGTCTGGTCGGGGCCGTTGACCATGATGTCCGAGACATCCGGGTCGTTCAGCAGTTCCTCGAGCGGGCCGAAACCGAGCAGCTCGTCGATCAGGACCTTCTCGAGCGCGAACTGCTCGCGGCGGTTGAGCGTGACCTTCAGCTCGGCCAGCACTTCCATGATGATCGGACGGAATTCTTCCGACAGTTCATCCTTGGTCAGCGTGGCCGCCGCTTCCGGGTCGACGCGTTCGAGCAGGCGCGGGAGCACCTGTTCCTTGATCTTGTGGACCGATGCCTCGAAGCCGCCGATCTCTGCCTGGCCGGAGTGAACCTGGTTCGCCCGGTCGGTGAGACGCGTCATCGCATCGTCTTTGTTCGGAGGTGTGCTGCCGCCCGACTGTGGGGAAGGTGCAGGCGTAGCCGCTTCGCCCGGAAGCGGCGGGAACTGCTCGCCGCCCGAGCCGGAGTTTTCCTGGCCGCCCTTGTCGCCACCGCGCATGGGGCGGGCAACACCGAATTGCGGACGCGCGCCCGGCTTCATTCCGCCAGGTCCGTTCTTCCGTCCGAATGCGCTCATCGTCGCCCCCAAAAAAGTCCAAATTCCATGCAGTCAATCGGCGCACATGGCGAAGAGTGACTTGCTAGAAATGGTGAATAATCCGGAAACCTTATTTTTTTCCTAAAATCCCCGTGCCGGGCGGGAAGGCTTTCCAACTTCGCGCGAAGCGACTAGCGGCGCTGTCTCGAACAGGCGACGGGGCGAATTGGGCATGCAGGACAACGAGCGGCAGGGTGTGGCGCTAGCCCTTGCCGGTTTCGCGTGCCTCGCCTTCGGGGATGCCGTGATCAAGACCATGGCGGGCGAGTGGTCGCCTATCGCGGTTGCCGCGCTTCGCTTCACCATTGGGCTCAGCGGGCTCGCAACCATCCTTGCGCTGCGCGAAGGGAGGCGCGGGTTCGTGCCGCGCAATCCGTGGCTCCAGGCTGGGCGAGGCTTATGCCTTGCAGCAGCCACAACGTGCTTTTTCTCGGCGATCTTCGTCATGCCGCTGGCGGAGGCGACCTCGCTGATCTTCCTGTCGCCGATCATCGTCGCACTGCTGAGCGGGCCGCTGCTTGGCGAGAAGGTTCGGCGCGTGACATTCGCCGCTTCCGCCATCGCGTTCGTCGGAGTGCTGGTTGTCCTGCGCCCGAACCTTGCGGATGTCGGCATCGTAGCCTTGTTGCCGGTTGCCGCTGCCCTCTTCATCAGCCTGATGGTGATCGCCAATCGCGCCTCGGCAGGGCAGGGCAGTTCGCTTTCGATGCAGGTCTTCATTGCTGCCGGTGCGACCCCGATCCTGATCGTCGCTGCGATCGCCGGGCATTTCTCGGGTATCGAAGCCCTGCGCATCGGCGTGCCGGACTGGACGGTCGTCGCGCGCTGCGCTTTCGTAGCGGTGACGGCCAGCAGTGCGCACTGGCTGGTCTATCTCGGCACCACGCGGGCCGGGGCGGCGACCGTCGCGCCGATGACCTATGTCCAGCTGCTCGTCGCGGTCGGCCTCGGCTGGTGGTGGTTTGGCGATGCGCCCGATCTCGTTTCCCTGGCAGGTGCAGCGATCATCGTTTCGGCCGGCCTGTTGCTCTGGAGATCGGGCAGAGCGGTAAAGGCGCCAGTCAGCGATTGAAAGCTAGGGCGTAATCGCTACACGAAGCGCAAACGATTTTAGGCCATTGGCAGCGCGCGCCATATAACGGCCAACAGAGGGACAGCATCAGCTATGTGCGGAATTATCGGTATCGTCGGGACTGAACCGGTCGCGGATCGGCTCGTCGACGGGCTCAAGCGGATGGAATACCGCGGCTACGACAGCGCGGGCGTCTGCACGCTGCACGATGGCGATATGATCCGTCGCCGTGCCTCGGGCAAGCTGGGCATTCTGGTCGAGGAACTGGCCGACAATCCGGCACCCGGCGTCGTCGGCATCGCGCATACGCGCTGGGCGACCCACGGCGCACCGACCGCCGAGAACGCGCATCCCCATGCGACCGACAAGGTGGCGCTGGTTCACAACGGCATCATCGAGAACTTCAAGAGCCTGCGCGACGAACTGCTCGCCGACGGCCGCACGCTGGAGAGCGAGACCGACAGCGAAGTCGTCGCGCACCTTATCTCGCGCGAAGTGGAGAACGGCGCATCGCCGCAGGAAGCGGTCAAGACCGTATTGCCGCGCCTTCGCGGTGCCTTCGCACTGGCTATCGCCTTCCGAGACCACCCGGACATGCTGATCGGCGCGCGCCTCGGCTCGCCGCTGGTCGTGGGACACGGCGAGGGCGAGATGTATCTCGGCTCCGACGCACTCGCGCTCGCACCGCTGACGCAAAAGATCGCCTATCTCGAAGAAGGCGACTGGGTCGTGATCACTCGCGACACGGTCGATATTTTCGACAGCGAAAACAACGCTGTGACGCGCGAGGTCACGACTTCCGGCGCATCGGCGGCGGCAGTCGAGAAGGGCAATTACCGCCACTTCATGCAGAAAGAGATCTTCGAGCAGCCGACCGTCGTTGCGCAGACGCTTGCGAGCTACATTCGTCAAGCCGACGATACCGTGGCACTGCCGCAGATCGACTTCGACCTGTCCTCGATCAACCGCATCACCATCGTTGCCTGCGGCACATCCTATTACGCCGGCATGGTCGCGAAATACTGGTTCGAGCAATTCGCCCGCGTCCCCGTCGACATCGATGTCGCGAGCGAGTTCCGTTACCGCGAGCCGGTCCTGGAAGACGGCGGGCTCTCGCTCTTCATCTCGCAAAGCGGCGAGACGGCCGATACGCTTGCCGCGCTGCGCCACTGCAAGGAAGCGGGCCAGACCATCGGGGTCGTCGTCAACGTCCCGACTAGCTCCATGGCGCGCGAGGCCGACTTGCTCCTGCCGACGCATGCAGGCCCGGAAATCGGCGTCGCCTCGACCAAGGCCTTCACCTGCCAGCTCGCCGTGCTTGCCGCGCTCGCAGCGCATATGGCTGTGAAGAAGGGGCTGATGAGCCGCGACGAGGAGCACGAGGTGGTCCAGCACCTGCTCGAAGCGCCCGCGTGCCTTAATGCAGCGCTCGACCATGACGACGATATCGCCAGCATGGCGCACCTCATCGCACCGGCGCGTGACGTGCTTTATCTCGGCCGCGGCCCCGACTTCCCGCTCGCGCTCGAAGGTGCGCTGAAGCTCAAGGAAATCAGCTACATCCATGCCGAGGGCTATGCCTCGGGCGAGATGAAGCACGGCCCGATCGCATTGATCGACGAGTCCGTTCCGGTGATCGTGCTCGCACCTTCCGGCCCACTGTTCGAGAAGACCGTCTCCAACATGCAGGAAGTGCGTGCCCGCGGCGGACAGATCGTGCTGATCTCCGATGCGGAAGGTCTCGCCGAGGCTGGCGACGGGTGCATTGCGACGATCGAAATGCCCAAGGTCCACCCGCTGATTGCGCCGCTGGTTTATGCCGTCCCGGTGCAGCTGCTCGCCTACCACGTGGCATGCGTGAAGGGGACCGACGTCGACCAACCGCGCAACCTGGCGAAATCCGTTACCGTAGAGTGAGTTAGAAGGCCGAAATCGGAAATTTGCGGAGGCGGATTTTTCCGTCTCCTTTACGGCCTCATAACCTTTCTTGCTTACCCGCGTGTGGGTGAGCAAGAACCCCTCCGATTTGCCGTCGCTGCCGGGCAGCCTGCCTGCGCTCGCCGTGCTGGGCATCAAGAGCCCTGCAACGGGCGACTGGCAGCGCCTGCGCGGCCTGCAGTATGCGAGCATGCGACGACCGCGCCCCGTGAGGGTTCTCGGACAGGCCGTCGGTGCGGTGCTGATCGGATGGATCACCTTCGCGCTTGTCCATCCAGCCCTCATCGCCGCGTGGCTCGGATACATGGTCTTCGCGATCTGGCAGGTGCAGAAGACCGTCGGGGTCCTCTTCGATGCCGACATGCGCAAAATCCGCCGATGCGAAATCCGCAATCACACGCTCGCGACATTGGCGACGAGCGTCGGCTGGGCGCTGCCGCTGGTAGCGGTAGCGATAGTCGGCACTCCCAACGATTTCCTGTTGTGCTGGATCGTGCTCGCCACGCTGATAACCGGGTCCGCGATGTTCCAGGCTGCCTTGCCGCAGTCGACCGCGATCTTCGCCACGACGCTGACGATCGTCGGGGTCGCAGTGGCTCTCGTCACCGCCCAGTTCGTCATCGTGCCGGCAATCGTCCTTTTCTGGGGTCTCGTCATGGGCGGAACGATCGGGACGGCCCGCATGCACCTCAAGGGCCGCATTGCCGAGGCGGGGATGGCCGAGAAGAATGAGGTGGTCTCGCTGCTGCTGCGCGAATTCGAGGAGAACCAGGGCGACTGGCTGTGGCAGATCGATACGAACCGCCGCGTGCGCACTGTATCGCCGCGCTTCTCCTACGCCCTGGGCCGTCCTCCCGAAGAGGTGGAGGGGATGCCCTTCATGCAGCTTATCGCGGGCGATGCCTGGCAAACCGGCCAGTTCGCACCCAGCCTGCACGACCTTGCCGAGCGCCTGAAGCGCCGCGAGAATTTCTCCAACCTGATCGTCAAGGTTGCGATCAATGGCGAGAACCGCTGGTGGGAGCTTTCCGGAACGCCGATCCTCGACGAATCCGGCAACTACATGGGATTCCGCGGCGTCGGCTCGGACGTGACCGAGCAGCGGGAATCGAGCGAGAAGATCGCCTATCTCGCGCGCTACGATACGCTTACGGGCCTACCCAATCGCCTGATGCTCAACGAGGCGTTGCGCGATGCTCTCAAGTTCTCCGAGCAGTGGCGCACGCGCTGCGCTTTCCTGATGCTCGACCTCGACCGCTTCAAGGCGGTGAACGATTCCCTCGGCCACATGGTCGGCGACAAGCTGCTCGCCGAAGTCTCGACCCGGCTCAAGGAACTGACCGACGAGAACGCGATGTGCGGACGCCTGGGGGGCGACGAGTTCGCGGTAGTGATCCGCGATGCTTCGGAAAAGGGCTGTATCGAGCGGCTCGCCAAGAAGATCATCGCCCGCCTTTCGCAGCCTTACGACATCGACAATCACACGCTTTATGTCGGGGCCAGTGTCGGCAGCGCTATCGGCCCGCGCGACGGCAAGACCGTCGAAGAGCTAATGCGTAACGCCGACCTCGCGCTTTATCGCGGAAAGGACGAAGGCGGCGGCGAACACTTCGCTTACGAGCCTAGTTTCCACGCCCACGCAGAAGAGCGCCGCCAGCTCGAATTCTCGCTCCGCAGGGCGATCGAGCGCAAGGAACTGGTGCTCAATTTCCAGCCGGTCGTCAGCGCCACGACGGAAGAACTCGTCAGCTTCGAAGCCCTTGTGCGCTGGAATTCGAGCGACCACGGTTTCGTCAGTCCGGGCAAGTTCATTCCGTTGGCCGAAGATACCCGCCTGATCGTGCCGATCGGCACCTGGGTGCTGGAACAAGCCTGCCTCGAAGCGATGCGCTGGCCCTCGCATGTGCGCATCGCGGTCAACGTCTCGGGCGAGCAGCTGGTCGAGCCGGAATTCACCAATACGGTCGTTCGCGCGCTCTCGAAGAGCGGTCTGGAAGCCGCGCGGCTCGAGATCGAAGTTACCGAGAGTATCTTCCTGCGCGATGCGGATGTTGCACGCGCTGCGCTGGAACAGGTCATGGCGCTCGGCTGCACGGTCGCGCTCGACGACTTCGGAACGGGGTATTCCTCGCTCGGCTACCTGCGCAAACTGAGCTTCTCGACCATCAAGGTCGATCGCACCTTCGTACAGGGCGCGGCGCAGAACAGTGCGGAGAGCCTCGCGATCATCCGCGCGGTGGTAGCGATGGCGGACAGCCTCGGCATGACGACGACTGCGGAAGGCGCGGAAAGTCCGGAGCAGGTCGAGCTCATCCGCAAGCTCGGCTGCACCAAGATCCAGGGATACTACTTCGGCCGTCCTATGCCGTCCGAGGAAGTCATGGGAATGTTCCGCCACCAGTCGGCGGCATCTGCCTGATCCGGCGCGTCAAGCGTCGAGCAGGCTGCCGACCACGCTCTCGAACAGACGCCGGCCGTCGGTGCCGCCATGGGCCGGATCGACCGCGCGTTCGGGGTGGGGCATCATGCCCAGCACATTGCCGCGATCGTTCAGCACGCCCGCGATGTCGCGGCGCGAGCCGTTGCAGGTCTCGAGATAGCGGAATGCGACGCGGCCTTCGCCTTCGAGCCGGTCGAGCGTGTCCTCGTCGGCAAAGAAGTTGCCGTCATGATGCGCGACCGGAATGCGGATCGTCTCGCCCTGCTCGTAACCGCTCGTGAAGAGCGACTGGCTGTTCTCGACCCGCAGCGGAACCGTGCGGCAGATGAAGTTCTGGCTCGCATTGCGCATCAGTGCGCCGGGCAGCAGACCGCTTTCGGTCAGGACCTGGAAGCCATTGCATACGCCGAGGACCGGCACGCCGCGCTCTGCTGCTTCGACGACGGCGCGCATGATCGGGCTGCGCGCTGCCATCGCGCCGGAGCGCAGGTAGTCGCCATAGGAAAAGCCGCCGGGCAGCGCGATGAAGTCGAGGCGGTCAGGCAGGGCGCTTTCGCCGTGCCAGACACGGTGCGGCGCGGTGCCGGAGACCAGCTCCAGCGCGACCGCCATGTCCCGGTCGCAGTTCGATCCCGGAAAGGTGATGACGGCGGAGCGGAAGCTCATGCGGCGACCTTCTCGATGCGGTAGTTCTCGATCACCATGTTGGCGAGCAGCTTGCGGCACATCGCGTCGAGGTCTTCGTCGCTGACGTTGTCGTCGACATCGAGCTCGATCAGGCGACCGGCGCGCACATCGTTCACTCCGTTGAAGCCGAGCCCTTCGAGTGCGTGGTGGATCGCGCGTCCCTGCGGATCGAGCACACCGGACTTGAGCGAGACGTGTACCTGGACCTTCATGGGGGCGCTGCCTTCCTGCGACGTCAATTGGAATTCGGCTGGCAGCCTATAGCCGCTCGCGCCGGGAAGGCAATCGGCGGGGGTGACGCATATCCGCAACAATCGCTGCGGCACTTTTGTGACACCGAGGGGGAATCATTGCATTTTCGAGACAATTGGAGCCTTAGGCGCGCATCGCCACCGTTATCCGGCGGGGCCAGCAGGGATCATTGCCCGTCCGGATACAAAGTCGTTCACAAATCCCCCCAAGGACCCACCGATGTCCAACCCTCTCGAAACACTCCGCAATATCCGCTTCGGTGCCAGCCTCGGCGCCATCGCTCTCGCTTTCACCGGCGCTCCGGCAATCGCTCAGGATGCCGGCGAATCGCAGGCTGAAACGCCTTCGGGCGAGCTCGACGTGATCGTCGTCACCGCCAACCGCCGCGAGGAAAACCTGCAGGACGTTCCCGTCTCGGCAGCCACCCTCCAGCCCGACCGTATCCAGAACCTCTTCGCTGCCGGCGCCGACAACACCGCGCTCGCCGCGCAGGTTCCGGGCCTCTTCGTCGAGAGCTCCAACGGCCGTGCAGCGCCGCGCTTCTACATCCGCGGCCTCGGCAACACCGACTTCGACCTTGCCGCATCGCAGCCGGTTTCTGTCGTCTATGACGAAGTCGTCCTCGAGAACGTGACGCTCAAGGCGTTCCCGATCTTCGACGTCGACCGCATCGAAGTCCTGCGCGGTCCGCAGGGCACGCTGTTCGGTCGCAACACGCCCGCCGGTATCGTCAAGATCGACACCGTGAAGCCGGGTGACGCCTTCGAAGTCCAGGGTTCGGCTAGCGTCGGCAGCTTCGGTTCGGTTTCGATCGACGGCGGCGTGACCATTCCGCTGGTTTCCGATCTCGCTTCGCTGCGCCTTTCGGGCATGTGGGCCCAGCGCGACAACTGGGTCGACAACGGCTTCACCGGCGAAGAAGACGCGCTCGGCGCCTATTCCGACGTCGCCGGCCGCGCCCAGCTGCTGATCACCCCGAGCGAGCGCCTGTCGATCCTCGGCAGCTACTCGATCCGCGACCTGGACGGCACCTCGACGCTGTTCCGCGCCAACATCCTCGGCCCGGGCAACAACGACCTCAACGCCAACTACGACCGCGACACCGTGTTCTACGATGCAGGTGCGGACAACCAGGCGAAGTACAAGGCACAGATCGCAACCGGCAAGATCGACTACGACGCCGATGTCGCAACGATCACCTCGATCACCAGCTGGGCTTCGAGCGAAGGCTCAAGCCGCGGTGACATCGACGGCGGTTTCGGCGCCAGCTTCCTGCCGATCATGGGCCCGGGCTTCATCCCGTTCCCGTCCGACACGCAGGACTCGATCGAACTCGACCAGTTCACCCAGGAAATCCGCATCGCCAGCAACGGCGGCGGCGCTTTCCAGTGGCAGGTCGGCGGTTTCTATTTCGATAGCGACTTCGACGTCACCACCGTCGGCTTCGACTTCCCGCCGTCCGTCACCGTCAATCACACCAACGAGAGCTGGGCCGTCTTCGGCCAGGTGACCTCGCAGGTGACCGACACGATCAAGCTGACCGGCGGTCTCCGCTACACCGACGACCAGAAAGACTTCGTGGTCAAGGCCGGCGCTGCTCCGCAGCCGCGTTCGGTCAGCGACAACCGCGTAAGCTGGGATCTCGCTGCCTTCGCCGAAGTGAGCGACGATGCGAGCGTCTATGCCCGCGTCGCCAGCGGTTTCCGCGCCCCGACGATCCAGGGCCGCGACGTGGCCTTCTTCGCGCCGCCGTCGGTTGCGACGAGCGAGAAGATCATGAGCTACGAAGTCGGCTTCAAGTCGGAGCTGGCCGATCGTCGCATCCGCCTGAACGGTGCTGCCTACTTCTACAACATCGAGGACCCGCAGTTCTCGGCAGTTGGCGGTGCAGGCAACCTTGTCCAGCTGGTCAACGCAGCGGACGGTCGCGGCTGGGGCTTCGAGCTCGACTCGGCATTCCAGGTCACCCCGGAATTCCTCGTCACCCTCGGCGTCAGCTACAACAACACCGAAATCCGTGACGAGAACCTGGCTGTCGGCATCTGTGCGCAGTGCACCGTGACCGACACGATCGTGAACATTGCCGGCACCGACCGCGCGCTGGTGGACGGCAACCCGTTCCCGAACGCTCCGGAATGGACCGGCGACATCACCGCTCGTTACGGCCTGCCGGTCGGCAACAGCGGCGAGTTCTTCGTGTTCACCGACTGGACCTACCAGGGTCACACGAACTTCTTCCTCTACGAGAGCCTCGAGTTCTTCGCCGACAACCAGATCGAAGGCGGCCTGCGCGTCGGCTACGCTGGTAACGACGGCCAGTGGGAAGTTGCCGCATTCGCGCGCAACATCACCAACGAGGACAATGTGAAGGGCGGCATCGACTTCAACAACAACACCGCGTTCGTCAACGAACCGCGCGTGTTCGGCCTGTCGGTGCGCTACAGCTACTGATCCGGCGGCGCTTCGGCGCCACGCTGAAGACAGGGAAGGGCGGGCCGGTCGGTCCGCCCTTTCTTGTATGTACTACTCGGCTTCGGCTGGCTCTGCGTCTGCGGGTGTAGCCGGCACGATGCGGACTTCGAGCGCCCCGGCAGGATCGAGGAAGCGCTCGGCGGCCTGCATGATCGCCTCGGGCGTGATCCCGGCGATGACTTCGCGGGCTGCGAAGAAGCGCTGGACATCCTCGGGCCGCGACTGCGCACGATCGACGAACGAGAGCCAGCCGTTGTTGCTCTTCAGCGCATTGTCATAGCCTTCGAGCAGCGGTCGACGCGCACGTTCGAGCGTGTCCTCGTCGACAGGCTCGGACCGAAGCTTCTCGACGACAGAGAGCATCGCGTCGCGAGCTTCGTCGAGCTTGGCGACATCGAGCCCGGCGTAGAGGCTGAACACACCGTAGTCCGTATAGGTGCGCGACATGCTGTTGCTCGAACCCGGCGAATAGGCCTGGCCGAGGCGCTCGCGCAGTTCTTCCTGCAGGCCGAGGCGCGCAACGCGCTCCAGCATCTCCATGGTGAGGTAAAGCTCGAGATCGTCGCCATCGGTGGTCGGCCACAGCAAACGCAATTGCGACTGGTCGCTCGCGCCGATGTGGGTGATGACGCGCGGGCTGCGATCTGCGGTGAAACTGCGCTTGCGGGCTTCCTCGCGCTCGAGGAAGTCCGGCTCGCGCGCAGGCAGGGCTCCGAATGTCGTTGCAACGGCCTCTATTGCTTCGTCAGGATCGAAATCCCCCACGAAGGCGAGTTCGATTGCGCCGTTCTGCAGGCGATCTCCGATCGAATTTTGCAGGTCGGCATAGGTGAGTGCCCGCGCCTCGCTTTCAGGGCGCAGCGAGAAGCGTGGATCGCCGTCGGACAGGATCGAGCCGATCGTATTGGCATAGGCAGCGCCTGGCGTTGCATTGAGCGACTTGTAGAAATTCGCGACGCTGCGCCGATACTGGGACTCGCCTTCCGGGCGATACCCGGGATCGGTCAGCCCTGCGGCGAGAAGCTGCATTTGCAGGAGCAGGTCGCGGCGCGTCGTCGTGCCGCCCGAGGTAAAAGTTTCGCCGCCGCTTCCGAGCGAGAAGCCGACGCTGCGACCGGCAAGAACCGAAGCAAGCTCGTCGCGCGAATGCTCGCCGAGGCCGCCCGCCGCAATGAACCCGGTCAGCGCGGTGGCCGAGGGATTGTCCTTAGTGTTGAGCAGGTCGCCGCCGTCGAGGTTAAGTCGCCAGCGGATACGGTCCTGCGTCAGGTCGGTGGTCTTGAGATTCAGCCGGACGCCGTTCTCGAAGACAATGCGGCGGATGCCGAGTTCCTCGTCCACCGTGTCGGAGACTACCGTGCCCGGCTCGCCGAAATCGGTGTAGGCGAACTCGGCAGCGTCTTCGAAGACCGGCTTTTCGATCTTTGCTGCCATGGCGGTGGTCCATGCCTTCTGCAGCGCCTCGGCCCCGCCATCGGGAGCCTTGCGGCCGCGGAAGCGGATGAGCGGATCGACCAGCGCAGCGGCGTCCTCCTCCAGCGCAGCGAACACGGTTTCGGGCGTGATCGTGTCGACATAGGCCTCGAAACGTTCGAGCGAGGACTGCGGCGTCGAGGGAACGACATCGTCGTTGATGAGCGCCAGCGCGCTAGCCTCGTGCGAGGCATTGGTCCGCGTATCTGCCGCCGAAACGGCGTTTTCCAGACCGTTGCGGGTGCGCGCCACCTGCTCGGCCACTTCGGCTTCGGAAAAGCCGTAGGCCGTTGCCGTGCGCAGCGCCTTGATGCCCGCTTCCATGCCCTTGCGCCATCCGCCGTCGGGAGTGGCGATCACGAGATTGGTCGCGCGACCGGCCTCGAAGATATCGCTCGTCCCGAAGCCAGCGGAGCGGAAAGGGGCGTTGTCCTGCGAGGCGATGCGCGACAGGCGGCGGCTGATAATGCCGTAGCCGACTTGGCGCAGGATGTTCATCCGCCGATTCTCGGCCGTATCGGGGCGATCGACATAGGGCTGGAGCCGCGAAATCGTGACACGCTCCGACAAGGCGGGATCGATGTAGATATCGACCTCGCCCGTGCGTTCGAGGTCGATCGGACCGACCACGGGTTTCTGCGGCAGCGGCGCGGCTCGCCAGCTTTCGAAATGGGTGCGGATCGCCTGCTCGACGGTCTCGGGTGCGAAGTCACCGATGACGACCAGTGTCGTGTTGGCGGGGACGTACTCGCGCTCGTAGAATGCGCGGAACTGCTCTGCGGTGGCGTTCTCAAGCACTTCGGGCAGGCCGATGGGCAAGCGCTGCGTATGGAGCGCTCCCGGCGTCTGGAATTCGAGCCGGTCGACCAGTTCGCGGAAAGCGAAGCTATTGCGGTCGCGCCGCTCGGCGAGGATCACGCCGCGCTCGCGGTCGATGGCCTCCGGATCGAGCGTCAGCTCGCTCGCCGTCTCGCGCATGATCATCAGCGCGGTGTCGAGCAGGTCGGTATCGTTGCGCGGCAGGTCGAGCTTGTAGATCGTCTGTTCGAAGCCGGTGCTGGCATTGGTGTCCGCCCCGAAGGCAAGCCCCTCGCGCTCGAGCAGTTTCACCATTTCGCCTTCGGGAATGCGCTTCGAACCGTTGAAGGCCATGTGCTCGAGAAAATGGGCGAGCCCGCGCTCTTCCTCGCGTTCGGACAGCGAGCCGGAATCGATGATCAGCCGGACGATGCCCGTCCCCTCAGGCCTGTCGTTCTGCCGGATGACATAGCGCATGCCATTGTCGAGCTGGCCGAAAACATAGGCCGGATCGACCGGGATATCGCTTTCCTCGAAAGCCCAGACAGCGTCCGCGACCTCGGCAGCTTCACTGGCAGGCTCGGGTGCGGTTTCCTGCGCGTGGAGGGGCAGGGCGGTGGAGGCCAGAAGGGCCGCAAGGACAGGAAATTTCATAAGGCAAGGAGTGCCTTAGCCTGCCCGCGATGACAAGGGAGTGAACGGCGTCAGAGCTTCTTGATTTCGAGCTCGGCGAACTTGCGGAATATGCCGTTGGGGAAGATCTCGATATAGGTCTCGAAAGCTTCGCGCGTGCCGATCGACTTGGCGGCTTTCCAGCCTTCCTTGTCGAGCGCCTTGTCCACCGCAGCTTCGTCGATCCCTGCCGCTGCCGCCAGCGGAGCGGCGATCGAGCGAGCGGCCTTGGCGACGCTCTGTTGCTGTTCGCGCGTCAGGTAAAGCTTCTTGCCGCCGACCGATCCGGAAATGAACGGGCGCTGCTCCTTCCCGGTCATGTCGAGCACGTCGTCGCGCACCATCCCGCTCAGCATTTGGACAGGTTCGAGTTCGACGAGACGTTTCGCGAGCGACTGGGCGAAGGGCGAATTGTCGCCCGCGCCATCCAGCGCCTGTTGCCCCGGCGCCGCGGCGAAAATCACCAGCATGCTGTCACGCTCTACTGCGGCAAGACCTTGCGGCATCGAGCGGGTCGCCGCTTCCCAGTTGCGGGCGAAGGGATTGTCGCGGCAGGCGTCGATCAATGCGATGCGCAGTTTCGCGCCATGCAGCGCATCGAGCGCGAGTTCGAGTTCGATCGCCTCGTAGGCAAGGTCGGACGCGCTTGCGAGCTTCGCATTGGTCGGGACCAGCCAGTTCTCGCCCTTACCTTCGATGCCGTGCCCGGCGTAATAAATCAGCGCCGTGTCGGCTCCGCGCGACTTCTTTCCGAAGTCCCTCAAGGCCTTGCGAAAACTGTCGAAATCGACGTCGCTGACTTCGATCACCTCGTCGAAGCCGGCATCGCGAAGGGCTTGACCGACGAGTTTCGCATCTGACGGAGGGTTGGGCAGCCGCGTGGTCGCTTCGTATTGCGAATTGGCGACGACAAGCGCGACTTCGCGGGCCTGCACAGGCGCAATTGCCAGCGCAGCAAGCAGCAAAGCCGAGATCAGTCCGCGTGCCATCAAGTCTCCCCGCACGCACCATAGCGCGTGGCGAACCGGATTGGAACGGGGCCGCCGCAGCGGGCGGCTTACTTCTTCTTGGTATGCCCGCGAACGCGCCCGCGATGCGCGGAAAGGTCGAAAACCTCGCCCGGGCCGCTGTTCTCGCCATCGAGCAGGCCGAGGCGACGCGCGACTTCCTGATAGGCCTCTTCCTCGCCGCCGAGGTCGCGGCGGAAGCGGTCCTTGTCGAGCTTTTCGCCGGTCTTCATGTCCCACAGGCGGCAGCCGTCCGGGCTGATCTCGTCGGCGAGGATAATGCGGCTGTAGTCGCCGTCGAAGATGCGCCCGAATTCGAGCTTGAAGTCGACCAGGCGGATATCGATCGCGGCGAACATGCCGACGAGGAAATCGTTCACCCGGATCGCCATGCTGGCGATGTCCTGCATTTCTTCAGGACCGGCCCAGTTGAAGCAGGCGATATGCTCTTCGGCGATCAGCGGATCGCCCAGCGCGTCGTCCTTGTAGTAATATTCGATCAGCGTGTGCGGCAGCGGATCGCCTTCCTCGAGGCCGAGGCGCTTGCAGATCGAACCGGCGGCGACATTGCGCACGACGACTTCGATCGGGATGATTTCGACCTGCCGCACCAGCTGCTCGCGCATGTTGAGGCGGCGGATGAAATGCGTCGGGATGCCGATGTGCGAGAGGCGGGTGAACACGAACTCGCTGATGCGGTTGTTGATCACGCCCTTGCCGTTGATCGTGCCGCGCTTTTCCGCGTTGAACGCGGTCGCATCGTCCTTGAAATACTGGATGATGGTGCCCGGCTCGGGACCTTCGTAAAGGATCTTGGCCTTGCCTTCGTAGATCTGGCGGCGACGCGACATGTGCGGCTTCCTAGCTTCGAGGCTTGCAGCCCCGCAAAAATACGGAGCCCCGGCAGCGCAAAGCGTCCGCTTCACAAGGCCGGGGCTTGGGGGAGCGCCATACAGCGATTGCAGGCGCGAAGCAATTGCCAGCCCGCGACGCGGCGATTAGCGCATGTCCCATGACCCATTACCGCTATCGCCATTCAGGATGCCTGGTCGGTTCGCAGATCGAACTGCCCGAATGGGAGGCGTTCGCGGTCGAAGGGAAATCGGAACCGGCAGAGGTATCGATCGAGCTCGGCACGGTCGAAACTGCCGAACTCGAACGGGCCGATGCGGACCATGTGGCGTTCGAGGTCCAAGGCACCGGCCGCTGGGCGATATCGGCGGGTAATCGCATCCTGATCGATGCCGAAAAAGCAGCGCAGCCGGAGGAGTCGCGACTGTTCACTCTCGGAAGCGCGTGGGGTGCGCTCGGCTACCAGCGCGGCTGGGCAATGTGGCATGCGAGCGGCGTTGCCATCGGCGGGAAGGCTGCGCTGTTCTGCGGCGACAGTGCGCAGGGCAAGTCGACCATGGCAGGCGCACTCGTTTCCCGCAGCCATCGACTGGTGGCTGACGACCTGTCACGCGTTTCGATCGAGGATGCCGCGATCTTCCCCTCCGCCTCCCGGTTGAAGCTGTGGGACGTCGCTTTGGAGCAATTCGGCTGGTCGTCCGGCGACCTGCAGCGCGACCACTTCCTCGACGCACGGTTCCACAAGCCGGTTGCCGACGCGATGCCGCCGGATAGCCCGATCGGGATCGGCGCGATCTTCGTGTTGCAATGGGGCGATGCCGTGAATCTCGAACGGCTGCGCGGTAGCGAAGCGGTGACGGAGCTTTCTGCCGCGACGATCTATCGCCGCGAATTCCTCGAACCGATGGGCCGACTCACAGAGCACGTCGTCGGCTGCACGAAGCTTGCTGGCCGGGTCCCGGTCTATCGCCTCACGCGGCCACTCGACTTTGCGCACATTGACTCGGTCTGCGAGGCCATCGAAGAGGTCATGCAGAAATAGACAAGAAGGGAAGAGGTTATGGACGTTTCGAAGCTGATGTACCGCGACGGGCTGCTCGACGGCGAGCGCATTCTGGTGACCGGCGGCGGTACGGGGCTGGGGCGCGAAATGACCGAGGCTTTCCTCAAGCTCGGCGCGACGGTCTATATCTGCGGTCGCCGCCAGAACATGCTGGACGACACGGCAGGCGAACTGATGGCGAAATACGGCGGCAAGGTCGTCGGCCATGCTTGCGACATTCGCGACGCCGATGCGATCCATGAGATGGTCGATGCGATCTGGGCCGATGGCGGCGCGGTTACCGGTGTAGTGAACAACGCGGCTGGGAACTTCATCAGCCGGACCGAGGACCTTTCGGTCAACGGTTTCAACGCGATTTCCGACATCGTCTTTCGCGGGACCTTCTACGTCACGCTCGATATCGGCAAGCGCCTGATCGAGGAGAAGAAGAAAGCGAGCTTCCTCTCCATCCTAACCACCTGGGTCTGGAACGGCGGGCCTTTCGTGGTGCCTTCCGCCATGTCGAAATCCGCGATCAACACGATGACGCAAAGCCTCGCGGTCGAGTGGGGCCGCTATGGCCTGCGCTTCAATGCCATCGCGCCCGGCCTATTTCCGACCGAGGGGATGAGCGCGCGGCTTTCCCCGGGCGGGCGGGGCGACAATTCCTCCGACCGGATGAACCCCATGGGTCGGCACGGCGAAATGCACGAACTCGCTAATCTCGCCGTGTTCCTGATGGGACCGGGAGCGGAGTGGGTGAACGGCCAGACCATCGCCATCGATGGCGCCGGCTACCAGGCGAACAGCGGCAATTTCTGGCAGACGCTCTCGCCCCTCGGCGATGCCGAATGGGAGCAGATGCGCGCGATGATCAAGGGCACCAACGCCAAGGACAAGGCTCAGCGTTCGACATGAGCGTGAAGGGCACGGAACGCGACGCCGCGTTCTACGATGCTAAGGTCCTCGAGGTCGAGCATTGGACCGTGCATTACACCCGGTCCCACTATTACCCGGTCTGGACCGTGATCGCCGATCGCTTGCGAAGCTCGGAAAACGGGAAAGTCCTCGATATCGGGTGCGGCCCGGGCCAGGTCGGGGCGATGCTCGCTGCGCGCGGGCTCGACAATTACCTCGGCTTCGACCTCAGCCCGGGAATGGTCGAACAGGCGCGGCGTGCCTGTCCGGAATTCGAGTTCCGGGTCGGGAACATCCACGAAAGCGATGTGCTCGAAACCCACGACTACGACACGGTAATCATGCTCGAATTCCTCGAGCATATCGAAGCCGATCTGTCGGTCGTCGAGCGGATCAGGCCCGGCACGCTCATCCTTGGAACCGTGCCCAACTTTCCTGCACGCTCGCATGTTCGCCACTTCAAGAACGTCGAGGAGGTGCGGGCGCGCTATGGCGGGCTGATCGAGGATCTCGATGTCAGCGAGATACTGGCAAGCGAATTCGGCACGAAGTTCTTCGTGTTGCAGGGTGATCGCAGCGATCAGGGAAAGTGATGGTGCCTCGGGGCGGATTCGAACCACCGACACCGCGATTTTCAGTCGCGTGCTCTACCAACTGAGCTACCGAGGCATATCCCGCGAGCCGTCCTGAAGGACGCGCCAGCGATTGGAAGCGCGCCTATGGCGAAGCGGGCCGCGCTTGGCAAGGGGTAATTGCCCGACTTAAGGAGCCCTGTGGTTCAGCGTCGTATTCCTGCGTCTCCGATGAGTTCAAACGGTGCCCACGCGCTGGGATGGGCGAATGTGGTGTCGAACCCGTCGACGATTTTCCCATCGGCCGATTCGTCGTTCCTCAGCTCGCCCATAGCTGCTGCAAAGGCTTCCGCGCGGCTCATCGACGGATCGTCGCGCGAGAGTTCGATCGTCTTCACCGTCAGTCGAGCAGCTACGTCGTCCCGCACCGGCCAATGAGACGCGAGCAGGTTGCTCGCCCCTGCGTAAAAGAAGGCCCGAGCCAGCCCGGACAGGCCCGCTGATCCGCTCGACCCGTCTCCGGCTGCGGTGTTGCAGGCAGAGAGTATGACCCAATCGGCATTAATCCGCATCGCTGCGACTTCAGATGCCGTGAGGTATCCATCGTCGACCTGGGTTCCATCCACCGGAGGCGTGAAGACGAGCCCCGGCTCAGCTGCGCCGACCTCGCCAGCGGTCAGTCCGTGCGTGGCGAGAGCGACCACACCGACATTGGATAGGTCGGCCTTCTTGAACGTGGCCTCGGTGGCGTCCGGACCGATGAGCAGTGCGTCGCTATCGGCGTCGAACGCCTGCGCCATCTGAGTGAGTTCTCGCCTCGTGCCTGGCAGGCGCGAAAGCTGTCGCAGAACCTCCACATCGGCGACCGGACCCGTATCGCTCCGGGTCAGTAGCGTTGCGAGCTGTTCGGGCGTTGCACCCCGAGAGCCCCGCCCGCGGGTCAGTGCTTCGCCTTCGAGTACCGGATCGCCAAATCCGCGGAAGTCGACACCGGTCGACAACTCTTCGCGGCCATATCGTCGCTGAAAGGCAAGTGCTTGCAGCGAAGGGATGCGCACGATGTTCGCCTCGCCAGCGAACCATTCCGTTTGCCGCAACGCTTCCGGATCATCGTCATTTCCGGTCGGGGTTTCGGCCACAAGTATGCCCAGTGGCAGGGAGCTAAGCGAACCGCCTCCTGCGTAGAACAGGTGCCGCTTTTCAGAAAAAGCATCCTCCAGCGGGGCTATGAGCTCAAGATACAGGCGATGTGCCGAAGTCCGATCGAAACCGTTCGCTCCGCCATCCACATCAGCAGTCCAAGCGTCGATTTCAGCGTCGGTAGCTTCGATATTTCCGCCGCTGAACCACAATAATCGCCTGACCATTGCCGCGACCTCGGCTTCGTTCAGGTCGCTTCGGTGCCAGCGCAATTCGTCCGCAGTCACGGCCATTATGTGCGTACCGAATTCGCTGGGCAGGATAAGCAAGGCCGCTTCGTCGCTGCCAAGCGTGGCCTGGGCATCGGCAAGGGAAAGCGGGGCCGGCTGTATCAGCTTGAAGTAATCCGGCGCGGCCTGCTGGAGGGTCAGAGTGATCGCGCGGTATTCACGGGATAATTCCGCGATCGCTTCGAATTCCCGTCGCTTCTCGATCTCCTCTCGAGTGCTGCCCGGCAGTTCGACGTTCCAACTATCGGCATCCACGCCTCGATGCGGTGCGAGAACTTCGAGCAATTGCCGACGTCGCGCCACGAGCTGGGAGACCTGCTGATCCCCACCGAATTCGGCCTTGTCGGCCATCGCGTAGGCAAGTGAAAGGCTCGTCCGGTCCGCCAGCGCATCTTGGATCGCGGCGAAGGCCACCGCTCGCGCTTCGCCCCGCCGCGTAGGAGTAGCTTGTGCCAGTGACCAGCTCGCATCTGCGGCTTCCTGGAATGTCTGATTGTACCCGATGATGCGCGCGAGATTGGTTTCGTCGAAGACTGAGCCGACCTGCGACTGGCGAAACTCGCGAAAATCCTCCGCTCGCTTTTTCGCCATGGGAAAGGCGTTCGCCGCATTCGGCAGATCGAGAAGGTAGCGGTCGACCGTCAACGACTCGACGCCGTCGATCCGGTTCGAGTATTCGTTCGAGTAGAGAAGGCCCGCGGCCATGTTGGCTTCGGTCGATTGTTTCACCTCGCGCAAGACAAGATCCGCGGCGTCGAAGCGTCTTAGTGCGATTAGCGTCATCGCGTGACGCAGGGCGATCTCGTCGGCGTAGACCTGTCCGTTCTGGCGGGCGTCTGTCACCAGCCGCCCAAAATATGGCTCCGCCACTTCGGGCTGGCCGGTCGCGAGAGCGCCGTCGGCAATCTCTTCGGCGAGCGCTTTCATCGCTTCGGACTTGCCGAATTCGTTACCTGCTTCCTCGTAGGCAGAGAAAATGTCCGGTCCGATTGCCGCGTTGCATCGAGCCACGATCTGCTTGGCAGCGGGTGTCAGAATGAAGGGATTTTCCGGATTGACCTCGATTTGATCGTAGCAGGCATTCCGCTCTTCCTCGAGCACCGGAATCCGGGCGAGGGCGGCCAATGTCGGGTTGCTGGCAGCATCCTCTCCGCCGAGTGCAGCGCGGAATGCCGTAGCTTGGGCATTGGCGCCCATGGCTTCGAGCATGGCGATGCCTTCCTTGGCCCCTGCCTCCTCGGCAAGGATCGAGCAACTTGCGGTTTGGCCGCAAATTCGCTCCGCCCCTTCCAGAATACGGTTGGCCTTGTCGGTCAGGTTGGCCGCGAAATGGTCTGCCGCAGACAGCAGAACGACTCGCAACACGCGTGGGTCATCCACCGGGACCAGCTTTGCGAGCGCAGGGATCATCTTGTAGGACCATTCTGCGGCGACGGTCAGATTGCCTGCGCGCAGGTTCTGGTAGCGGTAATTGACCAACCAGTTGAAGCCGCTGATCTTCGAGTTGTAGTCGAACGCCTCGTCCAATTCGCCGACGGCAGCAGATTCGCTCGTTTCGCCACGATATTCGAGCACGGAAGCTAGGGTCTTGACCTGGTTGGCTCCGGAATCCTGCAGCGCGTCGCCTTCGATCGGCGGTCCGGCAATTTCCTCGTTTGCGATAATCGACAAGTAGTGACGAAGCGCGACTTCGAGATCTTCGAGCTGGTGCGGGGGCGCAGCATCGAACGCCGCCCGCCGGAGCTCGGCGGTCTGCTCCTCGCTCATCGAAACAAGCTGGCGGAAGGATAGGCCGGAAATATCCGGAGAAGGCGTGAGGGCAGCGATATAGCCCCTGACTGCACGCTGGTATGGGTAGCTCGAAGGGCCGTAGTCGGTGAATGCGCGCACCCTAGAATGGGTGATGAAAAGCTTATCGAGCCAAGCTTTCTGGAGCCTCGGCCTGTCGTTCGCTTCCTCTGCAGCTTCGATTTCGAGGTCGAGCCAATCGAGCCAGTTGCGCAGACGGTCATTCCCGTACTCCACCCCTTCCACCGGGGGAGGTGCATTCTCGCGAAACTGTTCGATTTCCGAGGGGGAGCGCTCGGTCCACGCGGTGGGGGTCACCACCAGGAAGCGGCTCATATCGACCGGACGTTCTTCGAACTTCAACCCATCTTCGCCGGCCTCGTCCCAAATGGCCTCGAAGCCATCAGAAAGACGCTCGTAGACGTTTGGTTCGGACTGCGCCTGAGCACTTCCAGGCAATACTGCTGCCAAGGCCACCCCACAAAATAGCGAAATGGCACGAATTGGCATTGTCAGTCCCCCCTGTCTCCCGCCGCCATGTCGTCAGGCGATGCCGGCGGTCCCGGAACAGAATAACCATCGTTGAACCACTGTGCCAAGTCGCGGTCCTTGCACCGGCTGGAGCAGAACGGGGCGAATTCTTCGACGCGCGGTTTCTTGCAGATGGGGCAGGGCTTGTTCGGCTTCGTCATAGTGGCACCGCCTGCGCGAAAGCGGCGGAAATCGCAAGGGCGGGGTCGGGCGCGACGCGGATCGTGCGGCCGGTCCGGCGGGCAAGCTCATCCAGCCACTCGGGACGCAGCGCCTTCTCGACGGCGGGATGACAGCGCAGTTCGATCGCGCCAGCGTCGGCGATCTCCTCTGCTCGCCTCAGAAGCAGGCGCGCCCCGGCTTCGGCTGGCTGGTGTTGGAGGCGGTGCAGGATCGACTGGCGCTCGAGCCGCGAGACGAGCTGGACGAAACCGAAACCGTTCATTGCGGTGCGCTCATGCGCCCAGTCGGACAGCGCGAGGTCGAGCGCGCGGTCGACTTCACGGCGCGCATCCTTTTCCTGCAGGGTGGGGAAATCGATCCCGATCGAACCGCCGAGATCGAATAGCGCAATGGAACGCGCCAGTGGGCCGACGGCCTTGAGGGCGAGCTCACGCGGCGGGAGGTGCCCGTCGATATCGACCAATGTCATCGCCGGCGTGGGAGAGAATTGCAGCGACCCTCCGGTGAAGTCGTGGGTGCCGATCCATGCCTCATCCAGCACCTCTTCCCACAAGTCTTGCGGGAAGCGGCGCACTACGCGGCCGCCGGTATCCTCCGCCAAGGATGGCGCGGGACGGCAATCGGCCTGCGTCGGGCGAGCCTGCGCGAGCTTGCCTCGCATGCGCTCGAAGATGCGCGGGCGCGTAACTTCGAGCCGGATCGGTGCGCCTTCTGCTGCGTTGCCGGGCAACCGGTCGACCAGCGCCTCCTCACCATTGGCAAAGCGCGCACGGCCGCGCCGCGAGCCCGAAGGCTTCGCGATCAGCACAGCGTCTTCGACCAGACCGCGCTGAAGTTCACCGTGCCAGGCAATGCGCGCGGCAATCGCCTGCTCGTTCTCGACCAGCAGAGCCCGGTCTTCGCCGATCCCCTGCTCGATTAGCCACTCAGCCAATGGAAAAGCCCGCCGATTTGAGGAGAGTGCGCGTTTCGTAAAGCGGCAGTCCGACCACGCCCGAATGGCTGCCCTCGATCCAGCTGATGAGGCCTTCAGCGCTGCCTTGGATGGCGTAGCCGCCTGCCTTGCCTTCCCATTCGCCGCTGGCGAGATAGGCGGCGATCTCTTCTTCGGTGAGGCGCTTGAACTTGACCGAGGTTTCGCTCAGCCGCTCGCGGATCGTCCCGTCGGGATAGCGCAGCGCAATTGCCGAAAGCACGCGGTGGCGGCGGCCGGACATGAGTTTCAGGCAAGCGCGAGCCGTCGCCTCGTCCTCTGCCTTCGGCAAAATGCGCCGGCCGACGGCAACCACCGTGTCGCCGGCCAGGACATGGAAATCGTCGCTCGCGGCGGCTTCGGCCTTCTCGCGCGCCATGCGCTTGGCATAATCGCGCGGCAGTTCGGCCTTGTGCGGCGTCTCGTCGATATCGGCGGGCGCGATGGCGGAAGGTGTCACACCAAGGCGCGCCAGAAGCTCCCGCCTGCGCGGGCTGGCCGAAGCGAGGATGAGAGAAGGTGCGGTCAAACCCGCGACCGCTTATTGCGGGCCGGGGCCGCCACGGCCGGGCATGAAGCGGTAGGTGATGCGCGCCTTGGTGAGGTCGTAAGGCGTCAGTTCGCAAAGGACCTCGTCGCCGACGAGAACGCGAATGCGGTTCTTACGCATCTTGCCGGCCGTGTGGCCGAGCACTTCATGGCCATTTTCAAGCTCAACCCGGAACATCGCGTTCGGCAGCAATTCCACCACCTTACCGCGCATCTCGAGGAGTTCTTCTTTTGCCATGTGTGTCGCTAATCCGTGTTGTTCGTCGATAAATGTTGCGCGCCCATAGCTGTGCGAGGGAAAAAAGGGAAGAGTTGAGCGTAGTCGGAGGGTGCAGGCGCAAAAGCGCGTACTGCGACAAATGGTTACGATTGATCGATTGCCCCCTTCGACCGGTTGAGAGAAACGCCCCCTGATGTCTCCCCGCCTACTTCTCGCAGGCTGTGCCTGTATTGCGCTCGCCATTCCTACCGCTTCCATCGCCCAGGACCAGCAGGGCGAGGATGCGCCCGTCGACGATCGCCGCGTCGGCCCCGACGGGCAGATCCTCGTCACGGCGGAGCGTATCCGCGGGCAGGTGCTGACCGACCAGCCGCCCGTTATCGAGCTCGAGGAGGCTGATATCGCCGCCTTCGGGGTCAATTCGATTGCCGACCTCGTCACCGTCCTCGAACCGGCAACCGGCTCGAACCGCGGGCGCGGGGGCGGACGACCGGTGTTCCTGGTGAACGGCATTCGTGTCGGCAGCTTCCGCGAATTCCAGTCCTATCCGCCCGAGGCGATCCGCAAGGTCGAGGTGCTGCCGGAAGAGGTGGCGCTCAAGTTCGGCTTCCCGCCCGACCGGCGCGTGATCAACTTTATCCTCAAGCCCAATTTCTCGACCGTGACTGTCGAAGCCGAATATGAGCAGCCGGGCATCGGTGGCTATTCCGCGACCGAGCAGGAAGCGACGCTGCTGCGTATCAACGAGGCCGGGCGTCTCAACCTCAATATCGAACACCGCGATGTCTCCCCGCTGACCGAGGACGAGCGCGACCTCATCCAGACCGAGGGTAGCGTGCCCGACGTTGCGGGTGATCCGAACCCGGCCGAATTCCGCACGCTCGTTGCCGACAGCGAGAGCTGGGAAGGTTCGGCCAATTACGCGATGTCCTTCCTCGAAAGCGGCGGATCGCTGAGCCTCAACCTGACCGGCCAGCGCACGGACTCGCTTTCGCTTTCGGGCCTCGACACCGTGCTGCTGACTGCGCCGAACGGCGACCAGCTCCTGCGCACCTTCAACGCGGACGATCCGCTGGCGGTCGATACGCGTGTCGACACGATTTCGAGTTCGGCGACGTACACGCGGCCCGTCGGCCTGTTCCAGCTGACGGCGACCGCCGATGCGAGCCGCGCCGACACGACGCGCAGGCTCGAGCGCAGGGTCGATACCACCCAGCTGGTCGCCGATGCGGCGGCCGGTCTTGTCGCGATCGACGGGCCGATCCCTGTTTTAGCCGATGCGGGTTTCGATACCAGCACCTCGGAGGTGTGGGACGCGAGCGCCAAGACGACCTTACGCGGGGTTGCGGCCTCGCTGCCCGCTGGCGACCTGTCGACGACATTCGACTTCGGCTTCGACTGGACCCGGATCGAAAGCGACGACACCCGCAGCGCGACGGCAAGCCGCCTCACTCGCGGCGACATCAATGGCGGGGTGAGTGTCTCGATCCCCATCGCCGACCGGGATTCGGGCGTGTGGGATGCGATCGGCGACATCACGCTCAACGGGCGGCTGGCGTTCAACCACCTGTCGGATTTCGGCACGCTGCTGCGCTGGAATGCGGGCGTAAGCTGGGCGCCGACCGACAAGCTCAATTTCCAGGCAACCTACAGCTGGCGCGAGGCGCCCCCGGCACTGTCGCAACTGGGCAGCCCGATTACCCAGACCTTCAACGTGCCGGTGTTCGATTTCCAGCGCGGCGAAACGGTGCTTGCGACGATCACCAGCGGCGGCAATCCAGCGCTGCAGGCCGAAACCCAGTCCGACTGGAACTTCGCCGCGAACTGGGAGCTGCCTTTCGTCGACAACATGACCCTGCGCGCGGAATACACGCGCAATAGGTCCGACGATGTTTCCTCCGCCTTTCCGGCCCTGACGGACGATGTCGAGGCGGCCTTCGCCGACCGAGTGACGCGCGATGCCGACGGCCGCCTGCTCGCGATCGATCGCAGGCCGGTGGATTTCGCCGAAGTTCGCTCGGACCGCGTTTCGTTTGGCCTTTTCTGGCGCGGCTCTTTCGGGAGCGCCCGTCCTGGTGGCGAAGGCGGCGAGCAAGGCCGCGGTGGCCCGCCGGCGGGAATGCGGGGCGGTGCGGGCGGCCCTCCGCCCGGTGGCGGTCAGGGCGGCCCCGGTGGTCGTTTCGGACAGATGAGCGAGGAACAGCGCGAACAGTTCATGCAGTTCCGCCAGCGCGTCTGCGCCGACGATGGCGAGCAGTACCTTCTCCAGCTTGCCGAAGCGGTCGAGCGGGGCGAAGCGCCCGAAGGCATGGAAGGCTTCGATCTCGAGCGAGCCCAGCGCATGCTGTCGCGTTTCCGGGGCGAGGACGGGACGATCGACCGCGAGCGGCTCGGCCAGTTCCGCACGATGATCTGTAGCCGCGAAATGCCCGGAGGCGGTCAGGGCCAGCAGGCTGCTGGCGGCGAACGGCGTGGCGGTGGCGGAGGCGGAGGCGGCGGGATGATGGCCCGCGCATTCGGCGGCGGCGATGGCCGCGGGCGCTTCTTCTTCAGCCTCAACCATTCGATCGAACTTGACCGGACGGTGCTGATTGCGCCGGGCGGCCCGGTGCTCGACCTGCTCGACGGGGACTCGCTGACCAACAGCGGCACGCCGCGCCATACCTCGCGCCTGGAAGCGGGCATGTTCCGCGGTGGCTGGGGTATGCGCGTTTCCGGCCAGTATGTCGGCGAGGCCCGCATCGATGGCAGCGGAGCGCCGGGCACCACCGACCTCTTCTTCGACGATCTCGCGACGGTCGACCTGCGTCTGTTCGCCGACCTGCAGCAGGTCACCGGCAGCGAGAGCGCGTGGCTCAAGGGCCTGCGCGCATCGCTGCGGCTCGACAATGTGTTCGACGGTCGTCGCCGCGTGGTCGATTCCAACGGCGACACGCCGGTGAGCTTCCAGCCGCTGCTGATCGACCCGACGGGCCGCTACATCGGCGTCGAGCTACGCAAGCAGTTCTAGGTCAGTTGACCAGCCGCGTCTTCGGGAAGGCGAGGGTGGCGAGGCCGGTCGGGCGGAAGGGCTTCCATTTGCCCTCGGCCTGAGCGAGCCGGTCGGCAATCGCGATCATCACGGCAGGGTTCACCCCGAGGCCGCAATGGCTGGCGAGAACCTCGATGTTCTCGACCTCGCCTTCGCCATGCTGGACCGAACCGCGCCAGTGCACCACGCCGTCGGTCTTGGTGAGGATCGAGGTTGTCGGAACCGGCGGAGCTTCGGCCAGCTGGCGGAAGTTGCCGCCCTGCATCGGCTCGGGTTCCTCGCCGTTGAGATATTCGAACAGGCGGCGCGCATTGGTATGATTGCGATCGTCGCTGATCGGGCTGCCGAGCGAGATGACCAGACGAACCTTTTCCGGCGCTTGCTTGGCGAGTTCGCGCGCGAACACGCCGCCGAGGCTCCAGCCGACGATCGACACCTTGCGGTCGTGGCGGTCGTAGAGCTCCTCGACGCAGCCCATCATCGCTTCGACGCGGGCATTGTCGACCCGCACGTTGCGACCGAGCTTCCAGCCTTCGACATCGTAGCCGAGGTCGGAGAGCAGGCGGCGCATCGGGCGGGTGGAATAATCCGACGCCATGAAGCCGGGCAGCACGAGAACACCATGGCCATCGCCCTTCGGCAGCCCCGAAAGCAGCGGGCGCGCCGCATAGAAGCTCGCCAGTTCCGCCATTGCGCGGCCGGGTTCGGCAAGCGTCAGCAGGCGGCTGGGCGGGCGGGCGTCGGTTGCGGCCGCGGCCGTAGCGCTGGTCATTTCTTGGAGGTTCCTTTCCTGCTCCCGGCGGCTTTCGAACGCGCCGTTTTTGTTTTGGTGCCCGTTTTGGTGGCGGTCTTCGCCGCTGCGGGCTTGCTTGCGACCCGCTTCTTCGGGGCGGGTTTGGTTGTCTTTGCTGCCGCTTTCGCCGCAGGCTTGCGCTTTGCAGGCGCTTTCGCCTTTGCAGCGGGTTTCTTCTTCGTCTTCGGATCGGCGGCCTTGGCTGCGGCTGCCTTGAGTTCCTCGAAGCTCTTTTCGATGCATTCGACGTAGAATTCGGGATCCGGCATCATTTCGCGGTCGGCGGTGAAGCTGATCGTCGCTTCCTTGGTGTAGCTCTGCACGACATGGGCGAGACCCATACCGTCGGTCAGGCAGATCAGCCCCATCATGCTTTCGAGCCTTGCACCGGCGGAATAGATCGGCACCGGTGGGCCAGGCACATTGGTCACTACCGTGGTGAAAATCGGGCCGACCCCGCGATTGGCGAGGCTGAGGCGCGTGTAGAGCTGCGCGCCGAGCGCCATGTAGAGGGCAGGGCTTACCTTGCTGACCTCTGTCATGTTGCGCGCACCGATGGCATCGGTCATCGCCTTGGAATTGGTCGTCCGGTTGTGGACATAGGCCAGCCGTTCCGCAGCATCGGCTATGTGCGTGCCGAGCGGAGCGACCATGGCGGCGACCTGGTTGCCCATGTCGCCCTTCTCGCCCGACGAGCGCACCGAAATCGGCGCCATTGCGGTCAGCGTCTTGTCCGGCAGTTCCTTCTTGCTTTCGAGGTAGCGCCGCATCGCCCCGCCGATGATGGCGAGGAACACATCGTTGACCTTGCTGTCGGGCACCAGCGCGCGGATCGCCTTGATCTCGGCGAGCGGAAAACTGCGCCCCTCGACCACGCGGTGGGGCGAAATCTTGCGATTGAAGCGCGTTTTCGGCGCGATCATCTCGCGCGACAGGTCGAACTCCTTGGTGACCAGCCCCTTGATCGCATTGGCGATACCCGGAGCTGCCTTCGCCGCGACTTCAAGTTGCTTGAGCGGGTTGGTCATCGCGTTGAAATAGCTCTTGCCGAGCAGTTCGACCGCGTTGGGAATCTTCTCCGGCTTCCATGTGTCGGGGAAATCCGGGGGCGGGTCGCCTGGGTTGAGCGTGTGGGTGACCTCCATCAGGTCGATCCCGCTCATCCCGTCGATCGCGGCATGGTGGACCTTCGTGATGTAGGCATAGCTGCCCTTCGGGATGCCTTCGACATTGTCGAGACCTTCGACCACGGTGAATTCCCATGGCGGGCGCTCGAGGTCGAGCGGGCGGGCGAAGATGCGCGCCGCCTGAATGCACAGCTGCCGCCAGTCGCCCGGCTTGGGCAGTGCAACGTGGCGCACATGGTATTCGAGATCGAAATCCGGGTCCTCGACCCAGTAGGGATAGTCGAGGTCGAACGGCACCCGCACCAGCCGTTGGCGCAGTGTCTTCGACATCTTCATTCGGTCATCTAGGAAACCGAGGATGTCCTTGAACCGGACGAAACCTCCGGGCGCCGTCTCGGGATTGTATATCAGGATCGAGCCGATGTGCATCGGCGAGTTGCGCGTTTCGAGCGCAACGAAGCTGGCATCCATGCCCTGCAGCTGGCGCAAGGGCTATCTCCTGCGAACGGCCCACGTTTGCGCGGGTCCAAGTTGCACAGGATTACCAGCTTTGTGCGCCGCGTCAAAGGCGGGGCGCATAGGGCGCGTCAGGCGTAGGCTGCCTCGGCAGGCGGGGCGAGGTGATTGCGCAGCGAGCGGGCGAAATCCTCGCGGGTCTGGGCGCAAACCTTTGCTGCATATCGGCGCATCGGCGCGAGTGCGACATGCAGGCTCGAACGGCTGATGTGCAGGTCGTCGATGAAGTGATCCATCTCGCCGGTGTGGCGCAGCCTCACGCCTTGCATCTGGGGGATCGACTTGAGGTCGGCTTCCACCAGACCGTATTGCAGCAGCCCGCGATAGCCGACGCGCTCGCGCAGCCCGTCGACGACACGCAGTTCGAAGCGCTCGGCAATGCGCGAAAGTTGCGCATCGGTGCGGGCCAGCTGCGAGGTTTCCGATCCCCGGATACGGTTCTTGGCGACGATCCAATCGGGCTTGCGCATCTCGCGCCGCGCGAGTTCCTCGCGCAGGTCGAGAACGGTTCGCGCGAACATCGCCGGCGAACGGATATCCTGCGAAACCGGATCGAAATGAGCCAGCATGTCGAGGTCGAAGAAGGACGCGTTGACCGGCGTCACGATCGTGTCGGCAATCGCCATGGCGCGGCGGACGACAGGATTGTCGTGGCCCGGAGCGTCGATGACGATGATGTCGCACTGGTTTCCGACGCGCATGATCTCCTGCAGCAGCATCGCCGTGCTCGGCAGCGAAGGCGCGCAGACGCGCGGGGTCGGCAGGTCGAGCCCGAGGCAGACGGCGGTACCGTGACGGTTCTCGATCGAGCGGGACAGGCTGCGCTGGCGGCGGTCGAGGTCGACTGCGAGGACGCGGTGGCCACGGTTGGCGAGGCGAACGGCGGTGTTGAAGGCGAGGGTCGATTTGCCGACGCCGCCCTTCTCGTTGGCGAAGAGAATGATGTGAGCATCCGGCCGCGATCGACGGACGATGTCGTCGACTACGCGCTTCGGGCTCTCGCCATTGTCGTAACTTGCGATTTCGGTCCTTGCCGCGTCGCGCAGATTTTCCTGCGTCATCCCCAACCTCGTCGTTGCGCCCCGAGGGTCTCCCGATTCGGCATCATGCCGATTCACAACTTATCCACAAGGTATTTAACAGGGGGTTCTCAATTGCCGGACTTGGTGAATGACGGTTTCACCATGCGTCGGGCTTGAATCAGAGCGCTTCGCCTGCGGCCATTCCGCTCGCCCAGGCCCATTGGAAATTATAGCCGCCAAGCCAACCGGTCACATCGACCGCTTCGCCGATCGCGAAGAGGCCGGGGACACGCATGCTCTCCATCGTCTTGGACGAAAGCTCACTGGTGGAGATGCCGCCGACGGTCACTTCCGCCTTGGCAAACCCCTCGCTGCCGCTCGGCCGGAACTGCCAGCGCCGAAGTTGCTCCTCCGCGCCGCGCAGGGCCTTGTCGGGAAGGTTGCCGAGGTCGCCGGGCAGGGCGATCTTCTCGTCAAGTATGTCCGCCAAGCGGTCGGGCAGGGCTTCGCGAAGGAGCGATCGGATCGTCGACTTCGGGTTCGAACGCTTTGTCTCGAGGAGCCAGTCGGTCTCGCGACCGGGCAGGAAATCGATCGTCACCGGGTCACCGGGGCGCCAGTAGGAACTGACCTGCAAGATCGCCGGGCCGGACAGGCCGCGATGGGTAAACAGCGCAGCTTCGGGAAAGCGTGCCTTGTTCGCCTCGGCGACGACTGGCGCGGAAACGCCCGAAATCTCGCGGAACAGGACCTCATCGCCGCCGAGCGTCAACGGAACGAGGGCCGGTCGCGGCTCAACGACTTTGAGCCCGAACTGGCGAGCGAGTTCGTAGGCGAAGCCGGTTGCGCCCATTTTGGGGATCGACGGACCACCGGTCGCGATGACCAGTTTTGGCGCACTGTATGTGCCGTTCTGTGTCGTGACGGCGAAATCGCCTGCATGTTCGACCGAGGCGATCTCCTCGCCGCATTTCACCGTCACATCGCCCTTGGCGCATTCGTCGAGGAGCATGTCGACGATCTGCTTGGCCGAGCCATCGCAGAACAGCTGGCCGAGCGTCTTTTCGTGCCAGGCGATCCCGTAGCTCTCGACCAGATCGAGGAAGTCGCGCGCGGTGTAGCGGGCGAGGGCGCTCTTCGCGAAATGCGGATTTGCGGAGAGATAGTTCGCCGGACCGGCGCCGATATTGGTGAAATTGCAGCGCCCGCCGCCGGAGATGAGGATCTTCTTGCCCGGTTTCTCCGCCCGCTCGAGAACCAGCACGCGCAGGCCCCTCTGGCCTGCACGCGCGGCGCACATCAGGCCGGCTGCGCCTGCGCCGAGAATTATCGCATCGAAATTTTCACTCACCCGCGCCCCATCGCGGCTTTGCCATTTGGGCGCAAGATTCCTATCTGCCTTGCGATGGCTCGCACACCGGCAGGATCACCGCACGACCCGCGCGGCGCGGAACGCTTCAACGAGGAGCGTGCCGCCTATACGGTCGCGAGCGCGCAGCCCGATCTCGAGGCGGGCGTCACCGCGATCCGCGAGACGGTGAAGGTGCTGAAGCCGCGCCCGGGCGTCTATCGCATGCTCGATGCGCGCGGCGACGTGCTCTACGTCGGCAAGGCGCGAAGCCTGAAGGCGCGGGTGGCGAACTACACGCAGGTCGCAAATCTCTCCAACCGGCTCCAGCGCATGGTTAGCCAGACGCGCCGGATGGAAATCGTCGTCACCAATTCGGAGGCCGAGGCGCTGCTGCTCGAAGCGCAGCTGATCAAGCGTTTCCGCCCGCCGTTCAACGTGCTGCTGCGCGATGACAAGAGCTTTCCCTTCATCCTGCTGCGCGCCGACCATGCCTTCCCGCGCATCCACAAACATCGCGGAGCGCGCAAGGCGAAGGGCAATTACTACGGACCTTTCGCGAGCGCGGGGTCGGTCAACAAGACGCTCAATGCGCTGCAAAAGCTCTTCCTGCTGCGGAGTTGCACCGACAGCTTCTTCAACAATCGCGACCGGCCTTGCCTGCTCTACCAGATCAAGCGCTGCTCGGCCCCTTGCGTCGGCCGGATCGACGAGGAAGGCTACGACGAACTGGTCCAGCAGGCGAAGGACTTTCTGTCGGGCAAGTCTTCCGCCGTTCAGGCCAATATCGAGAGGCAGATGGCCAAGGCGGCCGAGGAGCTGGACTTCGAGACCGCCGCGATCCTGCGCGACCGGTTGCGCGCTGCGACCTTCATCCAGGGCAGCCAGGCGATCAATGCCGCAGGTGTAGGCGATGCGGATGTTTTCGCGCTGGCAAAGAAGGGCGGACAGATCGGTCTGCAAGCCTTCTTCATCAGGGGCGGCCAGAACTGGGGGCACCGCGCCTTCTTCCCAAAGAACACCGGAGATGTCGGAGAGGACGAAGTGCTCGCCGACGTGCTGCTGCAATTCTACGAGGAAGTCCCGCCGCCGCGCACGATCCTGGTCGATCGCGAATTGCCCGAACAGGAGCTGATCGAAGCGGCGCTGTGCGAAAGCGCAGGCCACAAGGTCGCGATCTCGATCCCGCAGCGGGGCGATCGCCGCAAGCTGATGGACCAGGCGAAGCGCAATGCGGTGGAGGCGCTCGAACGTCGTCTCGCCGAAAGCGGGACGAAGGCCAAGGTCATGCGCGAGATGGCCGAATTCCTCGAATTGCCCGAGGTGCCGCAGCGTATCGAGGTCTACGACAACAGTCACATCCAGGGCGCCAAGGCAGTCGGCGCGATGGTCGTTGCCGGGCCGGAAGGCTTCATCAAGGGCCAGTATCGCAAGTTCAATATCAAGAACGCGCAGACCAACGACGACTTCGGCATGATGCGCGAAGTCATGCGTCGCCGGTTCGAGCGCGCGATGAAGGAAGACCCGGACCGCGAGACCACCGGCGACAAGGCGGTGTGGCCCGATCTCGTCCTGATCGACGGCGGCAAGGGCCAGATGTCGAGCGTTCGCGATACGCTGGAAGAGCTGGGCATCGAGGACGTCCCGCTGATCGCCATCGCCAAGGGCCCGCACCACGGGCGCGAGGGGAGAGAGGTGTTCCACTTCCCCGACGGACGCGAGAAGACGCTGCCGACCAATTCGCCCGTGCTGTTCTACCTCCAGAACCTGCGCGACGAGGTGCACCGCTTCGTCATCGGAGCGCACAGGCAGAAGCGCAGCCGCGCGATCAGCGCCTCGCCGCTCGACGAGATTCCCGGCATCGGCCCGACCCGTAAACGCGCGCTGCTGCTCCACTTCGGTACCGCGAGCCGCGTGCGTGCAGCTGCGCTAGACGATCTCAAGCGCGCGCCCGGCATCAGCGAAGCGGTGGCGCAAAAGATCTACGACTTCTATCATGCAAGCGGGTAGCTGCTGACGGGAGGGAGCGGATTGGCCGCCAAAGGCGCAGTTTCACGCTGGCTGAGAATAGCCGCGCTGGCATTCGGCCTGTTCGTATTGCCGTTCCTGATCCTGCTGCCTGCGACGCCCTATCTGATCGAGTTCGCACGCGAGGCCGGGTCGCGATCGCCCACGCTCGCGTTCGTCACCATCATCGGCCTGTTCTGCCTCGACGCGGCGGCGTTTATCCCGAACGGCCTTGTCGGCGCATTGGCTGCACAGGCGCTCGACTGGCCTGCCGCAGCCGCCTCGGTCTGGATCGGGCTGATGACCGCGAGCAGCCTGAGCTACGCGCTCGGCTACTTCGCCGGTCGCCCGCTCGCGCGAAAGATCGTCGGCGCGGACGACCTCGCCGCCGCACAGGAGCGCGCGAAGGGCATCACCAGCCTCGTCCTGTTCATGACCCGCCCCGTACCGGTCATTGGTGAGACGATCCTCGTTGCCTCGGGAATCGCGAGCTATCCGTTCCGGCGGTTCTTCGTCGCGGTCGGCAGTGCCAATGTGTTCGTCACCGCGACCTATGTCGGGCTCGGGAAATACTTCGGTTCGGTCGATCCGGAGAGGGTCTTGATTATCGCGACTGTCGGCATTCCGCTCGTTGCGGGCGCGGCATACTTGCTCGTCCGTTTCGCGCGCAGCCGTCTCGCGAGAAAGGCCTCGGCCGAGCGCGAAAATTGACATGGATCAATGCGAGAGGGGATGCTGCCGCCTAACTTCGAGTCGTCAATTCGAGGAGGCTGCCATGCGTTCGATACTGGTCCATATGTATGACGATGAGGGTCTGGATGGCCGCCTGGCCGTCGCCGGAGACCTTGCCCGCGCGTTCGAGGGGCATGTGACCTGCCTCAACGCGATCCCCTACGAGGCATCGGCGCCCGGCGAACCGTTCGGCCTCGCCTTCGCCGCCATGATCCCTGTCATGCGCGAAAATGCGGCCAAGCTGAAAGAGCGTGTGACGACCGACCTCGCCAACGAGGATTTCGCGTGGGACTACATCGAGCAGTCGGGCACGGCATATCCCTGCCTGCTGCACAATGCGACGCTGGCCGATGTCGTCGTGATGGGTACGGCGGAGCCGAAGATCGGTGGTGGCGCTCCCTCGGCCACACTGGGAGCCTTCATCACGCACACGCGTACGCCGACGCTGGTCGTGCCCGAGGGCTGCGACAAGATAGAGGTCGGTGCGCCTGCCTTCGTCGCCTGGAACGGCTATCCCGAAGGCTCCAACGCCCTGCGGGCGGCCATGCCGCTGCTCCAGCGCGCGTCGAAAGTCTATCTAGCCTCGGTCGACGAGGGTCAGGACGAACCGGGCCGCGACTTCCCGCGGCTGGACGGGGCGCACTACCTCGCCCGCCATGACATCGAGGCGGAAGTCATCTCGCTGCCGAAGAGCGACAAGAAGGTCGCCGATGTCCTTGCAGAAGCTGCTGTCGCCCGCGATGCCGGCCTCATGGTCATGGGCGCCTATGGCCGCAGCAGGCTGTCGGAAATGGTCTTCGGCGGCGTGACGCGGCAGATGCTCAAGAGCCCGCCGATGCCGGTCCTGATGGCGCACTGAGGCGCCGCCCGCTCAATCGACGATTGCGTGGGGCAGGAAGCGAGCGAGGTCGCGGGTAATCGGGCTCGCGTCCTCGCGGATCGACATGGCGACCGCATCGTCGCCGACGATCCAGCTGCCGATGACGGCGTGATTGTTGCCGTGGCGCGCAATCGGCGCATAGCCCTGGATGATGCCGCCTTCCGCGCCATAGCCTTCTTCCGGTCCGCGATGGTGCTCCTGCCCGTCGAACAGCGCGATATCGGCGCCTTCGCGGCTGAAGAAGGGTTTGAAGACGTGCGGCCCGGACGCCATTTCGAGCGCCTCTGGACTGTCGGCGAAATAGGCGGGCAGGAGGTTGCGATGACCCCTGTGGCGCTCCCATAGCAGCGGCAGCATCGCCTTGTTCGACAGGATCGCCTTCCACGCCGGTTCGATGAACATGGTCTTGGACTGCGCGACCTTCTTTCCGAAGCTCTCGCGCATCATGTCTTCCCACGGGTAGAGCTTGAATAGCGCGCCGATCCGGTAGCCTTCCGCGTCGACGAAATTGCCGGCATCGTCGATCCCGATATCGTCCACACCGACGAAGCGCGTTTCGAGCCCGGCCTGCCCGGCAAGATCCTCCAGATAGAGCACTGTCGAGCGGTCTTCGAGATGGGTCTCCACTGCCGACAGGTGCAGCAGGCTGCCCTTGGTCAGGATCTGCCCGAACCGCTCGATCAGCGCTTCGTGCAGCCGGTTGAACTGGTCCGCGCTCTCGGGCAGCTGGCCGGACGCGACGACATCCTCGAGCCAGCCCCACTGGAAGAACGCCGTCTCGTAGATGCTGGTGGGCGTGTCGGCATTGAATTCGAGCATCTTGGCCGGGCCGCTGCCGTCATAGGCGAAGTCGAACCGGCCGTAGAGCGACATGTCGGTGTCGTGCCACGAAGCGGCAACGATATCGCGCATGTCCTCGGGTATCGCGAGCTTCTCCATCAGCTCCTGCGAACCGCAAGCCTCGTCCACAAGAGCCATGCACAGCGCGTAGAGCTCGGTCGAGGGATCCTCGATCTCGTCTTCGACTTCCCGCAGCGAAAACTGCCAATAGGCGCTTTCGTCCCAGTAAATCTCGCCATCGACATGATGGAACAGGAAACCGTTTTCCTTGGCGATTTCCTGCCAATTCGGCCTCGGCTCGATACTGACGCGCTGCATTCTTGCGATCCCCTTGAAGTCGCTCACTTTCTGGTAGGGTTTTTCGTTTAAGCCAACAATCGAAAGGGTTTGCACGGGGGATTTTTTGATGACGAGCACCACGAACCAGCGCCGGAAACGGTCGGGACGCGTTGCGTTGACGACGATGGCCGCACTGTCGGGTACGGCGCTGCTGGCCGCTTGCGGTGAAGGCGAGACCATGCCGGCCGCGAATGCCGCGCAGGCACCTGCGAAAGCGGGCAAGCCGGCCGACGCGCAGGAGGTCCAGGTGTTCGAGAACGTCTTCGAATGCGCGAAGAAAACCGACAATACCCGCGCCGAATGCGCCGAGATGCGCAAGGAAGCGCTGGCCGTCGCCTCGAAAGAAGCTCCGCGCTACCAGGCGATCCAGGATTGCGAGCAGGAATATGGCGAAGGTCGCTGTGTTTCCGAGGAAGAGCCGACCACGCGTCGCCGCCACTTCTCGCCGTTCCTCGCGGCCTTCATCTATCACAAGAGCGACCGCCGCCCGACGCCGCTGTTCCGTGGCCGCGACGGTGCCTTCAAGACGCCGAACGGCATGCGCCTCGGCTATGCCGGCCAGCCGGGCAAGTATTACGCAGGCTCGCGCGCTTTCGAGAAAGCGAAGACCGTGCCGAAGGTAAAGCCCGCTTCGAAACTCGCCGCTCGCGGTGGTTTCGGTGAGCGTGCGGGCAAGTGGAACCTCAACGACCGCAACGGTTCGACCGGTTCGCGCATGAGCAGCCGGGGCGGCTAGGCTTCGTCCTTGCCCTTGCGGCGACGCATCATGCCTTCCTGGGCGACGCTGGCGATCAGCTCGCCCTTCTGGTTGAAGATCCTGCCGCGGTTGTAACCGCGACCCGACCCGCTCCACGGGCTTTCGGTCGCGTAGAGCAGCCATTCGTCGGCGCGCGCTTCGCGGTGGAACCAGATCGCATGGTCGAGGCTTGCCCCGACCAGCTCGCCGCGCATCCAGCTAAGGCCATGCGGCAGCGCGCTGGTGCCGAGCAGCGTGTAGTCGCTCGCATAGGCGATGATCGCGCGGTGCAGCGCCGCATCGTCCGGTAGCGGGGCGACCGTGCGGAACCAGCTGTGCGCCATCGGCGGCTTGGGTTCGCTGTTCATCCAGTGCAACTTGTCGGTCGTGCGCATCTCGATCGGGCGAGGGCGGGTCATGAGCTTCTTTTGCTGCTCGCTCATCCGGTCGCCGCGCGCTTCGACGACCTTGCGGCGGATTTCCATGTCGGACTTCAGGCCTTCCGGGCCGGGCACGTCGGGCATGGCGTAATCGTCATGCTCGAGACCTTCCTCGGGCGCCTGGAAACTCGCCGTAAGGTTGAGGATGGGCTTGCCGTTCTGGCTCGCAACGACCCTGCGGTTGGCGAAGCTGCGGCCTTCGAAATCGCGCGCGGTCGCATAGTCGATCGGCGTGCCTTCCTCGCCGCCACGCAGGAAGTATGCGTGGAGCGAGTGGGCGTGCTTGCCTTCGCCGACGGTCCCCTGTGCCGCCTGCAGCGCCTGGGCGATTACCTGTCCGCCGAAAACTCGACCGATGCCGTCCTTCTGCGGCGCGCCGACGAAGCTGTCGTCGCCCACCTGTTCGACGGTGAGAAGGCGGATAAGCCCGTCGACGACGCGGGCGGGATCGAAGTCATCACTCATGCACGCGCTTTGCGGCGCTGCGCGGTCGAGGTCAACGAAGGATGCGCAGTTTCCGCAATGCGCGATAGGCAATGGACTTGCCGCGGTTGGATGCGGGCCAGCGCCCCGGCGCCTTCGGTTCGAGGCCGAAGCGGCGCAGGTGATGGTTGAGCGCCCGCGCGTCAGCCTCCGCAAAGCTCCAGTCGCTTCGCCAGGTAATCGACAGCGAAATCGAGCTTTCCGGCCCGTTGCGCACGAAGTGAGGCGCCATGACCGGCACGAACAGCGCTTCGCCCGGTCCGATGGCGAATTCCCTGCCACCTGCGGCAAGATCGTCGGTCCAAACAAGCTCGCGAGCGCCGCCCGTATGGTAGCTTTCGTGCATCGTATCGGCTGCGAAACGCGCATCGCCCGCCGGGAACTGCGTCATCGTCTTCGACCCGGCGAGCTGAAGTAGAATGTTGTGCTCCGGATCGAAGTGATAGGGTGTGACGGCATTCGGGCTCGAGATGAAGACGAACCCTTGCGGCTTCATCAGCGCGCCGGTCTTGGCCTCGATCTCGCCCCGAATTTCCCCGAGAAGCGAATGGAGCAGGTCGGCATAGGCCGGCACCTGCTCGATGTTCTTGAGCACTGCCCAGCTGTTGCTCGTCGCGATGTGGCGGATCGTCTCCTCGATGGTCCTGCCGGTCGCTCCCGGTTTGCCGTCGATACCGATCGGCAGGTCGCCCCGGTTGAACTCGATCGAGCTTTCCGGAAGCTGCCCCGCCAGTTCGGCCAGCGCATCGAGCTGCAACATCGCATGCAGGTCGAGGTGGTGGGTGAGGACGTGCGGCGTCTCGGGATAGTTCAGCGCGAACCTCGCGCGCGCGTCCTCGCCGAAAACGGGCAGGCTGCGCTTTTGAGCTACGTCGAATTGATTGGGCGCACCCATGGTCAAATCCCTTCCAGTTCGGTTCCGGTTTCGCGCTTAAGGATCCGGCGGCAGATCGCCTGGCGAGCGCTGCCCCCGATTGCGATGGAGATACGCACCATGCTGCGCTTCTCGCGCCAGATGCGGTCGATCATCGGATGGTCGCTCGATGCGCAGCTGTCGCTCCAGGCGATATCGTCGCGATCGAGCACCTCGAGATTGAATTGCTGGAGGAGAACGCCGGGCGAGAAGCGCGCGTAATCCTCGTCGAAAGCGGTCTTGTAGGAGAATGCGCCGGGCGGGCCGAGGAGGTTCGCAAGCATGGCGATAGGCTTGCCGTCGAGCCGCAGGGCAAGGCGTTCGATCTGGCCGTGTGCCGCTGCTCCTGCCAGCGTCTCGCGAAACACCTGCGCCGTCGCGTGGTCGCTCGCGAGGGCGGAGCCGTTGCGACCCTTCCATCCCGCGGCTTCGAGAGCGAGGAATTCACCGGTCCAACGAGCGAGATCGCCGTCGCCACCTTCGCGAATGAAGTCGACCGTTCCTTCATCGGACAGGCGGCGCAACTGGCGACGCAGTTCCTTGCGTTTCTTGGTGCTCAGCGACTGCTCGAAATATTCGGTCGAGGAGAGCGAAGATTGCAGGAATGCGCGCTCCTCCCGGTGGACGATCGCAGCTGGGCGATTGTGTGCCTCAAGCACGTCGCGAAGGGCGGCGACCAGCGGGCCGTTCTCGTCGAGATGGGTGAGGTGCAGGAACAGCGCCGATCCCGCGCTGTCGTCGACCCAGTCAAGCAGGGCCTGCCAGAACGGTGCTTCGAAGCCCGCGCGCACCAACGGCGAACCTAGAAAAGCGTTGTCGTGCATCCAGTTGCGCAGGTGCGGCAACGGGTAACGGTAATACAGGCCAATGCGGGCAATCGGCAGCAGGCCGACGAGATCGCCGTCGACGCGCACGCAAAGCAGGTCGCAGCGGCCGCCGTTGTCGAACGCCTTCAGGGCCGGTTCGAGAGCCCAGGGGGCATGGAACGGGTTCGGCTCGCTCGCGCTGTGGGAGAGGCTTTGCCACTCGGCGCGGAATGCCTCGCTGCCCGCCGCTTCGCTCCACGGCAGCGCGGACACGGCAAGCCCGCCGGAAGCCAGGGCTTCGGCGGCGATGCGTGTCTCCGGGTCTGGCCGCGGGCGGCTGGCCATGTGTTAACCTTCGTCTGCCGTGGCAATGAGCGCCACGGTGCCGCCTTATCCGACAGGCGCTGAGGAAGAATTAACGCTGGCGAAGGTGTCCCAAAACGAAAGGCCCCGCCCGGATTGCTCCGGACGGGACCCCACTTTCGGTCGGGTATGACGATTTAAACGACCGAGTGACCAGCAAGCGCTGCAAGCAGAAGCAGTGCAACGATGTTGGTGATCTTGATCATCGGGTTCACGGCCGGACCCGCGGTGTCCTTGTAGGGGTCACCCACGGTGTCGCCGGTCACGGCAGCCTTGTGGGCTTCGGAGCCCTTGCCGCCGTGGTTGCCGTCCTCGATGTACTTCTTCGCATTGTCCCATGCGCCGCCGCCGGCGGTCATGGAAAGCGCGACGAAGAGGCCGCCGACGATGACGCCCAGCAGCATCGCGCCGAGTGCGGCGAAGCCGTTGTCCTGACCGGCGATGGCAGTGATCGCGAAGTACACCACGACCGGCGAAAGCACCGGAAGCAGCGACGGGATGATCATTTCCTTGATCGCGGCCTTGGTCACGAGATCGACCGTCTTGGCGTAGTTCGGACGGCTGGTGCCCTCCATGATGCCCGGGTCGTTCTTGAACTGCTCGCGGACGTCGACAACCACGTCACCGGCTGCACGGCCCACGGCGGTCATGCCCATCGCACCGAACAGGTACGGGAGCAGTGCGCCGAGGAACAGGCCGACGATGACGTACGGGTTCTCGAGGCTGAACGAGACTTCGCCATTGCTGGGATCGCCGTCGAGGAAGTTCGGGAAGAACACCCTGAGGTCGGTCGTGTAGGCAGCGAAGAGGACCAGCGCGCCGAGGCCCGCCGAACCGATCGCGTAACCCTTGGTCACGGCCTTGGTGGTGTTGCCGACAGCGTCGAGCAGGTCGGTTTTCTCGCGAACGGAGTCGTCGAGACCGGCCATTTCGGCAATGCCGCCTGCATTATCCGTCACCGGACCGTAGGCGTCGAGCGCGACGACCATGCCGGCCAGCGCCAGCATCGCGGTTGCACCGTAGGCAATGCCCATGAGGCCTGCGAGCTGGTAGGCGACGACGATGCCGCCGACGATCACGAGCGTCGGAAGCGCAGTCGATTCCAGCGAGATCGCGAGACCCTGGATCACGTTGGTACCATGGCCCGTTTCCGAAGCCTTGGCGATCGAGCGGACCGGACGGAAGCCCGTGCCGGTGTAGTACTCGGTGATCCAGATGATCAGGCCGGTGATGCCGAGGCCGAGCATGGCGCACCAGAACAGGTCCATGCCGGTAAACTCGACCATGCCCGTGCCCGGGTTGAGGATCGTGTCCATGCCCACATCGACCGAGCCGAGCGCACGCCAGGTGACGTACCAGATCAGCGGAATGGCCAGGATGGCGGAGACGAGGAAGCCCTTGTACATCGCACCCATCACGTTCGTGCCGTTGCCGAGACGAACGAAGTAGGTGCCGATGATGCTGGTCACGATGCACGCGCCGCCGATCAGCAGCGGGAGCGCCATGAGCGGCAGCAGCAGGTCGCCGACCGAGGTCAGCAGCAGGGCGGTGAGGACCATGGTCGCACCGACGGTGACGACATAGGTCTCGAACAGGTCGGCAGCCATGCCGGCGCAGTCGCCGACGTTGTCGCCCACGTTGTCCGCGATCACGGCCGGGTTGCGGGGATCGTCTTCCGGAATGCCTGCTTCGACCTTGCCGACGAGGTCGGCGCCGACGTCTGCAGCCTTGGTGAAGATACCGCCGCCGAGACGCGCGAAGATCGAGATCAGCGATGCACCGAAGGCGAGCGCGACGAGCGCGTCGATCACGACGCGGTCATTCGGCGCAAGGGCCATCGGGCCGATCAGTACGTAGAAGAACACCGCGATGGCGAGCAGCGCGAGGCCTGCCACCAGCATGCCGGTGATAGCACCTGCGCGGAAAGCGAGGGTCAGGCCCTGCTGCAGTCCGCTCTGTGCCGCGGCGGCCGTCCGAACGTTCGACTTCACCGAGATGTTCATCCCGATGTAGCCGGCGACCCCGGACAGGACAGCGCCGATCACGAAGCCGACAGCCGAAATCCAGCCGAGGAAGACCCCGACGAGAATGGCGACGACCACGCCGACCATGGCGATGGTGGTGTATTGACGGTTGAGGTAAGCCTTGGCGCCTTCCTGGATGGCGCCGGCAATCTCTTGCATCTTCTCATTGCCGGGTGCCGAGTTGAGCACCTGGCGGCTGGTGATGAAGCCGTAGACCACGGCTAGCAATCCCAGCGCGATTGCTATCAGTACGAGTGTCACGAAAATCCCCTCACAATTATGCGGGTGTTTCGGCCCGCTTTTGCGGGTCCGACCCAGAGGGTTGCCGGTATTAAGGGCGTAGTGCCTTCGCGCAAGTCCCTATCGGGCGAAATGCACGGCCTTCAGCGCCTCACTGCGTCTCAGTGGGTGTATCCAAGCCCCTCGGGGCTGTCGAAGGCGGTCCCGGAAACGACCAGCGGAGCGCTGCCCTGCGCTTCAACCGAGCCGATGCGGTGCGCCGAAACGGGCAGTGCGAGTTCTTCGGGCGCAGTAAAGAGGAGCGCGTAATCGTCGCCCCAAGTGCAGGCGGCTTCCCGCATAGGCCTGCCTTTGCTCCCGACATCGACCAGATTGCCCTGCGAGGCGCGCTGAATGAATCGGTCCGAATGCGGTACGGCGTCGAGTTCGATACTCAGTGTCACTCCGCTTGCCTCGGCGATCCGGCTGGCGTCGAGGAACAGGCCGTCCGACACGTCCATCATCGCGGTCACATGCGGTGCAAGGATCTCGCCCTCGGTCAACAAAGGACGGGGGCGAAGGAACGCCTCCACGAAAAGGGGATCGGGCACGAAAGGCTTAGGGATATCGCCCGCGAACCCAGGCTGGGGACCTGTCTCCTTTTCCCTTTCGAGCCGACGCAATTGCGCGAACCCGGCCATCGCCTCGCCGATCAGGCCGCAGAGATAGACAGCATCGCCCACCTGCGCGCCCGAACGCGACGGGACCGGGGTGTGTGACGCCCGGCCGATCGCGGTCAGGCCGAGCGTGCGCGGACCTTCCCCTCCAACGGTGTCGCCGCCGAGCAGGGGGACGTCGTATTCCCCGAGGATCGCCGAAAGTCCTTCGATGAAGCGAGCGTCGCCTTCACCAAGCGTGTGCGACAGCAGCACGCCCATCGGAACAGCGCCCTTGGCAGCGAGGTCGGAGAGGTTGGTCGCAACCAGCTTCCAGGCAATGTCGTAGGGGTCGGTGCCGGGCAGCCAGTGGGTTCCCTCGACCATCGCGTCATGGGTCAGGACGAGCGTTTCCGATCCGATTGTCAGGACGGCGGCATCATCGTCGAGGTTTCGAGCCCCGGGGTGCGTGGCAAGTACCCGCAATTGCTCGATAAAATCGAGCTCGCCGCTCACCGGGCCTCTTTCGCGATCGCGTCGAGAATGCCGTTGACGAATTTCGCCTCGCGGTCGTCGAAGAACGCCTTGGCGACGTCGACATACTCGTTGATCGCCGTACCGATCGAGATGTCCTGCCGCGCCATGAGCTCGTATGCGCCTGCACGCAGGATTTGCAGCATGGTCTTGTCGAGGCGGGCGAGTGTCCATCCGCTGGCCAGCTTGCCGACGATAGCCGCGTCGATCTCGTCGCGCCGTGCATGGACGCCGCTCACCACATCGTCGAAGAAATCGACGTCGGCGTCGGCATATTGCTCATTCTCGATTTCCTTGCCGAGCCGGTGCTGGTGGAACTCGTCGAGCAGGCGGGCAAGGGCGGTGCCTTCCATCTGCTGCTGGTAGAGCGCCTGTACGGCTGCGAGGCGGGCGGCCGCGCGGGCCTGCGAACGGGAGGTCATTTTTGCAATCTCAATTCGATGGATTTGGCGTGGGCGGGCAGGCCCTCTGCATTGGCGAGCGCGACGCCGGCCGGGCCGATTGCGCCGAGAGCGTCGGCACTGGCCGAGAGGAAGCTGGTGCGCTTCATGAAGTCGAGGACCGACAGCCCGCTGGAAAAGCGCGCCCGGCGGCCCGTGGGAAGGACGTGGTTCGGCCCTGCAAGATAGTCACCGATCGCCTCCGGCGTCATGCGGCCGAGGAAGACGCTGCCGGCATGGCGCAGCTCGGCAAAAAGCGCGTCCGGATCGTCCACCGCCAGCTCGACATGCTCGGCGGCAAGCCGGTTGGCGAGCGGAACGGCCTGCGACAGTTCCTCGACGACGATGATGACGCCGTGGTCGCCCCAGCTTTTCTGCGCAGTGTCCTTGGTCGAAAGCATGGCCGACTGCACGTCGACGCGGTCTTCCACCTTGAGCGCGAATTCCGCATCGTCGGTGATGAGGATCGACTGCGAAGTCGGGTCGTGTTCGGCCTGGCTCAGCAGGTCGGCCGCGATCCAGTCGGCATCGTTCTTGCCATCGGCGATAACGAGGATTTCGCTCGGACCTGCGACCATGTCGATCCCGACCACGCCGTAGAGCTGGCGCTTGGCTTCCGCGACCCAAGCATTGCCCGGGCCGGTGATGACATCGACTGGCTCGATGGTGTCGGTGCCGTATGCGAGCGCGGCAATCGCCTGCGCGCCGCCGATGCGCCACATGGTCTCGATGCCTGCGACATGCGCTGCGGCGAGGACCAGCGGGTTCACCTTGCCGCCCGGCGTGGGCGAGACGGCGATCACGCGCTCGACGCCTGCGACCCTGGCGGGAATGGCGTTCATCAGCAGGGATGAGGGATAGGCCGCCCGGCCCCCCGGAACGTACAGGCCTGCCGCATCGACCGACCGCCACTTCGCGCCGAGGCGCACGCCGGTATCGTCGGTGTAATCGCGGTCTTCGGGAAGCTGCGCCTTGTGATAGGCTTCGATGCGCTGTGCCGCGAGGAGGAGCGCGTCGCGCAGATCGTCCTCGAGCGCCTTGAACGCCTCTTCGAAATCGGCCGGTCCGTAAGCCCAGTCGCTTTTGCTCGACATGCTGTGCCGGTCGAAGCGGTCGGTCATCTGGACCAGCGCCTTGTCGCCCTGGTTGCGGACCTGCGCGATGATCGAGGCGACGTCTGCGGCCACGTCGTTCGCGCTCTCGCGCCGGTCGGACACGATTGCGTCGAACTTGCGCTGGAAATCGGCGTCGGTGGTGCGGAGAAGCTGCATCAGGCGGCCCGCTCCGCCGCATCGCTGCGGAAAGCCTCGACCAGCGCGGCGACACGCGCATCGGTCTTGAGCGCGGCGCGGTTGACTATCAGCCGCGCGGAAATGTCCATGATCTTGGAGGTTTCGACCAGCCCGTTGTCCTTGAGCGTCCGCCCGGTCGAAACAAGGTCGACGATCCGCCCGCACATGCCGAGGCTCGGCGCGATTTCCATCGCCCCGTTGAGCTTGACGCATTCGGCCTGGATGCCGCGCGCCTCGAAGTGGCGGCGGGTGAGGTTGGGATATTTGGTCGCGACGCGCACGTGGCTCGCCCCGTCGATGCTGGCTGCGCCATCCTTCGGTTCGGCGACCGAGAGGTGGCAGTGCCCGATATCGAGATCGACCGGGGCATAGAGATCGGCGTAGTCGAATTCCTCGATCACGTCCGAACCCACGATACCGACCTGCGCCGCGCCATGCGCCACGAAAGTCGCAACGTCGAAGGCGCGCACGCGGATCAGTCGCATGTCGTCGCGCGTGGTGGCGAAGGTCAGGCTGCGGTTGCCCTTGTCGTGGAACGCGTCTTCCGGCACGACGCCTGCACGCGCCATGACGGGAAGAGCTTCTTCCAGAATGCGGCCCTTGGGAATGGCGAAGGTCAATTGTCCGGTCATTGCGAGCGGGCAGATAGGTGGAAGGCAGGCAAAGGGCAATGGCGAACGGCAAGCGTGACACCTCGGCGAACTATGTCGTGACCGACCCCCAGGCGAGGGGACCCGAAGCGGTCGCCCGCTCGCTGGAGAACCAGGTCGCCTATTGCCGCGACAATGGCGCGCCGATCACTGCCAGCGTCTGCGAGGCACTGCGCAGCCTGCTCGACACCGACCGTGGTGGCATTGTGATGGAGCGGGTGCGCAAATGGGCCGGGCCCGCGCTTGCCGATGCCCTGCCGCTGCGCGTGGCGGGCGGTCTGCACGCATTGCACCTTTCCGGCGCGGAACCGGAGCTTCGCCCGATCTACGAGGGCCACGAGCCGACCGATACGCAGGATCGCATCGCCGCAGCTCTTGAAAAGCACGAGGCGTTCCTGCTCCCGTGGCTCGATGGCCCGCCGCAAACCAACGAGGCAGGGCGCTCTTGGGCCTTTGCCGCCGCCATGCTGTGGCTCGCGGACGAAGGGCTGCCGAACAGGTTCGAGCTGATCGAAATCGGATCGAGCGCGGGCATCAACCTGATGATGCGGCGATACCGCTTCGATCTCGGCGGCGTGACGGCGGGACCGGAGGGTGCGTCGATGCAGCTGACGCCCGAATGGCGCGGCAATCCGCCGCCCAATGGATCGTTCGAGATTGTTGGAGCGCGCGGCTGCGATGTCGCTCCGGTCGATTTGACCGATCCCGACCAAGCTTTACGGCTGCGCGCCTATATCTGGCCGGAATTCACGACGCGTTTCGCCCGGATGGACGCGGCGATAGAGGCTGCCGAGACCATGCCGCCCGATATCACCCGCAGCGGTGCCGGCGACTTCCTGACGGACGTGCTCGCCGAAGACCAAGAGGACGGCGTTACGCGCATCGTGATGCACTCGGTCGTCTGGCAATACATCCCGGCGCATGAGCGCGACCGGATCAACACGCTGATGGAAACGAGCGGAGCCGCCGCGACCGACGAAGCGCCACTCGCATGGGTGTCGCTGGAGGCCAATCGCGATACGCACCGGCACGAGCTTTCGGTCCGCTACTGGCCGGGCGGGGAGGAATGGACCAAGCTCGGCACCGCCCATCCGCACGGCGAATGGGTCGAGTGGGGTCTTTAAGCGGTCTTCGCCAGGAACGCTTCCATCGCCGCATTGAAAGCTTCGGGCGCTTCCCACGTCACGAAGTGCCCGCAGCCCGATACTCTCTCGATTGTGAGGTCGGCGACCACATCGTCGAGGCCGTCGAGGTTCTCCGGCGGCAGCGCCTGGTCGTCCATCGCCCAGATCACCAGTGTCGGCATTGCGAGCTTGGGCAGCGGGTAGGGCTCGTAATCCTCGGGTAGCTCGTAAGGGGCATCGAGGGGCAGGACTTCCATCGGGCTCGCCCGGTAGTAGTTCAGCATGCCGATGGCGGCATCGGGATCGGACCAGTCCTTCAGCATCCGCGCCTGCTCGGCCTCGTCGACCTCGGTCATCACCTTCCCGTCGAATGCCTTCAGCAGGATCGGGGCCAAGCCGTGCTCGCGAATGATCGGATCGTTCGCCGTGTCGCGAAAGGTCGTGAAATACTGGCTCGCCTCGCGCTGGGCGCGGTTGGTGTAGAGCAGCTTGGGGAACAGCGTAGGATGGGGTGCATTGGCGATGATCGCACGGGTCACGCGCCCGTTCATCATGCCGGTATATGCAACGCCCCAGGCGATCGCGCCGCCCCAGTCGTGGCCGACGATGGTGAAATTATCGATCCCAAGCGCATCTGCGAGCAGGAACACATCGCCGATCAGCTTGTCGGGCGTATATTCCTCGACCGCCTGCGGTTTCGATGACCCACGATAGCCACGCTGGTCGGGCGCGATACAACGGTACCGGTCGGAGAACTGCGCAATCTGGTTGCGCCAGGTCCAGTGGCTTTCGGGGAAGCCGTGCAGGAAGATCAGCGCTGGCGCATCCTTCGGCCCCTGGTCGACGACATCGAGCTCGATCCCGTTGGCAAGCGTGACGCGGGTCTGCTCCATCACCCTTCCTCGGCTTCCATTTTCTCCATGTAACCCGATGCGACCATGCCCGCGACCTGGTCGAATAGCTGGTCGGGGGTGCGGCGCATCTCGCCCATGGCTTCTTCCATGCCGCGCGCGACGATGATCTCGCGCTGGTTCGCCGCGACGGCATCGAGCATGGTGTTGGCCGCTTCGTCGGCGGGAATGCCATTGTCGATCACATCGTCGCTGCGCCCGCGTTTCTCGCCGCTGCCGGTGAGGGCATTGCGAGAAACGTCGGTTGCGACCGAGCCGGGGTAGATCACATGCACGCCGACGCCGTCGCGCGAAAGCTCGGCGCGCAGCGCATCGGCATAGCCGGCAAGACCGAACTTCGCTGCGCAATAGGCAGTGCGCATGGGCACGCCGACCTTGCCCGCGATCGACGAAATGAAGAGCAGCTTGCCGCTGCCACGGTTGGTCATGTGCTCGAGCAATGCCTGGCTCGCGGCAATCTGCGCGGTGAGGTCGATATCGATGATGTCGCGATAGACCTGCATCGCCGTCTTGGTCGCGCGGCTGCGCTGCGAGACGCCCGCATTGGCAACGAACCCATCGATACCGCCCGACCATTCGACCGCCTTGTCGCGCGCGGCGAGCATCGCGTCCTCATCGCGCACATCGAAGGGCAGGGTGAGCGTCTCGGTCGCAATATCGCCCGCGACTTCGGACAGGCGCGCCTCATCGCGGCCCGACAGGATGACCCGCGCGCCGCGCTTGCCGAGTTCGCGCGCAAGGGCCGCGCCGATCCCGCTCGATGCACCGGTGATCCACCAGCACTGGCCTTCGAAACTCATGATTCCCTCCCGATTGGATTTTTATGGATAGCTGACCGTCTTCGGCTTGTCGGGCAAGGGGATGTATTCCTCCTCGTCGCCCGGCACCGTGGGGAAACGGCCCTGCTGCCAGTCCTCGCGCGCCTGCCTGATCCGGTCGCGGTCGGAGCTGACGAAATTCCACCAGACATGACGCTTGGTCGCAAATGCCTCACCGCCGAGCAGCATGACCCGTCCGCCTTTTTCCGATTTGAGGGTCATGTTCCGCCCCGGCTCTAGGATCGTCAGCTCGTACAGGCCGAGCGGCTGGCCATCGACCTCGGCTTCGCCACCGACAAGCATCAAGGCGCGCTCGTCGGCGCTGATTTCTATCGGCAGCGACCCGGTCGGCGCGAGAACGATCTCGGCATAGATCGTGTCTGCATAGGTCGTCGTCGGCGCGCGCTTGCCCCACAGCTTGCCCATGATGACGATCGCCTTGGCGCATTGGTCCTCGACGACCGGCAGGTCCCTCTTCTCTTCGAACGCAGGATCGATTTCCTCGCGGCCATCGGGAAGGGCGAGCCAGGTCTGCATGCCGTAGAGCTTGGGCCCTGCATCGCGCTCTTCCTGCGGGCTGCGTTCGGAATGGACGATACCGCAGCCCGCCGTCATCAGGTTCACTTGCCCTGGCCGAATGGTCGAAAAGCTACCCAAGCTGTCGCGGTGGTCGATCGCACCCTGGAACAGCCAGGTCACCGTCGCGAGGTTGATATGCGGGTGCGGGCGCACGTCCATGCCTTGCCCAATATCCATCGAGCCGGGGCCGAACTCGTCGACGAAGATGAACGGGCCGACCATCGTGCGCCCCTTGCTCGGCAAGGCCCGGCGAACCTCGAACGCGCCGAGGTCGTGGGTGGTGGGCGTGATTGTCTGCTCGATCATGCGGTCGGGGCGGACGCCTGGATGGCAAGCGCGTGGACGCGCTGGCCGGGAATGTCGCCCAGCGCGCGGTTGACCATGCGCTGGCGCTCAAGCCGCGACTTGTCGGCAAAGGCGGTTGCTTCGATCACGACGGTGAAATGTGATTCCCCGCTGCCGTCGTCGCCCGAATGTCCATGATGCTTCGCGCTGTCGTTGATGACCTCGAGCCGCGTGGGGCTGAAGGCTTCGCGAAGGAGCTGTTCGATCTCGCTGGCTACGGTTCCGGTCATGTCGTCGGTTTGGGGGTTCCCATTCGCCTTGTCCATGCCCATCCTAATGTGCGTGAAGCAATCGAGGTTCCATGGCCGGTTCGAAGACAGCGACCGGATTTGCGAAGCGTCGGGCTGCCAGGAGCCGGGCGAATTCCGTGCGCCCGGCAATCGCGGGCACGGTTTCGACGGGCCGGGCAAGTATCGCTGGTTCTGCCTCGACCATGTGAGGGAATTCAACGCCGGCTACGACTGGTTCGAGGGGATGAGCGCCGAGGAAATCCTCGACGCGCAGGCCCCGGGCGCAGGCTGGCGGACCGAGAGCCCGAGCTTTAGGCCCACCGCCGGGGTCGACGGCATGCCGCGTTGGGCCGATTTCGACGATCCGCTAGATGCCATTTCCGCTCGTGCAAGCGGGATCAGGAGCAAGGCCGAGCGGCAGGCGAAAATGGCGATGGACGGCCGCTTCAGCCGCGAGGAGGCGGAGGCTCTGGAGACGATGGGCCTTGGCCTCGACACCGATCGCAGGCGCTTGCGGCGCCGTTATTCCGAGCTGGTCCGGCGATACCATCCCGACCGCAATGGCGGGGATCGCAAGTTCGAGACACGGCTAAACCGCGTCGTCGAAGCTTACCAGCTCCTGCGCAAGAGCCACGCCATCGCCTAACCCGCGATTGCTGCCTCGATGGCGGCGTGGTCGATCTTGACCATCTGCATCATCGCCATGTTGACCCGCTCGCGCACCGCCGGGTCGTCATGCCCGAGCCCGTCCATCAGGACATGCGGGACGACCTGCCAGCGCAGGCCGAAGCGATCGGTCAACCAGCTGCATGCCATGGGCGAACCGGTCTCACCCAGCAGCGCATCCCAGTAGCGGTCGGTTTCTTCCTGCGTTTCGGTAAAGACCTGCAACGAGATCGCGTTGGTGAAGCTGTCGTCATGGTTGCCGTTCATCGCCATGACCGGCCTGCCGAGCAGCGTCAGGTCGATCGTCAGGACATCGCCCTTCTTGCCGCCCGGCCAGTCCGAAGGGGCAGCGTTGACCGCGTGGATTTCGCTGTCCGGGAACAGGTCGCAATAGAAGCGGGCGGCATCCTCCGCCCCGTCCTTGAACCACAGGCAGAGCGCCGTCTTTTCCCTAGTCATCGGACGTCTCCGCCATCGCCGCCATGTCTATCGCATTGGCTTCCTGCTTCGCCGGGCGGGCATTGATGCGCTCGCGATAGGCGGCAAAGGCGGAGCGCTCGGGAATGGTGCCGAACTGCAGGCCCCAATCGACCTGGCTGCCGACATAGACATCGGCCATGGTGAAGCGCTCGCCGCACACGAACTGGCGCTCGGCAAGCCAGCCTTCGAGCGTGTCGATGGTCAGGTCGAACGAGCCGAAACCGGCCATGCCGCTGCGTTCTTCCGGTACATCCCAGCCCATCGATTTCGCCACCACCGCCTGCTCCAGCGGTCCGGCGGCGAAGAAGAACCAGCGGAAGTAGCTCGCCTTCTCGTGCGCGTCGGGGAGCAGCCCCGCATCCGGGTGCGTTTCGGCGAGGTAGTGGCAGATGGCCGCTGCCTCGGTCACCACATGGTCGTGCCCGCCGTGATGATGCACCAGCGTGGGCATCTTGTTCATCGGGTTGATCGCCTTGAAGCTCTCCGGGCGGGTGTCCCAGGTGTACATTTGCGTGTCGTAGTCCGCGCCGGCCTCGTGCAGGGCCCAGCGCGCGATCATCCCGCGGCTCATCGCAACGGTGTGGAAGGTGAATTCCGCCATGTCCGTATTCTCCCTACTTGCGATCCGAATAGATGGTGCGGAAACCGCCGAAGATCATGCGCTTGCCGTCGAACGGCATCTCTGCCGGCGGGTTCTGCATGCGCTCGTCCTCCATCATTTCGGCATGGGCCTGATCGGCGGATTCCTTGCTGTCGAAGATAGCCCATGAGAAGACGATCTTCTCGCCATCCTTTGCAGCGACCGCCTTGCGGAAATCGGTATGCTCCCCGTCGGGAACATCGACTTCCCAGTTCTCGACCACTTCGAGCGCGCCGTATTCGAGGAAGATCTTGCCCATCTCCTCCGCCATGTCGCGGTAGGCGGCTTCGTTTTCCTCCGGCACTGCGAGAACGCATCCCATCACATGCATCGCAACCTCCTCTTCCCGCGAGGAGTTATGCGCCCGGATTATGACGATAGGAAGGACTTACTGGCGGAAGGCCCAGCGCAGCGTGCGCCCGACCGATTGCGCCGCGAATTTCGCTGGCAGTGCGGCGAGGCCCGGTTCGCGCAGGTCGAGCATGTCGCGCGCCCATACCGGCAGCAGGTCGACCGCCGCCGTGCCGATCGCCGCCTGGACACCGGGCGGTGCGCCCTGGGGGCGCTGGTTGAGGACGAGGTTCGCGACTTCCTTCGCCTCGGCGCGCGCGACGAGCTCGCCGCGCATTTCGCGCAGCAGCTTCTCGGCCTCGTTCTTGGTCTCGGGCACGGGATCGGCGCCCAGCCGGCGCGCGATCTCGGCGAACTGGCGGTAGTATTCGTCCTGGTCGGCGAATGGCATCGAAGGCCGAACGTAGCGCAGGTAGGCTTCGAGGAAGCTTGTCGCCTCCGCCACATGGACCCAGGCGAGCGTGCGCGGATTGGTCGCCGAATACTGCGATCCGTCCGGGAGCGTGCCCGAAACCTGCGAATGGATCGCGTTAACCCGCTCGATCGCTTTCGCCGCCTCTTCGTGATGGCCGAAGGTCGTCACGGCGATGAAGCGAGCGGTCCGCCGCAGCCGCCCGTGCATGTCGGCGCGAAAATTCGAATGGTCGAGCACGCCTTGCAGCGCATGCGGGTGGAGCATCTGCAGCAGCAGCCCGCGCACCCCGCCGATCATCATCGAGACGACATCGGCATGTACCAGCCTGATCGGGCTGTCCTTTTCGAACAATGCCTCGTCGGACACCGGGACCGGTTGTTCGCCGCCCTCGACATCGTTGAAGACCGCGCGCACGCGCTCGACGAGGCGTTGGCGGACACGTTCGGAAGGGCGGAGCGATGCCATGCGCTGCCAATATAGGTTTTCGGCAGGCGAATGGAATGTTGCAAACCTCCCGCTTGCGAGGCAGGGCGCAGCCGTATAGTCCCGCCGACGAAATGAACGACATGACCGAAAAGAGCTTCGAAGCTTCCGACAAGACGATCCTCGCAGCGCCCGACACCGAGGTGGACGTGCGCGAAACCTTCGGGATCGATATCGACTGGAAAGTCCCGGCCTTCTCGAAGGCGGACGAGCGCGTTCCCGATCTCGACGAGAGCTACGTTTTCGATCCGGAAACGACGCTCGCGATCCTCGCCGGCTTCGCGCACGATCGCCGCGTCATGATCCAGGGCTATCACGGCACCGGTAAATCGACTCACATCGAGCAGGTTGCAGCGCGCCTCAACTGGCCGTGCATCCGCATCAACCTCGACGCGCACATCAGCCGTATCGACCTTATCGGCCGCGACGCGATCGTGCTGCGCGACGGCCTGCAGGTCACCGAGTTCCGCGAAGGCCTGCTGCCGTGGGCGCTGCAGCACCCGGTTGCGCTCGTGTTCGACGAATACGACGCCGGTCGTCCCGACGTGATGTTCGTGATCCAGCGCGTGCTCGAGCAGCAGGGCAAGCTGACGCTGCTTGACCAGAACCGCGTGATCCGTCCGGATCCGAACTTCCGCCTTTTCGCGACCGCCAACACCGTCGGCCTCGGCGATACGAGCGGGCTGTATCACGGCACGCAGGCGATCAACCAGGGCCAGATGGACCGCTGGAACATCGTCGTCGGTCTCAATTACCTGCCGGCAGAGACCGAGCAGGAAATCGTCGCCGCGAAGAACCCGAAGACCGATCCCAAGGTCATCGCCGACATGATCAAGGTCGCCGACCTGACGCGTCAGGGCTTCATCAACGGCGATATCTCGACCGTGATGAGCCCGCGTACGGTTATCACCTGGGCGCAGAATGCCGACATCTTCAAGAACGTCGGCTTCGCGTTCCGCCTCAGCTTCCTCAACAAGTGCGACGAGGCCGAGCGGATGCTGGTGGCCGAATATTACCAGCGCGTCTTCGGCGAAGACCTGCCGGAAAGTGTCGTCAAGCAGGGCTGACCGGCGCGCAACCGTTCTCAGCCGCCGTTCATGAGATGACTTGCAAAAAGACCCTCGCAATTAGTGTATTGTTGGGGTAACACAGTAAGCGATGTTCGCGCTGTTCCGGAAAGGCAAGGGTAAGAAGGGCTCGTCCTCGCATGGCGGGTTCTACCCGTTGCAGGAGCCTTATGGCTCTGCCTTGTCCGAGGAAGACGACGGCTACAACTACCGCTCCGGCAGTCGCTCGCTCGATTTCGACGGGTGGGACGACCGGCTTGATCGCCTCGACCGGCAGATCGCGCGCGAGGATCGTACTCGCCAGCGTTGGTGGCAGCCGAGCTACTGGAAAGGCCGCCGCAAGCGCTGGTGGTTCGTGCGCATTGTCGCCGGCATATTCGCGCTGTTCATCGCGCTTATCGCCTGGCTCGCCATCACCGCGCCGCTTTCCAAGTCGCTCGAGCCGATCGCCGCGCCGCAGATCACGCTCCTTGCAGCCGACGGCACGCCGATCGCCCGCAATGGCGCGATCACCGACGAGCCGGTCGATATCGACACCCTTCCGCCGCATGTCGTCGACGCATTCCTGTCGGTCGAGGACCGGCGGTTCTACGACCACTGGGGGATCGACCCGCGCGGCATCGCGCGAGCTGCCTGGACCGGCTACGGCGGCGGCAGCACGATTACCCAGCAGCTTGCAAAATTCACTTTCCTCACGCCCGAACGCAGCCTGTCGCGAAAGGGCCGCGAGATGCTCATCGCGTTCTGGCTCGAAACCTGGTTGACGAAGGACGAAATCCTCGAACGCTACCTGTCGAACGCCTATTTCGGCGACAATGTCTACGGTCTGCGCGCCGCTTCGCTGCACTACTTTTATCGCAAGCCGGAGAACCTGCGACCCGAGCAGGCTGCGATGCTCGCAGGCCTCGTCCAGGCACCTTCGCGCTACAATCCGCGCAAGCATTACGACCGGGCGGAGCGCCGCATGCGCGTGGTCCTCTCGGCGATGGTCGCGAATGGCAAGCTGACCGAGGCGGAGGCCGCGCGGATGCGCTCGCCGCGGATCGACCACCGTGCGAAGGACGACTTGCCGACCGGGACCTATTTCGCCGACTGGGCGCTGCCCGAGGCGCGCAAACTGTCCGACACCGGCTATTCGCGCCAGACGATTGCCACGACGCTCGATTCTCGCCTGCAGAATATCGCGCGGCGGGCGGTTTCGAGCCACGGCCTCGGCGATGCGCAGGTGGCGCTCGTCGCGATGCGGACCAATGGCGAAGTCGTCGCGATGATCGGCGGGAAGGACTACGGCGCCTCGCCATTCAACCGAGCCACGCAGGCACGCCGGCAGCCGGGCTCGACGTTCAAGCTGTTCGTCTATCTCGCCGCGCTCGAAGCCGGGATGGAACCGGACGACACGATCGACAACAGCGCGATCGAAAGCGGAAGCTACCGCCCCAAGAACGCCCGCGGGCGCTATTCCGACAGCATCACGCTCGAACAGGCTTTCGCGACGTCGAGCAATGTCGCAGCCGTCCGCCTGTTCAACCAGGTCGGCGATGAGGCGGTCATCAAGGCCGCGCGCGATCTTGGTGTCACTTCGCCGCTCGCGACCGGCGATCCGAGCCTTGCTCTCGGCACGTCGGAGATGACCCTGCTCGAACTGACCGCCGCCTATGCCGGCATTGCGGGTAACAGTTTCCCGGTCGAGCCGCGTGCATTCCCGGCCGAAGAAGCGGGTTGGTTCGACTGGCTGTGGGACGGGAAGAAGAGCCTTTCGTCGAGCGATCACTCGGCGATGGAGGCAATGCTGCGCTCGGCAATCAATTCGGGTACCGGCCGGGCGGCAATGCTGCGCGGTCCCAACTTCGGCAAGACCGGGACGAGCCAGGATTATCGCGACGCGCTGTTCGTCGGCTATGCGGGCGATCTCGTCGTTGGGGTCTGGGTCGGCAAGGACGACAATACGCCGCTGAACGGCGTGACCGGGGGCAGCACGCCTGCACGCATCTGGCGCAGCTTCATGACCCAGGCGCTGGGCGAGGCGGAAACCCCGCGCGCCGGTCCGCGCCCGAACCCGAGCGGCCCGGTCCAGCCGATCGACGAAATCCCGCTCGACGAAAACGGCTCGACCCTGCGCTTCCGCGAAGACGAGGTGACCGTGTCGACCGAGATCGAAGGCGTGCCGGTGGAATTCCGCCTCAACGAGGACGGACTTGAAGTCGAACCCGTAGAATAGCGGCTCAGCCTTCGGGCGTTGCCATCAGGATGTTCATCACCGCAGTCGCAACAGGTCGCTGGCGATCGCCCTGCCACGCCTCGACCGTCAGGTTCGCATTGCGCCGCCCGAGCTTGGTGATCCGCGCCTTGGCATAGGTCGTCTCGCTCTTTGCAGCGGCGAGGAACTGCACGGTGATGTTGATCGGCTTGAGCTGTGGCTGGACCTCGCGCTCGGCGAGGGCCGCGCGCAGGGCCGCATAGCCTGCCGTCTCGAGCAGGCCGCTCGTCGCGCCGCCATGGAATACGCCGGGCCGCCCTTCGACGTTGGAGGCGAAGGGAACGACGAGAACCGGCATGCCGTCCTCGAAGCTGTCGACCTCGATCCCGAGCGAGCGCGCATAGGGCGTCAGTTCGCGGCTGGCATCATTGCGGGACATTGCGCGTGTCCCCCGTGATCGACATGAAAACACCCGCGATGTGAGCCACCGGATCGTCCGGATCGCCATCATGCGCGATGCCGCGCACGAAGGCGGCCGAGCGGGTCAGGCGATAGCACTCCGAGCGACCGATGACCGCCGCCCGTTCGCGCGCAGGACGCTGGTAGTCGACCCTCAAGTCGAGCGTGGCGATGGCTTCGAACCGCTTCATCTTCGTCCAGATGCACAGGCCCGATGCCATATCCATCAGGCTGACGATCGGGCCGGAGGCGAGCACATGGCGGTCCGCTTCGCCGAGCAGGTCCTCACGCCACGGCAATTCGAGCTCGACCCAGTCATCGCCCGAGGCGCGGAACTTCATCCCGAGCCAGCCGGGATGCCCGTGGTCGAGCAGGAAGCGGGCGGCGCGGCCCGGGTCGAATTGTTGATCGTCGTCGCTCACACCGGCGCGCTTAGCTGGCGCGTCGAACAGGTTGCAATGTTTTAATTTCAGCTTCCGCGCTGCCGCCGCCAGCACGTCCCGGCGAGGCAAATCACGCCCGCCAATCACTGAAAGGGACGCACATGAACCTACCCAAGATCGAACTGTCGGACATTCCCGACCTCGATGACGCCGCCGGCCTGTTCGGGACCATGTCGGATGTCGCCAGCGCGGCGACCGACGACCGCGTCGTGGTGATCATGGTCTTCGTCTACGAGACGATGCCGCCGGAAGCGCTGCTGCTCTGACGGCCATGATCATTCGAGAGGAATTGGCGAAGCTGCGGAGCGATCCGGCTCCGCAGCACCAGGCGCAGGCGGCCCTGGAGCACTGCCTCCAACAGTGGCGGGAAGCGGAGGGACGCGAGTTGTTGCGCGAGCTTGCCGAGTATGGGGCGGGGCGGTCGCTCGGCGAATGTCCGGCGCTTACCGTGTGCTTGGCGGACGGAGAGCACATCGCATCGCTGGTCCGCAGCTTGATCGAGTGCCTCGCGCGCCATCCGTTCGGCCATGTCCCGATGCGTCACCAGCTTTCCGACGGCGTCGGCCTGATCGAGATCGCGCAGGCTGGCCGGAGCGCGCTCGGCCTCGTGCTTCACGAGCGGGACTGTGTCTCGAGAGAGCCGTCCTCCGCAGCCTTCGCCGATCTCGAACGGCACGAGCTGTTGCTGGCGGGGCGGGGCAGGGCTGTCGTGCTCGAGCGGCTGGACGGTGCAGCGCCGCACCGGACCGAATTGCCGCTGGAGAAGGGATCGCGCCTTAGCCTTGCCGGAACACGACGGACGAAAGTGGTGCGGGAGGTCCGGGAGCCAATCGTCACGCTGCGGCTCACACGCACGCCGGAGCGTCCCGAAACGACCGAAGAGGTCTGCTGCGACACCGGTCGCGTCCTCCATCGGGCTGCCTCCAACCGCGAGGAAAGCTGCGACGAGATGGCCATCGCATTGCTCACCGCGATGGAACGGTGCGACGCGATCCCGCAGATTGCCGAGAAGGCGCGCAGGGGGTCGAGCAGTCTGAGATGGCAGGCGCTGCGCCACAGCCTCGCGCTCGATACCGGGATAGGGCTTGGCCTTCTTTCCGACTTCGCCAGGACATCCGATGACCCGTTGGCCGAACCTGCGCGAAGACTGCTCCAGCAACTCGGCGAAAGAGAACCGGGAGGCGCGCAATGCCTCGCGAACTGACCCCCAATACTGCGCCTGAGCGGATCGGACTGGACGAGTGCGTCGAACTTCTGTCCGAGCGCCGCTTCGATCCCCGCGACGAAGACAGCCTCAAGGGTGCGGCGAAACTCCTCGCCCGCCTCGGCGCGAACGATAGCTTCCTCGGCGACCTGCTGGTGGACCGGCTCGCCGATCGCGCCGAATCATCGCTTCCGACAAGCGCCTACAGCCCGCAATCCATCATGCTCAGCGAGGCACGACGGGGCTTCTTCCTGCGTGCCAATATCTGGCCGTCCGAGAACGACAGCTGCCTGCGCAGGAGCGGGGCGCATAATTTCGCCTATGGCGCGCCGCACGATCACAATTTCGATTTCCTCACCGTCGGCTATTTCGGTCCCGGCTATCGCAGCGACTATTACGAGTATGATTATACAAAGGTTGTCGGCTATCCCGGCGAACAAATCGACCTGCGCTTCGTCGAACGCAGCGCGCTCTCCAAGGGGCGCCTGCTGCACTACCGCGCACACCGTGACGTGCATTCGCAGTTGCCGCCCGAAAGCCTGTCGGTATCGCTCAACGTGATGGCCTGCGACGCCGCGCAGGGATGGCACGACCAGTATGCTTTCGATCTCGAGCGGCGGGCGGTGACGCGCATTCTCAATCCGTCGTCGACCGAAGTCTTCCTGCGCATGGCCGTGGCCTTGGGAGGGGAGGAGGCCGGGGAACTTGCGGAGCATTGGGGCAGGTATCACCCGAGCGACCGGATCAGGCTCGCCAGCTTCGAGGCACGGTCGGATACGGCGGACTTGGCAAGGCGCGAGACCATTTGGCGTGAGGCCGAGGCCGCGGGGAGCCTGCTGGTGACGCAGGCTGCGCGGAAGGAATTGGCGAAGCTGGAGCCGGCCTAGAAGCTGCTGCCGGCGAGCGTATCGATCGCGCTTTGCAGGATGATCGCGGCGGCGTGGCTGTCGATCCGCTCGGCGCGCTTCTTGCGGCTGACGTCCTGCCCGATCATGTCGCGCTCCGCGCTCGTGGTCGACCAGCGCTCGTCCCACAGCAGGATTGGCAAGCCCAGCGCCTGCTCGAGATTGCGCGCATAGGCGCGGGTCGATTGCGCGCGCGGGCCTTCGGTCCCGTCCATGTTGCGCGGCAGGCCGAGGACGATGCCCTTGATCCTGCGCTCGTCGATGAGCGGCTTCAGCGCCGCGACATCCTTGGAGAACTTGCCCTTGGCGATCGTCTTGCCGGCCGTGGCGAAGGACCACGAGGCATCGCAGGTCGCGACCCCCACCGTCTTGGTGCCGAGGTCGAGGCCGAGCAGGGCACCCCCGTCGGGGAAGTGCTCCCTGAAATCGAGGGCGCTCTCGGCGATCAGCTCGTTTCTCCGAGCGCTTCGACGCGCTTGACCACGTCCTGCTGTATGTTCCGCCAGAACAGCGGGATGTCGTAGACGTGGTAGTTGTTGCCCGGCAGCACCGCGCTGCCCATTTCCGGCGGGTCGCCGATCAGCAGGATGCCGCGCTCGTCGCAGCGGGCAGGGACCGCGCCGGGGACGAGCTCGCCGCTGGTAAATTCCGGCTCGGGGACGAGCGTCCCGCGATTGGCGGTAACGTCGGCCCTGCCGTTTACCGTGCCGGTAAGCGGGTTGGTGCACAGGATCTTGCTGTCGCCACGCAGTTCGCCGTCGAAACCGGTCGAGGCTGCGTAGGTCGCGAGCAGGTCGCTCGGGTCGGCCGGTTCGGCAAAGCTCGACCAGCTCAAGATGCAGCCCGTCTGGTTGGCGGTGGCGCAGGCAGGGAAGCCGAGCGCGGGAAGGTCGTGCTCGACCGAGATCGGCCAGCCCACGGCATAGATACCCGCGATGCGCGACGCCTCTTCGCTGCCCGCGACCTCTTCGCGCAGCAGGCGCAGCAGGTGAAGCGAGCCCTGGCTGTGTCCGGCAAGGACGATCGGCGTATCGTCGGCGACGGTTGCGAGGAAGAACTCGTAGGCCTGCTTCACATCCGCATAGGCCGCGTCGAGCGCGCGTTGTGCCTCCGGAGCATCGGTCAGGAAAGCGCCCATTGTCGCCTGCCGGTAGCGCGGTGCCCAGATCTCGCTCGCCTTGTTGAACGGGCTTGCCATGCCGCGGATGTAGACATTGGCAATACGCTGGCTTTCCGCATCGTCGAGCGGGGCATTCCACGCGGCGCTATCGAGATAGCTGGTGGGGTGAATGAAGAAGACGGCAAACTGGCCGCCAGGTTCGGCAGGTGCGGGAATCGAGCGTTGCTCGCCGCGGGTCGCCGGTTGCCAGCGGGCCGGATCGTCCAGCCCCTTGCCCGGACGCGAAAGCCACATCTCAGGCGCGGCATAGGCGTTCGCCTCGAGCGGGTCCTGTTCGACGAACTCGCTCGACGGCACGAAGGCCATGCGGGTGAGGTCGGTCCAGAAGATGTTGAGCACGAATGCGCCCAGCACGACCAGCATCAGGATGCCGGCGAAGAAATAGAGGAATTTACGTGCCATCTGCAGTCTCGGGGGTCTGGTTCTTGAGTTTCTCGTCGGTCCGCTTCGCGCGCTGTTCGAGGGCCACCTTGATCATCGCCAGCAGCGGGTCGGCGAGGAACAGACCGAGGATGCCGAACAGGATGCCCATGATGAGCTGTGCGGCGAGCACAAGCGCCGGGGCGAGGTCGACGGTCTTCTTGGCGATTAGCGGGATTACGACATAGCCGTCGAAGGTCTGGACGAGGAAATAGACGAAGATGGTGTAGAGGCCCATGTCCGTCCCGCCGGAGAAGCCGACCAGCACCATAAGCGCGCCCGCAATCAGCGCGCCGATATTGGGAATGAAGGCGAGCAGCCCGGTGAGGATGCCGAGCAGCACCGCCATCGGGACGCCATAGGCGGCCAGCATGATCCAGGTGAAAACGCCCTCGAACACCATGCCGACGAGGCGGCCGGCCATGAGGCGGCGCATCGTGTAGCCCATCTTGGCGACGGTTTCGTAGAACTCGCTCCGGCGGTGGCGGGGCAGCATCCAGGCGACGCCCCGCTCGTAAAGCATCGGGTCGACCGCGATGTAGATGCCGATGATCGAAATGAGCAGGATGGTCGTCAGCCCGCCCATGATCCCGCCGATTGCGCGGGTTACGGTGCCGACCCCGCTGACGAGGCTCCCCGCCATCGATTGTACGTCGGCCTGGTCGACGGTGAAGCCCTGCTTCTCGAGCCAGGCGATCGCGACGCCGACCTGTTGCTCGACGATCTCGGGCAGTTGCGCCGCCTCGCGCGAAATCTGCGTCCCGGCATAGGTCGCGAGCCAGTAGCCGAAGCCAGCGGTCACGATCAGCACGATCGAGACCAGCCAGATGCGCTTGAGCGGGATGACGCGCTGGAGAAGCCTCGCCCCGCCGTCGATCATCGCCGCGAAGACCATCGCGCCGAAGATCACCAGCAGTGAGCGGGAAATGAAAACGAGGAATACGGTCGCGCCGATCACGGCGGTCCAGGCCACCGCCTTCTGCACTTCGCGGCGCATTTCCGGCGAGGTAATCCGCGACGGGCTGGTGCCTAGGTCGTCGAAGTCTTCCTGTCCTTCGCCAGAATCGCTCATTGCCCCTCCGCTTGCTCCTCGACCGGTGGCCGCAATGTCATCCAAGCACGGTCGCCGCGCAAGGCCCCGAACCAACTCAACGGATTGAGCGATGCCGTCCCGTCGAGCGAGAAGGTGATGAACTCGGCCCGTCCGCCGACGTTTTCGAGCGGCACCGGACCTCCGAGGCCGTAATTCTCGGTGAATTCGCGGCTGTCGGCGGAATGGTCGCGGTTATCGCCCATCATGAAGACATGGCCTTCCGGCACGAGCGTCGGCTCCATGTTGTCGAGATGCTGGCGGCGGTGATCGACCACCAGATAGGTCGCGCCATTGGGCAGCGTCTCGCGAAGCGTGGGTAGCTCGTAGACTTCGCGCCCGTCGTCGAGCTTGCGGCGGTACTGGTCGAAATAGCCGAGGCACGGCACCCCGTCGCACAGCTGCGCTTCGTCGACCGGGACGCGCACGGCCGGCTCGACTTCCTGCGGAACGGGCGTCCCGTTGAGGATGATCTGGCCGTTGCGGACTTCGATCGTGTCACCGGGCAGGGCGACGACGCGCTTGATATAGTCCTCGTCGCGGTCCGGCGGGACGGCGATGACGATGTCGCCATATTCGGGCGTATCGGGCCAGATGCGCCAGTCGCCGCGCGGCAGGACATGGAAGGATGCGCTGACCCAAGACCAGCCGTAAGGATATTTGCTCACCACCAGTCGGTCGCCGACCAGCAGGTTCGGCACCATCGAGGTCGAGGGAATGTAGAACGGCTTGGCGACGAAGGTGTGGAAGCCGAGCACTGCCAGCAGCATCAGCGCGAGGCCGCGGATCTCGGCCAGCCAGTCGACCTTCTTGTCCTCTTCCTCAGCGCTGTCGGCCTTGGTTTCGGATGCGCCGGGCGAAGCGGGATCGGCTGCGGTCTCGCCAACGGGCGTGGTCCCGGTCTCGGCTTCGGTCGCGGAGGTATGCTCGGTCATGGTCGCTTGCTTAGATGGGGCGGGCTTCGATGATGACGAATGCCTGCGCCCATGGATGATCGTCGGTGAGGGTGAGATGAATGACCGCCTCATGGCCCGCCGGCGTCAGTTCCGCAAGCCGCTTCGCCGCGCCGCCTTCGAGCTTGAGCGTGGGGGCGCCCGAGGGCGCATTCACGACGCCGATGTCCTTCATGAAGACGCCGCGCTTGAAGCCGGTGCCGACAGCCTTGGAAAAGGCCTCCTTGGCTGCGAAGCGCTTGGCGTAGGTCCCGGCGATGGTGAAGGGCCGCCGCCGCGCCTTGGCGCGCTCGACATCGGTGAACACGCGATTCTCGAAGCGCTCGCCGAAACGGTCGAGCGAATTCTGGATGCGCTCGATATTGCATAGGTCGGAACCGAGACCGATGATCATGCGGCTTGCCTCACCGCGCGTCGTCCATCAACTCGCGCATCTTTCGTACCGCCTGTTCGAGGCCACAGAAAACCGCTTCCCCGATAAGGTAATGGCCGATGTTGAGCTCCGCCAGTTGCGGGATGGCGGCGATGGGCTGGACGTTCTCGTAGGTCAGCCCGTGGCCTGCATGCGGCTCGATGCCGTTCTTGGCGGCAAGGGCGGACATGTCGGCGATGCGCTTGAGTTCGCTCGCGATTTTTTCGCGGTCGTCGTCGAGGAAAGCGTGAGCATATTCGCCGGTGTGGAATTCCACTACCGGTGCGCCGAGCCGCAATGCGGCATCCAGTTGGCGCTCGCTCGCCTCGATGAACAGGCTCACTCGGATGCCGGCCTCGCGCAGTTCGCTGACGATCGGCGCGATCTGGTTGTGCAGGCCTGCGGCGTCGAGCCCGCCCTCGGTCGTGCGCTCCTCGCGCTTTTCCGGCACGATGCAGGCGGCATGCGGTTTGTGGCGCAGCGCGATCTCGAGCATTTCCTCGGTCGCGGCCATTTCCAGGTTCAGCGGGAGGTTGGTCGCGGCCTGGATGCGAGCAAGGTCTTCGTCGCGGATATGGCGGCGATCCTCGCGCAGGTGCGCGGTAATGCCGTCCCCGCCGACAGCCGCAACGATCTCTGCCGCGCGGACCGGGTCGGGATGGTCGCCGCCACGCGCGTTGCGGATCGTCGCAACGTGATCGATGTTGACGCCGAGGCGGAGCCGGCCCGCCATCTACTTGCGGCTTCCCGGCTTGGTTATTTCGATTGCCGCGAGCTCTGCCGGCACTTCGTCTTCCGCATAGGTCGGGAAGTTGATCTGCACGAGCGGGAAGAACGGCACGCCGAGGTCCACCTCGCCGCCCGAGCGATCGATGAGTGAAACTTCGGCGATGACTTCGCCGCCTTCGCGGCCGACCGCATCGATCGCCTCGCGGCTCGACAGGCCGGTGGTCACGACGTCCTCGACCATCAGCACTTTCGCACCCGGTTCGAGAGCGAATCCGCGGCGCAGGTGGAAAGTGCCTTCAGGCCGTTCGAGAAACAGCGCGTCCTTGCCCAGGGCGCGGCCCATCTCGTGACCGATGATGATGCCGCCCATCGCGGGCGAGACGACCGTGTCGATCTGGCTGCGAATCTCTCGCGGGATTTTTGCGGCAATGGCGGCTGCGAGACGCCCCGCGCGTTCCGGGTTCATCAATACGCGGGCGCACTGGAGATAGAAGCCGCTGTGACGACCGGAGGACAGCTTGAAGTGCCCTTCGAGCAGGGCGCCGCTCGCGCGGAATTCGGAGAGAACGTCTTCTTCGGTCATGGTGGTGCTAGCTGGCTCCGAAACAGTCGGGAATCGAGGCATTGCCCGGTGGGCAACATGGATTGCGGATTTTTCTCCTAGAAGTGCTTGAGACAGGGGGCAAGCATGCGTATACGCGCCGCAGAATTGCCCCGGAGTGGGGCTGTTGCGCCTGCGCGACATCGCTTCAGGAATTGGCAGAAAGCGTTGAAAACGATGGTCTTCGGAATTCGCCCCAACCGGGCACTGCAGATGGTAACCCTGATGCTGGCGGCCCTGCTGCTGGCCCTCGCGCCGCAGATCGCGGTTGCGCAGGACACGGCCGAAGCACCGGCCGAGGCAGCCGAAGTGGCTGCTGACGACGGTGCGGCGACCGAGGCAGCTACCGGTGGTTACACGCCGCTCGGCCCGGACATGATCAAGGGCCAGCCGGTCGATGGTGAGATCAACCTGCAGCCGCAGTTCTCCGAAATCGGCCAGACCGCGAACGGCCTTCACATGGGCCTCGTTTGGGTCATGGTGATCATTTCGGTCTTCGTTCTCGCGCTGCTGATCTGGGTTGTCATTCGCTACAACCGCCGCGCCAACGCGACGCCTTCGAAGACGACTCACAACACGCTGATCGAAGTGGTCTGGACGGTCGTACCGGTCCTGATTCTCGTGGGCATCGCGATCCCGTCGATCAGCCTGCTTGCCAAGCAGTACGAATCGCCGCCGGAAGACGCGGTGACGATCAAGGCGATCGGCTACCAGTGGTACTGGGGCTACGAATATCCCGACAATGGCGGCTTCGAAGTCATCTCGAACATGATGCCGGAAGACGAAGCCATCGCGAAGGGCTTCCCGGGCCAGCTCGAAGTCGACAACCGCATGGTCGTTCCGGTGAATACGCCGCTGCGTATCCAGACGACCGCTGCTGACGTGATCCACTCGTTCGCCGTTCCCTCGCTCTGGTTCAAGCTGGACGCCGTTCCGGGCCGCATCAACGAGAAGCTGCTCGTGATCAAGGAGCCCGGCATCTATTACGGCCAGTGCTCGGAACTGTGCGGCATCAAGCACGCTTATATGCCGATCGCTGTCGAAGCGCTTCCGCGTGACCAGTGGGAAGCTTGGGTGCGCCAGCAGCCGGGCGGCACCGTCGCCGGTGACAACGACACTCCTGCAGAAGCTGCCCAGGAAGCTGCTGCAAACACCGATGCCCCGGCAGCCGATCCGGTTGCCGACCAGGATGAGCCGGTCGCGGCCAACTGATTAACCGAATAACGAACGATAGAGACTGACCATGGCCACTACCGCTGAAGGTTTCGACGCTCACCACGAGGACCACGCGCACGACGCCGACCACAAGCCCGGCTTCTTCGCGCGTTGGTTCATGTCGACCAACCACAAGGATATCGGCACCCTCTACCTGATTTTCGCGATCTTCGCGGGCATCATCGGTGGTGCGATTTCCGGCATCATGCGTGCCGAGCTCGCCGAACCGGGTATCCAGGTTCTCGGCTGGTACGTGAACCTCGTCGGTGGCGAGGCCAGCTTCGATGCCAACCTCCATGCCTGGAACGTGCTCATCACCGCGCACGGCCTGATCATGGTCTTCTTCATGGTCATGCCGGCCATGATCGGCGGCTTCGGTAACTGGTTCGTCCCGCTCATGATCGGCGCGCCTGACATGGCGTTCCCGCGCATGAACAACATCTCGTTCTGGCTGACGGTCGCGGGCTTCTGTTCGCTGCTGTTCTCGCTCTTCGTACCAGGCGGCCCCGGCGGTCTCGGTGCGGGCGTGGGCTGGACGGTCTATGCACCGCTATCGACGAGCGGATCGGTCGGCCCAGCGGTCGACTTCGCGATCTTCTCGCTCCACTTGGCGGGCGCGGGCTCGATCCTTGGTGCGACCAACTTCATCACCACCATTCTCAACATGCGTGCGCCGGGCATGACCCTGCACAAGATGCCGCTGTTCGTGTGGTCGATGCTCGTCACCGCATTCCTGCTGCTGCTCGCACTGCCGGTCCTGGCAGCCGCGATCACCATGCTGATCACCGATCGTAACTTCGGCACGACCTTCTTCGACCCGGCTGGCGGCGGCGACCCCGTTCTCTACCAGCACCTGTTCTGGTTCTTCGGTCACCCGGAAGTCTACATCATGATCCTGCCGGGCTTCGGCATGATCTCGCAGATCGTCGCGACCTTCAGCCGCAAGCCGGTCTTCGGCTACCTCGGCATGGCCTACGCCATGGTCGCGATCGGCGTCGTCGGCTTCATCGTGTGGGCGCACCACATGTATACCGTCGGCCTCGACGTTAACACGAAGATGTACTTCACCGCGGCGACCATGGTCATCGCAGTCCCGACGGGCGTGAAGATCTTCAGCTGGATCGCCACGATGTGGGGCGGCTCGATCGAGTTCAAGTCGCCGATGGTCTGGGCGCTGGGCTTCATCTTCCTGTTCACCGTTGGCGGCGTCACTGGCGTCTATCTTGCCAACGGCGGCATCGACGATGTGGTCCACGACACCTACTTCGTGGTGGCGCACTTCCACTACGTCCTGTCGATGGGCGCGGTCTTCGCTCTCTTCGCGGCCTTCTACTACTGGTTCCCGAAGATGAGCGGCCGCTGGCACAGCGAGCTGCTGTCGCACCTCCACTTTTGGGGCTTCTTCATCGGCGTGAACGTGATCTTCTTCCCGCAGCACTTCCTGGGTCTTCAGGGCATGCCGCGCCGCTATCCGGACTACGCTGAAGCGTACAGCTACTGGAACGAGATCTCGACGCTCGGCTATGCGATCATGGCCGGTTCGATGGTGATCTTCTTCGTCAACGTGGCCTACGCGTTCATCGCCGGCCGCAAGGCGGAAGACAACTACTGGGGCGAAGGCGCGACCACCCTCGAGTGGACGCTGTCGAGCCCGCCGCCGTACCACCAGTTCGAAACGCTGCCGGTTATCGAGGACCACCACGATTACCACGACCACATGCCTGCCAAGGCCTGAGGTCGGTCAGCAGCCACAAACAGCTCACGGCCGGCCCGAAAGGGTCGGCCGTTTGCTTATGAGCGGATGAGATGACGATGCCCGAAATGCGCAACATCGACGTCGGCGAGCTTTCGCTGCGCTGTGCCATCGAGGGTGCCGGGGCGGGCGAGCGCCCGCTGGTCATCTTCGTCCACGGCTTCCCGGAAAGCTGGTACAGCTGGCGCCACCAGCTCGCGCCCGTGGCCGAAGCCGGATTTACCGCCTGCGCGATCGACGTGCGCGGCTATGGCGGCTCGGACAAGCCCGAGCCGGTCGAAGCCTACGCGATGGAGCGGATCGTCGGCGATCTCGTCGGGTTGAAGAACGCACTCCAGCCGGACGCACCCGCAATCCTCGTCGGTCACGACTGGGGCGCGCCGATCGTGTGGAACACTGCGCTGACCAACCCGGAACATTTCCGCGCGGTCGCGGGCATGTCGGTTCCTTTCGCCGGGGTGCCGAGCCAGCCCTTCACCGAGGTCTTCCGCGAGCACTTCACCAGCCAGGGCAAGTTCTTCTACCAGGAATACTTCCAGAAGCCGGGCGTTGCCGAAGCGGAAGCCGAGAGGGACCCGCGCGATTTCGTCCAGCGCATGATGTACTCGATCAGCGGCGACGTGCCCGAGGGCGACTACTGGTCCAAGCCCTATGGCGCGACCTTCCTCGAAGGCCTGCCCGATCCGCAGCCGGTCGAATGGCTGACGACTGAAGACCTCGACTATTACGAAGGCGAGTTCCGCAATTCCGGTTTCCGCGGCCCGCTCAATCGCTATCGCAATCACGAGCGCGATTTCGAATGGCTGCAGGGCTGGAAGGACAAGCGCATCGAGCAGCCATCGCTGTTCATCGGCGGTACGCGCGACCCGGCGACCTTCCTGTTCGGAGCCGTGACCGATCCGGTCGCGCTGATGCGCATGTTCGCACCCAAGGTCGAAGGCCACATTCTCGAAGGTGTCGGCCACTGGACCCAGCAGGAGCGACCGGAAGAGGTCAACGCGCTGCTGATCGACTGGCTAAAGCGCCTTTGAGACACTATATGGCCGCCGATCCCATGACCCAGGCTTCGACCATCCCGCTCCCGGCCGACTGGCGCGATTTCTTCGCGCTGACGAAGCCGCGCGTCATGACGCTGGTGATCTTCACCGGCTTGTGCGGCCTGCTCGCCGCGCCCGGTTATATCAACCCGGTCATCGCCTTCACCGCGATCCTGTGCATCGCGGTCGGTGCAGGCGGGGCTGCGGCGCTCAATATGTGGTGGGAAGCCGATATCGATGCCGGCATGAAGCGCACCTCGGCGCGTCCCATTCCGATGGGACGGATGAAGCCGACCGACGCGCGCGATTTCGGCATCATGCTGTCGGGCGCATCGGTGATGACCATGGGGCTTGCCGTAGGCTGGCTCGCGGCGAGCCTGCTCGCGCTGTCGATCTTCTACTATGCGGTCATCTACACCATCTGGCTCAAGCCGCGCACACCGCAGAACATCGTCATCGGCGGCGGTGCCGGTGCATTCCCGCCGCTGATCGGCTGGGTTGCTGTGACCGGTGAAGTGACGGCCATGCCGCTGCTGCTCTTCGCGATCATCTTCATGTGGACCCCGCCGCACTTCTGGGCGCTCGCGCTGTTCGTGCAGACCGACTACGCCAAGGTCGGCATCCCGATGATGCCGGTGGTGAAGGGCGAGGCGAGCACGCGCCGCCAGATCATCATCTATTCGATCCTGCTGGTGCCGCTCGCCGCGGCGCCGTGGTTCATCGGCGGGACCGGCGCGATCTACGGTGTTGCAGCGCTTTCGCTCTCGCTTGCATTCCTTGCGCTTTCGGTCCCCGTCGCTTTCCGGCAAGCTCAGGCAGGAGACGGTATGAAGCCGGAGAAGCGCCTGTTCGCTTTCAGCATCCTCTATCTCTTCGCCCTGTTCGCAGCGCTGGTTGTCGACAGGGTCGCGTTTTACCAAGGATGGATCGCATGACCCCCGAAGAAGAAGCCGAGTTCAAGAAGCGCCGAAAGGGACGTAACTATGTCCTCGGAGGCCTTCTGCTGTTCATGGTGATCCTGTTCTACGCGATCACCATCGCCCGGATCGGGGGGCAGTGATGAGCACTGCGACGCTCGAGAACCGCAATACCCGCACGGCGATGTTCGCCTTTCTCGGCGCGCTCGCCATGCTCGGCCTCGGCTATGCCGCGGTACCGCTCTACGACCTGTTCTGCCGCGTCACCGGATTCGGCGGCACGACCCAGCGCGCGACCGAGGCGCAGGCCGATCTCGCGGCGCGCATGGGCGCCAGCGCCGGCGGCAAGGAAATCTCCATCCGCTTCGACGCGACGACCGCCGGCGACATGCCGTGGACCTTCAAGCCGGTGCAGGTGACCGAGAAGGTCCAGATCGGCCAGCGCGACCTTGCCTTTTATACCGCTCGCAATGACAGCGACGTGCCGATCACCGGCACCGCGACCTTCAATGTCGAGCCGGAACAGACGGGCAAGTATTTCAACAAGATCCAGTGCTTCTGCTTCACCGAACAGACCCTGCAGCCGGGCCAGGAAATCCGGATGCCGGTGCTCTATTACGTCGATCCCGCGATCCTCGATGACGAGAATGCGAAGGGCGTCGAGCAGATCACTTTGAGCTATACCTTCCACAAGGCTATCGATCAGGGCGAGAAACCCGCTTCGTGACACTGGACCTGCCCGCATCAGGCGATTAAGGGCAGGCGCAACAGTTCTGACAGGACAAGAGACTCATGGCTGGCGCTAAGAACCACGACTATCATATCCTTCCGCCCGACATCTGGCCGCTGATCGGCTCGATTTCGGCCCTGACCTTCACCACCGGCATGGTGTTCTACATGCACGAGATGGCCAATGCCTGGCTCATTCTCGGCCTCGGCATCGCCGGCCTCATTGCCACCTTCTTCAGCTGGTTCGGCAATGTCGTGAAGGAAGCGCAGACCGGGTACCACACGCCGGTCGTGCAGCTGCACATGCGCTACGGCATGATCCTGTTCATTGCTTCGGAAGTGATGTTCTTCGTCGGTTGGTTCTGGAGCTGGTTCGACTTCGCGCTGTTCCCCTCGGCAATCTCCGAGGTGATCGGCGGCCAGTTCCCGCCCGCCGCGATCGAAGCGGTCATCGACCCTTTCAGCCTGCCGCTGCTCAACACGCTGATCCTGCTGTGTTCGGGCACCACGGTTACCTGGGCGCACCACTCGCTGATCCACGGTGACCGCGAAGGCCTCAAGAAGGGCCTGTGGGCGACCATCGCTCTCGGCGCGGTCTTCACCGCGATCCAGGCTTACGAGTACGCCCACGCGCCGTTCGGCTTCGGTGGCAACACCTACAGCTCGGCCTTCTACATGGCGACCGGCTTCCACGGCTTCCACGTCCTCATCGGCACGATCTTCCTGATCGTCTGCCTTGTGCGCAGCTACAAGGGCCACTTCACCCCGCGCCAGCACTTCGGCTTCGAAGCGGCTGCGTGGTACTGGCACTTCGTCGATGTGGTGTGGCTGTTCCTCTTCGTCGTCGTCTACATCTGGGGCGGCTGGGGCGCAGAAGTCCACTAATGCCATCCGGCTTGCCGGATAATTCGAAGGGGCAGCCCGGCCAGTCACCAGACTTCGGCTCGGCTGCCCTTTTCGGTTTGTGCCCGTCCTGCGGAGAGCGGACGCTGTTCGACGGTGTCGCGCGCTTCGCCGATCGCTGCTCGAACTGCGGGCTGGAATTCTCTCGCTTCAACGTGGGCGATGGTCCGGCTGCATTCCTGACGCTGATCGTCGGCGGGCTGGTGACGATCCTTGCCGTGTGGCTGGAGCTTGCCGTGTCGCCGCCGTTCTGGGTCCATGCGCTGATCTGGATCCCGCTGGTCGCCGTGCTGGTCGTCGGCGGGCTCAGGGTGGCCAAGGCGGCGCTCCTGTTCTCCGAATACCGAAACCGCGCGCGCGAAGCCGGGAGCAAGGAATGACCCTGCGCGATATCCCAGTCATCCCAACCATAATCGTCGCCGCTGCAATCGCGACGATGATCGCGCTCGGCTTCTGGCAGCTGGGCCGTTCGGAAGAAAAAGCCGAACTGCTCGTCCGCTACCAGACCGCACCGGTCGATGGCGCGACGATCGCCTATCCTGACCCCGGAACCGATATCGAGCCGCTGCTCTACCGAAAGGTCGAGGCGGTGTGCGAAACCCCGTCCGACGTGCGCGGCGTTGCCGGGACGAACGTGCTCGGCGTGAAGGGCTGGGCGCATGTCACCGACTGCACGCTCGCCAACGGAGCGGAAGCGCGCGTCGATCTTGGCTGGTCGCGCAATCCGCAGTCGCCCGGATACGAGGGCGGGGCGGTGAGCGGCATCCTCGCTCCCAATGGCCGCATCGTTGCCGACCCGCCGCTCGCCGGCCTCGGCCCGCTTGCGAAGCCCGACCCGGCCGACCTGCCGAACAACCACCTCGCTTACGCGGGCCAGTGGTTCTTCTTCGCCCTGACCGCGCTGGTCATTTACATCCTCGCGCTGCGCCGGCGCCGCAGGTCAGCTTGAGCGCTCCCAAGCCTCGCTCGCTTGCCGCGCGCAAGGTGCGGGGCTAACCGCCGAAGCATGAAATACGTCTCCACCCGCGGCAGCGCACCGGCGCTCGACTTCGAAGGCGTCACCCTTGCCGGGCTCGCCTCCGACGGGGGCCTCTATGTGCCCGAGGAATGGCCGAGCTTCTCTGCCGACGAGATCCGCGCGATGCGCGGGCTGCCGTATGCGGAGCTAGCCACGCGGGTAATGCTGCCCTTCGTCGAGGGCAGCCTGTCGGAAGAGGAACTGCGCGGCTTGTGCGAGCAAGCCTATGGCCGCTTCGCCCATGCTGCCGTCACCCCGCTCAAGCAGTTCGACGAGCAGCAATGGCTCCTCGAGCTGTTCCACGGCCCGACGCTAGCCTTCAAGGACGTTGCACTGCAGCTGCTTGGGCTGCTGTTCGAGACCTTCCTTGCGCGAAGCGATGATCACCTGACGATCGTCGGCGCGACCAGCGGCGATACCGGTTCCGCCGCGATCGATGCGGTTGCCGGGCGCGAGCGGATCGACATCTTCATGCTGCATCCCGAAGGCCGCATCAGCGACGTTCAGCGCCGCCAGATGACCACGGTGCTGGCGCCCAACGTCTACAACATCGCCATCGACGGCAGCTTCGACGACGCGCAGGCGAGCGTGAAGCGCATGTTCAACGATCCCGAAATGACGGGGCGCTTCCACATCGGCGCGGTCAATTCGATCAACTGGGCGCGGCTGATGGCGCAGGTGGTCTATTACTTCGCCGCCGGCCTGCAGCTCGGCGCGCCCGACCGGGAGGTCGCCTTTAGCGTACCGACCGGTAATTTCGGCGACGTGTTTGCCGGCTATGTTGCATCGAAGATGGGCCTGCCGGTCGCCAAGCTGGTTGTCGCGACCAATGTGAACGACATCCTCCACCGCGCACTGTCCGACGGCGATTATTCGGCAGGCGAGGTCACTGCGACCGCCGCGCCGTCGATGGATATCCAGGTCAGCTCGAATTTCGAGCGCCTGCTGTTCGATTGCGGAGGCCGCGATGGCAAAGCTCTGGCCGAGCAGATGCGCGGGTTCGAGGCAAGCAAGGCAATGCGGTTGACCAATGCGCAGCGCGAGGGTGCCGCCCATCTCTTCACCAGCGCGCGCTGCGATGCCGACGAAATGGCACGCGCGATGCGCTGGGCCTACGAGCAATGCGGCGAGGTGATCGACCCGCACACCGCCATCGGTCTGCACGCGGCGCGCGAGCTTTCGCTCGATCCGTCGATACCTGTGGTCACCCTTGCCACCGCACATCCGGCGAAGTTCCGCGATGCCGTCGAGCGCGCGACCGGAGTGCGTCCGCCGCTTCCCGCCCGTGTCGGCGACCTGTTTTCGCGCGAGGAACGCTTCGATAGCCTCAGCGGCGATTACGATGCGATCGCTGCTTACGTGGCCGAAAAGGCAACCCCGACGAACTGATGGCCGAGATAGACGACAAACCCCTGCTGATGGTGGGCGAGGCGTGGGACGACTACGGCCTCGTCGACAGTGGCAATGGCCGCAAGCTCGAACGCTACGGCCCCTACCGCTTCATCAGGCCCGAGCCGCAGGCGATGTGGCAGCCGCACCTCGACGCATGGGACGCGCATGGCGAATTCGTCCCCGGTTCGGACGAGGACGGCGGTGGGCGCTGGCAGTTCGACAAGCCGGTGCCGGAGGATGGCTGGCCGCTGGCGTGGAACGAGGCGCGCTTCACCGCGCAATGCACGCCGTTCCGCCACCTCGGCTTCTTTCCAGACATGTCGCCCGTGTGGGAGTGGATGCGCAGTCGCCTCGAAGGGCTCGACGAGGCCGAGACGATGAACCTCTTCGGCTACACCGGCGTCGGTTCTCTGGCGCTCAGCCGGCATGGCCGGGTGACCCATGTCGATGCCTCCAAGAAGTCGGTCGCACAGGCGCGTGAGAATGCGACGCTGTCGGGCATGGACGATCGCCCGATCCGCTGGCTGATCGACGACGCCGCCAAATTCGCCGCGCGCGAAGTCAGGCGCGGCAATCGCTACGACGGGATCATCCTCGATCCGCCGAAGTTCGGTCGCGGTCCGAAGAACGAGACCTGGCGGCTGGAGGAAAGCCTTGCCGGGCTGCTCGGCGATTGCGGCCAGCTGCTCGATGGCGACAGCCGCTTTCTCTTCCTCACCGTCTATGCCGTGCGCATGAGCAGCGTCGCGCTGGCGGAACTGATGAAGGAAAAGCTCGCGCACTTGCCGGGTAGAATCGAATTCGGCGACCTCGTCATGCGCGAGGAAGGCGAGGGCGGGCGGATGCTCCCGACAGCGATCTTTGCGCGGTGGAGCAATACTTGATCCGATCGTTGCTGATGCTGGCTGGCGCCTGTCTCGCGAGCGGCTGCGGTGCGCCCGACAGGAGCTCTGGCGCGTGGATCGGCGACATGCGGATTTGTGCGGACAAGATCGAGACGACGCGCCAGCGGTTCGACCGAAGTCAGGGGCTCGACACACTCCGGATCGGGTTCACGCCCGAGGCTGCCGTGGAATTGCGAGCGATGAGCGAGGACTACGTCGACGAGCAGCTGCCGGTGATCGTCAACGGCGGCGAGATCGCTGCGCCGAAGCTGGTCGAACCGCTCGAGGGCACCGGCATCGATCTCGTCGGCATTCGCCCCGAACACCTCGTCGACTTCCTCGCCTACGCGAAGCGGCCGTGCTGATTTCGCCTGCCGGGTGAAAGCGGCTAGAGCGTGCCTGCAATGAACGATTCGCTGATCCTCGAAGTCGCCGATCTCGAACACGATGTCCTCACCGGCATCTATTCGGAGGAAACCGGCAAGCCGCAGCCGCTGCGCATCACGATCCAGGCCAGGCTGAAGGTCGAGGACCGCTACGAGCCGGACACACCGCTCGAGGCGAGCAAGAACTACATGGACCTCAAGTTCGCCGCGACCGATGCACTTCCGCCGGGCGTGCATTTCAAGCTGATCGAGGCCGTGGCCGATCACATCTGCGAAACGCTGTTCCTTCAGGACGAGCGGATCGAGGCTGTGACGGTCAAGATCGTGAAGCTCGCCATTGCCGAGGCGAACGAGAAGATCGGCATCACGCTTACGAGGCACCGGCGCTGATTTGATGCAGCAGGTCGTGACCATCGAACAGCTTCCCGAAACCGCACTCGATGCGGCGGAGGCGTTCCGGGTCACCTACCTGGCTGACATCCGCAAGATCCTCGAAGCGGGCGACGACGTGGCTATCCGCTTGCCTGCCGCAACCTACGACCATGAGGACTGGCGCAAGGCGATCGTCCGCGACCTCGCGCGCGCTCATGCCCCTGCCCGGGTCAACATGGTATCGGGCGCCGGCGCTGCGGCGATCGAGGCGACTCTCGCCTATCTCGCAAAAGCACCCGGCGTGACCGGCCAGTATCTGCCGCTCGCAGGGGCGGGGAGGCATGACACCCATGGGTAGCGAGCCGCTGGTCGACAGCTTCGCGCGGCCGATCACCTACCTGCGCCTCTCGGTCACCGACCGCTGCGACCTGCGCTGCACTTACTGCATGCCCGAGCGGATGACCTTCCTCCCGCGCGAGGATATTCTGTCGATCGAAGAAAGCTACCGGCTCGCGCGCGGGTTCATGCAGCGCGGCATCCGGCGCATCAGGCTGACGGGCGGCGAGCCGCTCGTCCGGCGCGGCATCGTCGATCTGCTCGCCGCACTGGGTTCGCATATCGGCAGGGAGCTGGACGAGCTTACGCTGACGACCAACGGCACGCAGCTGGCGAATCATGCCGAAGCGATCGCGGCGGCAGGAGTGCGGCGGATCAACGTCTCGCTCGATACGCTCGACCGGTCGAAATTCGCCGCAATCGCGCGGCGCGATGCCTTGCCGCAGGTGCTCGAAGGAATCGCGGCGGCCAAGGCAGCGGGGCTTGCCGTCAAGATCAACACCGTTGCCCAGAGCGGAGTGAACGCCGACGAGCTGCCGGCGCTGATGGAATGGGCGCATGGCGAAGGCTTCGACATCTCCTTCATCGAGACCATGCCGCTGGGAACGGTCGATCATGACCGGGCTTCACGCTTGCTGTCGCTGTCCGACCTGCGCCGTGACCTCGCAGGCCGGTATTCGCTTTCTCCATCTTCTCATCGGACGGGTGGCCCTTCACGCTATTTCGAAGTCGCCGAGACGGGCGGCCGTGTCGGCTTCATCACGCCGATGTCGGACAATTTCTGCGACGGCTGCAACCGCGTGAGGGTGACCGCAACGGGCCAGCTCTATCCATGCCTTGGAGGAAGCGAGGCGATCGACCTGCGCGCGGCCATGAGGGAGGGCGACGATTCGGCCTTCGACCTGGCACTCGACCGGGCCATGCACATCAAGCCGCGCCGCCACGAATTCCGGATAGATAAAGGCAATGCTGTCGGCCCGGCGCGCCACATGTCGGTCACGGGGGGATAGAATGTCGGTCCGCATCCTGTTCCTCGGCCCGCTCGGCGAAATAGCACCCGAAAGCGAGATGCAAGTCGATGCTCCACTCGACTGGAAGGGCCTGCTCGGCCTTTGTCATGCCGATCTTGCAGAAGCGCTTGCGGAAGAGCGGGTCAATGTCGCCTGCCGGGGCAAGGTCCTCGCCGACAAGACGCAGCTCCTCGCGCAGGATGGCGACGAGGTTGCGCTCCTGCCGCCGGTGAGCGGAGGCTAGTCGCTTGATCGACGTGCAGCTGCTGGAGAAGGGCTTCTCGCCCGGGCAAGCGCTCGGCCAGTTCGCCAAGGCGCATCACCCGTCAGGCGCGATAGCCAGCTTCGTCGGAAAGGTGCGTCCCGATGACGGGGTGAAGGCGCTAAACCTGCAGCACTACGAGCCGCTAACCCTACCGGGGATGGAGCAACTGGCGCAGCGAACACATGACGCATTCGAGCTGGACGGCGTGCTCGCCTGGCACCGCATCGGATACCTCAGGCCTAACGCGCCGATCGTGCTCGTCGCCGCTGCCGCGCGCCATCGCCGGAACGCATTCGAGGCTGTCGATTGCCTGATGGACCATCTCAAAAGCGCGGCGTGGTTCTGGAAGCGCGAGAAGCGCGGAGACGGCTGGCACTGGATCGAACCGCGAGCCCAGGACCATGCCGATCTCGCGCGATGGAGCGGAAAACTCGCGTGATTTGACTTGGGTCAAAGCGCGAATCACTCGTCGCCAGCAAAGTGGCTCCACAAGCAAAGGAGTCCAGCATGTCCAAACGTATCCTCCGCGAAGAACTTCTCGTCCGCGCCGAAGTTCGCGACACGCCGAAGACCGCGCATGAGGTCGACCGCACCTTCGAAGTGCCGAAGGGCCTCTATGGTGCGACCGTGGCATGCTACCTGGGCTTCCTCGCCATCATGGCGGTCGGCTTTACCAGCCCCGGCCTGATCATCCCGATGGCGATCTTCACCTTCTTCATCGCGGCTGGCTTCGGCGTCCCCGCGATCTGGACGCGCCTTGCGCCCGCCACGAAGAGCAAGCCGATGACGCTCGGCCAGTTCAGCAACCGCGGCATCATGACCGCGACCGGGCGCCTCAAGGCACGCGATGCAACTGTTCAGATGCTTATCCTGCCGACCCTGATTGTGTGCTGGGCAATCATCGTCGTCACGATAGCGGCCCTGGTGTAGGAACGGAGAGGAAGCGACCCCCTCAGACGGGAGCCTTCACCAGGAACCGCAGGCGCGCGGGGTCGAGCAAATCGATCCCGCGCGTTCCGTTTTTCCGGATCATCCCCGATTTCTCGAGACCCGTCAGTCTTCGGCTGACGGTTTCGATCGTCAGGCCGAGCATCTGTCCCATCTCGCCCCGGCTTAGCGGCAGGGTGAAGGAAGATGCCGGATGGCACGGCGAATCGCTTGCCGCATGGGCGAGCATCAGAAGCAGCGCCGCAACCTTGCCTTCGGACGTTCCGCGGCTGGTCAGCTCGAGCAGCTGGCGCGTGTTGTGGACGTCCTCTTGTGCGCGGCGGAACAGCGCCTGGGTGAGGGCGGGGAACTCGTCGAGCGCGCTTTTCATGGCTGAGCGCGGGAAAACGCACAGGCGGCTCTCGGTTAGTGCGACGACATCGTAATCGGCAAAGGGACGGAACATCTCGCCGACGAAGCCTGCCGGGTGGATGAGGGCGAGGATCAGTTCGTTGCCTTCCTCGTCGATGCTCGTGACCTTGAGGGCCCCGGTCAGCAGTGTCGCACAGACGGTATCCTCGTCGCCGGCAACGAAGAGGGTCTCGCCAGCCTTGAGCACGCGCGTGCGCCCGGTTTTGGCCAGCGCATCGCGTTCCTCGTCTGTCAGGACCGCGCAGGCCGCCCGGTCGCGGACGGGGCAAGTGTCGCAGGCAAGGTTCATCGTTCCACCAGCCCCCGCAGTTCGGCGAGAATTGCGTCTTCCTGCCGGATCTTCACCAGCGAGGCATCGCGCGCCGCCTCGACTTCCTCGCGCACGACGAAATCGAGCGTGGTGTCGGCGTAGAGTAGGTCGAGATCGCCCAGTACGACTGCCGACTGGCTGCGCTCCGAATCGAGCGCGGCGAAGGCGACCTGGGCCGATGCCCAGCGATCGTCGCCCGGCTGCGTGCCCGTCGCCTGGTTGGCGAGGCGGCGCGCCGTGGGGGCGTATTCCATGAAGCGGGCATGCGCCTGGTCGAGCTGCGCGGCCAAGGCGGCAAGCCGCTCGCGCGTATCGGTCGGCAGCGGCGCCGGGGTAAGCGTCGGGCGGGCGTCGGGCGCCGTAAAGCTGCCCGTACGCTCGAAATCTCGCAGCGCGAGCGAAGGATAGTCCTCGCTCGACGTCGCGCATCCGGCCAGCAGGACCGACATTGCGATTACAGGGAACAGGGCTTGCCGTTTATCCATTGCGCCCCATCTAGCACGCAGCTTCGCGAGCGCCAGCCTCTCTCAAAAAACAAGGTGGGCAAGCGTTGACTTCGCGGCGTGTTTCCCTTAACGGCACGCTTCTTTCCGGGCCACGCCATCAGGCGGGGGGTCGGACGCGCCATCTTTGTGAGAAGGTGGCACAGCAACAAGACACGAGAGATAACGACCATGTTCGCAGTAGTGCGCACGGGCGGCAAACAATACCGGGTTGCCGCCGGAGACAAGATCGCAGTCGAAAAGCTCGCTGGCGAAGCCGGCGACACGGTAACGCTGGGCGACGTTCTGCTCGCCGGTGAAGGCGACAAGCTGGCCGACGCCTCGAAGGTTACCGTTTCGGCGGAGATCATCGCGCAGGCGAAGGGCGAGAAGGTCGTCATCTTCAAGAAGCGTCGTCGCCACAACTATCGCCGCAAGAACGGTCACCGCCAGCAGCTCACCCTGCTGCGCATCACCGACGTCGGCGAAGGCAAGAAGGCCGCTCCGAAGAAGGCTGCTGCTCCGAAGAAGGAAGCCAGCGAGCCGGCCAAGGGCGCCGAAGTGAAAAAGACGGCCAAGGCCAAGAAGGAAGCTCCGGCAAAGACCGGCGCGACCGCAAAGGCACCGGCCAAGAAGGCTGCGCCGAAGAAGGCCGCCGCCAAGAAGCCGGCTGCCAAGAAGGCCCCGGCCAAGAAAACCGAATCCAAGAAGTAAGGAACGCGGACGATGGCACATAAAAAAGCAGGCGGTTCATCGCGTAACGGTCGCGACTCAGCCGGCCGTCGCCTTGGTGTGAAGAAGTTCGGCAGCCAGGGTGTGGTCGCCGGCAACATTATCGTGCGCCAGCGCGGCACCAAGTTCTACCCGGGCTCGAACGTCGGCATGGGCAAGGACCACACGCTCTTCGCTCTCGAAGACGGCGTAGTCCGATTCCACAAAGGCAAGCTCGGCCGCAAATACGTGTCGGTAGACATGCTTGCGGAAGCAGCCGAATAAGCGGACAGTTCGCTAACGGGACTGTCCAAACGGGACGGTCCCAGCCGGTCTAGAACCGGCAGACGAAGAGGGAGATGGGGCCGACCCGTCTCCCTCTTGTCGTTTCTCCCTCTTCACGTCGCACGGCGGAATTTCGCATTCCGTCGCAACGCAGATGTCACGCGGCCGGAATAGGAGCCCGGCGCGGGGCGAAGAGGAGTGAATGCTATGTTCCACCGCACCGAAAGGCTGCTGCTGCGGCCGATCTGGCAGGAAGACTGGGAAGCCATCTACGGCGGGATCGCCGACGAGGGCGTCGTGCGCAACCTTGCGCGCGCGCCGTGGCCCTATCGAGCCGACGATGCGAAAGCTTTCGTGGAACTTCCGCAGGACCAGATGTCGCCGCGTTTCCTCGTCACCCGCGCCCGCGATGCCGCGCTTGTCGGATGCATCGGCATCGACCGTTGCGGCGATGATGTCGAACTCGGCTACTGGATCGCACGCCAGCACTGGGGGCAGGGCTATGCCACCGAGGCTGGACGCGGCGTGATCGAGATCGCCCGGATGCTCGGCCATGACGCTCTGGTTGCGAGCCACTTCCTCGACAACCCGGCTTCGGGCCGCGTGCTGACCAAGCTCGGTTTCGAGCCGACCGGTGCGATCAGGCCGCGCCACAGCTGCGGTCGCGGCGAGGAATCGCTGACGGCCGAATACAGGCTCGAACTGGCGGAACGGCCGAGCATGCCGCGCCAGGCAGCCTGACAAAGAAAAGGGCCCCCGCCAGATCGGCGAGGGCCCTTTTCTTTGTTGAGTTCCCGTGTCTTACTCGGCGGGCATCAGAGCGTCGCTGAAGTCGCCTTCGTAGACCTTGATGAGCTCGCGGTCGTCGTGATCCCACGGGTGGAAGCCCGGCTTGAAGTAGGCAAGCCATGCCGGGAAGATGCGGCGAACCACGCCCGGCGAGACGGTGAGGTACTTGAACAGGCCCCAGCGCGCTTTCCAGCCGGTGATGCCGTCCTGTGCGAGCAGGTTGAGCGAATCGGTCCAGCGGTTGCGGAAGAAGTTCATCGTCACGATCAGCATCATCAGGCTGCGCAGCTTCCAGCGGCGGAACGGCTTCCAGTCGCGGGTCGCGTGGTTCCAGGTGTCGAATGCGACCCCCTTGTGCTCGACTTCCTCGACCGCATGCCAGCGCCACATGTCGCGCACTTCCGGATCGGCCTTCTCGAAATGCTTCGGGTTGGCGAGGAATTCATGCGCCATCATCGCCGTGTAGTGCTCGAGAGCCATGGTCGCGGCGAGATTGACGATCTCCGGGCGGCCCTTGTTCATTGCGAGCATTTCCTCGACGCGCTTGTCGATCGCCTTGATGTCGTAGCCGGCATCTTCGGCCAGCTTGTTGAAGGCGATATGTTCGCGCGTGTGGTTGATTTCCTGCTTCACGAAGGCGCGGATTTCGGCCGCGAGCTTCGGATCGGCGCCGTCGCGATGGGCTTTCACCGCCTCGATGAAGAAGGCTTCGCCGCGCGGGAAGGTCGCCGACAGGGCATTGTGCCACGCGGTGCCGAATGCGTCGCCCGCCCACCAGCGGTTGGGCGTGGTGCCGCGATTGAAACGCTCGTCGCGCACGACGATGTCGAGGTCGTCGGGCGTCGGGCTGGTGCGGGTTTCCGTATCGATCTTTGCAGGGGCGTTCACGAGTGGCTCCGTGTGTTACTGACACCAGTGTAAGTAAGCTCTATTTACATAAATGTCAATAAGTGGGATGTCTTGCCGCATCGTTACCGCCGAGCGCGCAAAAGCCGCGGTTTTGCTTGGGGATAGTCGCCTTGCCTGAATTGGGCGGCAGGCGTAATCGATAGGCAGGCTGGCTCCGGCCGGCCGCATGAGGACGGGGAAAGACCACACATGGCGACTCGCAAGCGACTGACACCGGAAGAATCGCGCATGCTCGCGCTGCAGGCTGCACGTGCGCTGCTGATCGAAACGGGACCGCAGTCGGTAACGCTCAAGGCCGTCGCCCAGCGGATCGGTCGCACCCATGCGAACCTCTTGCACCACTTCGGCTCCGCCTCGGGCCTGCAGAAGGCGCTCGCGGCGCATCTGGCGGAAACCGTGTGCGAGACGATCAAGGAAGCAGTGCGCGCCAGCCGTGCAGGCCTCGGTCATCCGCGCGAGGTGGTCGACCTGGCCTTCGATGCTTTCGACAAGGAAGGCGCGGGCGCGCTGGCGGGCTGGATGCTGCTGACGGGCAACGAGGACGCGCTCGACCCGATTGTCGAGACGATCCACCAGCTCGTCGACGAGATCGCCCCCGAAGAGGCCGAGACCCACGACGATGTCATGCGTATCCACGAGGAAACGCTGTCACTGGTGCTGCTGGCACTGGGCGACGCACTGATGGGTGCGGCGCTCGCCAAGTCGCTCGGCCTGCCGCGCGATGCCGCGCGGCGGCGTGCCGAAACAATGCTGGTGCGTTCGCTGGAAGCCTTCCAGCAGGCTTAATCGCCGATCGCGGCTCTCTGCCACGCGGGCAGGGTGGCCGCATCGATGTCCTCGATCCGCAGATGGTCGATGGCCTTGCCGAGTTCGGGGTAGGCGGCCTTGCGCCGTTTCTCGTCCGACGCCTCCAATGGCACCACGACCAGCCGGCGGTTCACTTTCTGCCGCCAGTTCATCCGCGCGGTATTCTCCTGCCCGATGTAGCAGCCCTTCTCGAACGAGACGCCGTGCAGTTCGACCGCATTGGTCTCGAGCCAGAGAATGTCGCCAAGTTCCTCGCGCCCTTCCGGGACGCCGAGGAGCAGGCGATGCGCGAGCCATTCTGAGTCGGCTGCCTTGTCGTTCTCGCTGACCGGCGCCAGCCAGCGTTCACCGAGGTCCGCGAGGCGCGGATCGGCAGCGCCGCCGTCACCCGTCTGCTTGCGCCAGTGCACCGCCACGCCGGGATCGACCGCTATCTCGATCTTGCGACGCAGGCGGTAGAGTGAAAGGCGCTTCGCCAGCTCTTCCGCATGGGCCGCCTCGCAATCGAGCAGCAGTTCGCCGTCCCCTGCCGGCCAGACGAGGAAGTCGAACATCGTTTTTCCCTGCGCCGACAACAACGCCGCGTAGACGGGCAATTGCCCCTTCACGTCGTTGGTGACGAGGCCTTGGAGGAAATCGGCGATATCCTCATCCTCGCTAAGCGGCGTGAGGCGGATGATGGCGCGATCGAACAGGCGGGTTGCGGTCATGGGTGACAAATAGGCGGCGCCGCGCCTAAGGCAATCCCATGTCTTCCCCGCATCAATTCGAGCAGGTCGTCTTTTCGGGCGGCGGGATCCGGTGTTTCTGGCATGGCGGTTTCCTCAGCGAAGTCGGGGATTTCGACGCATTGCGACCCGACCGGGTGAGCGGTGTTTCGGGTGGTGCCCTCTCCGGCGCGGCGTGGATCGGCGGGGTCGAGAACGACCTTCGCGATCTGATGGGTGAGGCCTTCGACATGGCCGACAGCAATGTCGCTGCCGGCCGGAGCAATTTCACCCCGCACCAGGAAATGTACCGCGCAGTCGTTTCGACGACGCTCGACGAGAAGGCGATCGATCGCATCTGCGACGGGCCGGACTTCCAGGTGCTGCTCGGCCTGCCTCCGCAGTGGATACCGTCGCATCTGGTCGCGGTCGTCATGGGCGTGGCCTACAAGCTCGACCAAGTGGTCAACGGGACGCCGCATCTCGATTGGCCGCGCTCGCTCGGCATGAAGAGCCTGCGTGTCGATGCGCGGCAGGCGGCGCGTGACGGCACTCTGGTCGACCTCATTTGCGCCGCGGCGACGATCCCGCCGGTGTTCGACGTTCCCGCGTGGGAAGGGCAGCGCGTGCTCGACGGCGGAATGGTCGACAAGGCGCCGCGACCCGAACCGGACGAGGGGCGCACGCTGGTCCTGTGCACCAGCATCTATCGTAACCTGCCGCAGAGCGATCGCTGCACCTATGTCCAGCCGAGCAGCGAGGTTGCCGCCGACAAGATCGACTTCACCGACCGTTCCAAGATCACCCGCACGTGGGAGCAGGGTGAACGCGATGCGCGCGCATGGCTGGCGCAAGTGGCCGCTTCGCAGTAAGCCGCGCGCCATGACCGAATCCCTCACGATCCGCCGGCCCGACGACTGGCATCTGCATTTCCGCGACGACGAAATGATGCGCGCAGTCGTGCCCTATACGGCGCGCCAGTTCGCCCGCGCGATCGTCATGCCCAATCTCTCGCCGCCCGTCACGACGGCTGCGGCCGCGGCTGCCTATCGCGATCGTATCCTTGCCGCCGTTCCCGAGGGCACGGACTTCACGCCGCTGATGACCTGCTACCTCACGGATGCGACCAATGCGGCCGATCTCGTGCAGGGCCACGCCGATGGCGTGTTCACTGCGGCAAAGCTCTATCCTGCGAACGCGACGACCAATTCCGCCCACGGCGTGACCGACATCGCCAATATCGAATCCGTGCTCGAGCGCATGGCCGAGGCGGGCGTGCCCCTATGTGTCCATGGCGAAGTGACCGAGAGCGAGATCGACGTGTTCGACCGCGAGGCGGTGTTCATCGAACGCATCCTTGCTCCGCTGGTCGAGCGCCTGCCGGAACTGAAGGTCATTTTCGAGCACATCACGACAGAGGATGCCGTGCAGTTCGTCGACGCGGCTGGCGACAACGTCGGCGCGACGATCACGCCGCAGCACCTGCACATCAATCGCAATGCAATCCTCGTCGGCGGGATCAATCCGCATGCCTATTGCCTTCCCGTCGCCAAGCGCGAGAAGCACCGCCTCGCACTGCGCAAGGCGGCAACGTCGGGTTCGGCGAAGTATTTCCTCGGCACCGACAGCGCGCCGCATGCGCGCGGGGCGAAGGAAAGCTCTTGCGGCTGCGCGGGCATCTTCAATGCGCCCTATGCGCTCGAGAGCTATCTGACGGTGTTCGAGGAAGAGGGCGCGATCGACCGGTTCGAGGCATTCGCGAGCGAGAACGGTCCGCGTTTCTATGGCCTGGCGCTCAACGAAACGCAGGTCACGCTGGAGAAGCGCGAGATCACCGTCGAGGACGAAATCGATGCGCTCGGCACGCCGGTCGTGCCGTTTCACGCAGGCGAAACCCTGCGCTGGGTTCTGCGCTAGGCCTTCGTCGGCGGGGTCGCCGCGCGTGCAGCCTTCGCCTTCGACCACATATCCCAGACGAACAGCGCCAGCGCTGCCCAGATCAGCAGGAAACAGGCGAGTTGCGCGGGCTTCAGCGGCTCATCGAAGACCGTCAGGCCGAGGATGAATACGATCGTCGGCGCGAGGAACTGGATGAAGCCGAGCGTCGAATAGTTCATCCGCCGTGCGGCTACTGCGAACAGGAGCAGTGGCACTGCCGTCAGCACGCCGCCGAGGATGATGGCGAGGCTGAGCCACAGGTCTCCTCCGAAAGACGAGCCGGCAGGCGTTCCGGCATACCACCAGGCGACACCGGCGGCCGGGATCAGCAGGATCGCCGATTCGATTGTCAGGCCGGGCAGCGAGCCGACCGGCACCTGCTTGCGAAGGAGGCCGTATGTGCCGAAGCTCGCGGCAAGAGTCAGGCTGATCCACAAGGTGGTGAGCGCCCCTGCGGCGAGGATCGACACGCCGATCATCGCGATTGCTACGGCGGCCCATTGCTTGGTCGAAAGCTTCTCGCCCAGCAGCAGCGTGCCGAGCAGCACGTTGACCAGCGGGTTGATGTAATAGCCGAGGCTCGCCGCATAGACGTAAGTGTTCTGGATCGCCCAGATATAGACCACCCAGTTGACTGCGATCAGCGCCGCGCTCGCGGTCAACACCAGTAGGCTGCGCCTGTCGCGCAGCGCGGCGCGAAGGTCTGGGCCCTGCTTGCGGAACGCGACGATCAGCAGGCAGAGCGGGAGCGTCCAGATGATTCGCCAGCCGACGAACTCGAACGGCGGCACCACCTTCACGAGAATCAGGTAGAGTGGCAGGAAACCCCAGATGACATAGGCGCCCAGTGCGGCAGTCAGGCCGGAAGGGGGCTTTTCGGTGGGCCTGTCATCCATTCGCGCGGCCTTACGAGCGCTTCGTGCGGGCGGCAAGCATCGGCTCGTCGCGCGAAAATATTCGTTTCGTCGCAGCTTTCCAAAGCTGACAGCCGCGTTGCATTCCGTTCAGGAAAGCGGTCCTAAGCCTGAACGCACCGGACGACACGACCTTCCTTGGCCAATCGCCCGCTCAGAAAGCGAAGGACCAGACAATGACTGCTAAGAAATTCAAATTCGCCGCCATCGCGCTTACCGCTCCGGCACTTGCAATGGCCGCGCCGATGGCCAGTGCGGCACCCGTCCAGCCGGGCGTTTCGACCCATGCCTACGCGCATGGCAATGCCGACGTGTACGAGACGGCCAACCACGACCGTGGTCGCAAGCGCGGCTGGCAGCGTGGCCGCGGCAACCCGCACCGCTACGACCGCGATTACCGCTACAACGATGGGTATTACGGTGAGCCGGTGTACCGCGACACCCGTATCTGGCGCGGCCGCGACGGCAATTACTACTGCCGCAAGGAAGACGGCACGACCGGTCTCCTGATCGGTGCAGGCGTCGGCGCGCTGATCGGCCATGAAGTCGCAGGCCGCGGCGACCGCACGCTCGGTGCCATCCTCGGTGCCGCCGGTGGTGCGATCCTCGGCCGCGCAATCGACCGCAGCAACACGCGCTGCCGCTAGGCAAATCAAGAACTTCGGCTGTCCCCACCAACAGTCGGGGCGCGACTTCCGGGTCGCGGAAGGCACCCGGTCGCTCACAAGGCGGCCGGGTGTTTTCATATTCGTGCTTGGCGGGAAATTAACCGTCGCAAAGCTATGCGCGGGAAATGGTTTGCCTCAGCCGAACCACGACCATTCGCCTTGCCTGCCTATCCCTCGGATTGGCGGGCCTTTCGGCATGTGCGGACGAGGCAGCGCAAGACATCGCGCCGGAGACCGATCCGATCGTCCAGCGCGCATTGAACGATCCGCTGATGATCGAGCCAGATCTCGCGTCGCAGAACCTCGGCAACAGCGCGCTCGAATTCGATATCGGCCACCCGCTTCCCCCGGAGAACGACGGGCCCGCTGCCGTGCTCGCCGCGCGCGAGGAAGCGTTTGCAGTGCTTGGGGGCAGTTCGGGCCTCAAGGATTTGCCCGCTAGCGGGAGTGAGGTTGAACTCGCCGAAGCGGAGGCCTTCGACACTGTGGGGCGCCTCGACCGGCTCTCAATATCCAAAAGCTGTGAAGCGCAGCTTCGCTTCTCCGGAACCTGGGTCGCCAGACTGCCGGAGCGCCTGCAGCCGTTCCCGCGAGGGAGTACGAAAGAGGCCATCGGTAGCGCTACAGGAAATTGCCGTGCGGTTGCTGCTCTCTACCTGACGCCGGTGCCGATCGAGGATGTCTTGCGCTACCACTTCAGCAGGCTCGACGAAGGCGGGGCAAGGGCGAGCTATACCAAAGGCGAGACGTGGCATTCGTTGACCGGCAGTATCGACGGTGGCCGCTATGAAATCACCGCGCGTGAGTTGCCTTCCGGCTTGGCCGAAGTCGGAATCGCCTATCTGGGCGCTGCCTGATCAGCCGTTGGAAAGGCCGACGCCGATAGTGGCGCGCGGCTGGTCCATTTCGGTGCTCGCAACCGGATAGGCGCAATAGTCAGCCGCGTAATACGCAGCCGGACGATGATTGCCCGAAAGGCCGAGCCCGCCGAACGGGGCCTTGGAGGAAGCGCCGCTCGTCGGGCGGTTCCAGTTCACGATGCCCGCGCGGATATTGGCCCAGAAGCGGTTGTAGTCCTGCGGGCTGCCGCCGATCAGCGAGGCGGACAGGCCGAAGCGCGTGCGGTTCGCTTCGGCAATCGCCTGGTCGAAGTCCTTCACGCGGATGACCTGCAGCAGCGGGCCGAACAGTTCGACATCGGGCCGGTCGGTCATGTCGGTCGTGTCGACGATACCCGGCGTAAGGAACGGCAGGTCGTCGTTCGGGCGCGTCATGTGACGGATCGCCTTGCCGCCGTTCGAGAGGAAATAGAGGAAACTCTCGACCAGCTGGTCGGCGGCTGCATTGTCGATCACCGGTCCCATGAAGGGAGCCGGATCGGCGAATGGTTCGTCAACGATCAACCGGCTGACGAGCGATTTCACCTCGTCGACGATCGGCGCATACATGCTGTCCTTGACGATCAGCCTGCGCGCAGCGGTGCAGCGCTGGCCCGCCGTCATGAAGGCGGACTGCACGATCAATGTCGCCGCGTCGGTCACCTTGGGCGTGTCGATGACGACGATCGGGTTGTTGCCGCCCATCTCGAGCGCGACGATCTTGCCCGGATTGCTCGCGAGCTTGCGATTGATCGCGATGCCGACCTGGACGGAGCCGGTGAAGAGCACGCCGTCGACGCCGCGATGGGCGACCAGCGCCTTGCCCTCTTCCGGGCCACCGACGAAGAACTGCGCGACCGCTGCCGAGATACCGGCGCGGTTGAAGCACTGCATCAGCAGCTCGCCGGTCGCGGGGGTCTTCTCGCTCGGCTTGAAGATGACGACATTGCCAGCGATCAGCGCGGGGATGATGTGCCCGTTCGCAAGGTGGGCGGGGAAATTGTACGGGCCGAGGACCAGCATCACGCCATGCGGCTTGTGCCGCACCGCAGCGGTGCCCTGCAGCGCGCTGTCGAGCTTCTTCTGGCCGGTGCGCTCCGCATAGGCGGTGACCGAGATATCGACCTTCGCGATGACCGATTCCACCTCGGTGCGGGCTTCCCACAGCGGCTTGCCCGTTTCGCGCGCGATCATTTCGGCGAGCTTGTCGAAATCCTTGCGAACTTCGTTGGCGAAGCGGCGGCATAGCTCGATACGCGTGGCGAGCGGCTGCGCCGCCCAAGCAGGCCAGGCACGACGCGCACGGTCGACTGCCGCATCGACATCACCGACCTTGCCGCGCCACAGTTCTTTACCTGTAGCCGGCTCGTAAGAGACAATCTCGCTTGCCGTCACTTTGGCAGGTTCCCCATCATTTCTGTTTTTCGCGACCTTACCCTGCCGCGTTGCAGTCGCTTCTATAGCTTTAGGCGCGCGCGTCAAACGCGGAGAACCGGCCATAGGGACGGCTAATCTTCGCACCACATCCATGGCATGGACGGTGAGCCTTCCCGACCGCAATTTCCAATCCGTCGAAGCAAGCGGGTCAGGGGAGGGCCCTTCGCAGGCATGCGGGACTTCTGCCCTGATTCCGGAACCGAAATTGCGCGCGCCCTTCGCACCGGCGGGCGGCACCGGATTTGTGCGAAACGAGGGAAGGTAAGTCACACATGCATATCCAATTGAAGAAACTCGCAATTCTCGGAGGCTCGGCCTCTGCAATCGCGATCGCGAGCCTGTCGCTCGGCGCAGCCCCTGCCGCCGCGGAAGAGTGCCTGCTGGACACGAACAACAATGGCATTGCCGATGCGGGCGATACGGATGGCAATGCGACCTCGAATGGTCCGACGACCCTTGCTTGCGGCGAGCGAGCCGAGGCGAGTGGCCCCGCTTCCACGGCGACCGGCTACGAAGCGGAGGCGAGCGGGACTGGGTCGACTGCCTATGGCTCCGTCGCCGTTGCATCGGGCAGCGTTTCGACCGCAATCGGGCGCCAGGCCACGGCAACCGGCGGCCGGAGCACTGCGGTTGGTGCCCAAGCCAATGCCCGCGGGATCCGCTCGGTCGCTGTCGGCGCCGGTTCGCGGGCGCTCGGCCTGCAGTCGAGCGCTATCGGCGTCGATACGCTTGCATCCGGCGCCGGCTCGTCGGCCGTCGGATATACTGCCCGCGCTCGCGGCGATCAGGCGACTGCGGTCGGCAACAATGCAAATGCCAGCGGCGATGACGGGGTTGCGCTCGGCAACGGCGCGCAGGCGCTCGCAGAAAACACCACCGCCGTCGGCTCGCAGTCGACCGCGAACCAGGTCGGAGCGTCCGCCTTTGGCTGGGACGCGATGGCCAATGCCGAGCGGGCGACCGCGATCGGCTTTCTCGCCGATGCAACCGGTGACGACGCGACGGCTCTCGGCTCGGACGCCAGCGCCAATGGCGACGCATCGGTCGCGGTCGGCCTCTCGAGCGCAGCCGGCGGCACCGGCTCGACGGCGATCGGCAACTTCGCATCGGCAACGATGATGAACAGCATTGCCCTGGGCACCCAGGCGCGCTCCTTCAATGTGAACTCGATCTCGATCGGCACGCTCGCCTTGGCGCAGGGCGTGACGTCTACGGCAATCGGCAACAATTCTCTCGCGACCGGCGACGATGCCGTTGCCGTCGGCGACCAGGCGGCTGCATCCGGCCTCAATTCGACGGCTGTCGGCTCGGAGAGTGTCGCCAATGCAACGGCCGCGCAGGCCTTCGGTTGGCAGGCGATGGCCACCGGAGAGCGTGCGACCGCGCTCGGCCATCTCGCAAGCGCCAGCGGCGAACGATCCATCGCGGTCGGCGAAGCGGCGAATGCCGACGAGTTCGGTGCGATTTCCATCGGCGACAACGCCACGGCCAGCGGTGCGAGCGGTATTTCGCTCGGCCGACGCTCGACCTCCAACGGGCCGGGCAGTTCAGCGCTCGGTGCGGAATCCACCGCAGACGGCTTCGAGGCCACGGCGGTCGGCGGTCTGGCCCAGGCAACGGCGGCGCTCTCGACTGCAGTCGGCGGCGAGGCAATCGCCTCGGCAGAAGGCGCCACCGCTGTCGGCAATGGCGCAAACGCCAGCTTCGCCGGTTCGACGGCCATCGGTGTCGGTGCAACCACGACGCGTGCGAACCAGGTCATGCTCGGCGGGTCGGGTAGTTCGGTCACGGTCGGCGATATCGCTGCCAGCACTGCAGCGCAGTCGGGCACGATCTTCATCGCGACGGTCGATGCGTCAGGCACGCTCGGGCAGGGGGTCGATGTCACGACCCTTGCATCCGCGGCTTCGGTCGCAGCGAACACCACGGCGATTGGCGTAAATGCCGCCAATATCGCGACCAACTCGAGCGATATTGCAACCAACGCGACGAACATCGCGGCGAACACGAGCGCGATCACCGCTCTCGATGGCCGGGTGACGCAGAATGAGAGCGACATCGCGACCAATGCGACCAATATCGCGGCGAACACCGGCGCGATTACGGTCAATGCGTCGAACATCGCGACCAACAGCAGCAACATCGCCGCCAACACGAGCAGCATTGCAGCGAACACCACGGCGATCGGGGTCAACAGCACGAATATCGCTGCAAACACCTCGGCCATCGGCGCGAATGCGACCAATATCGCATCGTTGCAGACCCTGACGGCCAGCCACACCAACCAGATCAACCAGCTGTTCGGCGAGACCGCGTCGAACCGGGCTGCGATCGACCGGGCGAACGAAGGTGTCGCGATGGCTCTGGCGATGGAATCGCCGATGCTCCCGGCTGGCACGACTTTCGCCCTGTCGGGCGGCGTCGGCTACTTCGAAGACCAGGGTGCAGGCACACTGGCGATGACCGCTCGCCTGAGCGAGAATGCGGCGTTCTCGGCCGGTGTCGGCGTCGGCTTCGACAGCGGCGAGGTCGGCGCACGCGGCGGCTTCCAGGTCGCCTGGTAAGCTAGCGAGCCGCAGCTCATGACGATGAGAATCGCAAGAATGAAGATGCCGGGGTCAAGCGCCCCGGCATTTTTCCTCGCACTGCTCGCGCTGGGCATGGCGCATCCCGCAGCCGCACAATCGGTTAGCGAACAGCCGCGTCCGCAGGTGCAGCCGCCTGCATCGATAAGGGCGACCCCGAGCCAGCTGGAGCTGTCGAAAATGCTCTGGTCGACGATCGCTGCGGTCGACCACGCCAACAGGTCGGGCAATTATTCGGTCCTGCGCGATCTTTCCGCACAAGGCTTCCAGATACAGAACAACCCGGCACGGCTGACCGAGATATTCAGCGGGATCAGGAATGCGCGCATCGACCTGTCGAGCGCGCTGCTAGTGCCGCCGACCTACAACCAGGCTCCGCAGATGATCCGCGAGGACCTGTTCCGCGTGCAAGGCTTCTTCCAGATCCGTCCGGTGTCGATTGCCTTCGACGTTTACTACCAATGGGAGCAGGGCCAGTGGAAGCTCGTCGGCATCGATCTCCAGCCGGTGAAGATGCTGGAGCGAATGCCCGATTGAGCTAGCGCAAATGGCCTTCCGGTTCGGGAGGGCGGCCATGCGCTTCACCCACCCTGCGAAGCCGGGCCACCTTGTCGTAGAGCGGTGCCCAATCGTCGCGTTCGGCAATGGCGGACCAGATCGTTTCGACCTCGTCGATCAGCATGCTCTCCGGAGCACCTTCGCGCCAGTAATCGTGCTCCGGTTCCATCGGCGAGAATGCGGCGAGAGCTTCGGCCATCTCGCCTTCGGCAGCCTTGCCGGCCCGGTGGCGGTGGAAGAAGGCGTCGGGCTGCTCACCCGTCTCGCGCATCAGCTTCTCGCTTGCGGCGACCAATCTGCCATTGGCCTCGTCGTCACCCGGCTCGAGGCCCAGGCGCCAGGCCCAACGCCTGCCAATGGCGCGCATGTAGAGCGGTCCGAAACGCTCCATCGCGGCGATCAGCGGGGGCGCGTCGGCGAGCAGGCGCAGAGCGACGGCGAACTGGCCGCAGTTCCAGTGCAGTGCCTCGGGCTGGCGGCCAAAGGCGTAAAGGCCCGCATGGTCGAAATAGGCAGCGGTGAAACCCGGGTCCCATTTCGGCAGGAAACGCCACGGTCCGTAGTCGAAGCTCTCGCCCGAAATGTTCATGTTGTCGGTATTGAGCACGCCGTGGACGAAGCTGGCCACCATCCATGAAGCGGCGAGGTCGGCCAGTCGCTCGACGACCTGGTGCATCAGCCGCACCGCGGGCTCGTCGCGTCCGGGAGCATCGTCGGGAGGCGGCGGTCCGGGAAACTGCTCGAGGCAATAATCGACCAGCTGTGCCATCTCGTCTCGCTGCTCGAGCGCGAGCAGGCGCTGGAATGTCCCAATGCGAATATGCCCATGGCTGAGGCGAACCATGACCGCCGAACGTGCGGGCGAGGGCTCGTCACCCCGCTCCAGCTCCTCGCCGGTTTCGATGACGGAGAATGTGCGCGACGTATCGACACCCAGCGCCTCGAGCATTTCGGTCGCGAGAATCTCACGCACCGCGCCTTTTAGCGTGAGCCTGCCGTCGCCGGCCCTGCTGTAAGATGTCTGGCCCGAACCCTTCGTGCCGAGGTCCATCAGCCGCCCGCGCTCGTCCCGCATCTGGGCAAACAGGAAGCCGCGACCATCGCCGATCTCGGGATTGTACACGCGGAACTGGTGCCCGTGGTATTTGAGGGCGAGCGGGTCCGGCAAATTGTCCAGCAGCGGCTCGAACCGTCCGAAATGGCTGATCCACTGCGCATCATCGAAGTCCGACAGACCGACCTCTCGCGCTGCGCGGTCGTTTCGGAAGCGTAGCGTCGTTTCGGGGAAGTCGGCTGGACGCACCGGGTCCGCCAGCCATTCGGAAAGGCCTCGGATGGGGGTATCGGGACGGTAGGTCGCAGGCGCGTCGATCGGATCCATGCTGGCCTTGTGGCGACGGCGGGAGCATGCCGCAATGGGCTGGCTGGCAAATCGACGCTTGAAATCGCTGCCCGCTTGGTAGACGGCGGAGCGACATGGATACGGCCTATACTGACCGCTACTGGCAAAGCCCCGACGGGCTGAAGCTCCACTTTCGCGACTATGCCGGTGGCGAGGGAAAGCCGCCTTTGCTCTGCATGCACGGCCTGACCCGCAATTCGCGCGATTTCGCCGAGCTTGCCGAGCGTCTCAGCCCCGACTGGCGCGTCATCGTGCCCGAGATGCGTGGCCGCGGGGACAGCGAATATGCGACTGACAGCGGGAGTTACACGCCTGCGACCTATGTGCAGGACATCCTTGCGCTGCTCGAGCAGGAAGGGATCGACCGTTTCGTCGCTGTCGGCACTTCGCTCGGCGGTCTGATGACGATGATGCTCGCGGCAATCGCTCCCGAACGGATCGTGGCCGCCGTGCTCAACGATATCGGTCCCGAGATCGAGGCAGGCGGCATCGAGCGTATTCGCGAATATGTCGGGCAGGGACGCAGCTATTCGACCTGGATGCATGCAGCGCGCGCCCTGCAGGAAGTGCACGGGGAAGCGCATCCGAAGTTCGAGCTGGAAGACTGGCTCGAGATGGCCAAGCGCGGCATGGTCGTGCAACAGAACGGCCGCATCGGCTTCGACTACGACATGAAGATTGCCGAACCCTTCGCGGACAATGACGGCGCTGCGCCGCCCGACCTGTGGCCGGCGTATGAGGCGCTCAAGGGGAGGCCGGTCCTGCTGGTGCGCGGTGCCCAGTCCGATCTCTTGTCGGAGAAAGTGCTTTCGACAATGCTCGCCAAGCTTCCCGAGGCCAGTGCGGTCACCGTCCCCGATACCGGCCACGCTCCGTTGCTGACCGAGCCGGAAGCCGCGACCGCGATCGACAGCTTGCTCGCCAGGATATCATGAGCAATACGAACCCGAACAAGGCGCGCATCCTGCACCTTCACTCGACCTTTTCGGCCGGGGGGAAGGAACTGCGCTGCGTCCAGCTGATCAACGCCTTCGGCCCGAAGGTGCAGCATTCCATCGTCTCGGCCGTCCCCGGCCAGATGGATGCCTCGCAGCATATTTCCAAAAATATTCGAGTAACTTACCCGCGTAACTTCCCGCCGCTTCAAGGTAGGGCAACGCCGGGGCGCCTCAACCGGATCGCGCAGGCCATGAAGGACTACGACCTCGTCCTGACCTACAACTGGGGCGCGATGGACGCGGTGATGGCGCATACGCTGTTCAGCCAGCACATGGGCCTGCCGCCGCTGATCCATCATGAAGACGGTTTCAACGAAGACGAACGCAAGCGACTGAAACCCTTGCGAAACTGGTATCGCCGGATTGCGCTGGGTCGCTCGTCCGGGCTCGTCGTACCGTCGGAAACGCTCGAGGAAATCGCGCTCAAGACCTGGCAGCAGCCGCTCGGCCGGGTGAAGCATATTCCCAACGGCATCGACACCAAGGCATTCGCCCGCAAGCCGAAACTCGACGCCCTGCGCGGTGTCGTGAAGCGTCGCGGCGAAAGATGGGTCGGCACGGTAGCAGGCCTGCGCAAGGTGAAGAACCTGACCGAGCTCGTGCGAGCCTTCGCTCATCTTACCGAGCCATGGCAGTTGGTCATCGTCGGCGAAGGTCCGGAAGAGGAAGCGATCCGCGACGAGGCCAACCGGCTCGGCATCGGGCACCGGCTCCACATGCCGGGTTTCGTGCCCGATCCCTCGCGCTACATCGGCCTGTTCGACATTTTCGCGCTGTCATCGGAGACCGAGCAGTTCCCGATTTCAGTCGTCGAGGCGATGGCAGCCAGCCTGCCGGTCGTCGCTCCCGATGTCGGCGATATCCGGCACATGGTGAGCGACGCCAACGAGCACCTGATCTACAATCCTTCCGACAAGGGCGGGCTCGAAGCGATGCTCGTCCCGCTGGCCGAGGACGAGGCCGAGCGGAAGGCGATCGGCGAGCAGAACCGGCAGAAGGCGGTCGCCGAATTCGACGAGAAGGCGATGATCGATACCTACCGTCGGCTCTATTCCTCGGCGATGGGGCGCAAGACGCTTCCCTAAGACCTTGCTTAAGGTGCAGTTCACCGTGCGGGGGACAGCCCTTGCAACAAGAATTGCATCGCAGCGCCCATCGGCTAAAGACGCAGCAACCCGTTTCACCAACTGATTGGAAGCGCCCTCGTGGCTCTCACACCGACCGACAAGACCGAAGACAAGAAGGCCCAGCGCAAGGCAGCGGAAGACGAAGTCCTCCTGCGCGAGATCGACGACGCCGTTCGTCAGGACCAGTATGCCGATTTCGCGAAGAACTACGGCAAGCCGCTCCTGGCGGTAATCGTCGTCGGCCTGCTCGCCTTTGCCGGATATCTCTTCTGGGACAGCCAGAACGAAGCGGCGGCCGAGAAGGACAGCGAAGCGCTGGTCGCCGCGCTCGACCAGGTTGAGGCGGGCAACCTCGATACCGCAGGCACCCAGCTCGATGCGCTGATCGCGGATAGCGACGGCGGTGCGCGCGCGACGGCACAGATGCTGCGCGCTGGCATCGCGCAGGAGCAGGGCAACAACGCGCAGGCCGCCGAAATCTTCGGCGCCGTCGCGGCTGACTCGAGCGCTCCGCAGTCGCTGCGTGATCTCGCGACCATTCGCCAGGTTGCCGCGACCTTCGACGATCTCGAACCTTCCGAAGTGATTTCGCGCCTGCGTCCGATCGCCACCCCGGGCCATGCCTATTTCGGCAGCGCGGCGGAAATGGTCGCGATGGCCTACCTCGAACAGGGCAAGCAGGCGGAAGCCGGCGCGCTGTTCGCGCAGATCGCCAAGGACGAGAACGCCCCTGAAACGCTCAAGTCGCGCGCCCGGCAGATTGCCGGCCTGCTCGGCGTCGATGCAGTCGAGGATGTCGACGAAGTCCTCGACCAGATGGTCGGCGGCGAGGAAGCTCCCGCCGCAGCACCGCAGAACTGATTACGGAAATGATTGGCATGACTGACAAGCGCAATTCCATGGTTTCGAGCGCCCTGCGCGGCGCACTGGCCGTCGGCCTTGCTGCGAGCGTTTCGGCTTGCGGGATTTTCCAGAGCGACGGCCCGAAGCAGACCCCGACCGTGGGTGATCGCACTCCGGTCCTCTCGCGCATCCAGACCGGCGCAGTGGTAGACCCGGCGCTGCAGGGCGTGTCGGTCGTGCTTCCCCCGGCGACTTCGAACGCCGATTGGGCGCAGGCTGGCGGCAACGCCGGCAAGTCGAACGGCCACCTCTCGCTCGCCGAGAACCCGCAGCGCGCGTGGAGCGCGAATATCGCCGGCTCGACCAATCGTCGCCGCCTGGCAGCTGCTCCGGTCGTTGGCGGCGGCAAGCTCTACGCTGTCGATACCTCGGGCATCGTGAGCGCGTTCGACGCGCAGACCGGCTCGCGCAGCTGGACCTACCGCATGCGCATCGACGACAGCCTCGAAACCTCCGCGTTCGGCGGCGGTGCGAGCTATTCGAACGGCCGCGTATTCGCCACCAACGGTGTTGGCGACGTTGTCGCTCTCGACGCACAAACGGGTGAGGAACTGTGGAGCGTGAAGCCGGCAGGCCCGCTGCGCGGCTCGCCGACCATCGCGTTCAATTCCGTCTTCGTGATGACGCAGGACAACCAGATCCATGCGCTCAACACGGCCGACGGTTCGCCCATCTGGCAGGAATCCGGTTCCTCGGCGCAGGCCGGTGTATTCGGCGTTGCAGCACCGGCTGCCGGGCAGGGCACGGTTCTCGCCGGCTACAGCTCGGGCGAACTCGTCGCCTATCGCTACGAGAACGGCCGCGTGCTGTGGTCCGACGCGCTGGCCCTGACCTCGATCTCGACGCAGGTCGGTTCGCTTTACGATATCGATGCCGACCCGATCATCGACCAGGGCCGCGTTTACGCGCTCGGGCAGGGTGGCCGTATGGCCGCCTACGAGCTCATCACCGGCCAGCGCATCTGGGAAATCAACGTTGCGGGCATTTCGACCCCGGCCATTGCCGGCGAGTGGATTTTCGCCCTGACCGACGATGCGCGCCTGCTCGCCATTGCGCGCACGACCGGCAAGGTCCGCTGGATCACCCAGCTACAGCGCTACCGTGATGAAAAGGACAAGGAGGGCCCGATCTTCTGGACCGGCCCGGTCCTCGCGGGCGGCAACCTGTGGGTCGCGAGCACACGCGGTGCGGTCTACAAGATCAGCACGGGCGAGGGTTCGGCAGTCCTGTACCGCGATCTCGACGAGAGCGTCTCGCTCCCGCCGATCGTGGCAGGCGACACGCTCTACATCCTCGACGATGGCGGCACGATCCACGCTTTCCGCTGATTAGGCGGGAAATCGGCCTTACGCGGGCCTTAACCATTTGCCGCTACGCGTGCGCTTATGAGTGCGCACGACCATTCGGGTTTCGTCGGGGCCAAATCGCGCCCGCCGCAAAGTGATGTCTCGCCGGCCGTCGGGCTGGTGGGCCTCGCCGGGCTATTCGCGTGGATCCTGTTCTGCAGGAATTACGCGGGGTTTGCCGAGATGTTCGACTTGCCGGGGCCGCGTGCCCCGATGTCCGGACCCTATGCGGCCATCGCAGCGCTGTTTTTCTCGGCCGGACCGATGGTCGCATGGTCGCTGTTCGTCGAGAAAGTCCATCGCAGGGCATCGACCGGCATCGACTGGGACGCACCGCGCCCGGTCGGGCAGGACCTGTCGACATCGCTGGTCAAGGTAACGGGGCTCTACGCGACTTTCGCCATCATCGGCGGGCTCTACTGCCTTGCGCGGTGGTACTGGCAGGGACAGTACCAGTTCGCGATGGAGATCATCTTCGCGGCGGCAGCCCCCGTCATCCTGCTGACCGTCCCCTACGTCCTGTGGATCGACCGCTACATGGTCCAGCCGCGCGACCATGCGTGGCATTTCGGAGCGATGCTCCTCGGCCGCGACGGCTGGGAGCTCGAAGAGGTCAAACGCCATTGGCGCGCGTGGATCATCAAGGGCTTCTTCAGCGCCTTCATGATTTCGATCGTCCCGGGCGGCTTCGCCTTCATCGTCGAGAACAATGTCGAAGGCATCCTGGCCGACCCGGTGAGGCTTGCTCAGCTGTGCATCGAACTGCTGTTCGTGATCGACGTGCAAATCGGCACGGTCGGCTATCTCGTCACCATGCGCCCGCTCGATGCGCATATTCGCAGCGGCAACCCGTTCCTGTCGGGCTGGCTCGCCGCGCTCATCTGCTATCCGCCACTGGTCTATGCCTTCATGGGGCAGGGCGGGATGATCGCCTACGAGGTCAACGCTGCAGGCTGGGCGCACTGGTTCTACGGAAGCCCGGTGCTGCTCTACGGCTGGGGCGCGCTGCTGGTGTTCCTGACCGGAATCTACGCATGGGCAACAGTCGCCTTCGGCCTGCGCTTCTCGAACCTGACCTATCGCGGCGTCATCACCAACGGGCCCTACCGTTGGACTCGCCACCCGGCCTATGTGTCGAAGAACCTCTTCTGGTGGTGCGCGGTGATGCCGTTCTTCGTCACCAGCGGTTCGCTGACCGACGTCATCCGCAACACCTTCTTCCTCGGCTGCGTGAGTGCCATCTACTACTGGCGCGCCAAGACCGAGGAGGCGCACCTGCTTGGCGAGGATCCCAAGTACCGCGAATACCACGCGTGGATGGAGCACAACGGCCTCATCACCGCTCCGCTAGCGCGCTTGGCGCGGATGTTGGCGCCGCGCGGACAGGCTGTCGCCCAACCGGCGGAGTAGGGCCTTACAGCTCCGTACCCTCGTCGGTTGCGTACATGCGGATGTTCCGGCTCGGCTGGCCGAACTGTTGCATAGCTTCCTGGAACTTCGCCATGTGCGCCGACTGGGAATGGGCCTGGAGCGCTTCCTGGTCGCGCCAGCGTTCGTAGAGGACGAGGACGTTCGGGTCGCTCAGGTCCTGCGCGAATGTGTAGTCGATGCAACCATCCTCGGCGCGCGAAGCTTCGACCATTTCGATAATCGCATCGCGCGCATGCTCGAGCACGCCTTCATCGAGTGTAATCGTACCGTTGATCTGGATCATGGCGTCTCTCCCCGCTGTCAGAAGCTGTACTTGTAGACCCGCTTGATGTCGCCGGCCCATTCGCCGTGATACTTGTCGAGCAGGCGCTGTGCCGGAACCTTGCCGCTTGCGACGATCTCGTCGAGCGTTTCGAGGAAGCCGGTCTCGTTGTCGCCGCTCGTATTCAGCCGCGCGCGGTTCGACAGGCCGAGGCGCGCGATTTCGAGGATGTCCTTGCCCAGATCGCGCATCGTGCCGCCCCGCGGGAGCGGGGTGTCGAGCGCGTGCTTGGGAACCGCGTTGCGCAGTTCCTCGCGTTCCTCGACGCTCCAGTGCTTGACCCGGTCCCATGCTGCATCGAGCGCAGTCTGGTCGTAGAGCAGGCCGACCCAGAAGGCGGGCAGGGCGCAGATGCGGCTCCACGGCCCGCCATCGGCTCCGCGCATTTCAAGGAAGCTTTTCAGGCGTACTTCGGGGAATGCGGTCGAGAGATGGTCCCACCAGTCGCTCGCAGTCGGCTTTTCTCCGGGTAGGGCGGGCAGCTTGCCGTCGAGGAAGTCGCGGAAGCTCTGGCCGGCTGCGTCGATATATTTGCCGTCGCGGAAGACGAAATACATCGGCACGTCGAGCATGTAGTCGACCCAGCGTTCGTAGCCGAAGTCCTCGTCGAACACGAAGGGCAGCATGCCGGTGCGATGCGGGTCGGTGTCGGACCAGATGTGGCTGCGATAGGAAAGGTAGCCGTTGGGCTTGCCCTCGGTGAACGGCGAATTGGCGAACAGCGCGGTCGCCAGCGGCTGGAGCGCAAGGCCGGTGCGGAACTTCTTCGCCATGTCGGCTTCGCTCGAATAGTCGAGGTTCACCTGGATGGTGCAGGTGCGCAGCATCATGTCGAGGCCGAGGCTGCCGACGCGCGGCATGTGCCGCATCATGATCTCGTAGCGCCCCTTGGGCATGATCGGCAGCTCTTCGCGCGTCTTGTCGGGCCACATGCCGAGGCCGAGGAAGCCGACGCCGCAGCGCTCTCCGATTTCCTTGACCTGCGAAAGGTGCCTGCCGGTTTCCGCGCAGGTCTGGTGCAGGTTTTCAAGCGGTGCGCCGGATAGTTCGAGCTGGCCTGCCGGTTCGAGGCTGACCGTGCCGTCTTCGCCCTTCATGGCGATGACCTTGCCGTTTTCCTCGATCGGCTCCCAACCGAAATCGCGCAGGTTCATCAGGATGTCGCGGATGCCGCAAGGCTCGTCATAGGATGGCGCGTGAAAGTCGTCGCGCTTGTAGACCAGCTTCTCGTGTTCGGTGCCTATCCGCCAGGCATCTTTCGGCTTCTCGCCAGCCTGCATCGGAGCGACGAGTTGGTCGCGGCTCTCGATGATGGGGTCTTCGGCCCCCGAACTCTCCCGTGTGCTCATGGCAACGGCCCTAGGCGCGAGAGATTGTTGAGAAAAGTGCAAATTGCATTCTGCAACGGGTAGTCAATCTTGCGCGCCGCAGGCTCGGACCCATTCTCAGGCCCAATCCCCGCGCGAGGCCATCCATGCCGAGATTGCCGCAATCGCCGCCGTTTCGCCGCGCAGAATGCGAGGGCCAAGGGAAATGGCTTTGGCCTCGGGATGGGCGCGGATCAGCTCGCGCTCCGCATCGTCGAAACCGCCTTCCGGGCCGATCAGCAGGCCGGCCGGGCCGTCGTGCGCTGCAAACGCTTCGAGTGCCGGCTGGCCGCCCAATTCGTCGGCAAAATAAAGCGCGCGGCCCGTCGGCCATTCGCGCAGCAGTGTTCCGAGCTTTTCGACCCCGGCAATGTCGGGGAGCGCTGTGCGTGCGCATTGTTCGGCTGCTTCAGTCACGATCGTCCGGGCGCGATCGAGATTGAGCTTGTCCGCCACGCAGCGCCGCGTGACGACAGGTGCGATCCTCGCCACTCCGAGCTCGGTCGCCTTCTCGAGCACAAGGTCGAAGCGGTCCTTCTTGAGCAGGGCGGGGCAGAGCCAGAAATCCGGCACACTCTCGCGTTCGCGCAGTTTTTCGACCACCGACAGCTCGATGCGCCGCTTTCCCGCAGAAGCGACTTTCGCGGCCCATTCGCCGGTCTGGTTGTCGCAAAGGATCACAGCATCGCCTTCGCCGACACGCATGACCCGCGAAAGATAATGCGCCTGATTACCTTCGACCGGCACTGAGCCGCCTTCCTCGAGCCGCTGCTCGACGAACAGGCGCGGTGCGCTGCGGGGCGGCCAGGCGGGTGTCGCGGGCATGGCTTTGCACTAGGCCCGCCCGGCGCTAGGGAGCAAGCGTGAACGAACAGATCGTCCCCGACAGCGAACATCGCGGCCTCGTCGCCCGGCTCCCGCAAGTTCCGAGAGACCTTGCACAATTGGCGCGATTCGACCGGCCGATTGGCTGGTGGCTCCTGTTTTGGCCCTGCGTCTGGGGCGTGTGGCTGGCCGGTGCGGGCTGGCAGTTCGCCATGCTCGGCTGGCTGTTGCTGGGCAGCATTGCAATGCGGGGCGCGGGCTGCGTCTACAACGACATCGTCGATGCCGATCTCGACCGGAAAGTCGCGCGCACAGCCGTTCGCCCGGTCGCAAGCGGGCGCATATCGAAAAAGGTGGCCTGGGGCTGGCTACTCGCGCTGTGCCTCGTCGGACTGGTCGTACTGCTGCAACTGCGCCTGGAGGCACAGATCGTCGCGCTGGCGAGCATCGTACTGGTTGCGGCCTATCCCTTCATGAAGCGGATCACCTGGTGGCCGCAGGCATGGCTCGGGATGGTCTTCACATGGGGGCTGCTGGTCGGCTGGACCCAGTTTCGCACCGACAATCTCGATGCGCTGGCGGCGATCTATCTCGGCTCGGCGCTGTGGGTCATCGGCTACGACACGATCTATGCGCTACAGGACCGGGAAGACGATGCGCTGGTCGGCATCCGGTCGAGCGCGCTGCGCCTCGGCTCCAAAGTGAAGGCAGGCGTGGCGATGTTCTACGCCGCCACCCTTGCGCTCTGGGGGCTGGGCTTTTGGCTGCTGCGCGAGGACTGGATCGCATTGCTGACGCTGCTGCCGGTCGCAATGCATCTCGGCTGGCAGGTGGTAACGCTCGATGCCGACGATCCGGACAATCCGCTCGAGCGGTTCCGTTCGAACCGCTGGGCAGGCGCATTAATGGCGGCAGCCTGCTTCGTCGTCGGCAACGCAGGAGCCTGAGCCATGTGCAATCTCTACCGCATGACCAAGAACGCCGACGAGGTCGCCAAGTGGTTCGATGCGATCAACGAGATGGGCGGCGCGAATTTCGGCAGCGAAGTCTATCCCGGCTATCCCGGCGCAGTGATCGCGGACGGCAAGCTAACGAAGATGAGCTGGGGCTTCCCGCTGCAGATGAAAGGCAAGAACGGCCAGCCGCTGAAGCCCAAGCCGGTCAACAACACCCGCACCGACAAGCTCGACAGCTTCTTCTGGCGCTACAGTTTCGAGGAACGCCGCTGCCTCCTCCCGCTGACCGCATGGGCCGAGGCGGAGGGGACGAAGGGGGCCAAGACCCGAAGCTGGCTTTCGATCCCCGGCGCCGAACTGTTCGCCTGCGCGGCGATTTGGCGGGACACCGATGAATGGGGCCCCGCCTACTCGATGGTGATGACCGATGCGGCAGGCGTCGCAGCCGAGGTGCACACCCGCATGCCGGTCATCCTTGCGCCGGACGACTATGCCGTCTGGACGGGCGGCGAGCCTGCCGAGGCGCGTGCTCTCTGCCGGCCTTGGGAAGGCGACCTCGAGATCGACCGGACCGACCAGCCCTGGTCGGGCGGGGCCTCGCAGGCTTCGCTGCTTTGACGGCGGGCGAAAAGCGGTTCGCGGATCAGCGGCTCATTCATAGCTGACCACCTCGAATTCGATCCCGTCCCAGTCGAAGAAATAGAACCGGCGGCCCGGCTCATAGTCATCGTGTCCGAAAGGCTCGAGGCCCGCGTCCGCGACAATGGTTTCCGCCGCGTCGAGGTCGTCCACCAGCAGTCCGACGTGATTGAGCGGCTGCCCCTTGCTGAACCGTTCCCGCGCCTCGCCGTCGGTGTAGAGAGCGAGGTAGGTCGTCTCGTCGCCGACATGGATTGTCTTGCCGCCTAGTTGCGATGGTCCGCGCCAGCGCTCGTGCCAACCAAGCAGGCGCGTGAAGAGCGCTGCGCTGCGCTCGGGGTCGGATACGGTAAGATTGGCGTGTTCGATCTGGCCTTTCGGCATGATGACGCTCCTTGCGTTGCGCGAGAAGAAGCCCCTCGCGAATCGGGCGTCCATAGAAATGGAACCTCAAGTAAGGTTGAGGTCAAACGCTTTCTGCGCTAGCTTATGCGAATGACCGGAAAATCGAGCACGGATCTGCTTCCCATTGGGGAGCTCGCACGGCGAACGGGCCTGTCGGTCTCGGCGATCCGCTTCTACGAGGAGAAGGGCCTGATTGAGGCGCTGCGCACGAGCGGCAACCAGCGCCGCTTCCTGCGCTCCGATATCCGGCGGCTGAGTTTTATCCTCATAGCACAGCAGCTCGGCCTCTCGCTGTCGGCGATCGAGGAGGAGCTGAAGCGGCTCCCTCAGGGACGCAATCCTACCGCGCGCGACTGGCGTGCGATCAGCCGCTCGATCCGGGGCGAGATCGATGCGAAGATCACCATGCTCCAGCGCACGCGCGACCAGCTCGACGGCTGTATCGGGTGCGGTTGCCTCAGCTTGAAGAAGTGCCGCCTCTACAATACGGAAGACCGGCTCGCGTCGGAAGGGCCGGGGCCGCGGCAGGTGCTGCGCTAGCTTTCCGGACCGAGCGCCGGGTCCAGATCGCGCGGCCGCTTGAAGTGGACGAGCTTGCCGCAATCCTTCGCCAAGTCGGACCAGTCGTCGATCCGAAGCTCGAACACGGCATAGGTCGCCGTCGGATACTTGGTCGCCGCCTCGTCGAATTCCGGCGTCTCGGATTCCGGCGGGACGAGCGTGTAGAGCATTTCCTGGAGGCCGGGATTGTGGCCAGCGATTAGGACGGCATCGGCATCGCCCGCATGCTCCTGGATGACTTCTATGATGGTCGCAGGATCGGCGAGATACAGCCGCTCATCCCAAGTCGCTTCGACATCGGGAAGGGCGTTCTCGAGCGTGCGCTTGACCCGCTCGGCCGGGCTGGCGAGCACCATGTCCCACTCCTGCCCATGCTCGCGGATGTGCCGTCCGATCAGCGTTGCGCCCTTGCGCCCGCGATCGTTGAGCCCGCGATCGAAATCGCGTTTGCCAACGTCGTCCCAATCGGACTTGGCATGGCGCAGCAGGCCGAGTGTCTTCACGTTTCCTGACCGTCCTTCTGTTCCACTGCCACGGCTTCCCCTGAAACACCGCCCGCGACGCGTTGTAAAGCCTCATCCAGTGTCAGCCGTATGACCGGGGTGCCTTCGGGAAAGGCGGAGAGGAGGCGCGAGGGGAAGGCGGCCGATAGCACGACGAAATGGCCCTTGTCGTCCTTGCTGCGGATGAGACGGCCAAACGCCTGGGCGAGCCGCGCTCGGATAATGCGGTCGTCATAGGCCCCGCCGCCGCCCGCCGCTCGCCGTGCGCGGTGGAGGATCGAGGGCTTGGGCCACGGCACCGCCTCCATGACGACGCAGCGCAGGCTTTCGCCCGGGACATCGACCCCGTCGCGCAAGGCATCGGTGCCGAGCAGGCTGGCCTTGGGATCGTCACGGAAGATGTCGACCAGCGTGCCGGTGTCGATCGGATCGACGTGCTGGGCGTAGAGCGGCAGGCCCGCGCGGGCTAAGCGGTCGGCAATCCGACCATGCACGATGCGCAGGCGCCGGATCGCAGTGAACAGGCCGAGCACGCCGCCGCCTGCCGCCTCGATTAGGCGCGCATAGGCGCCGGAGAGCGCTGGCAAGTCGCCGCGCTTGATATCGGTGACGATCAGGACCTCGGCCCGGTTGGCATAATCGAACGGGCTTTGCGCTTCGGACAGGCGTGGCTCGACCTCGATATGCGGCGCGCCGCTTGCCTCGATGGCGCTTTGCCAGTCGTCTGCATCGCGCAGGGTCGCGCTGGTCAGCATGACGCCGTGGCTCGGCTCAAGCACGACCTTGGCGAAGGGTTTCATCGGGTCGAGCCAGTGGCGATGGATGCCGACATCGAACTCGCGCGCTTCCGACCTGTCGACCGCGAACCAGTCGACGAATTCGGGGTCTGCCGGGCCGCCGAGACGGTCGAGCAGGGCTTCCCACGCTGCGATCAGGTTCACTCGCCACGAAAGCGAATGGCGCGCGCCCTCGATCCGCGCGCGTCCCTGCGCATCGAGCCAGTCGGGCGCGTCCTCGAGAATCGCCTCGAGCCTCACACCTAGCTTCACCAGCGGTGCGCGGATGGCGGCGAGTGCCCGCTCAGCCTCCTGCGCGGCTTGGATGAGATTGCCCGGCAGCTGCGCGACTTCGGTTTCGATTCCGTAGCCGGCTTCCTGCCCGCCGCTTTCGTCGCGCGCATAGGTCAGTGCCCGCACGGCGGCTAGCAGCTTCTCGATTGCACCGAATGCCTCGCCGTCGTTGAGGCGTTGGAGCCAGCCGTCGGAGGGAAGGGCGCCTGCTGCCTCGATCGCCGCTTCGATCGCCTCGCCGCCATCTTCGTCATAGCTCGCAATATCGGCGAGCCGCGCCGCAAGCCCGCGCCTGCGGCCCTTGGACTTGCGCTCCGGCCCGATGATCCAGCGGCGCAGCTCGATCGCTTCCTGCCCGGAAAGAGCGGCAGAGAAGGTCGAATCCGCCGCGTGAAAGACATGATGACCCTCGTCGAATACGATGCGGGTCGGGCGCTGGGCATGATCGCGGCCGCGCGCGGCGTTGACCATCACCAGGGCGTGGTTGGCGATGACGAGGTCGGCTTGCGCGCTCGCCCGCGCGGCATGTTCGATGAAGCACTTCCGGTAATGCGGGCAGCCCGCATAGACGCACTCGCCGCGCTGGTCGGTGAGCGAGGCGATACCTCGCTTCCTGAACAGCGTGCCGAGCCAGCCTGGCAAGTCGCCGCCGATCATGTCGCCATCCTGCGAATAGGCCGCCCAGCGCGCCACCAGCTGCGCGAGGATCGCCGCTCGCCCGCCGAAGCCGCCCTGAAGAGCGTCCTCGAGGTTGAGGAGGCAGAGGTAATTCTCGCGCCCCTTGCGCACGACGACCGGCTGCGAACCGTCGCCGCGCTTGTCGGGCCAGGCTCGCCGCGCCTCGCCGCGAAGTTGGCGCTGGAGGTTCTTGGTGAAGGTCGAAACCCAGACCGTCCCTTGCGAAGCGGCGGCCCACAGCGAAGCAGGCGCGAGATAGCCCAGCGTCTTGCCGATCCCCGTGCCCGCCTGTGCAAGTAGGACGTGCGGCAGCTTCCTCTGGTCGCGCGGCGCGAACACGCCGGCGACGGCCTTGGCGTAATTGCGCTGCCCCTCGCGCCGTTCCGCACCGAGGCCGGTGAGATGTTCGAGCTGCGCCTCGACCTCGTTCTCCTCGATCAGCACTTGCGCAGGCTGCGGTCGGTCGGCGGTTTCCTCCCATTCCGGCAGACGCGAAAAGAGCCATTTTTCCGGTTTCACCGGCTTGGCGACATGGGGTGAGAGGACCTGCGCCCAAGGCCACCGCAGCCGCATCAGCGATTGCAGCGAGGACCAGGCGCCTTCACGTTCGGGCCAGTCCTCGCTCTCGCAGTGCTCCACGAGCACACCGGCCGCCTGCTGAAGCATTGCGGGTACCGCGTCGTCGCTCTCGGGCGGATCCAGACCCAACGCGCTCGCGAGCCCCTTGGGCGTCGGTACGCAGAAGCGGGCGGGGTGCACGAACGCGAACAGTTCGAGCAGGTCGAGACAGGACAGGTCGGGATAGCCAAGCCGCGTCGCCACAAGCGGGGCATTGAGCAGCAGCATCGGGGTGTCGGATGCGGCGACGATCGCCTCGCCCTTGGAACTGCCCCGCGTCGCGCCATTGGCGTCGCGAATCCATGTGCCCGCATGGGAGGCGTGAATAGCTGGAAGGGGGAGCGGTACAGCCACGTCCGCGCGTTAGAACACAAGTGGAACGGGCCGCAAGGGGCTCCGGACAATTGGAACCAGCCTTTGGGACCGTCCGTTGGGCGGAAAACAGGAGAAACTACAATGTCCAACACTCATTCGAGCGAAAACGGAAGTTCCCACGGCGGTAAATGGACAACGTTTTTCGCCATGATCGCGACGTCGATCGTGACGATGTTCGTGCTCAAATATTCGAACGTCTACGAGCCCGATCACATCTTCTTCAGCCAGACCCGCATGTGGATGGCGCTGATGATGGGCATGGCGATGATCGTCATCATGCTCGGTTTCATGTGGGGCATGTACAAGAGTTTCGCGACCAAGGTGCTCGTCATGGTCGGGGCGGTCATCGGTTTCGCCCTGTTCCTCTTTCTCGCCCGCAGCCAGCAGACGGTCGATGACGAGGCGTGGATGAAGGCGATGATCCCGCACCACTCGATCGCCGTCCTGACCAGTCGCCGTGCAGAGATCAGCGATCCGCGCGTGCGCAAGCTGGCCGATGCGATCATCGAGGCGCAGGTGAAGGAAATCGCCGAGATGAAGCTCCTGCTCGAGGATATCGAGGTCAACGGCGAGCAGGGCGATGGAACACCAATCCCGCCGCGCACCGCAGAACTGACCCCCAAGCTGCTCGATGAAGCGGAGGACGCGCTCGAAAAGCCGATGACCCCGGAACTTCGCGAGGAAGTCGAAACAGGGACCTAGCGGCGCTGGCGTTCCATCAGTTCGATGAGTTCTTCGAACTTCTCGCGCTGCTGTGCTTCGTCTCCGCTGGCAATCGCCTCGGAGACGCAGCAGGCGGCGTGATCCTTGAGGACCTGGCTCTCGACTTTGGCGAGGGCCGACTTGATCGCCGCGATCTGGTTGAGCACGTCCATGCAGTACCGACCGTCCTCGACCATCTGCGCAACACCGCGCACCTGGCCGGCAATCCGGTTGAGACGTTTGATCTTTGCGTCGGCTGCATCGGACATTGCGAAACGATCCCTTGGCTATACCCCTCGGGGGTATATATAGGAGCGCGATATCACGCTTCGCAAGCACTACAGGTACCATGACCATCCAGCTTTCCCGTCGCCGCCTGATTACCGGTTCCGCCGCACTCGCAGCCGCTTCGACGCTAGCCATGCCCGCATGGGCCAGGGGGCGATCGCTTACGCACGCGGGGCGCGGCTTTGGCGAGGTGTCGGGCGAGGATATCCACCTGCGGATCGCCGACCACCACTTCGAAACGGGCGGGCGCTCGGGCCATGCCTTCGCGGTCAACGGCACCGTGCCGGGCCCGCTGGTGCGCCTGCGCGAAGGGCAGAACGTCCGGCTTCACGTGAAGAACGACCTCGCGGAGGATAGCTCGATCCACTGGCACGGGCTGCTGCTGCCGTTCCAGTTCGACGGCGTACCGGGCGTCAGCTTCCCGGGTATCAAGCCGGGCGAGACCTTCACCTACGAATTCCCGATCCGCCAGAACGGCACCTACTGGTGGCACAGCCACTCGGGCCTGCAGGAGCAGGCGGGGCATTACGGCCCCATCGTCGTCGAGGCCGCCGAACCCGATCCTCGCTACGACCGCGATTACGTCGTGCTGCTCAGCGAATTCACGCCGATGCATCCGCATGAAATCGCCCGTAAGCTGAAGGTCGGAGAGCATTACTTCAACAACACCATGCAGACTGCGACCGAGGGCGATATGCCGATCGGCGAGCGGATCATGTGGGGCGGCATGCGGATGAACCCGCGCGACATTTCCGATGTCACCGGCTCGACCTACACCTACCTCGTCAACGGCCACGGCCCGGCGGACGATCTCGAATTCCTGTTCACGCCGGGCGAAAAGGTGCGCCTGCGCATCATCAACGGGTCCGCCATGACCTTCTTCAACGTCCGCATTCCGGGCGTTCCGATGACGGTCATCGCCGCTGACGGGCAGGACGTGCAGGATGTGACGGTCGACGAATTCCAGATCGGTACTGCGGAAACCTACGACGTGATCGTCAGCCCGCCCGATGGCAGCCATGCTTTCGTTGCCGAGGCTATGGATCGCAGCGGAATGGGCATCGCGAGCCTCACCAGCCACAAGGGCCACCGCGCGACGCCGCCGGCATTGCGCGAGACGCCGACGCTGACCATGGTCGACATGGGCATGGGCGGCATGGACCATTCGGCACATGGCGGCATGGAAGGCATGGACCATGGGGCGGGCGGAATGGACCATTCCATGCGCGATACCTCGCAGCTTCCCGATGATGTGAAGGTCGGCCCGGGCGTCGACATGGTCAGCCCCATGCCGGTCGACCGGATGGATTTCCCCGGCCTCGGCCTCGATAAGGTGACGCACCGCGTGCTGCGCTACACCGACCTCAAGGCGAAGCGGATGAACCCGCATCGCACCGTCGAGCGCGAGATGGAGATCCACCTCACCGGCAACATGGAACGCTACATGTGGTCGTTCGACGGGAAGAAGTTCTCCGCCGTAACCGACGATCCGATCCGCTTCGGGTACGACGAGCGAGTTCGCGTGAAGCTCGTCAACGACACGATGATGGCGCACCCGATCCACCTGCACGGACATTTCTTCGAGCTGGTAAACGGCGATCCGGGCCACAACATGCACCAACCGCTCAAGCACACCGTCGTGGTGCAGCCCGGCGGCACGGCGACCTTCGACGTCACCGCGAACGAGCCGGGCGACTGGGCCTTCCACTGCCACCTGCTCTATCACATGCACGCAGGCATGATGCAGACCGTGACCGTGCGACCCTTCCCGAAGGGAGACGGCGCATGATCCGGCTTGCCCTCCTTGCCGGTGCGGCAGCGATCGCAACGCCGCTCGCCGCACAGGACCACTCTGCGCATGCCGGGCACCAGGCCCAGCCTGCCGAGCCCGAGATGGACCATTGCGCGATGGGCCATCTCCCGCCCGAGCAGTGCCCACCGAAGCACGAGACGCCCGAGGATCATTCGCAGCACGGTGCGATGGACCACTCGAAGATGGACCATTCGGGGCACACGACCGATGCCGCGAAGGACGAGCATGCCGGTCACAGCGCGATGGATCATTCGGGCCATGGGGCTTCATCCCAGCAGGACGAACACGCTCGCCACGCCGGTATGGATCATGGCCAGATGAATCATGGCGCGGATGACAAGTCCGCTCCCGGCGCAGCGCCCGAAAGCGCTGTCCCGCCCCGCGCATTCGAAGGCCCGCTCCACGCAGCCGACGCGATCTGGGGTGAGGAGACCATGGCCCGTGCCCGTGCTGCGAACCATGCGACTCATGGCGACATGAAAACCGGCGTCGTGATGATCGAGCGGCTCGAGGCGCGCATTCCGACCGAGGGCGGCGAGGACGGTTTCCTGTGGGACGGCCAGGCCTGGTACGGCGGCGATATCGACAAGATTTTCTTCAAGACCGAAGGCGAGGGCGAGTTCGGCGGCGCAGTCGAAGATGCGGAAGTCCAGCTGCTCTGGAGCCATGCGATCGGCCCGTTCTGGGATTTCCAGGCGGGCGCGCGGCTCGATATCGAGCCGGAGACGCGGAGCCACCTCGCACTCGGCGTTCAGGGCCTCGCGCCTTACATGTTCCATGTCGATGCGGCGGCATTCCTTTCCGACCGCGGCGATGTGACTGCGCGGATCGAGGGCGAGTACGACCAGAAGATCACCCAGCGCCTGATCCTCCAGCCTCGCGTCGAGCTCGAACTGGCGGCACAGGACATCCCCGAGCGGGAGATCGGTGCAGGGCTGACCAAGATCGAGCCGGGCCTGCGCCTGCGCTACGAAATGGCCCGCGAGTTCGCGCCCTACATCGGCATCGAATACGAAGCGAAACTCGGCGAGACGGCCGACATCGCGCGCGCCAATGGCGAAGATGCGGCCGGCTTCAAGCTGCTCGCCGGCATTCGCGCCTGGTTCTGATTTTTCCGAACTAGGGTTTGACAGGATCGCCTGCCCGAACTTATCGGATGGCTGGTCGCTTGAGATAGCGACACACGAGAGGCTTTGATTTTGCGACAGAAACACCTTCGAAAACGCAGGTAAGGCGGCCAAGCGGCCGTTCGTTTCGTCATAGCTCGCGCGCGCCTTCGCGCTTGCAACACAATCAGCTCTCAATCAAAGCACCCAAACCATGACCATGACCGATCTCATCGAAGCTGCACGCGTATCCAAGGCCTGGCCGTTCCAGGAGGCGCAGCGGCTGCTCAAGCGTTATCCGGACGGCGCGAAGCCCGACGGCTCGCCGATCCTGTTCGAAACCGGCTACGGCCCCTCGGGCCTGCCGCATATCGGCACGTTTCAGGAAGTCCTGCGCACCACGCTCGTGCGCCGTGCATTCGAGGCGCTGATCGGCGCGAAGCCGGAGGATGGCAAGACCCGTCTCGTGGCCTTTTCCGACGACATGGACGGGCTGCGCAAGGTGCCCGACAATATCCCGAACGCGCATATTCTGGAGGAGAACCTCCACAAGCCGCTCAGCCGCATTCCCGATCCGTTCGAGAAGGGGCACGAGAGCTTCGCGGCGCACAACAATGCCAAGCTGCGCGAATTCCTCGACCGCTTCGGATTCCACTACGAATTCATCGCGGCGAACGACATGTATAACTCGGGTCGTTTCGACGATGCGCTGCGGCAGGTCCTGCGCAAGAACCAGGACATCCTCGACATCATGCTGCCGACCCTGCGCGAGGAACGGCGGCAGACCTATTCGCCGATCCTGCCGATCTCGCCCACCACGGGCCGTGTGCTGCAAGTTCCGGTCGAAGTGGTCGATGCCGAAGCGGGCCTGATCCGCTTCACCGACGAAGATGGCGCAACGGTCGAACAATCGGCCCTCGGCGGCATGTCCAAGCTGCAGTGGAAGGTCGACTGGGCGATGCGCTGGTATGCGCTCGGCGTCGACTACGAGATGTACGGCAAGGACCTGACCGACAGCGGTGTGCAGTCGGGCAAGATCGTCAAGGTACTCGGCGGCCGCAAGCCGGAGGGGCTCATCTACGAGATGTTCCTCGACGAGAACGGCGAGAAGATTTCCAAGTCGAAGGGCAACGGCCTGACGATCGAGGAATGGCTGACCTACGGCAGCGAGGATTCGCTCGGCTTCTACATCTTCCCGAACCCGAAGAGTGCCAAGCAGCTCCACGTGGGCGTGATCCCGCGCGCGGTCGACGATTACTGGCAGTTCCGCGAACGCCTCGCCGAACAGCCGCTCGACAAGCAGCTCGGCAACCCGGTCTGGCATCTCGAGCGCGCAAACGGCGGTTTTGAGGGCAGCGAGGCACCCGGCGCGGGCGACAGCCTGCCGGTGACCTACGGCCTGTTGCTCAACCTCGTCAGCGTGCTCGGCGCGGAGGCGGAGCGCGACGCGGTGTGGTCCTACCTCGGCAATTATGTCGAGAACGCCGATCCGGCCGCGCATCCCAAGCTCGACGAGCTGGTTTCGACTGCGCTCGCCTACAACCGCGATTTCGTCGCGCCGCATCTCGTCAAGCGCGCGCCGACCGAGACGGAGGCTGCAGCCCTTCGAGCGCTAGACGATTTCCTCGCCAAGGCTCCGGCAGACATGTCGGCCGAAGACCTGCAGACGGAAGTCTACGAGATCGGCAAGCGCGAGGAGTTCGGTTTCGAAAACCTGCGCGACTGGTTCAAGGCGCTCTACCAGACGCTGCTCGGCAGCGACCAGGGGCCGCGCATGGGCAGCTTCATCGCGCTCTACGGCATCGAGAACAGCCGCAAGCTGATCGCAGAGGCTCTGGACCGCGCCTGACAGGCTGGCGCGGTCGCCTCACCCCCATTTGCGGGTGCGGTACCACTTGGTGATGATGTATTTCACCCCGTCGAGCACGGGCGTGCCGGCATGCATCGCGTCCTCGTTCGGCTTACCGGTTTCATCGGCATTGTTCCACACGAGCAACGCCCCCGGCTTGGGATCGATGCTGAGGCCGGCGTGGGTGAAATGCGTCGCGCCGCCCTGCTTGACCGGGTTGAGGAAGGCCATCGCGGTCCAGCTGCGCTGGCCGCCGCGCTTGCGTTCGAGCTTCCAGTATTCCTCGGTCGTGTAGAACCAGTCGTTGTGCGGCTTGAACTCCTGCCCCGGCAGGTAGCGCTGGCCCTGGATCGCCTCGCCCGTTTCCGGTTTCATGCCGAGCAGGTCGTCGATCCGCCGCGAGATACCCATGATGAAGGGATCGTGCGGGTTGAGATTGCCCGAGTAGGACGTGCGGAAACCGGTCGAATAGTCGACCTTGAACAGCTCGCTCGGCTGCGCGACGAGATCGATCATCGTCACCAGCCGCTCGCACTCAGCGCCGGTCAGGAAGCCGCCTATGCCATACAGCTCGAGCTTGTCGGTCGGTACCTTGTAGGCGCGCGGATCGGCTTCGAGCCGTTTGCGGACGGTATTGCCGACGCGCTTGAGCGCATCGCGATCGGGTATCGTTTCAGTCTTCGCCATCGCGGCATTTGGTAGCATCGCTGTCGCCGCTCGCAAGCCTTCTGCTGGACCGGCGCGAATGCGCTGCTATCTTCCGCCAATTCCTTGAGGGAGGGAGAACAAAATGGCTGAGGGTCAAACGCGCTATTCGCTCGGGGCGATGGCATTTCACTGGATCATCGCGATCGCCGTAATCTGGAACTGGCGTATCGCGGAGAACGCCGAGCACGCCGCCTCGCGGGAGGCCGCCGGGGCGATCATGGCCGATCACAAGGCGCTGGGGATTACCATCCTGCTGCTGACGCTCGGGCGGCTGGCATGGCGTCTCACGCACAAGGTGCCGCCGCTGCCGTCGACGCTGGCGAACTGGGAGCGCGTACTGGCGCGCACCGTCCATGTCATCTTCTACGTCATGCTGATCGGCCTGCCGATCGGCGGCTGGCTCGCGAGCAGCTTCTACGGCAAGGGCATCGACATGTGGGGCCTGTTCACCTGGCCCGCGCTGCCGGTCGGCGAGAATGCGGACACCGGCAAGGCAATCTTCGAGCTTCACGGTACCGGAGGCTCGATCCTGATCTACCTGATCGGCCTGCACATCCTCGGCGCGCTCAAGCACACATTCTTCGACAAGGCCGGCGGCATTTTCCGCATGCTGCCCTTCGGCAAGGCCTGAACGGGCAATTCTTCGAAGGCAAAAAATGAACCCCCGCCCTGATGGTCAGGACGGGGGTTCCCTGTCCGCGCGGGCCACTCTCCCGCGCGGCGAAGCTTTGGTCGCTTACCAGAAGAAGTCGTAGATCACGTCGACCACTTCGCCGGAGTAGATGTCCACGAGCAGTACGTCGTCGTAATAGCGGACCCAGCGATAGGGGCCGTAGACCTCCGGCAGGCGGTAGCGCCACGGATCGTTGATGTAATACCGGGCCGAGAAGAACAGGCTGTCGAGATAGAAGCCGATGCTCAGGCGGCGATAACGATATCCGCGATACGGCGCGTAATAGTGGCCGAGCCGGTAGATGTTCCGGTTGTAGGTGCGGTAGTTGCGCCAGTTGTAGCGGTGGTTGTTCCGCCAGCTGCGACGGTCCCACCGGCGGTGGTTGCGGTCGTAGCGGCGCTGGTCGCGATAGCCGTCACGGTAACGGCGACCATCCCGGTAGCTGTCGCGGTAGCCGTCGCGGCGACCTTCACGGTAGGCCCGCCTCGTATCGCGGCGATCATCCCTGCGGTCGGCACGGCGACCGTCGCGGTAGCCATCCCGATAGGTCCGGTTGCGCGAGGTATCGGCATAGCTGCGATTGCGCTCGCGGCGTTCGACACGGCGGTCGGTGCGGCGTTCGACCCTGCGATCGGCACGGCGGTCTGCCCGACGATCGACGCGGCGTTCGAAGCGGTCGCCGCGCGCATTGCTGCGGCGATCCATCGCGCGCTCGCGGCGGTCGATCTGGGCCTGGCGGCGTGCCTGTGCCGGAGCGATGGCCGGACCACGGTCACGGCGTTCGGCGCGGCGCTCACCACGGCGTTCATTGCGTACCTGCGCGGGACGCTGGCTACGCTGCGGCGCGACGGCTGCGCGGTCGCGGCGACGTTCCTGCCGGGCCTGCTGGCGATTGCCACGGCGATCCCGCCGCGCTTCGCGGCGTTCGCCGCGGTTCTGGCGGGCTTGCCCGCGATCACGGTCGCCACGTTCGGCACGCTGCTGCGCCTCGGCGGCTTCCGCTTCCGCAGGAACAGCGACGAAAGCCATCGCAAGCGCGAGGGCCGACGCGCTGCCCGCGGTCAGTAGTTCCTTGAGTGTCATTGCGGCTCTCCAATTGAGCAGGCCGGATATGCTCCGGCCAATGAAGTCGGCTGCCGCTGCCCACCCAGTGCGGCCCTGTTCGGTAAGAACCTGTTAGGATTCGGCAAATGACCCGAAACTGAACCGGTCATTGCGGCGTGCGTTAAGGTTTCTCTAGAGAAGTCTGAATGACTTGACGCTGAACGATGTTGGGAGGAGGGGAGCGCGATGTACGAGACGCTCGAAGACATCCGCGCCGACATCGATCGCCGCCTGGTCCGCGCCGCGAAAGACCGCAAATCGCCGATGCACACGCCCGTCGTCGCGACGGCCGATGCGGACCTGCGCGTCATGGTCCTGCGTGAATTCGACGCGGGAAAGCGCCTTCTACGCTTCCACACGGACCTGCGCAGCCCGAAGGCGCGCACGATCGGCGAGGGCGCTCCGGTCGGGGTGCTGCTCTACGACAAGGGCCAGAAGATCCAGGTCCGCTGCCGCGGCGAGGGGCGGATAGAGCATGATACGCCCGCGGTGCAGGCTGCATGGGACGCTGGCACGAACTTCGCCCGCCGCTGCTATCTCGGAGATGGACCGGGCGCGCTCAGCGACATGCCGACTTCTGGCCTCCCCGACTGGGCGGAGGGCATCCAGCCGACCGACGAACAGGTCATGCCGGCACGCGACAATTTCGCGATCCTGCTGGTCGAGGTCCGCTCCTTCGACTGGCTCTACCTCGCGCACACGGGCCACATGCGCGCGCAGTTCGATGGCGAGGAAGGGCGCTGGGTCGCGCCCTGACCCGGGCCGAAATCAGATCTTGGGCTTGATCGCCCGCAAGGTGAGATCGAAGGTCAGGTCCTCGCCCGCGAGCGGGTGATTGCCGTCGACCTTCACCGTCTCCTCGCCCACTTCGAGGATCTGCAGCATCATCGGCTGCCCGTCGGGCGTCTGCGCCTGCAATGCCATGCCGGGCTGCGGAGCGGGCTCCGGCGGCAGGTTCGCGCGCGGCAGGTCCATGACGAGCGCCGCATTGCGTTGCCCGAATGCCTGGTCGACCGGGATCGAGACGGTCTGCGCATCGCCGATCTCCATGCCGGTCAGCGCTTCCTCGATCTGCGGGAAAATCTGGCCGTTACCGAGCGTAATCTCCTGCGCCCCGACCTGCGCGGTATTGGCAATCTCCTCCCCGTCGGTGCGGCGGAGGATATAGTCGATGGTCACGGTGTCACCGCTGTTGGGAGTGGTCATGGAGTTCCTTTGGAATTCGTGTTCGCGGCTCGATCGAACCGCATCGGTCGCGCACCTCTCAGTAGGTCGCTTCGGCACGGAGTCTCGCAACTCCGCGAAGTCGAGTCAAACAGGGAGCGCTAGAGGGGCGCCTTGTCTTCGATTCCCTCTTGAGGGTTGTCGGTCGGGGGCACGATGGCACCGAGCGAATCCTCGATGTCGATCAGGGTGCCCAGGATCGTGGCGATTTCGCCGCGTGCGTCGAACTCTACCTCGGTGCGAAACTTGACGCGCCTGTGTGCACCGTCCTGCCGAACGATAGATCCGACATAGGAGAACGGAAGACCCGCGCGTAGTGCGACTGAGATCGCGTGATTGGCCTGCTCCCTGCATTCCGGGTGATGGGCATCGACGAGCGCATCGATACCCTTCGTCTGCTGTTGGGAAGTACCGAGCACCTTTTGCGCACCGGGCGACCAAGTAACGTCGTTGCTCGCAAGCGCGTAGCGCCAGTGTCCCATCTGCGCGGCATCCTCGGCGGCTTCGAGTGCGCGCTTGCTCGCGGCAAGTCTTTCGATGTCCTCTCCATGACGGGTCAGGAGCACGGCAATCGGAAGGACCGAAATGACGAGCGCGAAAAGGTACACCTGGAAGAACATCACCTGCCCCTCGATCCCGTCGAATGACTGGCTCACGATTCCATAGCCCATCGCCGTCAATAACGACCCTATCCCCGCCACGATGAGCAACGCGATCGAAGCGCCGCTCAGCCCGACGAGGAATGTCGTGAAGAGCACGACGACCATAGGCAGGAAGAAGAGTGGATACAGGGCCTGTCCGAAGGCGGCCACGCTGGCGAGACAAGTGGCAATGAACAGCCAGAAGGCGGGAAGCGAAATGAGCCTGCGGGCATGATCCGTGTCCTGGGCGACGAAGAGGATCGTAGGCGTCACAGTCAACATGCCGAGCAGCACGGTCGTAAGCCAGGAAACGATGAACTTCTGTTCCCACATGCCGGTCAGCAGAGCGGCAAGTCCGGCGCTGACTGCGCTCGCAAGAAAAGCAGCGATAGTGAAACCGGCAATCACCCGGGGGCGTGCGAACAACCCGTCGTCGCGAAGCAGGAAGCTCATGACGGCAAGGACGATCCCGCCTTCAACGAGGTTGGCCAGCGTATAGCCGAGCGCCGATAGAAACGAGCCATCGGCGAGGAGGTTTGCCGCAAGCGACCCAAGCGCGACACCGATAATGAGCGCATTGCGCCTGGCTTGCTTGAACAAGATCAGGCCTGCAACATAGACCCCACTTGCAGGCCAGACGGCCGCAATGCCGTCTTCGCCGCTAGTCAGGGACAGCGCGATGTGGGCACACCCGAAGTATGCAATGGCGAATACTATTGGCCACAGCATTGCACGCGTGCGTGCACTCTTGTTCGTCATCTTGTCAGTCCCCCAAGGTCGCGTGGCGCTTGGCAGGACTGACATTTATTAGCAATTAACGCGTGAGCTTCTTGTAGGCCAACCTGGTCGGACGATCCGCAGCGTCGCCCATGCGGCGGCGCTTGTCTTCTTCGTAGGCTTCGAAGTTGCCCTCGAACCATTCAACGTGGCTGTCGCCCTCGAAGGCGAGGATGTGCGTTGCGAGGCGGTCGAGGAAGAAGCGGTCGTGCGAGATGACCACGGCGCAGCCGGCGAAGTTCTCGATCGCGTCTTCGAGCGCGGCGAGGGTTTCGACGTCGAGATCGTTGGTCGGCTCGTCGAGCAGGAGGACGTTGCCGCCGGTCTTGAGCATCTTGGCCATGTGGACGCGGTTGCGTTCACCACCCGATAGCTTGCCGACGTTTTTCTGCTGGTCCGCGCCCTTGAAGTTGAACGCGCCGACATAGGCACGCGTGCTCATGTCGTGGCCGTTGACCTTCATGTAATCGAGCCCGTCGGAGATTTCCTCCCACACGTTGTTCGAAGGCGTCAGGTCGTCGCGGCTCTGGTCGACATATCCGAGGCGCACGGTGTCGCCGATCTCGATCGTGCCGCTGTCGGGCGTTTCCTGGCCGGTGATGATCTTGAACAGCGTGGACTTGCCCGCGCCGTTGGGGCCGATAACGCCGACGATGCCGCCGGGCGGAAGCGAGAAGCTGAGGTCTTCGAACAGCAGCTTGTCGCCATAGGCCTTCGAGATGTTCTTCGCCTCGATGACCTTGCCGCCAAGGCGCTCGGGCACCTGGATGACGATCTGCGCCTTGCCGGGCTTGCGGTCGCCCTGCGCTTCCTGGAGCTGTTCGAACTTGCGGATACGCGCCTTCGACTTGGTCTGGCGCGCGGCCGGCGTCTGCCGGATCCACTCGAGCTCGCGCGACAGGGCCTTCTGGCGGCCGCTTTCCTCGCGCGCTTCCTGTTCGAGGCGCTTGGCCTTCTTTTCGAGATAGGTCGAGTAGTTGCCTTCGTACGGGTAGTAGGACCCGCGATCGAGCTCGAGGATCCATTCGACGACATTGTCGAGGAAGTAGCGATCGTGGGTGATCATCAGCACCGCACCCGCATATTCCTTGAGGTGGTTTTCGAGCCACTGGACGCTTTCGGCGTCGAGGTGGTTGGTCGGCTCGTCGAGCAGCAGGATCGACGGCTTCTGGATCAGCAGACGGGTGAGGGCGACGCGGCGCTTCTCACCGCCGGAAAGGCTTTCGACGCCCATGTCCGAAGGCGGGCAGCGCAGCGCTTCCATCGCGATTTCGAGCTGGTTGTCGAGCGTCCACCCGTCGACCGCGTCGATCTTTTCCTGCAGCTCGCCCATTTCGGCCATTAGCGCATCGAAATCGGTGTCGTCCTGCGGATCGCCCATTTCGGCGCTGATTGCATTGAAGCGATCGACCATGTCGGCCGTCTCGCGTGCGCCGTCCTTAACGTTTTCGAGCACCGTCTTGGTCGGGTCGAGCTCAGGTTCCTGCGGGAGGTAGCCGACGGTGATGTTCTCGCCCGGCCATGCCTCGCCCAGGAAATCGGTGTCGATACCGCCCATGATCTTCATGAGCGTCGACTTGCCCGCGCCGTTCGGACCCACGATGCCGATCTTCGCACCCTGGTAGAACTGCAGGTTGATATTGCTCAGCACCGGCTTCTGGGCACCGGGGAAAGACTTGGTCATGTTCTTCATGACAAAGGCGTATTGCGCGGACATCGGAGGCGATCCTTCGGGGTAATTCGGGTGAACGGGATTTGCCCGCGCAGATAGGGACTGAAGGCGCTTCGGGCAAGCGCGCGGTGGCGCCGGCGGGCCGGTTTTGTGCGGTGACCGGCCTTCCGCTCCATTTTCGCCGAAAATTCAACGGGTGGTTAACCTTGACCGGTTAGGACGCGGTTCGGGAACTTGGACGGGGATATGCAAAGCCAGATCGTAGGACTTGTTACGCCGCTGATGGCGCTGGTCTTTGTGGCCGTCTTCCTGCTGCTGTGGTGGCGCGGGCAGATGGGTAACCACGTGCTCGGCTTTGCCGGTTCCTACGCGTTCTTCGCGATCGGCTTTACCGTCACCCACGTTTTCGACGTGACGTCGCCCTACCTGTTCCACTCCACCCAGCTGTTTTACACGCTCGGCACCGTCAGCGTGATCTGGGGCGCGGTAACCCGCGTCGGCCAGGAAACACCATTCGGTGCCCTCGCGCTCGTCTATGCGATTTCGGCAGCGACGCTCGCGGTTTCCGTCGGCGTATCGAGCGACGTGGCGCCGCGCCTCTACATCGTGAATACCGGCTACGGCATCATGTTCACGCTCGGCGCGATGGCCCTGGTGCGCTCGCGCCGGCGTGAGTTGTTCGACACGTTGGTGATCATCTTCTTCGCGCTGAGCGCGATCAATTTCTTCGTCCGTCCGGTCCTGACGCTGCTGATCGAGCAGAATATCCCGGCCGCCGATTACCGGGAATCGATCTACTACTCGGTGCTCAACCTTGCGCTCACGATCATGTCGCTGGTCACCGCGATTACGCTGTTCGGGGCCTGCGTTTCGGACCTCCTTGGATCGGTGAAAGACCGTGCCAATCGCGACGGCCTGACCGGTCTCAGGAACCGCCAGTCTTTCGAGCACGAAGTCCAGCTCAAGATGGAGCGGGCCAGGAACGCGAATGTCCCGCTTGCTCTTGTCGTCGCCGATATCGACCACTTCAAGCAGGTCAACGACCTGTGGGGCCACCAGACCGGCGACAGCGCCATCGCGCAATTCGGGCGCCTGATCGAAGGGCAGATCCGCGATGCCGACATTTCGGGCCGCATCGGCGGCGAGGAATTCTGCATTCTCGTGTGGAACTGCGACGAACAGGCCGCCGAGCGCCTTGCAACGCGCATTCGCAAGATTTTCGCCATCGAGCAGATCGACGGCATGCCCAAGCACATGCGCCTGACCGCCAGCTTCGGTGTTGCAGGGCTGCAGCCAGGCGAACGCTATCCGGGCTGGTTCGCCCGCGCCGACGAAGCGCTCTACGCCGCCAAGGAAGGCGGGCGCGACATGGTCGTGGCTGCATCCGACGAACGTGTTGCCGATCTGGAAGACGGGGACTCGGTTCCGGCATGGGTGGCAGCGGCCTAGGCCCACCTATCTGCGCGCTGGACAGGTTCCACGCGCGCCGATAGCAAGCCTCGCCATGAACAAGTCGCTGCTCGCGCTCACCGCGCTTTCGCTTTCCCTCGCCGCCACCACGACCGCACAGGCTGACGATCATGGCTCGATGACGCTCGAGCAAATGGCCAATGCCGCGCTCACGCAGGATACGATCGCGTGGGACTTCGTCGAGGGGATCACGACCGAGGTCGGCCCGCGCCAGGCGGGGACCGAGGCGGAAAAGCGCGGCCGCGACTGGGCGGTCGCATGGCTCAAGGAGCAGGGCTTCCGGAACGTTGCCGACGAGCCGTTCGAGATGGAAACCTGGGTCCCGGGCGACCTGCACAAGGCGGAAATCCTCAGCCCGTTCCCGCAGCCGCTGGTCGTCCAGCCGCTCGGCGGAACGGCGTCTACCGGCCCTGACGGCATCACCGCAGAGGTGGTCTATTTCCGCAATGTCGCCGAGCTCATGGCAGCTCCCGATGGCAGTCTCGCAGGCAAGATCGCGTTCATCTCGCACAGCATGACGCCGACGCAGGACGGCTCGCAATACGGCTTTGCCGGTCCGGCCCGCTGGGTCGGTTCGGGCATAGCGGCGAGCAAGGGGGCGGTTGCGACCGTGATCAAGTCGGTCGGCACCGACTACCACCGCAATCCGCACACTGGCGGGGCGGGCTTCCCGGAAGGTGTCGCGCCGACCCCCGCTGGTGCGCTCTCGCTGCCCGATGCGGCCAATCTCGAGCGCATGTTCGCGCGGGCCGATGGCCAGCCGATCACCATGAAACTGACGCTGACCCCGCAGCAGCTCGGCACGACGCTGAGCGGCAATGTGGTGGGCGAGATCGTCGGGCGCGATCCCTCGCTCCCGCCGGTCCTGATCGCATGTCACATCGACAGCTGGTGGAACGGAACCGGCGCGTTCGACGATGGCGCGGGCTGCGGCATCGTTTCGGCAGCCGCGCTCCACGTGTCGCACACCGGCCAGCCGCTGCGCACCATTCGCGTGCTGATGGCGGGCGCTGAGGAAACCGGCCTGTGGGGCTCGAAAGCCTACAGTGCCGCGCATATCGACGAGCCGATCGCCGTCGGCCTCGAAAGCGATTTCGGTGCGGACCGCATCTGGCGCTTCGAAAGCAATTTCCGCGAGAGCAACCCGGAACTGCACGCAAAGCTGGCAGCAGCGGTTGCGCGCTTCGGTGTGGCAAACTCGACCAATGTCGCGAGCGGCGGGGCGGACATCAACATCGCGCGCGACCAGGGCACGGCGATCATCGACCTGCAGCAGGACGGCACGCGCTATTTCGACTTGCACCACACGCCGGACGACACGCTCGACAAGATCGATCCGGTCCAGCTGCGCCAGAATGTCGCGGTGTGGACGCAGGTCGTCGGCATCCTCGCCAACGAGCCGGGGCCGATCAAACCTGCGGAGTGATTTCCTGCGCTTCGGGCAAGTCGCGCGAAACGAGGCGCGGCAGGAGTGCGATCTGAAGCACCGCCCGGACCAACAGAAACAGGCTGAACGAGAGCCACAGCCCGTGGTTGCCGAGCGGCCAGGTCAACCATAGCGCGAGCGCGAAGACGATCGCCGAACCAGCCATCGAGATGAGCAGCGCGCGCGTCCAGCTCGCGCCGACGAATATCCCGTCGAACACGAAGCCCGCGACCCCGGCGAAGGGAATCACCAGCAGCCATGGGGCGACATCGATTGCCGCCTGCGCCACATTATCGGTCGCGGCGAAACTGCGGAGCACTGGCTCTGCGAGCCAGAAATAGGCGAAGGCGACAAAGGCGGCAGCCGCGAAGCCGCGCAGCAGGATGGCCTTGAGATAAGCGACGAAACCGCGGCGGTCGCGCGCCCCGAAGCGCTCGCCATTGAGGACCTGTGCGGCGTTCTCGAACCCGTCGAGCAAGAGGGCGGTGAAGACGAAGATCTGGTAGATGATGCCGTTCGCAGCCAGCACGACTTCGCCGCGTTCCGCGCTCAAGCGGGTGAGGGTGGCGAGGGCGACCATCAGGATGACCGTGCGCAGGAACAGGTCGCGGTTGACCGACAGGAACGGGCGAAGCGAGCCCCACGAATAGCTCGCACCCTGCCGCGCTGCCGAGGCCAGCCGCACCAGCGTCTCGCCGCGGCAGACGAAGGCGGCGACCACTGCCAGCTTGGCATATTCCGCGATGAAGCTCGACCAGCCGATCCCGGCGATACCCATGTCGAGACCGAGCACGAACCACAGGCCGAGTGCGACATTGAGCAGGTTGTAGCCGACCTCGAAGATCAGCACGGCGGTCATCTTCCGGCGACCTACGAGGAAGCCGACGAGGGCGAGATTGGCCATCACCGCCGGGGCGGACCAGTAGCGGATTTCGGCATAGACGCTCGCTGCCCCCATCACGTCGCCCTGCGCGCCCAGCGTGGCGAGCAGCCACGGCAGCAGGACCGGCTTGAGCACGAGCAGGGTCGCCGCGATGGCGAGGCCGACGATGAGTCCGCGTAGCAGGATCTGTGCCTGTGCGTCCTCACCCTCACGCGTGCCTGCCTGCGCGACGAGGCCGGTGGTCCCGGTCTTGAGGAAATTCATCACGGTAAAAAGCACCGCGAACAGGCGCGCGCCGACATCGACCGCCCCTTGCGCCGAGGCATCGCCCAGCCGGCCGACGATCCACATGTCGCCGAGCCCGATCAGCGCGGTCGCGACATTGGTCAGCATGGCGGGGAGGGCGATCGCCCAGATCGCACGCGTGTCGATGGAGGATGTCCGGAGTGCGGTAGGTCGAGTATTCATCGTGCCGCCTCCCTCGCTTCGCTTGGGAGCATTCTGGCCGAAAGTGTCCCCCGGACACTTCCGAGTCCCAAGATGCTGGTCGGGGAGACTGGATTCGAACCAGCGACCCCCTGTACCCAAAACAGGTGCGCTACCAGGCTGCGCCACTCCCCGACCGTGCGCGCGCCTCTAGAGGCATTGCACGCCTATCTCAACGTCTTTCGCGACAAATCGTGCTTTGCGGCAAAGCGGCTGCACTTTTGCTGTCATGGAAGGGACATCCGGTGGGCCCGGCAGGATTCGAACCCGCGACCTAGCCGTTATGAGCGGCCAGCTCTAACCGCTGAGCTACAGGCCCCCAGATGCCGTCGAGCCAGCGCGCGTTACAGCGCGGCCTCTCAACTATCAAGGCGTTGCGATCGCGGGCGATCACTTGCGCACGACCGATCGCATGATGTGTTCGACGCTGGTCGGCTTCACGCTGCGCAGTTCGAGATAGCCGTAAACGCGGCGCCACCAGTCGTAGAGGCGATCGAGATCTTCCTCGCTGCGCACGTAGGGCGTGTTGCCCGGCACGAGCGAAGGGCTGTGGAAGGACAGGACGAGCAGCGGCAGCCCGTCGTCGAGCGCGATGTCGATGCCGCGAATGGCTTCCTCCACCGACACGCCTTCGGGCGTCAGCGGAATGCGCTCGAGCAGGCCGAGCTTGGTGAACAGACCGGGAAGCCGGTTCACCTTCTCGAGCATTGGCGAAAGGCGGCGTCCCAGTTCGCGCAGCAAACCCCAGTGGACCGTGGTCAGCGGAAGCTCGAGCAGCGATTGCGCCTCGTCTACCCAATAGGGCTCGAGCGGATGGTCGAGGTAGTTGCGCCCCCCGAAAGGCGAATAGTCCCACAGCGGCCTGACCGACGTATCGATGGCGACACCGGCATCGACCAGCATCTCTCCACTGTCGGGTCCGAGCCCGTAACGCCCGGCGCGGTAGATCATCGGCGCGGTTTGGAAATTGCGCTCGATCTCGCCCTTCAGCCGGGCGAACTTCTCGCGCTCCAGCTCGCGCGGCAGGTTGCCGGCGAAGCTGTTGTGCGCCGTCACATCTTCCTCGAAGGGAGGGTTGACCCACGGGTGGAGCTGGATGCCGATTTCCGCCTTGCCCTGCCTGACAGGACCGGAAAGGATTTCGGCAGCCTCCGGCGAAGTCGCGATCGGGTAGTCGATCAGGTAGAGCGGAACGACGCCGAGACCCTCGCAGAACTGCTGGAACTTCGCGAGGCGCGGGACATGGCCGAGACCGTGCCCTTCGGCGCTGAAAGGCTTGTCCCAGTCGAACTCTTCCTCGGTATCGACGGTAAGGAGCGCGCGCTGCCCGAAGTCCGGCGCGAATTGCGCCTTCGAGCCCGCTGGGGGAGGTTCGATGATTGACCGGTCCACCGTGCCGGTAGCCTTCCCTCCAAATGCCCTGGGCGACGGCCCTAGGCTGCGGGATTCTGGCTATGTCCGGCGGTCGATGCGGTCAAGACCGGGAGGGTCAGCAGCAGCCAGTCGTCCACCCTTGCGATGTTACCGCCCGCCGCGCGCGCTTCGGCCTGTGCCAGCCGCAGGGTGAAACCGGGGCCGAAAGAACCTGCGCTGAGCGCGCCGGAAGAGCCCTGTACGGTTGCGGAAAAGACGTCGTCCTCGGCTGCCAGAATGGTCGAAAGTTCGCAGCAGAGCCGTGCCATCGGGCCGGCGCGCGACAATTCGACGCGCAGTTCCTCGCCAGCGCCGGCCGTGCCCGCGATCGTCGCGAGAAGGCGCCAGATGAGCGCCTCGCAATCGGTGCCGGAAAGGGCGATCGTGCCGGCAGGAGTGGACTGGTAGTCGAATGCCGAAGTGCGGGTGCGCAGGGCGTCCTGCAATTGCCCGACCTGACGGTCGACGATTGCGTTGAGGTCGCAGGCACCGTCCTCCAGCTCGAGCGCGCCGGTTTCCAGCTTGGACAGGCGGTCGAGTTCCTCGAACCCGGCAAGGATGCGTGCGCCGTCCGAGGCGATATTGGCTGCCAGTGCGCGGTATTCGTGCGGGGCGGGGCCGAAGACCTGCTGCTGGATCACCTCGGCAAAGCCCTGGATCGCGTTGGCCGGGGTGCGCAGTTCGTGGAGCAACTGGCGCAGGCGATCGGCCTCGGCGGCTCCCTGCGCATCGAGCTGGATGCCGACATTCTGCGGCGGGCGGCGGAACATGCCCGCATAGCCGGTGAAACGGCCATCGCCCGGCGCGAAGCGCGGCGCCGCATCGACGACCCATGAACCCTCGACGTCCTTGGCTCCGGCAAGCTCGATTGCAGCGGAATGGATCGGCTGGCGCAGCAGCACCGCGCGGCGCATCGTCTCCCCCTTGAGGCGCGTGCCGATAACCTGCGCTGCAACATGGCGCTGGGCCCAGTTGATGCGGCCTTCCATGTCGGTCGTGAATGCGAAGCCGGTCGGCGCGGAAACGCTTCCGGATGCAGTATCGCCAAGCGGCAGGCGCGGAGCTTCCGCTTCGGTGGGCTGGGCGGTGCGCGCCTTGCGGAAGCTCTCGATCCGCTTGACGAGTGCACCGATCTCGCTTTCGTGCTCGTCCTCGAGCGGTGCGGTCGCGTCATTGGCAGGCTCGGGAATTGCCTTCGCCTTTGCCGGAGCCTCGATGACCATGTCGGCGGGCGCAGTGCCCTCTTCGGTCGCGGCACCCGGCGGCTCGGGCAAACCGCGATCGTGGATGCCGAGGCGATCGAGCACGGCGGTCGTCGACCGCGGCAAATCGCGCCGTAGCCGCAGGAAGCCGCGCGCACGGATCGGCAGGCGCGGGATGAGCGCGTTCCACTCCTGCTCGCTCAGCCGCGAATGGGTGAGGGCGGCGGCAACGACTTCGGGCTCGTCTTCGGCCAGGTGATAGGTCAATTCGGGATTGCGCAGGCGCAGGCCGGGATCGGCGATCATCGCCGCGCGGTCCTTGGCCGGAATGATTTCTCCCAGCGCGCCGAGGCGGAGCCAGGCTTTCGCAGCGAGGTTCTCGTCGCGCGTGCTGTCGCGGCTGCCGAGCAGGTCGAGGAGCTGGCGGAACTGCGTTCGTGCCGCACGCTCGCTGCCTGCGCGGTGGCGCAAGACGGTAGCAAGGCGGTCGTCGAACTGCATCTCTTCTCCGGCGGGAACATGCGCTGCCCCGTGGCGACGCTTCGCGTCTGTAACACGATAGGAGAGGGCGTGAACTGCAACTGAGCAGGCCGTTGCAAAGCGGGACAATTGCTGTCAGAAACAATAATATTAGCCGCTGGCGATGTATTTGGCGGCAATCGTTACGGGGGCGCGGATTATTTGAATCGCGTCATGAGGGGAAAGGTGTCGCATGGCTAACCTTGACGAGATCGACCGCAGGCTGCTCGCAGAACTGCAGAACGAAGGTCGCGTGACAAATGTCGAGCTTGCCCAAAGGGTTGGACTGACGGCACCGCCGTGCCTTCGCCGCGTGCGCGCGCTCGAGGAAAGCGGCGTCATCCAGGGCTACCACGCCGAGCTGAACGCCTCCGAACTGGGCTTTGCAATTACCGTGTTCGCCATGGTCAGCCTGAAAAGCCAGGCGGAAGATGCGCTGCGCGAATTCGAAGAAGCCATGCGTGCGCTGCCCGAAGTGCGCGAAGTGCACATGCTCAATGGCGAGATCGACTTCATCCTGAAGGTTGTCAGCAAGGACCTGCAAAGCTTCCAGGAATTCCTCACCAGCAAGCTCACGCCCGCGCCGAATGTGGAAAGCGTGAAGACTTCGCTGACGATCCGCACGAGCAAGCACGAACCGGGCGTGCCGCTGGAATAGGATCTAGCGCGGCTTGCGATACATCGGAACGAGCGGCGGGACCGGAGAGACTTCGATCAGGCCGACCGGCTCAAACCCGTAGCGCTTGTAGAACGGGACCAGCCCGGGGCTCGATGCTTCGAGATACGCCGGCATTCCGGCATCGTCTGTAACGGCCAGCCGGTGCTCGAGCAGCCGTCCGCCAAGTCCCTCTCCCTGACGGGCCGGATCGGCGCCGAGGGTCCAGAGATACCAGTGATCCTCATGCGGGTGGAACTTCGCCATCTCGCCCTGCAGGGCTTCGCCCAAAGCATCTATTTCCGGTTCGCCCGAAGGCATGTCGAGCGCGGCGATATCGGCCGGGTCGGTTTCGATGCCCGGCGGCAGCCAGATCGCCGCGGCGCCGAAATCGGAGAACGCATCGACGCCGCCGCTCTTGAAGCCGTTGCGACCGATCGCCACCACCCAGCGCGGCCACCAGTGCAGGTACTGGTCGGCCGCAGTCCACCAGAAGCGCGCGACCGGGTCGCGCGCGAAGGCGAGGGTGATGACGTCGAGGACTTCGCGAGACCGGGATTCGTCGACAGCGATGATCCCGGTTTCGCTCATCGTCAGGCCTCGCGTTCCTTGAGCCACTCCTCGAGCCATTTGATCGAGTAGTCGCCGTTGAGCACGTCGTTCTGGCGGATCAGTTCCTGGTGGAGCGGGATCGACGTCTTGACGCCTTCGACCACCATTTCCTCGAGCGCGCGGCGCAGGCGCATGATGCAGCCTTCGCGGTTGCGTCCGTAGACGATCAGCTTGGCGATCATGCTGTCGTAATAGGGCGGGATCGAATAGCCGGCATAGAGCCCGCTATCGACGCGCACATGCATGCCGCCCGCCGCGTGATAGGCGGTGACCTTGCCGGGCGAAGGGGCGAAGGTGAACGGGTCTTCCGCATTGATGCGGCACTCGATCGCATGGCCGGTGAAGGCGATCGCTTCCTGCGACACCGACAGCGGCTTGCCGTCGGCAATGCGGATCTGTTCGCGCACGAGGTCGACGCCGGTGATCATCTCGGTCACCGGGTGCTCGACCTGCAGGCGGGTGTTCATTTCGATGAAGTAGAACTCGCCGTCTTCCCACAGGAATTCGATCGTACCCGCGCCGCGATAGCCCATCTTGCGCATCGCGTCGGCGCAGACCTCACCCATACGGTGACGTTCTTCAGCCGAAAGAACCGGGCTGGGCGCTTCTTCGAGAACCTTCTGGTGGCGACGCTGGAGCGAGCAATCGCGCTCGCCGAGGTGGATGGCGTTGCCGTTACCGTCACCGAAAACCTGGAATTCGATGTGGCGCGGGTTGCCGAGATACTTCTCGAGATAGACCGTCGCGTCGCCGAAAGCCGCCTTCGCCTCGCTGCCGGCCTGCTGCATCAGGCTGGCAAGCTTGTCGGGGCTGTCGCACACTTTCATGCCGCGACCGCCGCCGCCGCTGGCCGCCTTGATGATTACCGGATAGCCGATTTCCTCGGCGATCTTGGCCGCCTCTTCCGGATCGCTGATCGCCCCGTCGGAGCCAGGGACGAGCGGCAGGCCGAGTTCGCCCGCCGTCTTCTTGGCCATCACCTTGTCGCCCATCGTCACGATGTGCTCGGGCTTGGGGCCGATCCACTTGATGTCGTGCGCTTCCACGATTTCCGCGAACTTGGCGTTCTCGGAAAGGAAGCCGTAGCCCGGGTGGATCGCATCGCAATGCGCGATCTCGGCCGCCGAGATGATCGCGGCGTGGTTGAGATAGCTGTCGGTTGCAGGCGGCGGGCCGATGCAAACCGCGTGGTCGGCAAGGCGGACGTGCATCGCGTCGGCATCGGCGGTCGAATGGACCGCGACCGTCTCGATACCCATTTCGTGCGCCGCGCGGTGGATGCGCAGCGCGATTTCGCCGCGATTGGCGATCAATATGCGTGAAATACCCATCGCTTAACCGATGACGACGAGCGGCTGGTCGAATTCGACCGGCTGGGCGTTCTCGACGAGGATCGCCTTGATCGTGCCGGACTTGTCGGCGGTGATCGGGTTCATGACCTTCATCGCTTCGACGATCAGGAGGGTGTCGCCTTCCTTCACGCTGTCGCCGACCTTCACGAAGTCCGCCGCGCCCGGTTCCGGGGCGAGATAGACGGTGCCGACCATCGGCGACTTGATCGCATTGCCGTGATCCTCGGCTGCCGGGGCTTCCGGAGCGGCGGGTGCCGGAGCGGGCGCCGGGGCGGGAGCGGGTGCTGCGCCAGCCTGGAGAGCGCCGAAAGCGGCGATCTGTGCGGGCGTAATGCTGCCGCCCATTCCGCCGGCGCTGCCGAAGTCGCGCGAGACCTTGATCTTGCGATCGCCGTCTTCGACCTCGATCTCCGTCAGCCCGGTTTCACCGAGCATTTCCGCCAGTTCGCGGACCAGTTTGGTATCGACGTTCATGCCGGAATTGCGCGATCCGGCGGCTTTCTTTTCGGCCATAATGCCCCTCAAAATTTAGTTGCGGCTGTGACTATTCGCGCGAATTGTGGCTGGCAAGGGGCGATTGGTCAGATTTCGCCACTTGCGACCGCTTCGAGCGCAATCAGGTAGCTCTTTGCCCCGTGCCCCTCGACCGTCTTCGCTGCAGCCATGCCGATATAGGAGGTGTGGCGGAACGCCTCGCGCGTTTTGGGGTCCGACAGGTGGACTTCGATCACGGGCGTGCGGATCGCCTTGATAGCATCAAGCAGTGCGATGGAGGTGTGGGTATAGGCCGCGGCGTTGAGCAGCACGGCGCGCGCGCCCTCGGCCTGTGCCTCGTGCAGCCAGTCGACGAGGTGGCCTTCATGGTTCGACTGGCGGACTTCGACTTCCAGCCCGAGTTCGCGGGCGCGGTCTTCGAGCATACCGGCAATATCGTCGAGCGTCTCGGAGCCGTAGATCTCCGGCTCACGCGTGCCGAGGAGATTCAGGTTCGGTCCGTTGAGGACATAGACGGTATTGGTGATCGGAACGCTCATTCCAGCGGCTTAGCGGGCAGCGCGCCGCCCGCAAAGCCTGTTGGAAAGTTACACTTGTTACGCAGTCCGCGCCCCTAACGCTCGACGCCCTTGATCTTCCCCCACTGGCGCGCGGCCGTGTAGCCGAGATAGCCGGTGCCGAAGAGAGCATAGAGGGGTTCGGGCAGGCCGTTGAGATAGGCGTTCATGCCGGTCGCGATTGCGCTCGCGGTTGCGGGGTTGAACGCCGCCAGCACGCCCATGGGGAGGGCGAACAGCAACAGCGTATAGATGACGTAGAGAAACGAGGGGCGGGCGCGGCTGGTCCAGGGGGCGGCGGAATTGGCTTCCGCGACGATGGCCGAGAGCCGGGCTTCGATCTGTTCTAGCTCGTGCGTGCCTTCGAGGCGCAGCAATTCAAGCTTGGCCTTTGCGCGGGCTTCCTTGTCGGGAATAATCTTGTCGATGATCGAGGCGATCGGTCCGATGAGCGATTCGAGTAGTGCCATTGGGGACTCCTTCAAAAAGGGAGTGCGGCACTAACCAAATAGGTTCGTGTAGGAAAATATTCTCGCCACTAACTCCGAACGCTGGCGAGGAGCGCTTCGGCAAGCGCCAGATGGGGCCGGTCGAGCATCGCGCCGTCCAGCCCGACGGTCCCGGCACCCGGATTGGCCTCGAAGGCTGCGACGACCGCCCGCGCATGGGCGATTTCTTCCTCGCTCGGGGTGAAGGCTTCGTTGATCACCGGCACCTGAGCGGGGTGGATAGCGAGCATCCCGCCGAAGCCCTGGCTGCGCACCATCCTGGCGCGCTCCCGCAAACCGTCGAGGTCGCGGAAGTCGGCCTGGATCGTCTCGATCGCCATCACGCCCGCGGCATGCGCGCCAAGCAGGCACAGGCTGCGGGCGAGCTCGAACACCGGCATGTATTGGCCATTGGGGGCGAACTGCACGCGTGCGCCGATCGCGCTCGACAAATCCTCTGCGCCCCAGCTCATCCCGACGAGGCGCGGTGCATTCTCATATGTGCCCGCGGTAAAAACGGCCTTGGGCGTTTCGGTGACCAGCGCGGCCACCTTGGTCGCGCCATGCTCGATGCCGTGGGCGGCCTCCAGCTTGGTCAGCAGCTCGTCGAGCGTCTCGACATCCTCGCGCCCCTCGGCCTTGGGCAGGAAAAGCCCGCCGGGGCCTGCCGGCATGATCGCATCGAGATCGTCGCGGGTATATTCGCCCGATAGCGGGTTCACGCGCACCCAGATGCGGTGCTTGTCTTCTCGCGAGGCGATGAAGTCGCGCACCAGTTCGCGCGCGGAAGCCTTGTTTTCCGGGCTGACCGAATCCTCCAGGTCGAGCAGCACGATATCCGCCTCGCCATCGGCGGCCTTGGTCATCTTGCGCTCGCTGTCGCCCGGCGCGAAGAGCCAGGAACGGGCGGCGAAGGGCTGGCCTGAAGTCGGGGTGGCGGTCATGCGTTGTCTCTCCTTGGCGACGCCGGTTAGGACGCGCCGCAAGCCAGCGCAACCGCGCTCGGGCATTAGCCTATAGGAGGAGAGAAAACTTCCACTGGTCGGGACGACTGGATTCGAACCAGCGACCCCCACACCCCCAGTGTGATGCGCTACCAGACTGCGCTACGTCCCGGATCCAGTGGAGGGCGGCGCTATAGGGCCGGTGGTTTGGCAAGGCAAGCGGGCAATGGCCTGTTCAGCCACTGTGGCCGATTGCCCACAACCGCTCGGCTTCGATTGCAGCGCTCTTGCATTGCTGCTAGGCGCGCCCACCTGTGCCGAGGGTGAGGCGAAGGGGGTGCTGCGAGGCTTTCCCATACCTCCCGATGGCAGGACGAATTCTCAGGACTAGGCTTTAGAACATGCTCGACTTTCTTTCCGCCGCGGGCGCTGGTGAAGCGCCGCCTTTCTGGCTCCAGATCCTCCCGTGGGTCGCGATTTTCGCGGTTTTCTGGTTCCTCCTGATCCGCCCGCAGATGCGCCAGCAGAAGGAGCACCGGGAAAAAATCGCCTCGATCAAGAAGGGTGACCAGGTCGTCACCGCCGGCGGCCTCGTCGGCAAGGTGGTCAAGGTCGACGACGACTACGCCGATATCGAGATCGCCCAGGGCGTCCGGGTGAAGGCGGTCAAGGCGACCATCGGCGATATCGTGCCGCCGGGCGGCAAAGCCGCCAACGACTGAGCCGGAGCCTAGACACAATGCTCGAATTTCCGACCTGGAAGAAGGTCTGGCTGTGGGGCGTGACGCTGCTGGCGTGCCTTGCCGCGCTGCCCTCGATCTTCAACGCCGCCAATATCCGCTGGCCCGACCAGCTGCCCGACCCGACGGTCAACCTCGGCCTCGACCTTGCCGGCGGTAGCCACATCCTGCTCGAAGCCGATCCGGCGCAGGTGCGTGCCCAGCGTCTGGAAAACCTCGAAGGCGCGGTCGAAAGCGCGCTGCGTTCGGCCGATCCGCGCATCGAGATCGGCGATGTCTCCACCCGTGGGGGCCAGCTCAGCTTCCTCGTCGAGAGTGCAGCCGACGTCGACCGGGCGCGCGAGGAAATCCTCCCGCTGATTAACGGCACCGGGCTGACGCGCGAGTGGGACCTCCAGGTCATGGACGAAACGCGCTTCGTGCTTTCGCCGACCCAGGCCGGTCTCGACCTCGCGATCGACAATGCGATGGAAGCCGCGACCGACGTGGTTCGCAAGCGTATCGACGCGCTCGGCACGCGTGAGCCGACGATCATCCGCCAGGGCAGCGACCGCATCGTGGTGCAGGTCCCGGGCCTGAGCGATCCGGAACAGCTCAAGCAGCTGCTCGGCCAGACCGCGCGGCTCGAATTCAAGCTGGTCGACCCGCAGCTCCAGCAGGCTATCCCGAGCGAATCCGCTTCGACCGCCATCCGCGCCGGCACGCAGGTCGTGCCCTACGCAGAAGGCACCGGGCAGGAAGGCTTCTCCATGGCCGTTCGCCGCCTCGGCGGTATCCAGGGCGACTCGCTCGTCGATGCCCGCGCAGGTGTCGACCCGCAAACCAACGAGCCGGTGGTCAACATCCAGTTCGACGCGCAGGGCGGTGCCCGCTTTGCCCGCCTGAGCTCGGAAAACGTCGATCGCCGCTTCGCCATCATCCTCGACGGCGAAGTGATCTCGGCGCCGAGCTTCAACGAACCGATCTACGGCGGCCAGGCTCAGATCTCGGGCAACTTCACGACCGAAAGCGCCTATGCGCTGGCGATCTCGCTACAGTCGGGTGCACTCCCGGTCGACCTCGCCATCGTCGAGGAACGCACCGTCGGCCCCGACCTCGGCGCTGACTCGATCGAGAAGGGCATGATCGCGATCCTGATCGGCACGCTGCTGGTCATCGCGCTGATGATTGCGACCTATGGTCGCTTCGGCGTCTATGCGACTGCCGCGCTGGTCCTCAACGTCGGCATGATCCTCGGCATCATGGCGGTGGCGAACACCACGCTGACCCTGCCGGGCATCGCGGGCTTCGTCCTCACCATCGGTGCCGCGGTCGACGCGAACGTGCTGATCAACGAACGTATCGCGGAAGAGCGCAAGCGCGGACGCCGCGTCGTTGCCGCGGTCGAGAACGGCTACAAGGAAGCAAGCCGCGCGATCTACGACGCGAACGCGACCAACTTCATCGCCGGCGTGCTGCTGTTCCTGTTCGGCTCGGGCCCGATCCGCGGCTTCGCGGTCGTCCTGATCATCGGCCTGTTCACCAGCGTCTTCACCGCCGTCGTCCTGACCCGCATGTGGGTCGCCGACTGGCTGCGCAAGTCGCGGCCCACCGAGCTCAACATTTAAGGGAGGGGCTGGATCATGCGACTTCTCAAGCTTGTCCCCGACAACACGAACATCAAGTTCCTCAAGTGGCGCGCGCCGTTCTACATCGTCAGCATCCTGCTGATCCTGGCGAGCTGGGCGCTGGTCTTCAGCGAGGGGCTCAACTACGGCGTCGACTTCGCCGGCGGTCTCGAAATCCGCGCGACCTTCGAACAGAGCGAACAGGCGCCGATCCCCGAGCTGCGCGAGCAGGTCGGATCGCTCGGCTACGGTTCGCCGGTGGTCCAGCAATTCGGCGCCGACAACCAGGTCTCGATCCGCGTCCGCCTGCCGGCGGAAGCCGAAGGCGACAACGAGGCGGCGCAGCGCATCGCCAATGAAATCGTCGCGGAAATCGCAGCCAATCACGAGGACTTCCGCCTCGATGGCAACGATAACGTGTCGGGCAAGGTATCGAGCGAATTCCGCGATACAGCGCTATGGGCGCTGATCGCTGCGATGGCGGCAATCTCGCTCTACATCTGGATCAGGTTCGAGTGGCAATTTGGCGTGGGCGCGCTCTTCGCGTTGTTCCATGACGTCTCATTGACACTGGGGATGTTCGCGCTGTTCCAGCTCGAATTCAGCCTTCAGATCATCGCGGCGATCCTCGCGATCATCGGTTACTCGCTGAACGATACGATCGTCGTCTACGACCGCATCCGCGAGAACCTGAAGAAGTATCGCAAGATGCCGCTTCCCGAGCTGCTCGACTTGTCGGTCAACGAGACGCTGGCACGCACGGTGATGACCTCGCTGACCCTGCTCGTGGCACTGCTGCCGCTGCTGTTCTTCGGTCCGGAAAGCCTGTTCGGGCTGACCGCTGCGATCACGCTCGGCATCTTCGTGGGTACCTACAGCTCGGTCTACATGGCTGCACCGATCCTGATCTGGCTCGGCGTCAACTCGGACAGCTTCGTTCCGCAGGAAGGCGTCGCCGAAAAGCAGGAACGCATCGCCCGCGGCGAGCAGTAATCGCGCTCAGTTTCCGCCGACCAGCCGTTCGTAATGGGCGGCGAGGTCGGCGGCATTGCGCTCCCAGCTGAATGCATCGACATGGGCGGCAACGTCCGATGATGCGGGCGGGTCGGCAACGATCCGCCTGATGCCCTCGGTCACCGAATCCACGCTCCGTTCGACCAGCACGCCGGCAGTCTCGCTGGTGACGAGTTCGCGCGCGCCGCCGACATCGGTCGTCACGACCGGCGTGCCGCAGGCGAGCGCTTCGACCCATGCATTGGCCAGCCCCTCGCGCGCCGAGGGCAGCACCATCGCATCCGAAGCAGAGAGAATGACCGGCAGCAGGTCGTGGTCGACCGAGCCGAGGAAGTGCACCCTGTCGGCGACCCTCAGGTCACGTGCGAGATTACGCAGGTGCTTCTCGTCTTCGCCCTGGCCGACGAGCATCAGGTGCGCATCGGGCATGTTGCCTAGTGCGCCGATGACGAGGTCCTGTCCCTTGCGCTGGACCAGCGCCCCGACCGAACTCAGCAGCGGGCCGCCGGATGGCAATGCGATACCGAGCGACCGGCCGAGCGTATCGCGCAGGCCCGTATGGTCGAGCGGGCGGAAGCGGTCGCGGTCGAGCCCGGTGTAATTGATGGCGATCTTACCGCGCGGCATGCCGAGCGCAGTCATGTCCGTCGCAAGCGCTTCCGAGACTGCGACAAGTCCGGATGCGCGCTCCGCCGCGTCGATCATCTGGTCGCGCGCGAAGCCCTTGCCGCCCCAATAGGTGATGTCCGAGCCGCGCGCCTTGATCGACAGGGGCAGGCCGAGCTTGTGCGCGATCCATGCGGCAGCCGGACCGTCCGGGAAGAAGAACTGCGCATCGACCATGTCGAACGGTTGTTCCGCGTGGAGCCGCTCGACCAGCGGCAGCACCGCCTTGGCAATCGCCGCCGGATTGTTGCGCACGCCGATCTTGGGGAGGAGGGTGAAGCGCGGGCGATAGACCTCGACCCCGTTCTCCCGGCCGTCGACGGCAGCTTCGGCGAGAGCGCGATATTTGCCGAAGGCGATGGGCGGAATGCCGAGCGGATTGACCAGCGTGACATGCCAGTCGCCGCGCTCCGCCAACGCCTCGAGCGAGCGCGCGACGAAAGTGCCGAAACGGGGCGCCGACGCGTTGGGATAGAGCGTCGAGATGGAAAGGAGGCGGCGCATCGAAGCTCGCCTATAGCCGGCGCAGCAGCATTTCGGCGACTGCAATCCACGCGGGCTTGTCGACCACCTGCTGTTTCTGGCCGATCCCGGGCGGAAGTACGCCGACAAGCGTGCCCTGCCGGTCGATCAGCCTGCCGAATGCGAAGCGGCCGCCCGGGCGGGGGACGAGCACGTCGCGGTTGATCGCCTTCGGCGCATCTTCCGGCGCGATCTGGCGGAGCCACAGCTGGTCGCCTGCGCGGTATTCGCCCATGCTCGCCTCGATCGCGAGAACCATCAGCGGGGCATCCCCGCCGAGCTCGGTCGGCAGGACTGCATCGGTTTCGCGCGAGAGCGCCTCGGCACCGCTCTCGGTCAGCCGCGCGACGACTTTCGGATGCGGCGTCCCGTCGGCGCGGACGAGAGTGTCGGGCTCGACGCCGAGAGCACCCGCAATCCGCTCCATCCATTTGAGCGAGAGATTGCGCATGCCGGTCTCGAGGCGACCGATGGTCTGCGGAGTGGTCGGCGGCTCGCACGCTTCGGCAAGGTCGGCGAGAGTCCAGCCCTTCGCCTTGCGCAAGTCCCGGATGCGATTGATCAACTGCGCCTCCTGCTCGAATAACCAAATTGGTTTTCTTCTTTCCTACAGCTAGCCGATTTTGGCAAGGCCCTTGTCTCGCAGACAAAGGGGAGAGCCGGATGCGCCGCACGCTGATCGAACGCGAACTGACGGAAGAGGGACCGCGCCGCGCCGGCTCCGCCCGCGGAAAGAAGCGCACCGTCACGGTCAATATCGCCGAATCGCCGCTTAGCTGGCTCCATGCGCGCGGGCATCTCGACGACCGGCTGTTCGATGCAGGCGAGCGGCTGCGTGCCGACTACGAGCGTGCGCAGGTCGGACCGAACCTCACCATGCGCTGGGACCCGGTCAAGATCAGGGGGCAGGGCGGCGATGCAGGCCTGACCCCGACCGAACGGCAGCTTGCCGCGAAGGAGCGGTTCGACGGCGCACTGCGCGAAGCGGGCAGGGGGCTGCAAGATATCCTGTGGCACGTCGTCTGCGCCTGCGAGAGCCTGCCCGATGCGGAAAAGGCACTCCAATGGCCTGCGCGCAGCGGCAAGCTGGTTCTGAAGCTCGCGCTCGACCGGGTGGCGGATTTCTACCGGATCCGCTGAGCGACCTTGGCGCGCAGGACGGCCAGCACGTCTTCCTCGAACCACGGGTTCTGCCGCATCCACAGCGTGCTGCGCCAGGCCGGGTGGGGCAGGGGAAGGAAGCGTGGCAGGTAATCGCGGAAGTGCCGCACCCGCTCGGTCATCGGCAGCTTCTTCGCATCCGGCAGGTAATGTGCCTGCGCATAGGTGCCGACCAGCAGTGTGAGGCGGTCGTCGGGCAATTCGCCGAGTACGCGGTCATGCCAGGCCGGGGCGCATTCCTTGCGCGGAGGCTTGTCGCCGCCGCTCGCCTTGCCGGGATAGCAGAACCCCATCGGCACGAGAGCGACCTGCGCCGGATCGTACATTTGCTCTTTCGTCAGCCCGGTCCAGTCGCGCAGCCGGTCACCGCTCGCATCGTCCCACGGAATGCCGCTTTCATGGACTTTCGAGCCGGGCGCCTGCCCGATGATGAGCAGCCTCGCCGTTGCGGAGAAGCTGACCACCGGCCTGACCCCGTGCGGCAAATGGTCGCGGCAGAGGGTGCAGGCGGCAATTTCGCCTGCGAGGCTCATGCCTCGACCAGTTCCGCCAGTTCGAGCCAGCGTTCCTCGGCCGCGTCCTTTTCGGCGCGGGCATTTTCGAGGCCCTTGCTGATCGTCGCGAAACGCTGCGGGTCGCTGGTGTAGAGATCGGGGTCGGCGAGGATCGCCTCGCCCTTCGCGATCGCCGCTTCCAGTTCCTCGATCCGCTTGGGCAGCAGCTCGTAGTCGCGCTGGTCCTTGTAGGAGAGCTTGGACGACTTCGGCGGCGGGGGAGGCGGCGGCACTGCGGGCGTATCTGCCTTCGCCGCCTTGGCTTTCGACGGCGCCTTGTTGCGCTCGCGCCGCTTGGCTTCCCAGTCCTCGTAGCCGCCCGCGACGATATCGACATAGCCGCTGCCATCGAGGCCCAGCGTGACCGTCACCGTCTTGTCGAGGAAGTCGCGATCGTGGCTGACGATCAGCACCGTGCCTTCGTAATCCGCGATCACTTCCTGCAACAGGTCGAGCGTTTCGAGGTCGAGGTCGTTGGTCGGCTCGTCGAGCACGAGGAGGTTCGACTTGCGAGCAAACTCGCGCGCCAGCAGCAGGCGGGAACGCTCGCCGCCGGACATGATGCCGACCTTGGTATCGACCACCTTGGGATCGAACAGGAAGTCCTTGAGATAGCCCTGCACGTGCTTGCGATTGCCGCGCACGTCGATCCAGTCGCCGCCTTCGGCCAGCACCTGCCGCACCGTCTTGTCGCCTTCGAGCAGCGTGCGCTGCTGGTCGATCATTACGCCGGTGAGCTTCTTGGAAATCTCGATCTTGCCCTCGTCGGGCTGCAGCTCGCCGGTGAGCAGCTTGAGCAGCGTCGTCTTGCCCGCACCGTTCGCGCCAACCACGCCGATGCGGTCGCCGCGCTGGATGCGCAGGGTGAAGTCGCGGATGATCTTGCGATCGCCATAGGACTTGGAGACGTTCTCGGCGACGATGACCGACTTGGACTTGAACTCCTCCTCGGTCGCGAGGCCCAGTTTTGCATTGCCCTTGGGCGAGATCATCGCGGCGCGCTGTTCGCGCATCTGCCACAGTTTCTCGAGCCGCCCCTGGTTGCGCTTGCGCCGCGCGGTGACGCCGCGTTCGAGCCAGTGGGCTTCGATCTTCAGCTTCGCGTCGAGCTTTTCCGCCGCGCGCGCTTCCTCGGCATAAACCTGTTCTTCCCAGGCCTCGTAGCCGCCGAAGCCCACTTCCTTGCGGCGCAGCGTCCCGCGGTCGAGCCAGATGGTCGCGCGGGTCAGGCGCTTGAGGAAGGTCCGGTCGTGGCTGATGACCACGAACGCACCCTTGTAGCGGTCGAGCCAGCTTTCGAGCCAGTCGATCGCCGCAAGGTCGAGGTGGTTGGTCGGCTCGTCCATCAGCAAGAGGTCGGGATCCTGCGCAAGCGCGCGGGCGATGGCGGCGCGGCGTTTCTCGCCGCCGCTCGCACCCTTCGCGGGCGTCGTCATGTCGATGCCGAGCTGGCCTGCGATGGCTTCGACCTCGTGTTCTGCCGGGGCGTGATCGCCGTCGAGAGCGAAGTCCATCAGCGTCTCGTAGCCGGAGAAATCGGGTTCCTGTTCCAGCACGACGATGCGCAGGTTCGGCTTGACCTTGCGCTCGCCCCGGTCGGCTTCGATCTGGTCGTTGATCAGGCGGAACAGCGTCGTCTTGCCCGCGCCATTGCGGCCGATCAGCGCGAGCCGGTCGCGCGGGGCGATATGCAGGTTCAGGTCTTCGCGGTCGGGGCCGCCGAACAGCCACTTGCCGCCCTGTTGCAGGGCGATGCCTTCGAGGCCGAGGATGGGGGGCTGTGCCATAGGTGGCGCGAGGTAGTCGCGCCGCCCGGAAGCTGCAAGCTCTACTGCTGCGCGGCGCGCTGTGCTTTCACCATTGCGGCGACATCCTCGAGCAGGGCGGGCGCGTCGTAAACCACGCCGTCCTTGATCGTCCAGCGCACGCCGCCGACCCGCTCGAGCTGGTTCGTCTCGCGATTGAGCCGCAGGTGGCCGGTACCGTAGAGCACCTTGAGGTTCGCCAGCGGGTTCGCCGGAACGATCACCAGATCGGCCAGCTTGCCCGGCGCGATGCGGCCCATCGGCGGCTCGGTGCCTTTCGGTTCATATAGCTCGCGCGCGCCATTGATGGTCGCTGCCTGGATCACTTCGAGCGGAGTGAAACCCGCCTCCTGCAGCATCTCCATCTCGCCGACATAGGCGAAGCCCCAGGTCTGGTAGATGTAGCCCGGGTCCGATCCGACGGTGACGCGGCCACCCTTGTTCTTGAACTCGTTGGTGAGCTGCATCCACGGCTGGTAGAAAGCGCGCCAGGCGACTTCGTCCTCGGTCGACCAGTCGTGATAGTAGCTGCCGTGATTGGTCAGGCTCGGGGCGTAGAAATCCATCAGCGTGGGGATGGTGTAGCGTTCGTGCCATTCGAGCGTGCGGGCGCGCATCACGTCGCGGCTGGCGGAATAGATATTGAACGTCGGGCTGAGCGTGACTTCGCTCTCGACGAGGAAATCGACGTAATCGTCCCATTCCTCGCTGCCCGGCTCGACGATCTGGTCGGCCAGCCGCGCGACCTCGGAAAAGCGCGATTGCTCGTCGAGGTAATTGTAACCGGCCGGGTATTTCGGCAGCGCGCCGTCGGCGAGCAGCGATTCCATGTGGCCGTAGAAATGCGTCACGCCGTCCATGCCCAGTTCGATCGCCTTGCGTGCAGTGACTTCCGCGACGCCGCGCTGGCCGAGGTGCGCGACAGTGCCGAGGCCCTGCTTTTCCGCCTCGTCGAGCGCGGCTTCGAGTACGGCAGGGCCCTCGTTGTTGAAGAACTTGATGCCGTCATAGCCCGCGGCCTTGGTCCAGCGGACCCACTCGCGCGCAGCTTGCGGCGTCGTCGGGGCAGGGCGGCCCCACTTGTCGCCGAACACCGCGTAAGGGAACAGGCGCGGGGCGACGATGGTGTTCGCCGCGCTGCGCGATGCATCGTCGAGATCGGGCGCGCCGGCCCCGAAATAGAACGAGACGCCGCGCACGCTGGTCACGCCATGTGCCAACCACAGCTTGTATCCGTAGGACGGGTTCGCCGCCTTGCGCGGATCGCCGTTGTGGCCGTGCGTGTCGATGAAACCGGGCATGACATACATGCCGCCCGCGTCGATCACCCGGCTGGCCGAGGCGATGACATCCTGCGACGCGCCGCCACGTGCCAGCGCCTCGATCCGGTTGCCCTCGACGACGATATCGACCGGACCTTCGGGCGGGGCGCCGCTGCCATCGATCATCATCGCGCCGCGAATGACGAGCCGCTCGTACGGTCCTTCGCCTTCGCCGGGCTGGCGATCGGGCACGCGCTCCATGGCGGATTGCGCGATGGCCGGTTCGGCTGCGACGGATACCGAAAGGCTCGCTGCAAGGGCGAGTGCGGTCAGGCGAAGGCGTGTCATCTGTGTCCCCTTTGGATTGCGTGAGTAGGGGAAGCGGCGCTGCCTGTGAAGATGACCGCGAAGATGACTGGAAGGGAACAAGCAGGTTCAGCCGTGCGTAACCCGTGAAAGGCGACCTATCGATCCAGATCGCTTTTCCAAGGAGCATTCCCATGACCCGTAACGCCCTGAAAACCCTCGCTGCCGTCTCAGCCCTGTCGCTCGCGACCCCCGCGCTTGCCAATGTCGAGGTGACCTCGAACGGACCGATCGTGCAGCTTTCCGTGACCGAAACGGTGAAGGCGGAGCCGGACATGGTGACCATCGGCGCTGGCGTTTCGAGCCGCGCCAAGACCGCGGTCGAAGCGATGCGCACCAATGCGCGCGAAATGACCGCCGTGATTGACCGGCTGAAAGCCCTCGGGGTGGAAGAGCGCGATATCCAGACCAGCGGCATCTCGCTCTATCCGCAATACGACTACAATCGCGCGACCCAGCAGCAGGTCTTCACCGGCTACCAGGCATCGAACCGCGTAAGCGTGATCCTGCGCGAAATCGACGAGACCGGCGAATTGCTCGACGCGCTGGTCGCGGCAGGGGCGACGGATATAAGCGGCCCGTCTTTCTCGATGGAGGACGATACGGCGGCCAAGGCGCAGGCGCGGCAGGCGGCGATGAAGCGCGCCGAGGCGATGGCGCGCGACTATGCCAACTGGTCGGGCTTTTCTAACATCCGCCTGCTCGAGGTCAGCGAGAGCGTGAACTCGAACTACCCGCAGCCGATGCTGCGCACCGTGGCCGTGCAGGAAGCCGCCCCGCCTCCGCCGCCGATCAGCGCGCCGGTCGAGCCGGGCCTGATCGGCACCAGCGTCACGGTCAGCGTCGTCTACGAGATGGAAGGGCGCTGATTGCCTGAACCGGTGGCAACGTTCCCATTCAGAACTTGTTCAATGCGTTCCGGTTAGGCACATAACCACTATGCGCAATCTTACCGCCTCCATCCTAGCTGCCGCGATGCTTGCCGGCGGGCTTTCCGTGCCCGCGGCGCAGGCACAGGCGCAGTCGCGCAACGACCAGGGCGAGGCGCGCAAGGAAATGCGTGCGGGCAACGTCCTTCCCCTGCGCGAGATCGAGCGACGCGTGCTGCCGACCATGCGCGGGGCGGAATATCTCGGCCCGGCATACGACAGCGCGGCGATGGCCTATCGCCTCAAGTTCATCCGCGACGGGCGGGTGATGTATGTCGATGTCGACGCGCGCACCGGCCGCATCCTGCGCCGCAGCCGCTAACAGCCAGAAACGCCGTGCGAGTTGACGCGTTTGCAACAAAAGACCACTTAGCGAACGCGTAGCAAAGGGGACCACACGACTATGCGCATACTGATCGTCGAGGACGAACCGACACTCGGCAAGCAGCTCAAGTCGACGCTCGAACAGAACGGCTATGCGGTGGACCTGTCCACCGATGGCGAAGACGGCCATTTCCTCGGCGCAACCGAGGATTACGATGCCGTCATCCTCGATCTCGGCCTGCCGGAAATCGACGGTCTCACCGTGCTCGGCATGTGGCGCAAGGAAGGGCGCGATTTCCCCGTGCTGGTCCTGACCGCGCGCGACAGCTGGTCGGACAAGGTCGCCGGGCTCGACGCGGGCGCGGACGATTATCTCGCCAAGCCGTTCCAGACCGAAGAACTCATCGCCCGCCTGCGCGCGCTCATCCGCCGTGCCTCGGGCAACACCTCGAGCGAGCTGACCGCTGGCGACGTGCGTCTCGACACGCGCTCGGGCCGCGTCACGCTCAAGGGCGAGCCGGTCAAGCTGACCGCGCAGGAATACAAGCTGCTGAGCTACCTCATGCACCACAAGGGCAAGGTGGTCAGCCGTACCGAACTGATCGAGCATATCTACGACCAGGATTTCGACCGCGATTCCAACACGATCGAAGTCTTCGTCACGCGTATTCGCAAGAAGCTCGGTGCCGAAGTGATCACGACCATCCGTGGACTTGGATACAGCCTCGACGACCCCGCAGACGCGCCCCGAGCCTGAGGACGCACCTGCCGCGATGTCCGCGTCGACAGCGCCCTCGCGCCCGGTCGATGACGCGGTGACCGACGCGACGGTTGCCGCGGAAATCGCGGGCGGGGCGGCGCCTCCGCACACCGGCAGCATCTCGCGCCGCATGATGGCGATCGCGAGCGCGTGGATCCTCGTCCTGCTGCTAGCGGGCGGGTTCGCGCTCGACCGCACGCTCACCGGCCTCGTCCAGCGCAATTTCGACGAGCAGCTGAATTACCTGCTCAACGCGATGATCGTGACGGCGGAAGTCGGCCCCGATGGCGAGGTCTATTTCAACCGCATCCTCGGCGAACCGCGCTTCCTCGAGCCGAACAGCGGCATCTATTTCCAGATCAGCGCCGACGGGCGCGAAGGCTATCCCTCGCGCTCGCTGTGGGACAACACGCTGACGCTGCAGCGCGATCACGAGGATACCGACCCGCATTTCTACGACAGCAACCAGTGGCCCGACGAGCCGCTGCGCATCGTCGAGCGCACCGTCATCCTGCCCGACAGCGATTCCCGCTGGACCTTCGCGGTCGCATCCGCGCGTGAAGAGCTCGACGCGCAGATCGCGCGCATCCGCTCGATCCTGGTCTGGAGTTTCGCCGTCCTTGCGCTTGGCCTCATCATCATGGCGGCCCTGCAAAGCTGGTATGGCCTCAGGCCGCTGAGGCGTATCCGTGCGGCGATCCAGCGCATCCGGACGACCGGTTCGAACCGCGTAACCGATCCGCTCCCGCTCGAAGTGCAGCCGCTGGTCGAGGAGCTCAACATGCTGCTCGCCCATTCGGAGAAGCAGGCGGAGGAAGCGCGCACCCATGCGGGCAACCTCGCGCATGCGCTCAAGACGCCGCTGACCGTTCTCACCAATGCCGCCACCGCGCAGGACCCGAAACTTGCCGGGCACGTCTTCCGCGAGACGAAAGTCATGCAGCGCCATGTCGACCACCACCTCGCGCGGGCGAGAGCGGTCGGGCGGCGCGCAACGGGCCTGTCCCGCGCACCGGTCTGGGCGAGCGCGGAATCGGTGCTGCGCGCGGTCACCCGCATTTACGAGCGCACGCGCTTCGACCTCGACGGCAACCGCGATGCGCAGGTTGCGATCGAACGGCAGGACCTCGACGAGATCCTCGGCAACCTGATCGAGAATGCCGCCAAATACGGCGGTGGCAGCGTGTTCGTGACGGTCGATGCGAAGCCCGAGGACGAGAAGCGCTGCGAAATCTGGATCGAGGATGACGGCATGGGCATCCCGGAAGACAAGCGCGAAGAGATATTCGATCGCGGCGCTAGGCTCGACACCGGCAAGCCCGGGACCGGCCTCGGCCTCGCCATCGTGCGCGACGTGGCGGAGATTTACGGCGGCACGGTCGACCTCGACGAGAGCGAGGATCTGGGCGGGCTGCTGGTGCGCCTGATCCTGCCGCGAGCGGGCCTTGGCAAGAGCGACGAAGCGAGCCTCTGACGGGTTCACCTGCCATTCAATCTCGTTCAGCAAAAAGCGTGAATATCTTAACGCTTTTCCGAATCGGGAGACGGGGCATGGCTCATTCGAAACTCAAAATCGCGCTGGTCGCGGCAGCGGCAATTCCGCTCGGCGGTTGTGCCGCCTTCCTCGATTATGGCGCGGTCGGCGTCGGTTACGACGATCCCTATTACTACGACAGCTACTACGACGCGTCGTGGTACGGCTGGTACGACGACTATTACTACCCCGGCGTCGGCATCTACGTCTACGACCAGTGGGGCAGTCGCCATCGCTGGCGCGACCATCACCGCCACTACTGGGAAGGCCGCCGCGGCCGCCATGGCGGGCATGCGAACTGGTCGGGTTATACGCGCGGCAATGACGGCGTTTATCGCGACCAGCGTCGCCGCCATCGTGACGGCGATCGCCATCGCGGCGAGCGGCGCGAGCAGCGCAAGGGCTTCGGCCTGAATCCCGATCGCGATGTCCGTTCGGGCGATGCCTACCGCGACCAGCGGGGCGAGCGCCGGGATCGCGGCGAGCGCAGGGGCGACCGCCGCGGAAACCGCAGCGGCTATACCGGCAGCCAGAACTCGGGAGCGCCCGCAGTCTCTGCACCTCCGGCCCGCCAGCCGGTCCCGCCGATCCAGCGCAGCAGGCCGCCGCGTACATCGGCTCCGGTCGTCCAGCAGCAGCGCCCGGCGCCGCGCCCGGCCGTGGCTCCGGTCCAGCAGCGCACCCGCACCGCGCCCGCCCCGGTCGCCCGTCCGGCACCTGCAGCACGTCCCGAACCGACGGCCGAGAACCGCCCGCAGCGGAGCAACCCGCGCAGCACCACGCGGGCGCGCAAGCAGGACGACTAAGGCTTAGGCCTTCGCCTTGAGGAATTCGGCCACACGCGCGTAGCAATTCTTTGCTTCGCGCGTGAAGGTCGCAATCATGAAGTCGTGGAACGCGCCTTCATATTCGGCATAGCGAACGTCGTGTCCCTCGGCGCCTGCACGCTCGGCAAAGCTGCGCGCATCGACGCACAGCAGGTCGTGCGTTCCCTGGAAAATCGCCATCGGCGGCAGGCCTGCAAGCTCCGCATGTAGCGGGCTGAGGTCGACGCGCGACGGATCATCCTCGCCCGCCCACATTTCCCCGCAAATGCGCAAGCGGTCGACGCCGAGCATGATGTCGTGCTCCTCGACCGCGCGGGCCCGCTCGTCGGCGAGGGTCAGGTCCATCCAGGGCGAGAACAGCACCAGCGCATCGGCTTGCTGCTTGCCTGCCTCGCGCAGCCGGATCGCCGTGCCAAGCGCGAAATTGCCGCCCGCACTGTCGCCCGCCAGCGCGATCTTCGCCTGCGGGTTCTCCGAACGGATCTGGTCGTAAATGCCGAGCACGAGGTCGCGCCCCGGCTTGTAGTCGTGTTCCGGCGCGAGCGGATAGAGCGGCAGGGTGATCGTCGCCCCGGTCGCTTCGCCCAGCGCGCGCAGCACGCCCCAGTGCACTGCATGCATCGGGTTCACGTAGCCGCCGCCGTGCAGGTAGACGATGTGCCAGTCGCTCGCTCCCGAACGCGGGGTCAGCCGGTAGACCGGAATCCCGCCGTGATCCTTCTTCTCGACAACGAACTGCTTTTCGACCGCCTTGGGCATGGGCGCGGCCTGCGGAGGCTCGCGCTCTGCCAGCTTCTGGCGAATCTCGTCGGCCGGCGGGAAGGGCTCGGGCAGCAGCTTGAACAGCGTCTTCGCGATGCGCAGGCGCAGGCTCGGCTTGTCGAATGCGCGCTCAATCACGGCGGGCCTGCTCATGGTGGCGGATCACCTCGTCGATGATGAAGCGGAGGAACTTCTCGGAGAATTCGGGGTCGAGCTGGCTTTCCTCCGCCAGCTTGCGGAGCCGCGCGATCTGCTTCTGCTCGCGTCCCGGATCGGCTGGCGGCAGCTGGGTCTTCGCCTTGTATTCGCCGACCGCCTGCGTGATGCGGAAGCGTTCGGCGAGGATGTGGATCAGCGCTGCATCGATGTTGTCGATGCTCTGGCGATAGGCGGCAAGCTGCGGATCGGGCGCGGTATCGTTGCTCATGACGCAACGCCTATCATGCGTTTTGCCACACTTCCAAGCTTGCCTTGCAGGCAAATGGGTTTCATGGCGGAAACGCTATGACAGCCGAGGTCGTCCCCCTACCGCGCAAGAAGCCGACGCTTGATCCCATGCTGGCGCTGACCGCGCAGGGCATGAACTCGGTCAACGCCGTCATTCTCGAGCGCATGCAGAGCGAAATTCCGCTCATCCCGGCACTTGCCGGCCACCTGATTTCGGGCGGCGGCAAGCGGCTGCGCCCGATGCTGACGCTCGCAGGGGCGGAGCTGGTCGGCTACAACGGCACGCGGCATTACAAGCTCGCCGCGGCAGTCGAATTCATCCACACTGCGACCCTCCTGCACGACGACGTTGTCGACGGCAGCGAGATGCGGCGCGGCAAGGCGGCGGCCAATATCATCTTCGGCAATCCGGCAACCGTGCTGGTCGGCGACTTCCTGTTCAGCCGCAGCTTCGAACTGATGACCGAGGACGGCAGCCTCAAGGTTCTCAAGATCCTCTCGAGCGCGAGCGCGATTATCGCCGAGGGCGAGGTCGACCAGCTGACCGCGCAGCGCAAGATCGAGACGAGCGAGGAACGCTACCTCCACATCATCGGCGCCAAGACCGCTGCGCTGTTCGCAGCGGCAAGCCGGATCGCCGCCGTCGTTGCCGAATGCGACGAACGGCAGGAGCAGGCGCTCGACGACTACGGCCGCAACCTCGGCGTCGCCTTCCAGCTTGTCGACGATGCGATCGATTACGATTCAGATGCTGCCGAAATGGGCAAGGATCGCGGCGACGATTTCCGCGAAGGCAAGATGACGCTTCCGGTGATCCTCGCCTATGCGCGCGGGACCGAGGAAGAGCGCAAGTTCTGGAAGGCCGCGATTTCCGGCCACCGGACCTCGGACGCCGACCTCGAGGAAGCGATTGCGCTCATCTCGAAATACGACGCGGTCGAAGCGACCCGCGAACGTGCGCGGCACTTTGCCGAGCGGGCGATCGATGCGATCTCGATCTTCCCCGACAACAAGGCGCGCGCCGCCATGGCCGAAGCGGCCCATTTCGCGGTCGCGCGCGGATACTAGTCCGAATTCCGGGTAAGCCGAAAACCCCGGTCGCGCCGAAGCGGACCGGGGCTCCCGGGGTCGTCACCTGCGACTTGCAGTCCAGGTGACTTTACTGTCGTCGCGCGGATCGCTCGCCACGACGGTGACGGTGTCGCCATCGATCGTCCACTCGTTGACGCCGGTCGTCTCGCCGTCACGGGTGAATGTTTCGCGATAGGTGTTCGCGCCGGTCTTCTCGATCGCGACCATCGTGCCGCTGTTGTCGCCCTCGATCGCGACGGGATCGCCGCCGAGCGTCGCGGTGTAGCCGCCACCCGTGCTGGCAAAGGTGATCGTGTCGCCTTCCTCGGTGATGGTCACGGTGCGGCCTTCCTCCGACATTTCGGAGACGTTCTGCGGAGCCCATTCGCCCGAAGCGGCATGCGAGCCGTCCGGCCCTGCCGAAACGCGGGTCATGTTGGACTTGCCGGTGACGGTGGTCCCGCCGTCCTCGTAATTGGTCCAGTCGATCGTCATGGACTGGCCGTCTTCGGACACGGTCCAGGTCGACTTGCCCTGGTCCTCGCCCTCGAAGCGGGAGGCGAAGGCGAGCGTGTTGTCGTCGACCACGCTGACCATGATCTCGTCTGCACCCGGCCGGTCGACCTTATGCCATGCGCCGTCGGCGGGCATGGAGTAGGGCGGAATGCAGCTGTTGCAGGTGTATTCGCCGTCGGCCACCACGTAGTTGCTGTTGGCATTTTCCCACTGCGCGGAATCGAGATTGATCGTCCACGTACCGGCAATGCCGGCGGCAGCGGCAGTCGCCGTCTCGTCACCGTCGGCCGCGCCGTTGCAGGCGGTTACGCTCATGGCGAGCGCAATTGCAGCCAGAGATGCTGTGATCGTTTTCATGAATGTTTCCCCATCAGTTACAGTCGGACCCCGCGACCTCTCCGGGTCGTTTGCAGGCCTGTTGTCGAACTGCTCCCCACGCGGAAACTACCAGCGAATCGGCAATTCCGCCAATTTCTGCGGCTGAGTGGTCGATTTGGGCGGAAATCCAGCGGGTTGCCCGCGCGGGGCTGTGCATGGCGGCGCTTTGTGCGAAGAGCGCTGCGTGTCCGATGCCCTTCCGATTCACCAGGTTCTCCCGACTCTGCTCGACGCGCTTTCGAGTGCGGGCGCTGCCGTGCTCGTCGCACCGCCGGGGGCGGGCAAGACGACGGCGGTCGCACCTGCGCTGATCGGCGAGGACTGGTGCAGCGGGCAGGTCATCCTGCTGAGCCCGCGCCGCGTCGCCGCCCGCGCCGCTGCCGAGCGCATGGCGGAGATGCTCGGCGAGAAGGCGGGCGAAACGGTCGGCTACCTCACCCGCCTCGACAGCAGGCAATCGGCGCGCACCTGCATCCTCGTGATCACCGAGGCGATCTTCGTGAACCGCATCGTCGAGGACCCGGAGCTGCAGGGCGTGTCGGCAGTGCTGTTCGACGAGGCTCACGAGCGGCATCTCGACAGCGACCTGGGGCTCGCGCTGGCGCTCGAAAGCAGGGCGGTCCTGCGCGAAGACCTGCGCATCTGCGTCATGTCCGCCACGATTGACGGTGCACGCTTCGCCCGGTTGCTGGGAGTCGATGCGGCGGTCGTCGAGAGCGAGGGCAAAGCCTATCCGCTCGATATCCGCTGGCTCGGCGCTTCACCCGATGCGCGGATCGAGGATGCCGTGAGCGCGGCGGTCCTCACTGCATGGCGCGAGACTTCGGGCGATATCCTCGCTTTCCTCCCGGGCGTCGGCGAAATCGAGCGAACGCGCGAACGGCTGGCAGAGCGCCTGCCCGAAGTGCCGGTCCTGCCTCTGCACGGGCAGGTCGAACCGGCTGCCCAGCGTGCGGCGATCAAGCGCGATCCGCAGGGCCGTCGCCGCATCGTCCTGGCGACTGCCATTGCCGAGACGTCACTCACGCTCGACGGCGTGTCGGTGGTGGTCGACAGCGGCCTCGCGCGGCGGGCGGAGTTCGACAAGGCGGCGGGCACGACGCATCTCGTAACCGTCAATGCAAGCCAGGCCGCCGCGGCGCAGCGGGCAGGCCGCGCCGCCCGGCAGGAACCGGGTATCGCCTACCGCCTGTGGAACGAGGCCGGACACGCGGGCCGCCCGGCATTCGATCCGCCCGAAATCACGACTGCCGACCTGACGCCGCTGGTCCTCAAGCTCGCGAAATGGGGCACGGGCGATCCGGCAGCATTGCCGTGGCTCGACGTGCCGCCCGCCGCAGCGATCGCCTCGGCGCGTGGCGCGCTCGAAAAATTGGGCGCGCTGGACGGAGATGGGCGGATCACGCCGTTCGGGGAGAAGGTCGCGAGCTTGCCGGTCGATCCAGTTTCGGCTGCCGCGATCCTCTTTGCGGCCGAACAGGGTCAGGCGCTCGAAGCTGCGAAGCTGGTGCTGCTGACGCAGGAGCGCGGTTTGGGCGGCAGGGGTGACGACCTGCTCAACCGCCTGTCACGCTGGGATGGCGAGCGGGGAAGGCGCGCCGAAAGCTCGCGCAAGCTCGCCGAGCGATGGGCGCGCGCGGCGGAGAAGCTCGTCACATCGAAGAAGGAGGGCGACCTCAATCCGGCGCTCTATCTCGCGATGGCGCGGCCCGAGTTCGTGGCGAAGCGCCGAGAAGCTTCGGGCGAGCAGTGGCTTGCCGCCGGGGGCAGGGGCTTCCAGCTCGATCCCGCCTCCTCGCTCGCGAGGGCAGAGTGGCTGGTGATCTCCGATGCGCAGGGCCGCGCGAGCGGTGCGCGGATCACCTCGGCAGCGCAGCTCACCGCGCAGGAGGTCGAGACGCATCTTGGCAAACTGATTGAGAAACGGTCCGTAATCAATTGGAATAGTGATGATAAACGCGTCGAAGCACGGCTGGAGCGCCGCATCGGCGCGATCACGCTGGCGAGCGGACCCGATCCCGATCCCGACCCCGAGGCTCTTGTGGACAGGCTTGTGGAAAAGGCTGTCGAGGAGCTGGGGGCAATCCTGCCGGCAGAGCTGCTCGCGCGCGCTCGCTATGCCGGCATCGAGGCTCTCGATGAGGCTGCTTTGCGCGACGCAGCCGACCTCTGGCTCAGGCCGTTGCTGGAGGGACGCCGCGACCTTTCCGTGAGCAAGGGCAAGCTTGTCGACGCGCTTCTTGCGCAGCTTGACTGGGACGCGCGGCAGAAACTCGACAATGACGCCCCGCGCGAATTCGTCTCGCCCGCCGGTACGCATCACGCGATCGACTATACCGGCGATGATGCGCCGTCGGTCGAGGTGCGGGTGCAGGCGCTGTTCGGACTAGAACGTCACCCGATGATCGGGCGCACGCCGCTCCTGCTCAAGCTCACCAGCCCGGCAGGCCGTCCGATCCAGTCGACCCGCGACCTGCCCGGTTTCTGGCGCGGTAGCTGGGCCGATGTGCGCAAGGACATGAAGGGCCGCTATCCCAAGCACCGCTGGCCCGACGAACCCTGGCTCGAAAAGCCGAGCCTCAAGACGAAGAACGCGTTCAATCGCTCTTGATTTTCCGCCGCGCTTTCGCCAATCCGCGCGCCATGGCAGCGCGTATCTATCAGCGACCGAAAAGTGCAATGCAGTCCGGCAAGGCCCGGATGGACGAGTGGGTGCTCGAATTCGAGCAGTCCGAGGCACGCAAGCCCGATCCGCTGATGGGCTGGACCGGTAGCGGCGACACGCAGACGCAGGTCACGCTGACCTTCCCGACCAAGGAAGCGGCCAAGGAATATGCCGCGAAATACGGCATCGCCGCGCGCGTTCACGCAACGCCGCCGCGCACGCTCAAGCTGCAGGCCTACGCCGACAATTTCCGCTGATTTGCTGCTGATGCCGGTCGCGCCAGGCGCCGGTCAGTAACCCTTCAGATCGAGACGACCCTGCTCGTAGGCGAGGCGGCAGTCTGTCGCATCGTGCTTCACGTCTTCTTCGAGCAGCGGCGTGCTGGTCATGCCCGGACCTTCGAAGCGCATGTCGTCGCACTCGCCGTCGTTTGCCCACTGGCCGTTGTCGTCGCCCCAGATGATCATGCTCGAATCGCGGACCGAGGAAGGACCGTCTCCGCGATAGGTCAGGCGGCCTTGTTCGTAGGCCACGCGGCAATCGGTCGCATCGTGCCCGATATCGCTTTCGAGCAGCGGGGTATCGGTCATGCCTGCGCCTTCGAAGCGCATATCGTCGCATTCGCCGTCGCGCGCGAAGATGCTCTCGTCATCGCCGAAGTCGAAATCCTGCGCGCTAACCGGAACCGGTGCGCACAGCGCAATGGCGATAAAGCAAGAGCCCAGTCTGCGGATCGGCAATTTCACGAAAATCTCCTCCCTGTCTGAAGCGGTCTAACGCGCGGGGAATGAATGGGCAATTGACCGGATCTTGGCGGTTGATTTTGCCGCGAAGCGTCGCCATATGGCGCGCCGGGTGTCAGGTGGACGTTTGCGTCCGCTCACCGGGTCAGGTCCGGAAGGAAGCAGCCCAGGTGGATTGCGGCGGGTCGCCTGGCACCTTTTCATTTCTCTGCCCAATTTTCCGTCCGCCTCCGCGATGACAAACGCTGCGCCAGCGCCTAGCTAGGTTGCATGGGTGATTCACCGGACACTGCAGACGACCTTCCCTGGAAGACCGAGGAAGAGGACAACGCTCCGAGCGCTGCCGAACTCGAGGCTGCCGGCCAGTCCGCCATGTTCGGCGCTCCCGATGATACTCCGGCTCCCGCACCCGCTCCCGCTCCAGCGGCAGATGCACCGAAGGCAGAGGGCAACCAGCCTTACCGCGTGCTTGCGCGCAAATACCGCCCGCAGACGTTCAGCGAGCTTGTCGGCCAGGAGCCGATGGTTCGCACGCTCGCCAATGCGATCGAGCGCGATCGGCTGGCGCATGCCTTCCTGATGACCGGCGTGCGCGGGGTCGGGAAGACCTCGACCGCGCGCCTCATTGCAAAAGCGCTCAACTGCATCGGGCCCGACGGGCAGGGCGGTCCGACGATCGATCCCTGCGGCGTGTGCGAGCCGTGCACCGCGATCGCGGAAGGCCGCCATATCGACGTGATCGAGATGGACGCCGCGAGCCATACCGGTGTCGACGACGTGCGCGAGATCATCGAGGCGGTACGCTATGCGGCGGTCTCGGCGCGCTACAAGATCTACATCATCGACGAGGTCCACATGCTCAGCCGCAACGCCTTCAACGCGTTGCTCAAGACGCTGGAAGAGCCGCCGGCGCATGTGAAGTTCCTCTTCGCCACCACCGAGGTCGACAAACTGCCGGTCACGGTGCTCAGCCGCACCCAGCGCTTCGACCTGCGCCGCATCCCGATGGACCTGCTGCACAAGCATTTCGCCTGGGTGTGCGAGCAGGAGCAGGTCGAGGCCGAGGACGAGGCGCTGCATATCATCGCCGCTGCGGCCGAAGGCTCGGCCCGCGATGGCCTCTCGATTCTCGACCAGGCGATTGCCCATGCCGACCTCGATGCGGAAGGCAAGGTAACCGCGGCGCGGGTACGCGACATGCTCGGCCTAGCCGACAAGAGCGCGCAGCGTCGTCTTCTGGGTTTCATACTCGACGGCGATGCGAAAAGCCTGCTCGGCGCGATTGCCGACCAGTACGCGCTCGGCGTCGAGCCGCTTGCGCTGATGCGCTCGCAGATGGACCTCGTGCATCGCATTACCGTTGCCCAGATCGGCGGCGGCGAAGTCGATGCTCCGAGCGAGGAAGAGCGCGCGGCGCTCGGCGAATGGGCGCAGCGCCTGACGGCCGGACAGCTCCACCGCCTGTGGCAGCTGCTGCTCAAGGGCTATGACGAGGTTCGCCAGGCGCCCGACCCGCTCGCAAGCGCGCAAATGGCGCTGCTGCGCGTGCTGCATGCAGCCGACATGCCCGATCCGGGCAAGCTGGCGAAGAAGCTCGAACATCTTGCCGAAACGGGCGTTGCTCCCGCCTCGGCAGGCGGCGGCACGGCCGCATCCTCCGGCCCGACGGCCAAGATCGACTGGAAGGAACTGGTCGACCAGCTCGACCATGCCGGTTACATGCGCGTCGCCCAGATCATGCGCGACTGGCTGCGGGTCGAAACGCTCGAAGACGGAAAGCTCGCTTTCGCGCTGGTCGACGGCTTCGTCGAAGACCCGACCTCCGATATCCGCGATGCGCTGCTGCGCCTCACCGGCAACCGCTGGGATGTCGAGAAGCTCGCAAGCGGCGGCTCGCCTTCGCTGCGCGAGCTCGAGGAGGTCGCGAAAGCCGATGCGCAGGCCAGGATGCGCGCGCACCCGATGGTCGAGGCAGCCTTTGCCGCCTTCCCGGGTGCCGAACTGGTAGAAGACGACAATTCCCCCGCTTCGGGCGACCGCGCCTGGAGCAAAAGAGCCTAAGGTGATGCAATGAAATCGATGGAAGAAATGATCCAGGCTGCCCAGAAGGCCGCCGAGTCGATCCAGACCCAGATGAACGACATGCAGGCGAAGCTCGACGCGCTCGAGGTCGAAGGCCAGTCGGGCGGCGGCCTCGTGAAGGTACGCGCGACCGCGAAGGGCCGCATCCTCGGCGTAACGATCGACGACAGCCTGATGAAGCCGGAAGAAAAGCAGATGGTCGAAGACCTTGTGACTGCCGCGTTCAACGACGCGCGCGACAAGGCCGACCGCCTCTCGAACGAGGAAATGAAGAAGATCCAGGGCGGCATGGGCCTGCCGCCGGGCTTCAATCTTCCGGGTATGGGTTGATCGCGATCGGCGTGCTAAAGCGCGGCTGAGGACATTTTGAGGAGAGTGCCATGGCTACCGTGTTGAACGACAATCCCGCCGGTTCGGATGCCGATATCCGCGCGCAGGTGTCGGATGAGGAATGGGCGGTCCGCGTCGACCTTGCCGCCGCATACCGGCTGGTTGCGCTGTATGGCTGGGACGACCTGATCTTCACGCACCTTTCCGCGCGCGTGCCGGGGCCGGAGCACCACTTCCTCATCAACCCCTACGACATGATGTTCGAGGAGATCACCGCCTCGAGCCTCGTGAAGATCGACGTCGAAGGACAGCCGGTTATTCCGAGCCCGCACCCGGTCAATCCGGCGGGCTTCACGATCCACTCCGCGCTGCACATGAACTGCGAGGATGCGCATTCGGTCATGCACCTGCACACTCCGGCAGGGCAGGCGGTCAGCGCCATGTCCGAAGGCCTGATGGAGCACACGCAGACCGGCATGATCGCGCGTCACGACATCGCCTATCACGAGTATGAAGGCATCGCGACGGACCTCGAAGAGCGCGAGCGGCTGGTCGAGGACATGGGCGACCACCACGTCATGATCCTGCGCAACCACGGTACGCTGGCGATCGGCAAGACCGTGGGCGAGTGCTTCCTGCGGCTCTATTTCCTCGAGCGGGCCTGCGATGCGCAGGTCAAGATGCTGAGCGCGGGGCGCGAGAACCTGCATAATCCGCCGCAGGGCACGCCCGAAAAGGTCCGCTCGCAGACGCCGGCGGACGGCATGGCGATGGTTGCAAACGGGCTCGCCTGGCCGGCCCTGCTGCGCAAGCTCGACCGGATCGACCCGAGCTTCCGCGACTGATCGTCAGACGGCTTTGCGCCCGAAGACCGGGCGCTGCGGCTGCGGCTCGGCGGGCTTTGGCTCGACCGGCTGCACCGCGCCGCTGTCGCGCTTTGCCATGTAATTGCGCAGTGCCGCGTCGGGATCGAATCCGCCCGGCGCCTGCGGTGCATTGGCGACGACCGGGTCCTTGCGGCTTGCAGGACGAGCGGCGCGCGTGGCAGCGCGCATTTCTTCGCGAACGTCGTCCGGCTTGTTCCCGAATTGCGCCTCGACCGCGCGCCAGGCACCGCGTCCTCCCTTGAAGAAGCTGAACAGCGCAAAGAGCAGCAGCGCGAGAGCAGTGAGGTAAAACGGCAGCCGCTCTGCAGGCGAGCTGCCGAAGTCCCCGATCCCTTCGATCAGGTTCGATACGACAAGTGCGACGAAGCCGAGAAATATCCAGCCGAAATAATGCATTGCGTCCCCCAAAATCCCGGCAGGTGATAGTAAACCGGGTTTAAGGAATAGTTGCGACGCTTTTCTTCGCCGTGACTTGCGGGATCAGTCTTCGGCCTCGTCGCGCCGTGCGGACAGCAGCTTCTGTTCTTCGGCATGGCGGCTCATCGAAATGACGTGATCGACGCCCTCGACCGTGATGGCGATCGTGCCTTCCTCGGTCGTCTCGATGTAGCCCTTCGACTTCAGGTACCAGCTGTGGAACTCGAACTCCTCGTATGAGCAGTCGGCGATTTCCTGCACCGCGAAGGGGCCGACGCCGGGGTTGCCCGCGTGCTCGCGCCGACGCTTGTAGAGCACGTTGAGGATCTTTTCGTGGACGTCGGCATCCGCCAGCGCCTCGCGATCGTCGAGCGGCGGGGTTTCGATGCCGTGATACGGGTTGGGCTGGGCGATCTCGTCGTAGCCATGCAGCTTGTCGTAGGCCGCGCGCTTCTCCGGATTGCGCAGCACGCTGTAGGCCTGCGTTATCTCGGTGAATTTCTCGACATCAGCCGTGGCACTGTGGTCGGGATGGAAACGCTGGGCGAGATGGCGGTAGGCCTTCTCCAGCACTTCTGCATCGCAGCCCGGGGCCACTTGGAGAATGGCGTAATAATCCTCGGTCGGTCGGCTCGCGTCCACCTTCACGTCCTCATCGGTGCCGGGAATTTTCTGTTATTTTTGAGCGGCGGTTTGAAAGATTACCGCGACCGTTGACTGAATCATCTAAGAAAACGCCTGCCTTGTCGACCCATTTTCGCCGCTGTCGCACCTGAATACCGGGCGCTCCCGCGTCCACAGCTACGCAGGTGCTGCATATTGCAGTGCGGCGGGGCGCTACCCATATTCGCCCCATGAGTCATTTTCCCCTTCTTCCCCTGCGCGATATCGTCGTGTTCCCCGGTATGGTCGTCCCGCTGTTCGTCGGTCGGGACAAGTCGGTCGCTGCCCTCGAAGCGGCGATGGAATCGTCGAAAGACATCTTCCTTCTCGCCCAGCTCGACCCGGGCTGCGACGACCCGGCGCGCGACGATCTCTACGATGTTGGCGTGGTTGCGCAGGTGCTGCAGATGCTCAAGCTGCCCGACGGCACCGTCCGCGTGTTGGTCGAAGGCCAGTCGCGCGCGCAGCTCGAACAGCTCAAGCCCGATGGCGAACTCGTCGTCGCGGAAGTCTCGCTGATCGAGGAGCAGACCGCTTCTGGCAGCGAAGTGACCGCGATGATGCGCTCGGTGGTCGACCACTTCAAGGACTACGCCAAGCTCAACAAGAAGCTGGGCGACGATGCCGCCGAAGACCTCGGCGAGCTCGACGATGCCGGTTCGCTGGCCGACGCCGTGGCCGCTGCGATCAATGCCAAGGTTTCCGACAAGCAGGCGCTGCTGACCGAACCGAACCCGCTCAAGCGGCTCGAGATGGTCATGTCCTTCATGGAAGGCGAGCTTTCCGTCCTGCAGGTCGAAAAGAAGATCCGCGGCCGCGTGAAGCGTCAGATGGAAAAGACGCAGCGCGAGTATTACCTCAACGAACAGCTCAAGGCGATCCAGTCGGAGCTGGGCGGCGGCGACGACGACAACGAAATCGCCGAGCTGCAGCAGAAGATCGAGAGCCTCAAGCTGTCGAAGGAAGCGAAGGCCAAGGCCGAGACGGAACTGAAGAAGCTCAAGGGCATGCAACCGATGAGCGCCGAGGCGACCGTCGTGCGCAATTACCTCGACGTCCTGCTCGGACTGCCGTGGGGCAAGAAATCGAAGCTCAAGAAGGATATCGCGAAGGCGCAGGAAGTGCTCGACGCGGATCACTACGGGCTGGAAAAGGTCAAGGACCGGATCATCGAATATCTCGCCGTGCAGGCGCGGACCAACAAGCTAAAGGGGCCGATCCTGTGCCTCGTCGGCCCGCCCGGCGTCGGCAAGACCTCGCTCGGTAAGTCGATCGCGAAGGCGACGGGGCGCGAGTTCATCCGCCAGAGCCTCGGCGGCGTGCGTGACGAAGCGGAAATCCGCGGTCACCGCCGGACCTATATCGGCTCGCTTCCGGGCAAGATCGTCACCAACCTCAAGAAGGCCGGCAAGAGCAATCCGCTCTTCCTCCTCGACGAGATCGACAAGCTCGGCCAGGATTTCCGCGGCGATCCCGCTTCGGCCCTGCTGGAGGTGCTCGACCCGGAACAGAACAGCAAGTTCCAGGACCACTATCTCGAACTCGATATCGACCTTTCCGACATCATGTTCGTGACCACCGCGAACAGCCTCAACCTGCCGCAGCCGCTGCTCGACCGGATGGAGATCATCCGCCTCGAAGGCTATACGGAGGACGAGAAGGTCGAGATCGCCAAGCGTCACCTGATTGCCAAGCAGGTCGAGGCGCATGGCCTCAAGGACGGCGAGTTCACGCTGACCGAAGAGGGCCTGCGCGACCTCATCCGCTACTACACCCGCGAGGCGGGCGTGCGCACGCTCGAGCGCGAGATCGCCAAGCTGTGCCGCAAGTCGCTGCGCAAGATTCTCGAGAAGGAAACTGACAGCGTGACCATCACGCCGGAGAACCTCTCGGACTTCGCCGGCGTGCGGAAATTCAAGCACGGCATGTCCGACGACGAGGCGCAGGTCGGGGCGGTTACCGGCCTTGCCTGGACCGAAGTCGGCGGCGAACTGCTGACGATCGAAAGCGTCACCACGCCGGGCAAGGGCGAGGTCAAGACGACCGGCAAGCTCGGCGACGTGATGAACGAAAGCGTCGCGGCCGCCTTCAGCTTCGTGAAGGCGCGGGCCCCTGCCTATGGCATCAAGCCCAGCATCTTCCAGCGCAAGAACATCCATATCCACCTGCCCGAAGGCGCGGTGCCGAAGGATGGTCCGAGCGCGGGCGTCGGCATGGTCACCTCGATCGTCTCGGCGCTGACCGGTATCGCGGTGCAGCCCGATGTTGCCATGACCGGCGAGGTCACGCTGCGTGGCCGCGTGCTGGCGATCGGAGGGCTGAAGGAAAAGCTGCTCGCGGCGCTGCGCGGCGGGATCAAGACGGTCCTCATTCCGGAAGAGAATGTGAAGGACCTCGCCGAAATCCCCGCGAATGTGACCGAGGGTCTCGAGATCGTTCCGGTGAGCCACGTCGACCAGGTGCTCGAACGCGCGCTGACCGCGATCCCTGCGCCGATCGAATGGACCGAGGCCGACGACCTGGCGAGCCAGCCCTCCGGTCCCGGTTCGGCCGGAAGCATTCCGCCGACCGCGCACTGATCCGCTGTGATCCTCTGACCAGGCGGCGCAAGCGATTGCGTCGGGAAACTTTACGATTGTTAGGTTGCGCGTCTCGGTTCGTCGCAAAACCGCTCACCTTGTCGGAAATGGCAGCTTTCCGCTGCGGAATGGCTTTGACAGCGGGTGCAAACTCCCCTTGTATCGGCGGCCTTGCCGGAGCCGATTCACAAGGCTCCGAAGCCACAACAATTCTCAAGGGGGTTTTGCAGAATGAACAAGAACGACCTGATCGGCGCTGTCGCGGAAGCCAGCGGCCTTTCCAAGAGCGACGCGGCGAGCGCAGTCGAAGGCGTTTTCGACTCGATCACCACCGCTCTGTCGAAGGGCGACGAAGTGCGACTGGTCGGGTTCGGCACGTTCTCGGTTGCCAAGCGCAAGGCTTCGACCGGTCGCAATCCGCGTACCGGCGAGCCGATGACGATCAAGGCTTCCAATCAGCCGAAGTTCAAGGCCGGCAAGGGCCTGAAGGACGCCGTGAACTAAGCCAGATCTGGCTTTCCGGCCGGGTGGAGCCGGAAATGGAAACGCCGCGCTGACCAATAGGTCGCGCGGCGTTTTCCTTTTGGGGCATAGCGCCCCTACCGGTCAGAAAGCACCCCTTCCTCGTCAGAAGCGGATCAGCGCCTGCGGAGCTTCCGTCTGCGCCGGGGTGACGCGCCATGCGAGCACGCGCATGCCGCCGTCGATCGCCGGGCCTTCTTCGGTATTGTTGGTCAGGATCTCGCCATCGGTCCGGATGCGGAACGTCCCGTCGAGCGTGACGACGGGCGGGGCAGGGGGCGCATCGCCTTCGGCCTGATCGCCCTCGGCCTCACCCATGGATGCCATCGCACCCATCATGCCGAGGTTGCTCGAATTGCCGTCGTTGCGGAAACCGGGAGCCGACACGCGGACGGTCGAATCCTTGCGCACCACCATGGTGACGAAGGCGACCGGCATCGGCATGTCCTCGACCAGCGGGAACAGGAAGTCGCGGTCCGCGCGCCCGTCGATGCGGTAGTCGATCTCGAACACGCCGTTGCCCTTGTGCACGACCGAGTTCCAGCCCTTCTGCTTGGAGAGCTTTTCGACAAAGCGCGCTATGCTTTCCTCATCGCCTGCATTCATGCCCGGTGCCATGGCGGAGAACATCGCCATCATCTGCTGGTTCTCGGCCCTGTTCGCCGCGCGCTGCTGCTCGGTTTCCTCGGGCGTGCAGTCCCTCGGTTCGCCCGCATCGTCGGTGCACTGGCCGGTGAAGTCCTGATCCTCCGCCTCCATCGCACCTTCCATCAGGTTGCTCATCCCGATGGCCTGGATCTCGCCCTGGTAGGTGTAGGAGAAGCGGCCGTCCTTGAGCACGGTCAGCTCGGAATCGAACTTGCCGGGCACGAGGAAGCAGCTGGTGAGCAACAGGCTCGCGCAGGCTGCCGCGATGATCTTGAATGGCTTCATGTCGTTTGTCCCCCCAGTCGAATTCGTTCAGCCGTCGCGGGTAGCCATAGCATAGAGTGCGATCGCTGCGGCATTGGAAACGTTGAGGCTTTCCATCGCATCGCTGATCGGCAGGCGGGCGAGGGCATCGCAGTGGCTTGCAACATTCTGCCGCATGCCTTCGCCTTCCGCGCCGAGCACCAGCGCGACCGGGCCTGCAGGCAGCGCCTCGGACAGGGTCGCCTCGGCCTCTCCGGCAAGCCCGATACGCCAGTATCCGGCCTCGGCGGCTTCTTCCATCGCGCGGGCGAGATTAACCACGCGGACCCATGGCACGATTTCCAAGGCGCCCGACGCGCTCTTGGCAACCGTCCCGGATTCGGGCGGCGCGTGCCGGTCCTGCGTCACGATCGCCGCTGCCTCGAAGGCTGCTGCCGAGCGCAGGATCGCGCCGACATTGTGCGGGTCGGTCACCTGGTCGAGGAACAGCAGCGGCTTGCCTGGCGAGCGCTGCATCGCTTCTTCGAGAAAGATTTCCTCCAGCGGCGCGCATTCGAGAACCAGCCCCTGATGCGGCGCATCGCGCGGAACGAGGCGCCCGAGATCCTGCACATCGGCATATTCGACCGGGAAGTCGGCCGGCAGTTCGCCGTCGAGCGTGGCAATGCCTTCGCGCGTCGCCCACAGCTTGCGATGGCTGCGCTCCGGGTTCTTGAGCGCGGCCTCGACCGCATGGCGGCCCCAGAAGCGCACCTGCCCGGTGCTCGCACGGCCGCTGCCGCGTCCGCCTTTCATTCGTCCGGCCCTGCCGCGCAGCGCGCGTTTGCGTTCGCCTTTCGCCATTTTCACGTCCTATCGAAGAAATGTTGCGGCGCCATGCCAGCACGCCTGTTGACAGGCAAGCGCGGCTTCGCCAAAGGGGCGCCTCTCGGCCGGACGGGGTTGTATCGCAACCCTACCAGACAGCGGAATTTCCGCCTATCCGGCAAGCCCAGTGGACAGGTGGCCGAGTGGTTAAAGGCAGCAGACTGTAAATCTGCCCGCGCAAGCGTACGCTGGTTCGAATCCAGCCCTGTCCACCACCTTCCCAGGCATCCGAAGAACAGCCGCGACGTCGCGTATGAATGCGACAGGTTTGTGGTGCATCAATGCAACACAGGCATAAAGTTGCGTGCAAGCCCCCTATGCATACGATTGCGTTACGCAAAACGGGCATGCAGAACGCTCCAGAACACCGGGGACGATAACGATCGCCGGGTTACATTGCGTTCCGACGCCTTTCGGAGAGGAAATTTCATGACCCTACGGACAGTACTTCTGCGTTCCACTGCGCTTGCCATCGGTGCGGGCTTTGCCGCCATGGCCGGCACCGCCCATGCCCAGGTTTCGGCCGATGCGGCGAGCGAAAATGAAGAATCGACGCTCAATCGCGATCCGATCATCGTGACGGCGACGCGCCGTGCGGAGAACGTGCAGGAAGTTCCGCTCGCAGTGACCGCGGTCAGCCCGGTTCAGCTCGATCGCCAGGGCGTCGTCAACGTGCAGGAAGTGACGCAGGTCTCGCCGAGCTTCTCGACCTCGAACGCGCAGCTCGCTTCGGGTTCGGTCGTGCTGCGCATCCGCGGTATCGGCACCACCTCGAACAACATCGGCTTCGAAAGCGCGGTCGGCATCTTCGTCGACGGTGCATACCAGTCGCGCCCGGGCGTCGCCCTGTCCGAGTTCGTCGATATCGAGCGGGTCGAAGTCCTGCGCGGTCCGCAGGGCACGCTGTTCGGCCGCAACACCTCGGCCGGTGCGCTCAACATCACCACGCGTCGTCCCGATCTGAACGAGTTCGGAGGCTTCGCCAATGCGACCTATGGCAACCGCGACCTGATCAGCGTGCAGGCGGCGGTCAACGCGCCACTCATCCAGGATACGCTCGCGCTGCGCCTGACCGGCGCATATCGCGAGCGTGACGGCTATTACACCGTCGTCGATGGAAGCGGCACGCCGGTCGGCGAATCCAACGGTGCCGACCAGTTCCTCGTCCGCGGCCAGCTCGGCTACGAGAGCGAGGGCGGCATCCAGGTGCGCCTCATCGGCGACTATTCGGAAAGCAATGCTCCCTTCGGTGCGGCGCTCGAAGTGCTGCAGTCGCCCATCGAGAGCGCCGGCCTCTTCGCTGCCGTCGGTCTCGGCGCGCGCGGCGGGATGGCCGGTCCGGTCGTCGCAACCAATCGCTTCGACCAGGGCGCTGCGGAAGCGGCTGCCGACAGCCGCATCGCGTCGGCCAATTTCGCGCCGATTACCGAAGTCGAACAATGGGGCATCACCGGTGAGATCCAGGTGCCGATCGGCGACGCGGCGGACCTCATCTACATCGGCTCCTACCGCGAGTTCGATTCCTTCGAGGCCTACGACTCCGACTTCTCGGGCATCGATGTGTTCAACGTGACCGGCAACGTGACCGCGATCGAGACCATGACGCACGAGCTTCGCATCCAGGGCGAGGCGTTCGACGACAAGTTCGAATGGCTCATCGGTGGCTACTACTCGGAAGAGGATATCGCGCAGGCGGCCAGCTTCGAGCTGGGCGAGGACTATGGCGAGCTGATCGGCGCGCTGTTCTTCGGACCGACCGGCGGCGTTCTGGGCGCAAATCCGCTTACGATCTTCTCCGGCGGGGTTGATCCGGCAGGAACGACCAACACCAACCTCTATTCGCAGAACAGCAAGAGCTGGTCGATCTTTACGCACAACACGCTGAACGTCACCGACAAGCTCGCTCTTACGCTCGGCCTTCGCTGGTCGGACGAAAGCAAGGACGGTGCGTTCGCGCAGGGCAACAACAACAACCAGCTGTGCCCGGCGATCCTGACCGCGATCGGTGCGGGCGCAGTTCCGGCACCGCTGATCACCAATGTCTTCGGCACGGGCTGCTTCGCCTTCACCGCGCCGGCCGACCTGCCGGCAGCAGCGGTATTCCCGCTGCCGCGCACGTTCGATTCGACCTTCAAGGACGACGAACTGATCTACACCGGCAAGATCAGCTACAAGTTCGACGCTCCGGTGAACGTCTATGCAAGCTTCACCCACGGCTACAAGTCGGGCGGCTTCAACCTCGACTCGACCGCTGCCGCAGGTGGCGCGGACCCGCGCTTCCTGTCGGAAGAGGTCGATGCCTATGAAGTCGGCATGAAGGCGCAGCTGCTCGACGATGCGGTGACGCTGAACATCGCGGGCTTCCACCAGGAATTCACGAACTTCCAGGTTCTCGAATTCACCGGCGCGCAGTTCACGACCTTCAACGTGCCCTCGGCCGAGACCACTGGTGTCGAAATCGAGACCGTGATCCGCCCGACCTACGAGCTGACGATCAACGGCGGCCTGACCGTGATGGACGCGCGCTATCCCTCGGATTGCGCGGGCACGCAGACCTCGCCGAACGTGGTTGCGCTGTGCGGCAACTCGCTGACCAACGCGCCCGACATCGTGGCGATCCTCGGTGCGACCTACGAGAAGGAGCTGGGCAATTACCTCGACTTCTTCCTCAACGGCCAGGTCCGCATGGAAGACGACCGCCGCACATCGACGCAGGCAGTCGATCCGTCGAACCTCGCAGCGAACGTGCTGGTGCCGTTCGACGTCCAGGACAGCAATGTTAAGATCAACCTTCGCGCCGGTATCGGTGCGCAGGACGACAGCTGGACGCTCGAGGCCTTCGTGACCAACCTCACGAACGAAATCACCCGCGGCGTCACCTTCAACACCGTCCTGCGTTCGGGCTCGCGCTCGGCCTTCATCCAGGAGCCGCGCAGCTACGGCCTGACGGTGCGTACCAAGTTCTGATCGCGTAAAGCGACAGGGAGAGGAGGGCCGCTCGCCGCATCAGGTGAGCGGCCTTTTTCTTGCCCGCCACAAAAGTCGCGACTAGGCACGCGCCATGGAACTCACGCACAAACCCGTCATCTCCTCGACCGGCCTGTTCACGCCGGAGGAGAGCATCACCAACGAAGAACTCGTCGCAAGCTTCAACGCCTATGTGGAGCGGTTCAACGCCGCAAATGCGGATGCGATCGCCGCCGGCGAGGTGGAGCCGCTGCAGCCGAGCTCGGTCGAATTTATCGAGAAGGCGAGCGGCATCAAGGCGCGTCATGTGATGACGAAAGAGCCGATCCTCGATCCCGACATCATGTCCCCGCGCTGGGAAGAACGCCCGAACGAGGAAATCTCGATCCTCGCCGAAATCGGCGTGAAGGCTGCCAGGCAGGCGCTCGAGCGGGCAGGGCGCAAGCCGGAGGACGTCGATGCCGTGCTGTGCGCCGCGTCGAACATGCAGCGCCCCTATCCGGCGATGGCAATCGAAATCCAGGAAGCGCTCGGTATCGACGGCTTCGGTTTCGACATGAACGTCGCATGCTCCTCAGCTACTTTCGGCATCCAGACCGCGGCGGATTACATCCGGGCGGGCAATGCGAAGAGCGTGCTGGTCGTCAGTCCCGAGATCACCAGCGGCCACCTCAACTGGCGCGACCGCGACAGCCACTTCATCTTCGGCGATGTCGCTACCGCGGTTCTCGTCGAGGACGAGGCGATTGCTCCGGCCGAGCACTGGGACATCCTCGGCACCAAGCTGAAGACGGTGTTCTCGAACAACATCCGCAACAACTTCGGCTTCCTCAACCGCGCACATCCCGACACGGCGGACACGCCCGACAAGCTGTTCGTCCAGGAAGGGCGCAAGGTGTTCAAGGAAGTCGTCCCGATGGTCGCGCAGATGATCATCGACGAGGCCGAGCGGCTCGATATCGATCCGACCAGCCTGCGCCGCCTGTGGCTGCACCAGGCGAACTCGGGCATGAACCGCCTGATTTCGCACCGCGTGCTTGGACATGAGGCGTCGGAGGATGAAAGCCCGACCGTGCTCGACACCTACGGCAACACCTCGAGCGCCGGGTCGATCATCGCGTTCCACAAGCACAGCGACGACCTGGCGGCGAACGATGTCGGCCTCATCTGCAGCTTCGGCGCGGGCTATTCCGCAGGCACGGTTTTCGTCCGCAAGGTCGCCGGCTGAACCTTCCTCGGCACAATTCGATGCGTGGCTTGTTGACCATGCAACCATCGCGCTTGCTTGCTGCAATCGCGCGCAACACCTAAGTGGGACCTTATGGCAGGTGAAATCCTAGACAATCGCGGGCGCGGAGACGCCGGCTGGAACTGGCCGTCGATCCATCCCGAAGGCCGCAAATTCGGCGTTATTTCGGGCGCGATCGCGCTTTCGGTGCTTCTGATCCTCGATTGGGAAATCCTCGGCTGGCCGCTGGTCGGCCTGACGATCTTCATCCTCGCGTTCTTCCGCGATCCCGAAAGGGTCGTGCCGCAGGGCGACGACGTGATCGTTTCGCCGGCAGACGGCCTCGTGTCGCTGATCCAGGAAGTCGACCCGCCGGCGGAACTCGTCGGCGATGATGGTTCGGGCACTGCCGGGCTGCCGCAGGGCAAGGTCACGCGGATCTCGATTTTCATGAGCGTCTTCGACGTGCACATCAATCGCGCGCCGATCGGCGGCACCGTGCGCCGCCTGATCTACATGCCGGGCAAGTTCATGAATGCCGACCTCGACAAGGCGAGCGAGGAGAACGAGCGCCAGCACATCCTGATCGAGCGGGCCGACGGCCTGTCGATTGGTTTCACCCAGATCGCCGGTCTTATCGCGCGCCGCATCGTGCCTTTCGTGAAGCCGGGCGACACGCTCGCAGTCGGCCAGCGCGTCGGCCTGATCCGCTTCGGCAGCCGCGTCGACGTCTACCTTCCGGCAGGCACCGATTCGGCAGTCCTGCTCGGGCAGAAGGTCATCGCGGGCGAGACGGTGCTTGCGCATCTCGGCCAGCAGAAGCTGCTCGAGGGCGTTTCGCAGTGAGCGAAGACAGGTCGCGCATCGGGCCGAAGTCGGCTGAGGACGAGCTTCCGCAGACAAGTGGCGGTACCAAGGGGCTGTCGCTTCGCGCCGTTATTCCCAACGCCATTACCGCTGCTGCGCTGTGTTCGGGGCTGACGGGTATTCGCTTTGCCATCGGGGGCGACTGGGATGCGGCGATCTTCGCCGTCATCCTCGCTGGCCTGCTCGACGGGATCGACGGCCGGATCGCACGGTTGCTCAAGGCGCAGTCGCGCTTCGGGGCGGAGCTCGACAGCCTGGCGGATTCGCTCAGCTTCGGCATGGCGCCCGCGATTATCTTCTACCTGTGGACCTTGCAGGACTTGCCGCGCCTCGGCTGGCTCGCAGCGCTCGCCTTCGCGATCTGCTGTGCGCTGCGCCTCGCACGCTTCAATGCGCAGATCGACATGGACGAACAGCCGCACAAGTCCGCCGGTTTCCTGACCGGCGTTCCTGCCCCGCTCGGGGCGGGCCTCGCCTTCCTGCCGTTCTACCTGTGGATGGCGACCGGCGAACCGATCTTCCGCGAGCCTGCAGTCAACGCGCTGTGGATGGTGGCGATCGCGTTCCTGATGATCTCGAACATCGCGACGTTCAGCTGGACGTCGCTGCGTCCGCGGCGGAACGTGCGGCTCGAACTCATCGCTTTCGTCGGATTGCTGTTCGCCGCGCTCCTGCTGGAGCCGTGGTGGACGCTGACCGTGATCGGCGTCGGTTACCTGCTGCTGATGCCCTATGCGCTATTCCGCTACGGGAAGATCAAGCAGCAGCGCGCAGCGGCTCGAGGCGAGGGCGTACAGTAGCGGCGCGGCTGCGCGGGAAGGGCGCGACCACCGCGCTGCGGCGCGGTTCATCACAGAACACGAACGAGGCGGCGCATGCAGCGGCAGCGCGGCGTCCCTTGATTGCGCGATAGGCATTGCGCCCGCGCACCATGCTATCGGCCAGCACGCCGAAGCATGCGACGGCGGCGGTGAGGAACAGCGCGATCAGGGTCATTTCGAGCATCGTCTTGTCTTTCTCTGCCTGCCCACAAACCTCTTGACAGGCTGTGGGCTACCTGTGGAAAACACCTATCTCGCGGTTTTTGTTCCGCCCGAGCATTTGTTCTCTATTTGTTCCGCATTGTCAAGCGGCATTTGGCGCTTTGTGCGTCGAAGAGGCTTTTGGGCTGGATTTCCCCGGCAAAGCTGGGTAGAGGCGCGCCTGCCTGAAGGACCGATTCCCTCGGACCCAGGGCAAATCCACATGGAGAGCACACATACCGGTGCCGCAGCGGGATAGCCGCACGGTTCCAGTTCTCCAGAGGCTTAACCGGAAAGGAATTTACCTATGGCGGCTCCTACCGTCACCATGCAGCAATTGATCGAGGCCGGTGCACACTTCGGCCACCAGACCCACCGCTGGAACCCGCGGATGAAGCCGTACATCTTCGGCGCCCGCAACGGTGTTCACATCATCGACCTGTCGCAGACCGTTCCGCTGATGGCGCGCGCGCTCGACTTCATCGACCAGACCGCGCGTTCGGGCGGCAAGGTCCTGTTCGTCGGCACCAAGCGCCAGGCGCAGGAACCGATCGCCGAAGCAGCGAAGCGTTCGGGCCAGCACTTCGTCAACCATCGTTGGCTGGGCGGCATGCTGACCAACTGGAAGACCATCTCCCAGTCGATCAAGCGCCTCAAGACCCTCGAAGAGCAGCTCTCGGGCGACACCTCGGGCTTCACCAAGAAGGAAGTCCTCCAGCTCACCCGCGAGCGTGACAAGCTCGAGCTTTCGCTCGGCGGCATCCGCGACATGGGCGGCATTCCGGACGTGATGTTCGTGATCGACGCCAACAAGGAAGAGCTGGCGATCAAGGAAGCCAACGTTCTCGGCATTCCGGTCGTGGCGATCCTCGACACCAACGTCGATCCGGAAGGCATCGCGTTCCCGATCCCGGGTAACGACGACGCTGCCCGCGCCGTCCGCCTCTACTGCGACGCGGTCGCCGAAGCTGCCAGCAAGAATGGCGCTGCCGATTCCGTCGACGTTGGCGAAATGGCCGAGCCGCCGGCAGAAGCCGCAGCAGAAGCCTGAGGCGCAAAGCCTCCGTCACAAAACCCCTCTAGCGCGCCGGCCGACCTCTCCCCCCGAGCAGGGCCGGCGCGCAACTGAAAATCCGAAAGGACACGAACCATGGCGAATTTCACCACCGCCGACATCAAGGCCCTGCGCGAGAAGACCGGCGCGGGCATGATGGACGCCAAGAAGGCGCTCACTGAAACCGATGGCGACATCGAAGCAGCTGTCGACGCTCTGCGTGCGAAGGGCCTCGCCACCGCACAGAAGAAGTCGAGCCGTACCGCGGCCGAAGGCCTCGTCGGCGTTGCCGTCGAAGGCACCAAGGGCGTTGCCGTCGAAGTCAACTCGGAAACCGACTTCGTCGCCAAGAACGACAAGTTCCAAGACTTCGTCCGCAAGGTCACCGAGACCGCTCTCGGCGCCGACAGCGACGATGTCGAAGCTCTCAAGGGCATGGACTACCCCGATGGCGGCAATGTTGCCGACAAGCTGACCGACAACGTCGCGACCATCGGTGAGAACCAGCAGATCCGCCGCATGAAGACCGTTTCGGTCTCGAACGGCGTGGTCGTTCCCTACATGCACAACGCGGTTGCTGCCGGCCTCGGCAAGATCGGCGTTCTCGTCGCTCTGGAATCGGAAGCTGGCGCAGACGTTCTCGAGCCGCTCGGCAAGCAGCTGGCGATGCACATCGCTGCCGCTTTCCCGCAGGCTCTCAACGCCGAAGGCCTCGACCCGGCCCTGATCGAGCGTGAGCGCGCGATCGCTGCCGAGAAGGCTGCCGAAAGCGGCAAGCCGGAAAACGTGCAGGAAAAGATGGTCGACGGCGCGATTGCCAAGTTCGCCAAGGAGAACGCTCTCCTCAGCCAGATTTTCGTGATGGACAACAAGACGCCGATCTCGGACGTCGTTGCCAAGGCCGGCAAGGACGCCGGTCACGAAATCGTCCTCAAGGACTACGTCCGCTTCCAGCTCGGTGAAGGCATCGAGAAGGAAGAGAGCGATTTCGCTGCAGAGGTTGCCGCTGCCGTCGCCGGCTAAGGCCCTCCAACCGAACAAGACAAGCGGCCGCTGGACGACAAGTCCGGCGGCCGTTTTCTTTTCGCAGCTAGAGCAGCTTGTCGGTCCGGATTTCCTCGCTCCCCGGCGGCAGCGAAAACAGCATCCCGTCCTCGCCGACGGTTATCTCCCCATCGAACACGCTCTCCGCATCGCCGAGGAAGGCAGGGTAGATGAAGCTCGATGGGATCGGCGGGACGAGGTGCGAGAGGACCAGATGGCGCACGCCGGCAGCCTGCGCACTGGCGGCGGCATCCTCCGGCGTGGCGTGATAGTCGAGGATATCGCGCGTGATCTGGGCCGTGTTGCCGTTCCCCGCATCTTCGAGCGCGCCGGTCATGTGTGCGACCAGCTTCGATTGCAGAGCATCGTGGACGAGAATGTCCGCACCCTTCGCGGCGCGCTCCAGCATGGGGGAGCGCGACGTATCGCCGCTGATGACGATCGAGCGGCCCTTGTAGTCGAAGCGGTAGCCGACACTCGGGCGGACCGGATCGTGGTCGACCGGAAACGCAGTGATGGTCAGCCCGCCGCGCTCGAGCATGATGACCGGTTCTGCGCCGATTTCGAACGGCATGGCCTTCACCCCGAAACCAGCGGGCGGGACGATCGCTTCGCCGTGGTGCGCGATGCGGTAGGTCTTGTCGAGCGCGTAGAAGGCGTTGAACCCCTCTGCCAGTTCGTCGACCCCTTGCGGGCCGTAGAGCGGCAAGGGCGCGTCGGCATTGGCCTGCGTCCAATAGAGCAGGGCGAGCGGGCCCATGCCGTCGATATGGTCTGAATGGAAATGGGTCAGCAGCAGGCCGTCGAGCCCTGCGATGTCGATGCCCATCAGGTTGAGATTGCGCGCCCCGCCTTCGCCGATATCGACGATGAACGCCTGCTCGCCCGCAATCACGATGTTGCAGGGGCCTGCGCGATCGGGGTTGGGGAGGGGCGATCCGGTGCCGCACAGGCCGAGGTGCAGGCCGTCTTCCAGCTCGAGCCCGCCTTGGGTCAGGCGCTGCGTGACAGCGCGCTCGAACATGCTCTCGCCCAGGGGGCGCTGGAACATCAGGCCTGCAACCAGTGCGACCATCAGCAGCCCGATTGCGGCAAAGACAAGTTTCCTCGCCATTGGCTCTTCCCCCTCTCGCGCGCCCTTTCCCTTTGCGCCTTTCTACCTTGCTCGCTAAGGGGTTGGCCAGTTTCATCGTCACACGGAATCCGACCGCCCATGCCCCTCAAGACCGCGAAGCGCATCCTCCTGAAACTTTCGGGCGAGGTGCTGATGGGGAACCAGGAGTACGGCATCGATCCGGAATATGTCGTCCGCCTCGCGGAAGAGGTGAAGGCGGCGAAGGAAACCGGCCTCGAGGTTTGCCTCGTCATCGGTGGCGGCAATATCTTCCGCGGCGTTGCCGGTGCAGCCCGCGGGCTCGACCGTACGACCGGCGATTACATGGGCATGCTCGCCACGGTGATGAACGCGCTGGCGATGCAGAATGCGCTCGAACAGCTCGGCGTGCAGACGCGGGTGCAGTCGGCCATTCCGATGTCCTCCGTGTGCGAACCCTACATCCGCCGCCGCGCGGAACGTCACCTGCAGAAGGGCCGGATCGTGATTTTCGCGGCCGGTACCGGCAACCCGTTCTTCACGACCGATACGGGTGCTGCGCTGCGGGCTGCGGAGATGAATTGCGACGCGCTGCTCAAGGGGACGAGCGTCGACGGGGTCTACGACAGCGATCCCAAGACCAACCCGGATGCAACCCGTTTCGAAACAATCACCTATGACAAGGTGTTGTCCGACAATCTGAAGGTCATGGACGCGACTGCCGTTGCGCTCTGCCGCGAGAACGACATCCCGATCGTCGTCTTCTCGATCCGCGAACGCGGCAATGTGGCGCGCGTGCTCGGCGGCACCGGTGTCCAGACCATCGTGGAGAAGGAAGGCTGACAATGGCCAAATACGACAAGAACGATATCGACCGCCGCATGCAGGGTGCGATCGAAAGCCTGAAGGGCGACCTTTCGGGCCTGCGCACCGGCCGTGCGAACACCAGCCTGCTCGATCCGGTGCAGGTCGAGGTTTACGGCTCGATGATGCCCTTGAACCAGGTGGCGACCGTTTCCGCGCCGGAACCGCGCATGCTGAGCGTGCAGGTGTGGGACAAGTCGAACGTCATCGCAGTGGAGAAGGGGATCGCTCACGCGAACCTTGGCCTCAACCCGATGATCGACGGCCAGACGCTGCGCCTGCCGATGCCCGACCTCACCGAAGAGCGTCGCCGCGAACTCGCCAAGCTTGCCGGCCAGTATGCGGAGAAAGCGAAGATCGCGATCCGCAACGTGCGCCGCGACGGCATGGAAGCGCTCAAGGAAGACGAGAAGAAAAAGGAAATCTCCGAAGACGACCGCAAGCGGTCCGAGGACGAGGTCCAGAAGCTGACCGACAAATATGTCGCCGAGGCCGATGCTGCCGCCGAGCAGAAGGAAAAGGAAATCCTGACCCAGTAAGGGCCAGGCGCTTCCGGGAATCGGCATGGCAGGAGAGGAACAGCGCGCACGGCACGTTGCCATCATCATGGATGGCAACGGACGCTGGGCGAAGCGCAAGGGGCTGCCCCGCGCAATGGGGCACCGCCGCGGGGTCGAAGCCGTGCGCGAGCTGGTGCGCAATGTCGAACCGCTCGGGCTCGAATGCCTCACGCTCTATGCCTTCTCCTCGGAAAACTGGAAACGGCCCGAGGAAGAAGTCGACGACCTGATGAATCTGATGCGCAAGTTCATCAAGTCGGACTTGCCCGAATTCGTCGCCAACAATGTGAAGCTCAAGATCATCGGCGACTGGCAATCGCTCGCGCCCGATATCGTCGCCATGCTGGAAGATGCGCTCGACCAGACGAAGGACGGCAAGCACACGCTGGCAGTCGCGCTCAACTACGGGTCGCAGCAGGAAATCGCCCGCGCTGCGGCGAAGGCGGCTGCCATCGGCGAGGTGAACGAGAAAACCATCGCCGCGCATCTCGATACCGTCGATTTGCCGCCGCTCGACCTGCTGATCCGCACCAGCGGCGAGGTTCGCCTGTCGAATTTCCTGCTGTGGCAATGTGCCTATGCCGAGATGGCCTTTGTCGATACGCTGTGGCCGGACTTCACCATCGAACATCTGAAGGCGGCCATGAACGATTTTGCCGAACGGGAACGACGCTTTGGCGGACGCTAACGCACCGGCGAAAAAGTCCGACCTCGGGGTCAGGACGATTTCCGCGGTGGTCATGCTGGCCATCGCGATTTCTGCGGTCGTCGCGGGCGGGATCTGGTTCCAGGGCTTCATCGCCGCTGTCGCGCTGATCACGCTTGTCGAGTTCGTGATGCTCGTCATCAAGGCGACCGACAACGTTCCCTACCGCATCGCCGCCATCATCGCAGGCATCGTCTATATCGGCCTTGCGGCAGTGCTCCTTGCGCAGATGACGCCGTTCCTGATCGTCATGACCATCGGCGCGGTCGTGGCCGTGGACGTGGGCGCCTATTTCGCCGGCCGCAGCATTGGCGGGCCGAAGATCGCGCCGAGCATCAGCCCGTCCAAGACATGGGCCGGCCTGTTCGGCGGCATCCTAGGCGCGAGCCTTTGGCTGGCGCTCCAGATCGTGATTGCCGACCCGCTGACCAAGCTGCTCGGAACCGCGACCCAGCAGGCGCAGACCTACGATTCCACCATGCTGGCGATCGAGGGCACGAACCTCCTCGCCTTCATACTTGCGGGCGGCGCGATTATCGCGGTCCTCGCGCAGAGCGGCGACTTCCTCGAAAGCTGGCTCAAGCGGAAGGCTGGAGTGAAAGATTCCTCCAAGCTCATTCCGGGGCACGGCGGGTTCTTCGACCGGATCGACGGGCTGATCCCGGTCTCGATCCTGTTCGGCTCGGTCGTGGCGGCGAGCCTGTGACACGCTCGATCACCATTCTCGGGGCGACGGGTTCGGTCGGCGCATCGACGCTCGACCTCATCCGCCGCAATTGCGACGAATGGCGCGTTGTCGCGCTGACGGCGAATTGCTCGGCGATTGAGCTGGCCAAGCTCGCGCGTGAATTCGGCGCAGAGATCGCGGTCGTCGGCGACGAGAGTTGCCTCGGCGAACTGCGCGAGGCGCTGGCCGGTTCCGGTATCGAGGCGGCCGGCGGCGCGAAGGCGCTGTGCGAGGCTGCATCGCGCCCGGTCGATATCACGGTCGGCGCAATCGTCGGTTGCGCGGGCCTCGGCCCGGTGATGGCGGCGATCGAGCAGGGCGGCACGATCGCGCTCGCCAACAAGGAAGCGCTGGTCTCCGCGGGCGAGGTCATGACGGCAGCGGTCGAGAAGCACGGCGCGACGCTGCTGCCGGTCGACAGCGAGCACAACGCGATCTTCCAGTGCCTGCAGGGCGGCAAGATCGAGGACGTGCGCTGGATCACGCTGACCGCGAGCGGCGGGCCGCTGCGCACCTGGTCGCAGGAGCAGCTCGAGAATACCACTCCGGCGCAGGCGGTGGCGCACCCCAACTGGGACATGGGCGCCAAGATCAGCGTCGATTCCGCGACGATGATGAACAAGGGCCTCGAATTCATCGAAGCCCACCACCTGTTCCCCGTCGGGCTCGACCGGCTGCGGATCGTGGTACACCCGCAGAGCGTCATTCACTCGATGGTCGAATATCGCGACGGCTCCACGCTGGCGCAGCTCGGCCCCTCCGACATGCGCGTGCCGATCGCATCGTGCCTCGCATGGCCGGAGCGGATGGATACGCCGTGCGAACCGCTCGACCTGCCGAAAATCGGCGAACTGACCTTTTTCGAGCCGGATGAAGAGCGTTTCCCGGCAACGAGGCTCGCTCGCGAGGCCGTCCAGCACGGCGGCGCGGCGCCTGCGATCCTCAATGCGGCGAACGAAGTGGCCGTCGCTGCCTTCCTTGCCGGTCACCTTCCGTTCACTCGTATTGCGTTAACTGTCGAGGCCATACTGCAAGAAAGCAATATGCCGCCCCCGCCGGTGAGCCTTGACGACGTGCTCGATGTCGATCAGGCCGCACGGGCAAGGGCGCGCGCGATGTTGGAGGTCGCCTGATTTGTTCGAAAGCGTATCCTGGTGGATGTGGATCGTCGGTTTCCTGCTCGTGCTGGGGCCGCTGGTCACCGTGCACGAGCTCGGCCACTATCTCGTCGGCCGCTGGTTCGGCGTAAAGGCCGAGAAATTCTCGATCGGCTTCGGCAAGGAGCTGTTCGGCTGGACCGACAAGCGCGGCACCCGTTGGCGCGTCTCCGCCCTGCCGCTGGGCGGCTATGTCCAGTTCAAGGGCGACATGGACCCGGCGAGCATCCCGCACCCTGACGAGCTGGCCAAGATCCCGCCGTCCGAACGCGGCGACAGCTTCCACCACAAACCGCTGTGGCAGCGAGCACTGATCGTCTTTGCCGGTCCGGCGACCAATATCCTCGTCGCGGTCGCGATCTTCGCGGCTTTCGCCATGTCCTTCGGCAAGCCGGTCACGCCGCCCGTCATCGGCGATTTCTCGGAAGATTCGGCTGCGCAGGAAGCCGGGCTGCTGGTCGGCGATCGCATCCTCGCGGTAAACGGCGAGAAGATTTCCGACTTCCGTGAAGTGGTCGAGGAAGTCGCGCCATTCCCGGGCCGCGAAGTCACCTTCATGATCGAGCGCGACGGCGCCACCCAGGCGGTCGAGGTTACGGCGAAGAGCTTCGTCCAGACCGACCGTTTCGGCAATGAAAGCCGTATCGGCCTGATCGGCGTCTATTCGGTCGACCGCACGCTCGAGCCGATCGGACTGGTCGGCTCGATCGGCTTCGCTTTTTCCGAATGCGCACGCGTGGTCGACATGATGATCACCGGCATCGGGCAGATCGTCATGGGCGAGCGTTCGGTCAAGGAATTGGGCGGTCCGGTGAAGATCGCAAAATATTCCGGCGAGCAGATGAGCCTCGGGCCATTGCCCTTCATCAACTTCATCGCGCTCATCTCGCTTAATTTGGCATTCATCAACCTCTTGCCAATCCCGGCGCTCGACGGCGGGCACCTGGCTTTCTACGCGGCTGAAGCAGTCCGCCGGAAGCCGGTCGGCCCCCGTGGTACCGAGCTGGCGTATCGCACCGGAGTGGCAATCGTGCTCATGCTGATGGTGTTCGTCACGATAAACGACGTCGTGTCGCTCCCTATTTTCGGCGGGTAGCAGCGCGAGGCAAGAAACGCGGGGGTTTGGACCTCACTTCGCTTGATTGGGGGGACGGCATCGGGCAGAGGGCAGCATTGCCCGTCCGGCGCCTGTCATGTCAGGCAAGGACGGGTTCAAAGGTTTAGGGTTTGGACGGGATTACCGTGTCGATGATGGAACGCGAAATGGTCGATAACGCTGGCAACACGATCGGCCGAAAGCTGGCACTTGCACTTCTGGGAACGACGATGCTGGCCGGGGTGCCTGCCGTCGCCCATGCGCAGGAGACGGAAGCGGAGGCTGCAACCGCGCAGCCCGAAGCCGCGCCTGCCCCGCGCCAGGACATCGTCCGCAGCCTCTCGGTCCAGGGCGCCCAGCGTCTCGAGCCGGAAACCATCGTCAGCTACATCCGCCTGCGTTCGGGCGACGTCTACACCCAGGCCGCAGCCGACCAGGCGATCAAGGACCTCTACGCGACCGAGCTGTTCTCCAATGCAAGCGTGCGTAACGAGAACGGCAACGTCATCATCGAGGTGACCGAGAACCCGGTCGTCAACCGCATCATCCTGGAAGGCAACAAGCGCCTGAAGGCAGACAAGATCCTGCCCGAAATCAAGCTCGCGCCGCGCCAGATCTTCACCCGCTCGAAAGTTCGCGCCGACACCCAGCGCATCATCGAGCTCTACAAGCGCCAGGGCCGCTTCGCCGCTTCGGTCGAACCGAAGACCGTGCAGCTCAGCCAGAACCGCGTCGACATCGTCTACGAGATCACCGAAGGTCCCAAGTCGAAGGTCCGCCAGATCAACATCATCGGCAACGATGTGTTCTCCGACGGCAAGCTGCGCGGTGAAATGGTCACCAAGCAGGCCCGCTGGACGAGCTTCTTCAGCTCGAACACCAGCTACGACCCCGACCGTCTCGCATTCGACCAGCAGAAGCTGCGCCAGTTCTACCTGACGCAGGGCTATGCCGACTTCCGCGTCGTCTCCGCCGTGGCCGAGCTTACGCCGGACAAGAAGGACTTCATCATCACCTACGTGGTGGAGGAAGGCGAGCGCTACAAATTCGGCGACGTTTCGGTCGACAGCCAGATTCGCGACTTCGACAGCGAAACAATGACCGCCCGCCTGCCGATGCAGAAGGGCGACTGGTACGACGCCAAGGCCATCGAGGACACGGTCGAGCAGCTTACCGAGCTCGCCGGTACCTTCGGCTATGCATTCGCCGATGTTCAGCCCCAGTTCCGTCGCAACAAGGACGAGCTGGAAATGAACGTGACCTACCTGATCCAGGAAGCGCCGCGCGTTTATGTCGAGCGGGTCGACGTCAACGGCAACACGCTGACGCAGGACAAGGTCGTGCGCCGCGAATTCCGCCTGTCGGAAGGCGATGCGTTCAACTCGATCGGCGTGAAGCGTTCGTCCAACCGCATCAAGTCGCTCGGCTTCTTCCAAGAAAACTTCGAGATCGAGCAGAAGCCCGGCAGCCGTCCGGATCGCATCGTGCTTGAAGCGAACGTCGAAGAACAGCCGACCGGCGAACTCCAGCTTTCGGCCGGTTTCTCTTCGCTCGAGAGCTTCATCCTCGCCGGCTCGATCCGCCAGCGCAACTTCCGCGGTCGTGGCCAGACGATCGGCGCGAGCGTGAACTATTCGCGCTACTCGCGTTCGGCTCGCATCAGCTTCACCGAACCCTATGTGTTCGACCGCAACATCTCGGCCGGCATCGATATCTACCGCCAGGATTTCAACGCGCCGAACTTCCGCAACCGCAACCGCTCGACCTACGAGCAGGCGCAGACCGGTGCCTCGCTGCGCGTCGGCGTGCCGCTGAGCGAGTACATGTCGCTGCTCGGCAGCTACACCTTCAACCACGACGACGTCTCGCTCGACGAATCGCAGTATTTCGGCGATTTCGACGGCGACGGCATCCGGACCTGCGAACCGCTGCTCGCCGGCCGCTTCCTGTGCGAAGCGATCGGTACCCGCACCAGCTCGATCCTGGGTGCGACGCTGGCGTTCGACAACACCGACAGCCGGTTCCGTCCGACGCGCGGCATGTCCGTCTCGCTCACCACGGAATTCTCCGGCCTCGGCGGTTCGGTGAAATACGTCCGCAACCGTGCCCGTCTGGCGCGCTACTGGAACGTGATGGACAACTTCATCTTCTCGGTGAAGGCCGAGGGCGGGGTGATCAACGGCCTGTCCGATCGCGGACCGGGTCTCGACGACGTCCAGCTGACCGACCGTTTCTTCCTCGGCGAGCCGCAGATCCGCGGCTTCGACATCCGCGGCGTCGGTCCGCGCGTCCTGCGCCAGCCGATCATCGCCGATCCGGACAGTGCCGATCCGAACAATCCCGATCCGCTGATCCTCACCGCGCGTGACCAGATCTCCGACGACGCGATTGGCGGCAACGCCTATTACCTCGGCCGTGCGGAGCTCGAAATCCCGCTCGGATCGGGCGCTTCGGAACTCGGCCTTCGCCCGTCGGTCTTCCTCGACGTAGGCGCACTGTGGAACGTCAAGACGCCGACGCTGCAGCAGAGCCCGTTCCCCAACGGTCTTTCGTACCAGCTTCGCGACCTCGACGGCAATCCGCTCTTCGTCGGTGAAGACGGTGCACCGACGACCGATACGGTCGACTCGAACAATCAGCCGCTTTCGCCGCTCAACCAGACCATCGCACCTTTCCGGGAAATCTTTCTCGGCGACACCCCTTCGCCGCGCATTTCGGTCGGCATCGGGGTCAACTGGAACTCGCCATTCGGGCCGTTCCGTATCGACTTCGCCCAGATCCTGAAGAAGGTCGAGGGCGACGATACCAAGACCTTCTCCTTCAACGTAGGTACCCAATTCTGATGATTACCAACTTCAAGCCGGCCCTTGCCGGTATCGCCCTTGCCATGTCGGCAGCCACCGTCGCGGCACCTGCTGCAGCGCAGGTCAACGGCATCGCCACTGCCAGCCCGGAAGCCGTCCTCGTGCAGGCCGACGCGCTGCGCACCGGCTACCAGGCGATCAGCACCGCCTACGCCACCCAGCGCCAGCAGATCGCCACGCTTCGCCAGGAGATCAACAATCTCCAGGCCAGCCTCGACACCAATGGCGACCGCGAAGTGAACCAGGCCGAGTGGGACGCGAACCCGACCGTGACCGCGCAGCTCGAAGCCAAGCAGCAGCAGGCTGCGCAGCTTCTCGCTCCGATCGCCCTTGCCGAATACTACGTCGTTGAGCAGCTGCTCGCGAACCTCGGCCCGGCGCAGAACCAGGTGGTCACTGCCAACAACATCCAGATCATGCTCGATCCCTCGGCATTCCAGTACGCTGCCGAAGGTGTCGACGTGACCGGCAAGATCCTCGCCGCGCTGAACGCCAGCACCCCGGCCGTCGCTTCGACGCCGCCGCAGGACTACCAGCCGCGCCGCGAAACCGTTGCCATGCACGGCGCGATCCAGCAGATCATGGTCGGTGCCGCCCAGCGCGCTGCCATCCAGCAGGCTCAGCAGCAGCAGCAGGCACAGACCGCGCAGGAACCGGGTCGCTAATCAACCGGAAATAACGGGGGCAGGGCATGAGCGACGAAAAACCCGCAACCGCCTACGACATCCACAGGATCCTCAAGGCTCTTCCGCATCGCTACCCGCTTCTGCTGGTCGATCGCGTGAAGAGCCTCGAGCTCGGCGAACGCATCCACGCGGTAAAAGCCGTGACGATGAACGAGGAGTTCTTCCAGGGGCACTTCCCCGGGGCTCCGATCATGCCGGGCGTCCTGCAGATCGAGGCGATGGCGCAGGCTGCAGCGATTCTCGGGATCGAGACGCTGGAGCTGGCCGGGACCGGCAAGCTGGTTTTCTTCATGGGGATCGAGAACGCCAAGTTCCGTTCGCCCGTGACGCCGGGCTGCCTGCTCGATCTCGAAGTCGAGTTCGTGCAGAAGCGCAGCCGGGTGTACAAGTTCAAGGGCAAGGCGAGCGTCGAGGGCAAGACGACCTGCGAGGTCGAATTCACCGCGATGATCGCCGATCCGCCCAAGGACTAGACAGGGCTTGCCATTTCGGGCGCGCGCGACTAAACGCGCGCCTTTCCCACAGACAGCTGGAACGGTCGGAACCGCTCCGAAGCTAGAAGGACGAATATCATGAAGGCCGAAGGTCATCCCGATTACCACACCATCACGGTCAAGATGACCGATGGTACCGAATTCCAGACGCGCTCCACCTGGGGCAGCGAAGGCGACACGCTGACGCTCGAAATCGACCCGACCAGCCACCCAGCATGGACCGGCGGTAAGCAGCAGCTTCAGGAAGGTGGCCGTGTGGCTGCGTTCAACAAGCGCTTCGGCGGCCTGTCGCTCAAGAAGGGCTAAGCCCCTCTACCAGACGGTTTTGCAAAGGGCGGTCCCGCGGGGCTGCCCTTTCTCTTTGTGCGGTTTTGCTACGGTCTTAGTCGGCGTGCTTGATGCAGCGCGTCGCGATCGGGCGGGCCTGCAGGCGCGCCATGGCGATATCCTCGCCGCATACCGAGCAGGTGCCGTAGGTGCCGTTCTTGATCCGGTAGAGCGCTTCGCGGATTTGGCGGATTTCCTGCCGCAGCACGGCATCGACGCCTTCGAGCGCCTCGTCGTCGGCGAGGTCGATCGCCTGGTCGCTGAAGTCTGCCTCGAGCGGTCCGCGCAAATCGTCCTCGATCTCCTCCGCCCGTTCGACCAGTTCGGCCAGCCGCTTGCGCAGCTGGTCTTCGAGTTCACTGTAATCGGCCATCCTCACCCCCACGGTTTCTCGCGATACCACTTGGTTATCACATATTTGACGCCTTTGCGCACCTTCATGCCATGGTGCAGCGTGCTGACGTTACCACTGCCGTCCGGCTTGCGATTGTTCCAGCACAAGAGCTTGCCGATTTCCGGCTGGAAGCTCTTCTTGACGACCTTGAAACGGGTGGCGCCTCCGGCCTCCACCTCGTTGAGATATATCATGAAAGTCCAGGTCCGCTGGCCCGAGACGGAGCAGTATTTCTCCCAGTCCTGGCCATTGGGATTGAACCAGTCGTGATGCGCCTTGAATTCCTGTCCCACGTCGTAGCGCTGGCCTTGCACCTGCTCGCCATAGGCGGGGTCGATGCCGCTCAGTTCCTCGAGCTTGGCTTCGAGCAGCCGGACGGCCGGTTCGCCTGCATCGAGGTCGCAGGTTTCGCTCGTGCGGAAATAGGCATCGCCGTTGAAGTCCGCGAGCGTGGAGGGGCGGCGGTTCGCCTCGATCAGCGCGACAAGGTCGGCACAGTGCTCGGGATCGAGGAATTCGCGCCGCTGGAAAAGCTCGAGCTTTCCGAATGGCAGGCGCTGTACGCCGCCGTAGCGGGCAAGCGTTTCGGCAGAAGATTCGCCGGGTGATGCCATGTCCCAAGTGGTACGCATCCGGCGCCCTTGTGCAAGCCGGGAAAGATTATTGCGCACGATGGCTTGCGGCGAAGTTTTCGCTTCCCAAATGGCAATCGTTGTGCAACAGGCTCGCGCCGCTGCGATTGGCGGGTTGACCCCAGTTCTGCAGCGCGTATCAGCCCCGCTTCACGGCAGCCCGCTTGGCGCGGGTTCAAGGGCTTGTGGCGATCGTAGCTCAGTTGGTTAGAGCGCCGGTTTGTGGTACCGGAGGTCGGGGGTTCGAGACCCCTCGATCGCCCCATTCCTCCCTTGTTGTCGCAGCAGGCGCGCAAAGCGGGGCACTCAAATGACGGCATTCTGGACCGAAGCTGATTTCGACGATCACGAGCTCGTGCAACTGGTGCGCGATGCGAAATCGGGCCTTACCGCCATTATCGCGATCCATTCCAGCCACCTCGGCCCGGGCGCCGGTGGCACGCGTTTCTGGCACTATGCGGAGCCGAAAGACGCGATGCGCGATGCGCTGCGCCTCAGCCGCGGCATGAGCTACAAGAACGCGATGGCAGGCCTGCCGATGGGCGGCGGCAAGGCCGTCATCCTCGCCGACGAAAAGCGCACCAAGACGCAGGAAATGCTCGCCGCCTTCGGTGACGCGGTCCAGGCGCTGGGCGGGAAATACGTCACCGCAGAAGACGTCGGCATCAGCGAAGCGGACATGGTTGCCGTCTCGCAGCATACCGAATTCGTATCCGGCCTGCCGGTCGAGGGCGAGGACGCCGCCGGCGGCGATCCTGGCCCGTTCACCGCAATGGGCATCTATCACGGTATCAAGGCCGCCGTGCGCCACAAGCTCGGCAAGGACAGCGTGAAGGGCGTCCATGTCGCGATCCAGGGCACGGGCAGTGTCGGCGGCGGTGTCGCCCGCCTGCTCGCCAAGGACGGCGCGAAGCTGACGCTGGCCGACATGCACCACGACCGCGCCAGCGCGCTGGCCGACGAACTGGGCGGCGAAGCGGTCGCGGCCGATGCGATCATGAGCGTCGCCTGCGACGTGTTCAGCCCCAATGCGCTCGGCGCGATCCTCGACGATGAAGGTATCGCCCGGCTCGAGGCACCGATTGTTGCGGGCGGTGCGAACAACCAGCTCGCCCGCGCGCATCACGGTGCGCAGCTGGCAGAGCGCGGCATCCTCTACGCGCCCGATTACGTCATCAATGCAGGCGGCATCATCAGCGTGACGATGGAATATCTGTGCCGCCGCCATGGCGATCCGTGCGATATCAACGAAGTGCGCAAGCGCCTCGCCCAGATCCCCGAGCGGCTCGAGACGATCTGGCAGAAAAGCGACGAGACCGGCGTCTCGCCCGATGTCGTCGCCGACCGCATGGCACAGAAGCTCATCGGTCGCTGACGACCGGCATAGCGGCTCGGATTTTCGACAGGGGCGAACACGCGGTGCAGCAATCGCACTTGCCCCGCGCCAGCCGTTTTGCCAAAGCTTAGGCGGACGGACACATGCACGGTTTCGCCAATCCCAAGCGCTTTCTGGGCCTCGCCCGATGGCTGACGCCGCTGCTTCTAGGCAGCGGCCTTTTGCTGTCGGCAATCGCGCTCGCCTGGGGTGTCTTCAACGTCCCCCCGGACCGCCTGATGGGCGACACGGTCCGCATCCTCTTCATCCACGTTCCCTCGGCATGGCTGGGGATGGGCGGCTGGACCGCAATCGCCATTTCGAGCGCGGTTTTCCTCATCTGGCGCCATCCGCTGGCAAGCCTCGCCGCACGCGCGGCTGCGCTGCCCGGTGCGGTATTCACCGCGGTCTGCCTTGCGACCGGCTCGATCTGGGGGCGCCCGACCTGGGGCACCTGGTGGGTGTGGGACGGGCGGCTGACTTCGATGCTTGTCCTGCTGTTCCTCTATTTCGGCTACATGGCGCTGTCGCAGTCGGTCGCGCGCGAGAACGCATCGAGCCGTATCCCCGCGATCTTCGGCCTCGTTGGCGCGATCAATATCCCGATCATCAACCGCTCGGTCGTGTGGTGGAATTCGCTCCACCAGCCGCCGAGCATCACCATGGGCAAGAGCGCGATCGACGGGGTCTTCCTCGCGCCGCTGCTGCTCGCGGTTGTCGGCTTCTCGCTATTGTTCGGCGGCATCGTGCTGGCCCGCATGCGCGCGCTGCTTGCCGATACGCAGGCCGAGGCGCGCCTGCGCCGCAAGGCGATGGGAGAAGCCCTTGCGTGAGAACCTCGACCAGATGGACTTCGTGGTCGCGGCCTATGCCGTGGGCCTCGTCGCGATCCTTGCGCTCGTCATATGGGCATGGTTCGACATGCGCCGGGCGGAAAAACGCCGCGACGATGCGAAACGGAAATAGAGTTTCATGAAAGCCAAGCACCAACGCCTCGTCCTCATCGTCATCGCGCTTGTCGCGCTGATCGGTGCCGGGCTGCTCGCGGCCTATGCGCTGCGCAACCAGGCGAGCTATTTCTACGTGCCGAGCCAGATGGCCGAGAATCCGCCCGCGGTCGGTCAGGCCGTGCGTCTCGGCGGCATGGTGCAGGAAGGCTCGCTCAAGACGCTCGAAGACGGGATCACGGTGTCTTTCGTCGTCGGTGACGGCGATGCGACCGTGCCGGTGCGTTTTGCCGGCATCCTGCCCGATCTCTTCGTCGAAGGTTCGGGCGTCGTCGCCGAGGGCAGCCTCGGGGCCGACGGCACTTTCGTCGCCGACAACCTCCTCGCCAAGCATGACGAGAATTACGTCCCGCGCGAACTGCAGGAAATGAGCGAGCATCAGGCGCGCGAAGTCGTCGCCGAGACGGAGGAATCCGCACGGTGATCGCAGAGCTCGGTCTTGCCGCCCTGTGGCTGGCGGGAGCTCTCTCCGTGCTCCAGCTCTTCGCCGGCGTGCTGGCGGTGCGCGGGCACGAGGACATGGCGGCGCTGGTCCGGCCTGCCGCAGTCGTGCAGGGCGTGCTTGCGTCGATTTCGTTCCTGACGCTGCTTTACCTATTCGCAATCACCGATCTGTCGGTGAAGCTGGTCGCAACGCATTCGCATTCCGCCAAGCCGTTGATTTTCAAGCTTTCCGGTGCTTGGGGCAATCATGAAGGCTCCATGCTGCTGTGGGTCACGGTGATGGCGCTGGCTGGCGGGCTGATCGCGCTGATCGAGCGGCGGCTGTCGGAAAAGACCATGCTGGCAACGCTGGCTGCGCAGGCTTTCGTAGGCATCGGTTTCTACGCCTTCATCCTGCTCAGCTCGAACCCGTTCGAACGACTGCCGATGCCCGCTGCCGAAGGACAGGGGCTCAACCCGCTGCTGCAAGACATCGGCCTCGCCTTCCATCCGCCCACGCTTTATTTCGGCTACGTCGGCCTCTCGGTCGCTTTCAGCTTCGCGGTTGGTGCGCTGCTGACCCGCTCGGTCACGCCCGATTTCGCCCGCGCGATGCGGCCGTGGATTCTCGGCGCATGGATTTTCCTCACCCTCGGCATCACGGCGGGTAGCTACTGGGCCTATTACGAGCTCGGCTGGGGCGGCTGGTGGTTCTGGGACCCGGTCGAGAACGCCTCGCTCATGCCATGGCTTGCTGCGACGGCCCTGCTGCATTCGGTGAGCGTGCTCGCCTCGCGCGATGCGCTGCGGACATGGACGATCATGCTCGGCGTGGTCGCATTTTCCATGTCGATGCTCGGCACCTTCCTCGTCCGTTCGGGGGTCCTCACCAGCGTCCATGCTTTCGCGGTCGATCCGGAGCGCGGGACCTTCATCTTGATCCTGCTTGGCATCTACATCGGCGGCGCGCTGACCCTGTTCGGCCTGCGCGCCAACAGCATTTCCGAAGGCGAGCGTTTCAAGGTGACGAGCCGTGAGGGCGCGCTGGTGTTCAACAACGTAATGCTGAGCGCGATCCTCGGCATCGTGCTGCTCGGCACGCTCTACCCGCTGCTGACCGAGGCGTTCGACGTGCGCGTGTCGGTCGGGCCGCCCTATTTCAATCCGGTCGGCGCGATCTTTACCGTGCCCATGTTGCTCGTCATGGCGGTCGGCCCGCTGCTGCGCTGGCGGCAGGACAAGCTGTCGCGCATCCAGATGCCGCTTGCGGTGATCTTCGCGATCATGATCGCGGTGCTGGGACTGGTCGTCGTTCTCGGCTCCTATTCGCTGCTCGCCGACCTCGGCCTTGCGATTGCCGTCGGCCTTGCGGTGGCGAGCTTCCTGCCGCTTCGCGGGCGCAACCTCCTTCGCGTGCCGCTTGCCACATGGGGCATGGTGATCGCGCATTTCGGCCTCGCCGTCGCGCTGTTCGGCATGGCGAGCGAATCCGCTTTCACCAAGGAGCGCCTCGCCGCCATTTCGGCTGGCCAGAGCACCGAAGTCGGCCCGTGGCAGGTGACGCTAGAGGGTGTGCAGCCGGTCGCCGGTCCGAACTGGACGGCGCTCGAGGGGCAGCTTTCCGCTTCCTACGAAGGTGGCGAGCCGATCATGCTCAACCCGCAGGCGCGCAATTTCTGGGCGCCGCCGCAGGAAACCAGCGAAAGCGTGCTCGCGACCCGCTGGAACGGTCAGCTTTACGCGGTCATCGGTAACGAGGCGGGGCAGGGCCGCTGGCAGCTTCGCCTGTGGTGGAAGCCCTTCGTGACTTTCATCTGGTACGGCGGCCTGCTCGTCGCGCTCGGCGGCCTGCTGGCGCTGATCGGACGGGTCGCGACCGACCTCAAGCGTCGCCGCGTCATGCGCAGGAAAGAGCTTCACCAAGAGGAGGCTGTGGCATGAAGAAGCTCTGGCTCTGGATACCGCTCGGCCTGTTCCTGATGTTCTGCGGCGTGGCAGCCTACCAGCTGACGCAGCCGAAGGATGAATTCATCCCGAGCACGATGATCGGCAAGCCGCTGCCGCAGTTCGACCTGCGCGCCGCAAGCGGGGACCGGCCCGGCCTGACCACCGCCGACCTCGCCGACGGCAAGCCCAAGCTGCTCAACATCTGGGCGAGCTGGTGCGTGCCCTGCATCGCGGAGGCCCCGCATCTCGAGCGACTTCGCCAGAGCGGTGCGGAAATCGTCGGCGTGGCGATCCGCGACCGGCCGGAAGATGTCGCCCGCTTCCTCGATCAATACGGCAATCCCTACACGCGCATCGGCGCAGACGACCTCAGCGAAGTGCAGCTCGGCATCGGTTCGTCCGGCGTGCCGGAGACCTTCGTCATCGATGGCAAGGGCACCATCGTCTACCAGCACATCGGCGACGTTCGTGCGAGCGATGTCCCGGTCCTGCTCGCCAAGCTGCGGGAGGCGGGGGCATGAGCAGGCTTCTTGCGATCCTGCTGCTGGCATTCGCCGCATTGCCTCTTTCGGCCCAGCAGTCGCTGCCGCCGGCGCCCTATGCCTACCAGCAGCTCGAAGACCCGCGGCAGGAAGCCGAGGCGCAGGCGCTGATGGAGACGCTGCGCTGCCTCAAGTGCCAGTCGCAGTCGATCGCCGATAGCGATGCGCCCATGGCTGGCGACATGCGCCACCAGGTCCGTACGCGTATTGCTGCCGGGGAAGAGCCCGAAGCGATCCGCGCCTGGCTCGTCGAACGATATGGCGACTACGTCAGCTATGCCCCGACGGTCAGTGAGACGACGTGGCCGTTGTTCGCAGTTCCCGCCGTGCTGGTGCTCGTCGCGCTGCTCCTGCTGTGGCGCCGTATGGGCCGCCGGAAAGAGGGTGAGGCATGAGCTGGGTCCCGATTCTCGCGCTTGCGGCGCTGGTCTTCATCGCGGCCGCCTTCTTCCTGAAGCTGCCAAAGGCCGGCTGGACGACATTCGGCGCGGCGCTGCTGTTCGGCCTTGCCGGCTATGCGCTGCAGGGCGAACCGGGCAAGCCCGCTGCGCCCAAGGATCGCGTGGCGGAAATCCAGCAGAGCAATTTCGCGCTGATCGAGGCGCGCAGGTCGCTGTTCGGCACCGACCAGCCGCCCGCACGCTGGGTCACCGTTGCCGACGGTTTCACCCGCAAGGGGCAATTCGCCGACGCGGCAGACCTGCTTCGCAATGCCGTCGCCGAGAACCCGCGCGATGCGGAAGCGTGGGTCGCGCTCGGTAACGTGCTTATCGAACACGCAGACGGAATGCTCACCCCGGCAGCTCTCTATGCCTACGAGCGCGCCGAGCGGATCGATCCGGGCAATCCGGCGGCAGCCTATTTCACCGGTTTCGCGCTGCTGAGGGCAGGGCAACCCGGCCAGACGCGGGCGATCTGGGCCGATATCCTCGAGAATGCGCCCGAGGATGCACCGTGGCGTGAAGAGCTTGCGGGCCAACTCGAACGGCTCGACCAGATGCTCGGCCAGGTCGCGAACTAGTCCGGTAGATTGTATTGCAGCGCAACACGCATGCTGCTACGCGCCGCAACCTTGTGAGCGGCCGATGCCGCATTAATCGAAGGACGGGGCCAGCGGTGCGATGAGCGACGCGTCTTCCCAAGCCGAAACCAATCCGCACGGGCACGGAAAAGGGCACGCAGCCTCGCGTACGGCCTTGGCCGTGGGCGCCATAGGCGTCGTCTTCGGCGACATCGGTACCAGCCCGCTTTACGCGTTCCGCGAGACCTTCATCGGTCCCAACCCGCTGCCGATCGACTACAACCACGTCCTCGGCGTCGTCAGCCTGATTTTCTGGTCGATGACGCTGGTCGTTGCGATCCAGTATGTCACCATCCTCATGCGCGCTGACAACAAGGGGCAGGGCGGTTCGCTCGCCCTCGTCGCGCTCATCTCGAGCAAGATGACGAACCCGCGCTATACGTGGGTCGCGATCCTGCTCGGCGTATTCGCAACCTCGCTGTTCTACGGCGACAGCATGATCACGCCGGCGATTTCGGTCCTGTCATCGGTCGAGGGCCTGACGGTCGTCGACCACAGGCTCGACCCCTATGTGATCCCGATCGCGCTCGCGCTGCTGGTATGCCTCTTCATGCTGCAGAAGCGCGGGACGGCGAAGGTCGGCGCTCTCTTTGCGCCGGTGATGATCGTCTACTTCAGCGTCATCGCGTTCCTCGGCGCTGCGCAGATATTGCAGCACCCGGAAATCCTCTGGGCGCTCAACCCGTGGTACGCGATCCAGTTCTTCATCCTCGACAAGTGGTTCGCCTTCCTCGCACTAGGCTCGGTCGTCCTCGCGGTCACCGGTTCCGAAGCGCTGTATTCCGACATGGGCCACTTCGGGCGCGGGCCGATGAAACTGAGCTGGTTCGGTTTCGTCATGCCGTGCCTGCTGCTCAATTACTTCGGGCAGGGCGCGATGATCGTGAGCCTGCCGCCGGAGCTTGCCGCAGAGGCGATCAAGAGCCCGTTCTTCTTCCTCGCGCAGGAAGAATGGCGCCTGCCGCTCGTTATCCTTGCGACCTGTGCGACCTTCATCGCCAGCCAGGCGGTGATTTCCGGTGCCTTCTCGATCACCCACCAGGCGATCCAGATGGGCTATGTCCCGCGCCTTTCGATCCGCCACACCAGCGAGACCGAAGGCGGCCAGATCTACATCCCGATCGTCAACTGGGCGCTGATGATCGCGGTCATCATCCTCGTCCTCACCTTCCAGAACTCGTCCAACCTCGCGAGCGCATACGGCATCGCGGTGACGGGTGCGGTGACCATCGATACGCTGCTGATGGCAGTGCTGCTGGTCGGCGTGTGGAAGTGGAAGTGGTGGTATGCCGCGCCGGTCGTGATCCTGTTCCTGATCGTCGACGGGGCCTATTTCGCCGCGAACCTGATGAAGGTGCCCGCGGGCGGCTGGTTCCCGCTGGTCGTCGGCGCGGTGATCTTCACCCTGCTCACGACCTGGGCGCGCGGCCGCAAGCTGATGCGCGAGCGCATGAGCGAGGTCGCCCTGCCGATCGAGGTGTTCGCCAAGTCGGCCAAGAACAGCGCGACCCGCGTGCCGGGGACCGCGATCTTCATGGCCTCCACCACAGGCGGCGTGCCGAGCGCGCTCCTGCACAACATCAAGCACAACAAGGTGCTGCATGAACGCGTGGTCATCCTGACCGTGCAGATCGACGACGTGCCCTATGTCGATGCGAGCGAGCGGTGCGAGTATCACGACCTCGGCGACGGGTTCTACCGCGCCATCCTGCACTACGGTTTCATGCAGGAAACCGACGTGCCGCAGGGCCTCAAGACCATGCAGCAGTGCGGCGGCGAGTTCGACATGATGCAGACCAGCTTCTTCCTCAGCCGCCAAACGCTGCTGCCGAGCGAGAAGCCGGGCATGCCGCTGTGGCGCGAGAAGATCTTCGCATGGATGCTGCGCAACAGCGCGACGGCGATGGAATTCTTCCGCCTGCCGACCAACCGCGTGGTCGAACTCGGCAGCCAGGTCCGGATCTAGCGGCTAGCTGCCGGTCGGCGGTTCTTCCTTCAACACGTCGTCCTTTTCTTCCACCGCCAGCCCATGCTTCAGCAGCATCGGGATCTGGGTGAAGGTGAAAAGGAAGCTCAGGGGCATGAAGACCCATAGCTTGGCCCAGAGCCATGATTCGAAGCTCAGGTTCGTCCGCAGTGCTTCGTTGAGGGCGGCCAGGAACAGGAAGAAAAAGCCCCAGTTGCGCGAGAGCTTCGCCCAGCCTTCGTCGCTCAGGCCTTCGAAGGCTGCTTCCAGCAGGATGCGCAGCAGCGCCTTGCCCTTCCAGTAATAGGCGCCGAGCAACAGGACACCGAATGTGACGTAAATGATCGTCGGCTTGATCTGCACGAACACCGGATCGCCCAGGAAGATCGTCAGGCTGCCGAAGCCGACGATCAGCGCGGTCGAGAACCACAGCATGGGCGATACCTTGCCGAGCCGCCATTTCGACACTGCGAGTGCAATGACCGCCGCGACCATGAAGGCGAGCGTGCCGCGAATGACGGCGGCGATTTCGGCAATCGGCTCGCTTTCTTCCGGCGAGAACCACTTGTAGACGCCGAGGAACACCAGCAGCGGGCCGTAATCGACCGCCACGTTGAGCCAGCCGGAGCCCTGCTTCTTTTGGCTCTCGGCCATCAGGCAACACCCGCAATGACGCGTGCGACGAGGTCCGGGTCGAACGGGCGCAGGTCGTCGATCTTTTCGCCCACGCCGATCGCGTGAATAGGCAGGCCGTATTGCTCGGCTGCCGCAACCAGCACACCGCCGCGTGCCGTGCCGTCGAGCTTGGTCATGATGAGACCGGTGACCCCGGCGACTTCCTTGAAGATCTCGATCTGCGAGAGGGCGTTCTGGCCGTTGGTCGCATCGAGGACGAGCACCACGTCATGCGGCGCCTCGGGGTTGAGGCGGCCGAGGACTTTGCGGATCTTTGCCAGCTCGTCCATCAGCTCGCGCTTGTTCTGCAGGCGGCCGGCGGTGTCGACCACCAGCGCGTCGATACCCTGGTCGGTCGCAGCCTTGACGGCATCGAACACGATGCTCGCCGGATCGCCGCCTTCGGGGCCGCGGATGATCGGAACGTCGATCCGCTCCGCCCAAGTCGCGAGCTGGCCGATTGCGGCGGCACGGAAGGTGTCGCCAGCCGCCAGCATCACGCCGTAGTCGTCTTCCTGGAACAGGTGTGCGAGCTTGGCGATGGTCGTCGTCTTGCCGCTGCCGTTCACGCCGATCACGAGGATGACCTGCGGGCGCGGGAAGGCGGTAATCTCGAGCGGCTTGGCGACCGGGCGCAGGATTTCGGCGATTTCCTCGGCGACGGCTTCCTTCAGTTCCTGCTCGGTGATCGAGAGGCCGAAGCGCTTGTCGGAAAGGCGCTGGCGGATGCGCGATGCCGCCGACGGACCGAGGTCGGACATGATCAGCGCGTCTTCGACATCGTCGAGCGTCGCATCGTCGAGCTTGGCGGTCGAAACCGCCTCGGTCAGGTTGGTCGAGAGGCGCTCCGACGTCTTGCGGAAACCGCCGAACAGGCGGTCGCGCCAACTGGTTTCGCTCATATGAGTAGGCCTTCCTCGAGGCGGCTGGGCGTCAGTGTGATGATCGTACCGGGCGCGGTGCCTTCGGGCACGCGGACCCGCGCGAAGTTCGGCGCATAGCCGGTTCCGTCGCGTTCGGCGAGAACGTCGAGCGGGGTTCCGACGAGCGATTTCAGCCAGCCGTCCCGCGCGCTGCGGACCTCCGCGCGCAGTTCGGCGGCGCGTTGCTTGATCGTCGCGCGCTCGACTTGCGGCATGCGGGCTGCCGGCGTGTCCGGGCGTGGCGAATAGGGAAAGATGTGGCCGTGAACGATGCCGAGTTCGCGGATGATGCTGCGGTTCTCGTCGTGCTGGGTCGCGTCCTCGGTCGGGAAACCGGCGATCAGGTCGGCGCCGATGGCGATTTCGGGCCGCTTCGCCTTGAGCCGCTCGACCAGTGCAATCACGTCGGCGCGCAGGTGGCGGCGCTTCATGCGCTTCAGGATCAGGTCGTTGCCATGCTGCAGCGAAAGATGGAGATGCGGCATCAGCCGCTCCTCGCTGGCCAGCAGTTCTTCGAGTAGCGGGTCGATCTCGATCCCGTCGAGCGAGGACATGCGAAGTCGCCCGAGCGAGGGAAAACGACCTAGGACCGCTTCGATCAGGCTGCCGAGCGGCGGCTTGCCGGGCAGGTCGTGGCCCCACGAGGTCAAATCGACACCCGTCAGGATGATTTCCGGCGCGCCTTTGTCGAGATGGCGCTCGACCTCACGCAGCACCTGATCGACCGTGAGAGACCGGCTCGGGCCGCGTCCCTGCGGGATGACGCAAAAGGTGCAGCTGTGGTCGCAGCCGTTCTGGATCGCGATGAAGGCGCGGGTGCGAGCGGGCGGGGCGGTCGCCTCAGTCTCCGGCACGTTCCACGCACGCGCGTCGAGCTTGGCGGTATTCGCAATGAGGCCGTCGACCTCGGGCATGGCGCCAAGCTGCTCGCGTTCGATATCGGCCGCGCAGCCAGTCACCATCAGGCGCGCATCCGGCCTTTCGCGGCGTGCGCGCCGGATCGCCTGCCGGGTCTGGCGGACGGCCTCGCTCGTCACCGCGCAGCTGTTCACCACGACGATATCGCTTTCGCCTGCGAGCATGTCACGGATGCGTTCGCTTTCTGCGATGTTGAGACGGCAGCCGAGTGAAATGACTTCCGCCCCCTTCGATTTCGTAAGGGTGCTCAAGCGAAGTCGTCCCACTCGAACGTGCCGCGGAAGGATTCGGTCGCTGGGCCGGTCATGCGGATTGTCCCGCCTTGCTCCCACGCGATTTCGAGCGCGCCGCCCGGCAGGTGGACGGTCACCGGCGAGGGGACCAGCTTGCGACGGAGCGCCGCGACGGCGGTTGCGCAGGCACCCGTTCCGCAAGCCTTGGTCAGGCCAGCACCGCGCTCCCACACGCGCAGGCGGATTTCGCCTCCTTCGATGGAGGCGACGTTGACGTTGATCCGCTCGGGAAACAGAGGGTCCTGTTCGATCACCGGGCCGATCCGTCCGAGGTCCACCGCTTCGGCATCATCGACGAAGAAGATCACGTGCGGATTGCCGACATTGACTGCATCGGGCGCTTCGAGCTCTTCCCAGCCGACCGGCATGCGCTGCGTATCCATCGGGTGGTCGAGCGGGATTTCGTCCCAGCCGAAGCGCGGTGCGCCCATGTCGACCGCTGCGCCGCTGCTGGCAGGTTCGAGCCCGATCACACCGCCGGACGTATCGACCGTGCAGGGTTCGCCATGAAGGCGGGCTACGGCGCGGGCCGCATTGCCGCAGGCCTCGACCTCTCCGCCGTCGGAATTGAAGATACGCATGCGGAAATCGGCCTGCGAGCCATCGGGCGCATCCTCGAGCACGATCAGCTGGTCGCAGCCGATGCCCTGGTGCCGGTTCGCGATCGCGCGCACGCGGCCGGGTTCGAGCGGCAGCGGCTCTTGCGAACGGCGGTCGAGAATGACGAAGTCATTGCCGAGCCCGTGCATCTTGACGAAGGGGATGCGCATCCAAGGCGCATCTATGGTGTGGCAGGCCCCGCGTCCAGAGGCGGCTTAGGCCTGGCGGCGCGCCTGAGGGTCGGCTGCGACTTCGACTTCCGGCGCGACAGCCGTATGCTCGGCTCGCTCAAGCGTGGCTTCACCGTGCCCGGCAACGCCCAGCAGGTTCTTCCCGGCAAGACGTTCGCGGACCTGCGCCGCGTCCTCCGGCTGGCCGTAGAAATAGCCCTGACCCTTGAGGCGGCCCTTGCCCTGCAGCGCCTGCAGGATCTCGTTGTCCTCGATCCCCTCGGCGGTCACCGGCAGTTGCAGCCCTTCGCCCAGCTGGATGATCGCGTCGATCAGCTTCTCGTTGCCGGCCTTGCCGTTGAGTTCGCCGACGAAGCTGCGGTCGATCTTCAGGCGGTCGAACGGCAGCGAGCGAAGCTGCGCGAGGCTGGAATAGCCGGTGCCGAAATCGTCGAGGCTGATCTTGACGCCCTGGTTCTTGAGGCTCGTGATCATCGAGCGCACCTGGCCGATATTCTCGTGCAGGCAGCTCTCGGTGATTTCGATCTCGAGCCGTTCGGCCGGGAAGTTCTGTTCGGTCAGCAGCTTGAGCATGCGCTGGGCGAACCACGGGTCGCGCAGCTGTACGGGCGAAATGTTGACTGACAGCGTGAGGTGCGGTGCCCATTCCTTGGCATCTTCCATCGCGGCGGAAATGAGCTGTTCGGAAAGGCGGCCGATAAGGCCGATTTCCTCGGCCACCGGGATGAAGATGTTCGGTCGCACGAGGCCGAGTTCGGCGGATTTCCACCGGGCGAGCATCTCGAAGCCGACGATCTCGCCGGTCTCGATGTCGATCTGCTGTTCATAGAAGGGTACGAATTCCTTTGCTTCGAGCCCCCGGCGAAGTGCCGTTTCGAGCTCCTTGCGGAAGCGCAGGTCGGTTTCCATCGTCGGATCGAACCAGAAGTGGCGGTTCTTGCCCTGCTTCTTGGCCTGATACATCGCGATGTCGGCGCGGTGGAGCAGGCCTTCGCCGTCGACCTTGCCGTCTTCCGTGTGCTCATCGCCGACTTCGGACGTCGCGACGCCGAGCGATATGGTCACGTCGAGCGGCACGCCGTCGAGGTCGTGTGGGCGCGAGATTGCTGCGGTCAGCTCACTGGCGAGCTGGTCAATCGCATCGGGCGAGCGCTTGTCGAATGCGACGACGCAGGCGAACTCGTCGCCCCCAAGCCGCGCAAGGAGCGCGTCGTCGGGGAGCGTGTTGCGCATGCGGTTGGCCACTTCGACCAGCAGCTGGTCGCCTACCTTGTGGCCGTTGAGGTCGTTGACCTGTTTGAAGTTGTCGAGGTCGACCATCATGAAGGCGACGCGCTTCGCATTATCGGCGCAATTCGCGATCAGCTCGTCGGTTGCAGGCGTGACGCTGCGTCGGTTGAGGCAGCCGGTCAACGGATCGGTTTCGGCGAGGATACGGGCGCGTTCTTCGGAGTCGCGGCGATGTTCGATCTCCGACATCAGCTCGCGGTAACGGCGCAGGCCGAAGACGATCAGGGCGATATTGAGGAGAAGGGCATTGAGGAGGACGTAGTTCGGCCCAGTGTCGTTGTAGACCCAGCTGCGGATGATCTGCGGCAGGATGGCGCCGCCGGTACCGATGAACATGAGGATCGCCGCGATGGCGATACCGAGTGCGACCACGTCGCGTTCAACTCTTTTCCGTACGCGACGGACAGGATCGATGATTTTTGCCATGCGACTGCGATCGACTGCGCGACCTTTCCCCCTTTGGCACCTTCCTTCGCTCGCTATGCAAGTTCACGATAAACATCCCGTTAATTTTGAAAGCCTTGGCGACAGCACCCGGCGAAACGTTGGACAGCGGCAGTCTTCACCACCAAGATCGGGGCGTATTTTCTTTGAAGAAGGCAATGAAGCATGGCGCGATACTGGCTCATGAAATCGGAACCCGACGAATACGGGTGGGACGATTTGGCGGCCAAGGGCGAGGGGCTGTGGGACGGCGTGCGCAACCACCGCGCGAAGAACAATCTCGCAGCGATGGAGGAGGGCGACCAGGCCTTCTTCTATCATTCCAACAAGGGTCTCGAGATCGTCGGCATCATGGAGGTGAGCGAAGCCGGGCTGACCGATCCGGCCGACCCGGAAGGGAAATGGGCCGCGGTCAGGGTGAAGCCGGTTCGCAAGCTCGACCGGCCTGTTACGCTCAAGGAAATCAAGGCCGAACCCGCGCTTGCCGAGATGGAACTGGTCAAGCTGATGCGCCTGTCCGTCAGCGAGGTTCGCAAGGACGAATGGGACCGCATCATCGCGATGAGCGAGGGCTGAGGACGGCGCCAAGAGGCTGCGCGTCGTAAAGTTACGCGGTTAATGTCCCATCCCGCGACAGGCCTGATTTTGCGGGAGGCGGATGGTTACCAATCGGTTAAGACGCCTGCATGCGCAGATCGCTTGTTCTTTCCGACGAAACCGCCCGCCACCCGTTCCTGGCAACGCTTCCGCCGCATGTCCGCAAGGGCGAAGACGCGGTTCCGGCCCGGCACTGGCTGTCGCTCACCAAGGACGACATCTCGGGCTTTGCGACTGCCTATGCAGCCTGCTTCATCGCGGTGCTGGTCTTCATCATCTGATATGAGCGGCCCGAGGGCCGGCAATCATACGAGCGAGTGATCCGTCTCGTTCTTGTAGAGCCGGTGGCCGAGCCATGCCGAGACGAGGCACATCGCTGCGCTCAGCAGCAATTGCTCGACGATCGGAATGCCGATCGCATTGAGCGACATCGCCAGCAGAGAACCGACGACCATTGCGCCCGAATTGACGATGTTGTTCGCCGCGATGGTCCGCGCCGCCTGCTCGGGCTTCACCCGCGTGGTCAGGAAAGCGTAGAGCGGGACGACGAACATGCCTCCTGCCACCGAGATGCCGAGCAGGCAAAGCAGCAGCACCGTCGCCATCGGCCAGCTGAGGAACTCCATGAAGTCGAGCAGGTCGCTCGGCGGGTCGGCCGCCCATAGCTTCGACACGATGTAGAAGGCGACAACGAACAGCCCCATGAAGATGACCGAGATCGGTGCATAGCGCGCCGATACGCGTCCCTTGAGCAGGGCGTTGATCGACACCGAGCCAACCGCAACACCGATCGAGAAGACGACGAGGAAAAGGCTGGCGACTTCCGGCTCGGCCATGATGACGTTCTTGGCGAGCGGGAAGAACTGGATGAACAGCACCGAACCGATGGTCCAGAAGAAGCTGATGGCGAGGATCGCGTAGAACACCTCTCGGTTGTGCATCGTCTCGGCGATCAGGTTCTTCGAGGAGCGGAAAATGTTCCAGTCGAGCTTTTCCTGCGCGCCTTGCGGCGGCGCATCGGGCACCTGGCGCGAGACGAAATAGCCGACCACCGAGGTGATGATGATCCCCGCTGCGGCAAATTGCACGTCGATCCATCCGGCGAGGATCGTGCCTGCGAGGATCGCGATATAGGTGCCCGCCTCGACGAGGCCGGTGCCGGCGAGTACCTCTTCCTTGCGCAGGTGCTGCGGAAGGATCGCGTATTTGATCGGGCCGAGGAAAGTCGACTGCACGCCTGTCAGGAAGAGCGCGAGCAGGAGGAGGGGTATGGCGATCAGCTCGACCGCGATGCCTTTCCACGCAAGGTAGAGTCCCGCCGCACCGATCACCATCAGCCCGATCTCGCACGCCTTCACCGTCCGGATGATTGCGGCCTTGTCGCGCATGTCGGCGAGCTGGCCGGCGAGAGCGGAAAGGACGAAGAACGGGAGGATGAACAGGCCCGATGCGACTGCGCTGAAAGCACCTTCGGTCTGGGGCGAATTGAACACCTCGTAGACCACGAAGAGGACCATCGCGTTCTTGTAGAGGTTATCGTTGAAAGCGTTGAAAAGCTGCGTGACGAAGAGCGGCAAGAAGCGCCGGCGGCGCAGTAGGTGCGTCGATGTCGTCATTAAACCCTGCTGCTTGCTGCGGCCCCTGCAGCCGGGTCTAACGCATATGACCCTTGGGACAAGGCCAATCATTGTCTTTTGCCCGCCGCAGGTCTGGTCTAGGGGAGGCAGGATGCTGACCCTGCCCAACATTCTCACGCTGTCGCGCATCGTCGCGGTGCCGCTGCTGGCGGCGCTGTTGTGGTGGCCGGAATGGAAGGTCGGCTACGCCCTGGCCTTCGCGCTCTACTGCCTCATGGGCATTACCGATTACTTCGACGGCTACCTCGCCCGGTCGAGCGGGACGGTGTCGAAACTCGGCATTTTCCTCGACCCTATCGCCGACAAGATCATGGTCGCCGCGGTGATCCTCGTGCTGACGGCACAGGGATATCTCCGCGGCCCATATGGCGGGGACGTCCACGTTATTGCCGGGCTGGTCATCCTGATGCGCGAGATCGCCGTGTCGGGGCTGCGCGAATTCCTCGCCGGGCTGCAGGTGTCGGTACCCGTGACCAAGCTCGCCAAGTGGAAGACGACGTTGCAGCTGGTCGCCCTGGGCGCGCTGATCCTGGGGGGCGCGGTTCACGGTCCGCCGCCGACGCTGGTGTCGGAGATCGAGCGTCCGCTGGCCGATCAATGGGTCCACCTCGTCGGTCTCGCGAGCCTGTGGGGCGCCGCGATCCTGACGCTGGTGACCGGTTGGGATTACCTGAGGGTCGGCCTCAAGCACATGGACTGAAGGCCTTTTCGGGCCCGTCAGCCGATCAGCGGAAGGCCGAAGCGGTCGCGCGGATCGTCGCGGTCGAATTCACTGTTCGGAACGTAGCCGAACTGCTCGACCACCGTCTGGTGCAGCGGGGTTTCGAACTTGATGCCGGCGTTCTTCTCGATGCGCCAGACAACGCGTCCGTTGACGATGACCTTGGGCTGCAGGCGCAGGCGGATCTGGGTGCCTTCGTCGATCGCCTCGTCGGGCGTTTCGATCATGCAGCCGCCGCATGAAAGGTTGTAGAGCTTAACTACGCCCCGTTTTCCGTCGACTGCGCACTCGATTTCCTGATCGGTGGAGAATCGGTTGTATGACCGCATTTCCATAGTTCCCTCGCCTTTCCGAGGGCACTTGTTAGCGCTCAATTTACCAAGAAAGCGTGAACGGTCACAATCGGACCGGACGGATCAGCCTGCGCGAAGTTCTTCTGCAAGCAGGCGAAATTCGTCTGCGCGGGGCGAATTCTTGCGCCAGATGAGCGCGATTTCCCGGCTCGCATTGGCCGATTTGACCGGCCGCGCGACGATTTTGGTGTTGTCGAGGATGCCGGCGTCGATCGCCATCTGGGGCAGCATGGTCAGGCCAAGTCCGTTGTCGACCATCTGTACGAGCGTATGCAGGCTCGTGCCGATCATGGTCGCGCTGGCCCGCAATTCCGGGCGCGCACATGCCGCAAGCGAGTGTTCGCGCAGGCAGTGACCGTCCTCGAGCAGCAAGAGGCGCCCCTCGTCGATCATCGAGGGCGGAATGGTCTCGGGCGGGTCGCGCGGATCGTTTTCCGGGAAGGCGACGTACAGCTTGTCTTCGCCGATATGCTCGTACTCGACCTCGCCGGTATCGAAGGGGAGGGCGAGGAGCACGCAATCGACCCGGCCATGATGGAGCGATTCGACTGCGTCCTGGCTGGTTTCCTCGCGCAGCATCAGCTTGAGGTTGGGCCGCTCCGTGCGCAGGCGCGGCAGGATGCGCGGCAGCATGAAGGGCGCGATTGTCGGGATGACGCTCATGCGCAGTTCGCCCGACAGCGGCTTGCCGCTCGCCTGGACGAGGTCGCTAAGTTCCTCCGCCTCGCGCAGCAGGCGATGGGCCTTGGCGACAACCTGTTCGCCCAGCGGAGTAAAGCGCACCACGCGGCGGCTGCGCTCGACCAGCGTCACGCCGAGCAGGGTTTCCAGCTCGCGGATGCCCGCCGAGAGCGTCGACTGCGAAACGAAGCTCGCCTCCGCAGCGCGGCCGAAATGCCCGTGCTCGTGCAGCGCGACGAGATATTGCAGCTGCTTGATGGTGGGCAGGTAGGTGCTCATTCGGCGGCGTGTGCCTCTTCGGTCTGGGCGGCCTCGGCCTGATCTTCAGCCTGTTCGACGGCAAGGTCTTCCTGCGCCTGAGCCAGGTCGTCGGCCATGTCGTCGATATGCGTCATGTGCAGCTTTCCGCCCTTCACGGCGAAAGCGAGCTTGCCTTCGACCAGTTCGAGCGCGTCGCGGCCGAAGACTTCGTAGCGCCAGCCCTTGAGGATCGGCAGGTCGCGGATGCCGGCGGCGAGCGCCTCCATCTCGTCGGCCTTGGTCAGCAGGCGGCTGGCGACGTCGATCTCGCGCGCACGGATCTTGAGCAGCAGCTTGAGGAGGTCGGCAACAAGCGCGCCTTCCTTGCCGAGCGGCGCGCCGCGCTTCATCTTCGCCGGCATCTCGCTCTTCGATAGTGGCTCGGCCTGCGCGATGACCTTCATCAGGCGCTTGCCGATGTCGTTGTCCTTCCACGCCTGGCTGAGGCCGCGCACTTTCACGAGGTCGGCCTGCTTCTTGGGCGGATGGCTGGCGATGTCGGCCAGCGTCTCGTCGCGCATGATGCGGCCGCGCGGGATGTTCTTGTGCTGCGCCTCGCCTTCGCGCCAGGCTGCGAGTGCCTTGAGGCGGCCGAGGACGGTCGGATTGCGCCCGGCCTGGCGGATACGCTTCCACGCGCGGTCGGGTTCGATGCGGTAGTTTTCCGGGTCGGCGAGTTTTTCCATCTCGGCATCGAGCCAGCTGCCGCGATCGGTCTTGATCAGCTTTTTCAGGATCTTGGGGAAGATCTTTGCCAGGTGCGTCACGTCGCCGATGGCATATTCGATCTGCCGGTCGGTCAGCGGACGGCGGCTCCAGTCGGTGAAGCGCGCGCCCTTGTCGACCGTGATGCCGAGCCAGCTCTCGACGAGGTTGGCATAGCCGATCTGTTCCGACTGGCTGATCGCCATCATCGCGATCTGCGTGTCGAAGATCGGGTGCGGCGTCTTGCCGGTGAGGTTGTAGATGATCTCCACGTCCTGCCCGCCGGCATGAAAGATCTTGAGGACCTCCTCGTTGTCGGTCAGCAGGTCGAGCAGGGGCTTCATGTCGAGCCCGTCTGCAAGCGGGTCGATCGCCGCCGCTTCCTCCTCGTTGCCGATCTGCACGAGGCACAGTTCCGGCCAATAGGTGTTCTCGCGCATGAACTCGGTGTCCACGCAAACGAAGTCGGATTTGGCGAGGCGGGTGCAGAGCTCTTCCAGCTCCGCGGTCTTTGTAATCAGGTCGTGTATTTTCATCGTTCTTGTCTGTATGTGGGCGGAGTACCGCCGCTCGGGTTCGTTCCCTCGGGCGCGCACGGCTTGACAAAGCCGGTCGCATCCCCTGTTAGCGCGCGCGATATTCGCGCGACGCGCCACCAGTGGGCGCGCCCTTAGCGCCATAGCTCCGAAAATGGAAAGATTTTAGATGCACGCCTATCGTACCCACAACTGCGCAGCCCTGACCAAGGCCGATGTCGGCGAAACCGTCCGTCTTTCCGGCTGGGTCCACAACAAGCGCGACCACGGCGGCGTGCTGTTCGTCGACCTGCGCGACCACTACGGCATCACGCAGATCGTCGCCGACAGCGACAGCGAGGCGCTGCCGGTGCTCGAGAAGCTGAAGCTGGAATCGGTCATCACCATCGACGGCAACGTGAAGGCGCGCGACGAAGTTGCAGTGAATGCGAACCTCCCGACCGGCGAGATCGAGGTCTTCGCCCGCTCCGTCACAGTGCAGAGCCGCGCGGAAGACATGCCGCTGATCGTCAACCAGGCGGAAGACTATCCCGAAGAAACGCGCCTCAAGTATCGATTCGTCGATCTGCGCCGCGAGCGCGTCCACAACAACATCATGCTGCGCAACCGCGTCATCACCTCGCTGCGCCAGCGCATGATCGAGCAGGGCTTCAGCGAGTTCCAGACGCCGATCCTGGGTGCATCGAGCCCCGAGGGCGCGCGCGACTACCTCGTGCCGAGCCGCCTCCACCCGGGCCGTTTCTACGCGCTTCCGCAGGCCCCGCAGATGTTCAAGCAGCTGCTGATGGTCGCCGGCTTCGACCGCTACTTCCAGATCGCCCCGTGCTTCCGCGACGAAGACCTGCGCGCAGACCGTTCGCCGGAATTCTACCAGCTCGACTTCGAAATGAGCTTCGTCACGCAGGAAGACGTCTTCCAGGCGATCGAACCGGTCCTCGCCGGCGTGTTCGAGGAATTCTCGGGCGGCAAGAGCGTGACCCCGGCAGGCGAATTCCCGCGCATTCCGTATGCAGAATCGATGCTGAAATACGGCACCGACAAGCCCGACCTGCGCAACCCGCTGATCATCTCTGACGTCACCGGCCACTTCGAGAAGTCGGGCTTCGGCCTGTTCGAGAAGATCGTCGGTACCGGCGGCCGCGTGCGCGTCGTCCCGGCACCGAACACGCATGAGAAAAGCCGCAAGTTCTTCGACGAGATGAACGACTGGGCGCGCCGCGAAGGTTTCGCCGGCCTCGGCTACGTCACTCGCAAGGGCGGCGAATTCGGTGGCCCGATCGCCAAGAACCACGGCACCGAAGGCATGGAAAAGCTCTATGCCGAACTCGGTCTCGGCGAAAACGACGGCCTGTTCTTTGCCGCGGGCAAGGAAAAGGACGCCGCCAAGCTCGCCGGTGCCGCGCGCACCCGCGTCGCCGAGGAACTGGGCCTGATCGAGGAAGGCTGCTTCAAGTTCTGCTGGATCGTCGATTTCCCGATGTTCGAATACGACGAGGAACTGAAGAAGGTCGACTTCAGCCATAACCCGTTCTCCATGCCGCAGGGCGAAATGGAAGCGCTGGAAACGCAGGACCCGCTCGATATCCTCGCCTGGCAGTACGACATCGTCTGCAACGGCTACGAGCTGTCCTCGGGCGCCATTCGTAACCACCGTCCGGACATCATGTACAAGGCATTCGAAATCGCCGGCTACACCAAGGCCGACGTGGACGAGAACTTCTCGGGCATGATCGAGGCCTTCAAGCTGGGCGCACCGCCGCACGGCGGCTCGGCCCCGGGTATCGACCGCATCGTGATGCTGCTCGCCGACGAGCCGAATATTCGCGAAGTGATCGCTTTCCCGCTCAACCAGAAGGCGCAGGACCTGATGATGGGCGCGCCCTCGCTGGTGAGCCCGAAGCAGCTGCGCGACGTGCATATCCGCACCGTCGAAGCCCCCAAGCCGGAAGGCGCGCAGGCGACTCGCGTCGACCGCGCCGGCGACAACTGAGCTCGAGACCCGAATTTCGTGCACACCTAAGCGCGTAGCGGATGCAGCGCAGGCACTTGCGCTGTGCCGCTACGTTCATTAGGGCGAAAGGGAATTTTCAAACCCCCACATTTCGAGAGGGAAATACATGAGCGATACCGCTGACCGCGTGCAGAAGATTGTCGTCGAGCACCTCGGCGTCGAGGCCGACAAGGTCACCCAGGAAGCCAGCTTCATCGACGATCTGGGCGCAGACAGCCTCGACATCGTCGAGCTGGTCATGGCGTTCGAAGAAGAATTCGGCGTGGAAATTCCCGACGATGCGGCTGAGAAGATCACCACCGTCGGCGACGCCACGAAGTACATCGAAGAGCACAAGGGCTGATCGGCCCTCCCGCCGTGCTCGCCTGACGTGAGTCGGCGGGATCAGACAGGCTCGACCCGGATGCGGGCCGGGCCTGTTCTTTTTTGACGGAGAATTGCATGCGCCGCGTTGTCGTAACCGGTCTTGGTCTTGTCACCCCGCTCGGTGGTGATGTCGAAACCTCGTGGAAGAACCTCATCGCCGGCGAAAGCGGCGCAGGCCCGATCACGCGCTTCGACGCCAGCAACCAGAAGTGCCAGATCGCCTGCGAGGTGAAGCCCAAGGATCACCCGTGGGGCTTCGATGCGGACAAGCGCGTCGACCACAAGGTCCAGCGCCAGGTCGATCCGTTCATCGTCTACGGCATCGATGCCGCCGGACAGGCGCTCGAGGACGCCGGCCTTGCCGAGATGGACGACGACCTGAAGATGCGCACCGGCTGTTCGATCGGTTCGGGTATCGGCGGCCTGCCGGGCATCGAGAGCGAATCCATCGTGCTGCACGAACGCGGCCCGGGCCGCGTCAGCCCGCACTTCGTCCACGGCCGGCTGATCAACCTGATCAGCGGCCAGGTCTCGATCAAATACGGCCTGATGGGCCCGAACCACGCGGTCGTGACCGCCTGCTCCACCGGCGCGCACTCGATCGGTGACGCGGCGCGTATGATCAAGGACGGCGATGCCGACGTGATGCTGGCGGGCGGCGCTGAGAGCACTATCAACCCGCTCGGCGTTGCAGGCTTCGCGCAGGCGCGCGCGCTCAACATGAGCATGAACGACCGCCCGACCGAAGCGAGCCGGCCCTACGACAAGAACCGCGACGGTTTCGTCATGGGCGAGGGCGCCGGCGTGGTCGTGCTCGAGGAATATGAGCACGCCAAGGCGCGCGGCGCGACGATCTACGCGGAAGTCGTGGGCTATGGCCTCTCGGGCGATGCCTACCACGTCACTGCGCCGCACCCGGAAGGCAAGGGCGCGGAACTCTCGATGCGCATGGCGCTGCGCAAGGCCGGTCTCGAGCCGGCGGATATCGACTACGTCAACGCGCACGGCACCTCGACCATGGCCGACACGATCGAACTCGGCGCGGTCAAGCGCGTGCTGGGCGACGATCTCGGCGGTGCTTCGATGAGCTCGACCAAGTCCGCCATCGGCCACCTGCTCGGCGGCGCCGGCGCGGTCGAGGCGATCTTCTGCATTCTTGCGATCCGTGACGGCATCGTGCCGCCTACGCTCAACCTCGACGATCCGGACGAGGGGACCGAGGGCGTCGACCTCGTACCCAAGCAGGCCAAGAAGCGTGAAGTACGCGCCGCGCTCAACAACAGCTTCGGCTTCGGCGGCACCAACGCCTCGCTGATCGTCAAGAAGGTCGACTGATGCTGCGCATCGGCGCCCTGCTGGCGCTGATTGCCGCAATCGTCGGCGCGGTCATCTTTGCGTGGGGATGGTACGGCGCGGCCGAGATCGAGGAGGAGACGCCGTTCGTCGTTTCCTCCGGCTCGACCCTGACGTCGGTTGCGCGCGATCTTGAGAACGACGGCATAATCGCCTCGGCCGATGCCTTCCTGCTGCGTGCGAAGGTGCTGGGCGGGGGCGATCCGATCCAGGCGGGCGAGTTCCTGTTCGAACCGGGCATCAGCCAGGCCGATATTCTCGACAAGCTTCAATCGGGCGATGTGATCCGCCGCTTCATCACCATTCCCGAAGGCATGCCCTCGATCATGGTCTACGAGCGGCTGATGGCGGAAGACCTGCTGACCGGTGAAATCCCGGTGCCGGTCGAAGGCTCGGTCCTGCCCGACACCTATGATTTCGAGCGCGGGGAGGAACGCGCTGCCGTTCTCGCCCGGATGCAGGCCGCGATGCAGAACTACCTCGCCGAGGCGTGGCCCAAGCGGGGGAACGACATCGCGGTCGACAATATCGCCGATGCCGTCACCCTCGCTTCGATCGTGGAGAAGGAAACCGGCGTCGCGCGCGAGCGCCGTATGGTTGCCGGCCTCTACTCGAACCGCGTGAAGAAGGGCATGCTGCTGCAGGCGGACCCGACGATCATCTACCCGATTACCCGCGGCAAGCCGCTCGGCAGGCGTATCCGTCAGTCGGAGATCGCGGCGGTCAACGACTACAACACCTACACGATGACCGGCCTGCCCAAGGGCCCGATCACCAATCCGGGCCGCGAGAGCATCGCCGCAGTTCTCAATCCGGCGGATACCGACGCGGTCTACATGGTTGCCGACGGCAGCGGCGGCCATGCCTTCGCGACGACGCTCGAAGAGCACAATGCGAATGTCGAGAAGTGGTACGCGCTGCGCCGCGAACGCGGGGAAATGTGAGCGGGGGCGATAACGATCCGCTGATCGTGACGGCCGAACTGCCGAAGGAACTGGCGGGCTGGGCGACCGGCCTGCGCCGCCAGCATTTCCCGCCCGAGCGCAACTACCTCGACGCGCACGTGACGCTTTTCCACGCCCTGCCGCGCCAGTACGAGCGCGAGGTGCGCGATTGCCTCTCCGACATCGCAAGGGAAACGCCGCCGGTCGATGGACATCTCGAAGGGATCATGTCGCTCGGCCGGGGAACCGCCCTGCGGCTGCACAGCGAAGGCATGATCGCCGTGTGGCGCGAAATGACGCGGCGCTTCCATGGCCTGCTGACCGCGCAGGACCAGCACAAGCCGCGCCTCCACGTCACCATCCAGAACAAGGTCAGCGGCGCGGAGGCCAAGGCATTGCAGGCGCAGCTCGAAGGCACGATCGAGCCGCGCGATTTCCAGTTTCGCGGCCTGTCGCTCTATATCTATCGCGGCGGTCCGTGGGAGTTTCTGCACACCTACGCATTTCGCGGCAAAAGGTAGGTTGACCGCGGGCCGGTGCAGCCCTAAATGCGCCGCCTGTCGAGCGAGCCCAGTGCTCCGACAGGCCCGATGGGGCGGAGTAGCTCAGGTGGTTAGAGCAGCGGAATCATAATCCGCGTGTCGGGGGTTCGAGTCCCTCCTCCGCTACCACGGATCATCCTATGAAGAGGCTGACCTCCAGGTTTCCCAAATTGCTTCGAGCAGGCTGCCTTTAGTGCGCGGCGCAGCGTGCTTCTATTCCCAAGCTGCGCTCGCAGATCGCCAGACTTTTGCCTCCTCGTCCCATACACTTGAGACTACACAGGGTGTGGGGTTGATCCCGTCGCAGTTGGACCCATGGACCCGTGCAAGCAAAACGGTGTGCGGACCGAATTTGGTGGTTGTCCAGCCTTGGTTCTGGATTGAATTCAGCTCAGATCCGATCATAAAGTGGGACATGGCACCGCCGGTGCCGCCGTAGAGCGATGCGGCAGTGGAGCATGCGAACCGGCCTTCGTTAACAACCCAATCATCGGCATTGTCCCCATCCAGGTCCACCCGTTGGACAGCACCTTCTTCGAGAGCGAATTCACCGCTGTCGAAATTCGCACATTCAGCCCGTGCAGCGTCAATCTTGGCTTGAATAGCACTTGGCATGTCCGCTGTATCAGCCGCTGCTGGCGACGACACAAGCGAAATGGCTGTAGCGAAAGCGAGGCAACCCGTTGATGAAATCTGGGCCATAGGACTCTCTCCTTCAATCCATGTGCTCGCCGACCCGAGAACGGATGGTGCGAAAATTTCTCGTACGGGGCAAGCATTCATCCCAGGGTGACTTCTCCCTCGTCGGAATCATAATCCGCATGTCGGGGGTTCGAGTCCCTCCTCCGCTACCAGGTTTTCCAGATCTCTGTGGTGTTTTGCCCGCTATTGCCAAGCTGCGACGGGCGGGTGTAGCCAATTGGTGAGGGTCGCTGGTGGGAGGTTCCATTGGCAGATCAACCGGCGAGAACGCGCGTTTATCAAAACCATCATCTGGATTCGACTAGATGGAACTGGTTCGAACCACGTGATGACGACATCATCATAGCGACGTCCTACAAAGCCGGGACTACCTTGATGCAGACGATCGTCGCCAATCTCCTATTTCCCGACGACGACATGCCGGCACCCGCTTCCGACATGTCCCCCTGGCTGGATTTTCGGCTCTTTCCCCTCGAACTGGTTCTTGGCCAGCTGGAAGCGCAGGAGCACAGGCGCTTCATCAAGACGCACACGCCTCTCGACGGATTGCCCTACTTCTCCAAAGCCAAGTACATTTGCGTGAGCCGCGACCCACGCGATGTCTTCATGTCGCTCCTCAACCATTGGGGCAATCACACCGAAGCGTTCTACATGGCGGCCAACACTACTCCGGGCAGAGTTGGTGACGAGTTCCCGCGTTTCAGCGGTGATATCAAGACCATATGGAGAGACTGGATCACCCGCAGTTGGTTCGATTGGGAACTGGGTGGCTATCCCTATTGGTCGCATCTGAGCTACGCACTCACGTTCTGGGAGCACCGTGATAGGGACAATATCATGTTGACCCATTTCAATGACCTGCGGGCCGATCTCGACGGCGAAATGCGGCTTATTGCGGATTATCTTCAAATCGACGTTCCAAAGGAGAACTGGAGCGATGTCGTGCGTCGCTGCACCTTCGAGGAGGTCAAGAAGAACCCGGCCAAGGTCGTGGGCGAGGGTATTTCTTTCGCATTCGAGGGAGGGGCAGATACCTTCATCCACAAGGGGACCAATCGGCGTTGGGTCGGCGTTCTCGATGAGGAAGACCTTGCGCTCTACGACGAAGCGATGGCGAAGCTGCCGGAGGACTTCAGGCATTGGCTCGAACACGGAAGAAAGGCGGAAGCGACCGCCTAGGCCCTGGTTTGCGGGCCGACAGGTCGAGCACCTCCTCCGTTATCGGCGCAATCGTCTGTTTGCAGGATGCGTGCCGCTGTCATAGTCTCCCGGTGGGTCGGGGGGAGATTGATGATGCATGCTTTCGCGCGATCCGTAGTCCATACATTTGCCGCTATCTCGTTGGCCGTTCCAGTCGTGGCGGCGAACGCACACGATTCTGTCGATCACCAGCTCGAGGAGATGCGTGTCGAGAGGATGCAGGAAGCCACCGTGGCCTTTCTCGCTACGCTGGACGATCAGCAGCGGGAAAATGTGATGAGCGCGCTGGACGACAATGCGACCAGGACGAGCTGGTCGAACCTGCCGATCACTATGGCACCGCGATCGGGCATGCCCGTGGCAAGCATGTCGTCCGAACAACGCCGCGCCTTGCATGTTATGTTGGGTGCGGCGATGTCGAGCCAGGGCTATCTCAAGTCGGCGACCATCATGTGGCACGAGGACGTGCTACGCGAGATGTTCGACACGATGGTGGCGGCAATGCCGGAAAGCGATCCGCGCAAGCAACAAGCCCTTGCCTTCGCCGACAATTACGACACCGAAAAGTTCTTCGTGACAGTTTTCGGGGATCCGGAAAGCGAGAATTGGGGGTGGCTCGTAACGGGGCATCATTTCGCCGCAAACTTCACCGTTTCCGGCGGCAAAATCGCCTTTACACCGATGTTTCTCGGAGCCAATCCGCAGGTCGTTCAGGAAGGACGCTACGCGGGCTGGCAACTGCTGCAGCACGAGGCGGACAGGGCATTGGACCTGCTCAATTCACTCGACGAGGGCCAACTTGGACAGGCTGTCGTTGCAGCAGAAGTCGACGGCTCCATATTTGCCGGGCCGGGAAACCAGGACAGCCACAAGACGGCTTTCGGCATCAAGGCCTCCGATCTCAACTCAATGCAGCGCCGCTTGCTGGCTGGTCTTATCGACGAATATCTCGGAGATGCTTCTGACGAGGCCGCCGCGCGGCAACGGGCAAAGATTGACGCGGACGGTCCTGACGCACTGAGGTTTGCCTGGTGGGGGCCGACCGATGAGCCCACGGGCCGCTACATGTTCAGAGTGCAAGGACCGTCGGTTCTTATCGATTACGTCCGCGAAAGATCTGGGGACGGGTCAAATAACCACGTCCACTCGATCATGCGCGATCCGTCGAATGATTATGGCGCCGACTGGCTCAAACGCCACTACGAAGAAGCGCATCAGGAATAACGAGCGGGATCGCATGGCGGAGGGCGAGTCCCTCCTCCACCGCCGGTCCCGAATGAACGCCTAAGGCCGTTTCTTCTTCGCGAAGCCCTTGCCGCCGCGGTTCGGTTTGCCGCCGGGCTTGCCCTTGGCCTTGTCGAACTTCTTGAAACCACCCTTCGGCCTCACACGCGCATTGTCGGCGTTTCCGCCACCGTGCTGGCGCTTGCGGTTGGTCCTGGCGATTTCGCGCGGGCCGGTTTCGGAGCGCTCGAACGCGATGGGATCATCGTCGCCGTCGGTTTCGGCTGAGCGCGCGGCGGCTTCGGCGAAGCGGTCGGCTATCTGGCGCGGGATCTGGAAGAAGGTTTCCTCCGGCCCGATGCGGATCGCGCCGATTTCGTTGCGGGTGATGTGGCCGCGGCGGCAGAGCAGCGGCAGGATCCAGCGCGGGTCGGCGTTCTGCCGGCGGCCGAGGTCCATGCGGAACCACACCGTGTCCTCGAAACCGGGACGATGGCGGTCCTTCTGCGCCTCACGCCGTGCCTCGGGCGTATTGGCAATGAGGTCTTCAGGCTCGGGCAGTCGCGCACGGTGTGAGCGCACGAGCATGGCCGCGATTTCCTCCGGCGTGCGCTCGGCAAGCAGGCGCTGGGCGAGCTCGCGGTCGGTTTCCTCGACCTCGACCGGCTGGAGTAGGGTTTCGAGCAGGCGCTCGCGATCCTTGGCCTTGATCATCTCGCGATGCGGCGCGTCGGTCCACTCGGCGGAAATCTTCGCATGACGAAGCATCGATTCGACGCGCTTGCGGCGCGAAAACGGCACGATAAGCACCGCCGTCCCCTTCTTGCCCGCACGTCCCGTTCGGCCCGAGCGGTGCTGCAGCGTCTCCGCATCGCGCGGAATCTCGACATGGACGACGAGGCTGAGCGTCGGCAGGTCGATACCGCGCGCGGCGACGTCGGTGGCGACGCAGACCCGGGCGCGGCGATCGCGCAGGGCCTGAAGCGCCTGGTTGCGCTCCGACTGCGAGTGCTCGCCCGACAGTGCGACGACTGCGAAGCCGCGCTCCTGCAGGGTGGCGTGGAGGTGGCGGACCTTCTCGCGCGTGGCGCAGAACAGGATCGCGGTTTCCGCCTCGTGATAGCGCAGCAGGTTGACCACCGCGTTCTCGATCTCGGGCGGGGATACCGTCACCGCTTGGTACGAGATATCGCCGTGCCCGCGGCCTTCACTGATGGTCGCGATCCGCAGGGCGTCGCGCTGGTAGCGGCGAGCGAGCGCCTCGATCGGGCGGGGCATGGTGGCGGAGAAGAGCAGCGTGCGGCGCGTTTCCGGCGTGGCGTCGAGAATTTCCTCGAGCTCTTCGCGGAAGCCCATGTCGAGCATTTCGTCGGCTTCATCGAGCACGACCGTTTGGAGGCCCGACAAATCGAGCGCACCGCGCTCGAGGTGATCGCGCAGGCGGCCCGGCGTACCAACGACGATGGTCGCGCCCGAACGCAGTGCCTTGCGCTCCTGCTGCGGGTTCATGCCGCCCACGCAGGTCGCGATGCGCGCATTGGCCTTGCCGTAGAGCCACGCGAGTTCGCGGCTCACCTGCAGCGCGAGTTCGCGCGTCGGCGCAACGATCAGCGCGAGCGGCTGGTCGGAGAAGGGAAGGGTGTCGGCATCGCCCAGCAGGTCTTTCGCCATGGCGAGACCGAAGGCGATCGTCTTGCCCGATCCGGTCTGGGCGGAAACGACGAGGTCGCGTCCGGCGGCTTCGGGCTGGAGCACTTCCGCTTGGACGGGTGTGGCGTCGCTGTAGCCACGCTCTGCAAGAGCGGCTTCGAGACTGGCGGGAAGGGGCGGAAAAGTCATGGCATGGGGCCTGAAACAAGAGGGGTAGGGCAGCTCGCTGCAACCGGCCCGAAAACGGCCGGCAGGAAGAGCGCTTTGGCTATCGAGCTTTGGGGGTTTGGCGCCCCCATACTCGCAGAAATCGCATTTGGCTTGCGAAAAAGCGGGGAGGCGGGCGAATTGCACGCGGAGGCGGTGTTGCCAGCGATGCCGGGCGGCGAATTTCCCTTTAGGTATCAGGGGGAATTCGATAGCACATCGCTTCGATCAAATTCCAAAGGCTCAGATGGCCGACATACCGACTTCCTACCAGCTCGCTTCGCCGTCGATCCGGCCGTACGTCCAGCAATTGTGGCCGGGCGCGATGGCGATGCCGTTCGATACGCGCGACGAAGAGGGGCGCAAGATCAAGCTGACCGACGATCATCTGTCGGGCCGCTACATGCTCCTCATGTTCCTCAACGACCCCGACAGCGAGCAGGTCGAGCCGCTGCTTCGCTCGCTGGCGGAACTCGAACCGCGGCTCGACGAGGCGAATGCGACGGTCGTGGCAGTCAGCGCATCGACCGATGCGGCGCGCAACAAGCGGATGAAGCGCGAGAGCGGCTTTCCCTGGCCTGTCATTTGCGATTCCTCGGGCGCGCTGTTCGCGTCCTACGGGCTGCACAAGGCAGGCGACCAGACGGTGCGGATCGTGATGATCACGCCCTACCGCCAGATCCGCGCGTGGTTCGACCTCGAAAAGGATGCAAGCGCAACGCTGAAGACGATTATGGACCTATTGAAGAACTCGCAGGCCGCAGAAGAACTGCGCTGGAGCCCGCCGCATGCGCCGATCCTGATGGTGCCCAACGTCCTGTCGCCCGAAGAGTGCGGCAGGCTGGTGGAATCGGTCGAAACCGACACCCCCTTCATGGTCAGGCCGCCGCGCCCGGGCGAGATTGCCGGCAATTACAAGATCCCGGTCTACGACCACGAGCGGCAGGACCGGGTCGACCTGATCATCAAGGACCCCAATACGCTGGCCTTCCTCGACGAGCGCATCTTTGGCCGGGTCACGCCGATGATCAAGAAGGCCTTTGCCTACGACGTGACGCGCCGCGAGGACCTGCACATCGCGCGCTATGTCGGCAAGCGCGAGGGCTTCGAAATGGGCCACCGCGACAATGTGGAACCGGCGGTCGCCCATCGCCGCTTCGCGCTCTCGATGAGCCTCAACGACGATTACGAAGGCGGCGAGATCGCGTTCAAGGAATTCAGCCCGAAAGGCTACCGCGTCCCCGCAGGGACGGCGATGATCTTCTCTTCGTCGCTGCTTCACGAGGTCCAGGAGACGACGTCGGGCGTGCGCTACAACCTGATCTCGCACCTCTTCAGCTAGGGCCGGTTTTTGCGATCACGCTTGCGGTGTAGTATTCGCGCTCCTGAAGGGAGAGAGCGATGAAAATCACCGCAAGAGCAGTCCTCGCAGGCATGTCCGCCTTGGCGATCGCGGCGTGTTCGCAGGCCGGGGAAGAGCCGGCTGCCGAGGAGGTCGTGGCCGAAGAAACGCAGGCGGCGGAAACTGCCGAGGAAACTGCGGCTGCTGCGCCTGAAGAGGTCTTCGAAGTGTGCGACGAGAATGGCAATCGCTATCCGTCGGAAGCGGACGCACAGGCCGCGGGTCTCAGCGAAGCGGAATACGGCGCGACGTTCTGCGACTATTTCCCTGAGGAATAGGGTCGTCGGGCTGCGGGGCTAGCCGGAGAAGCTGGTCTCAAGCGATTCCGGCACTTGTTCGGCCGACACCACCTCGGCGTATTTCGCTTCGAGGTCGCGCAGGTTCTGGCCGTGGAGATCCGCGTCCCGGTCGGCGCAGGCATCGCCGACCACGAACGGGATGTAGCCATATTGCAGCGTGTCGAGCGCGCTCGCCCGCACGCATCCCGAAGTCGAGAAACCGCCGATGTAGAGCGTGTCGATCGCGCGCTCTTTCAGCCAAGCGTCCAGCTCGGTGCCGAAGAAGGCGGATGGGTATTGCTTGATGAAAACCGGCTCGCCTTTGCGCGGGGCGAGTTGTGACGGGAATGCGCCTAGCGGGCCCTCGCCGACGAAGACCTCGAGCGCGGGTACCTTGCGGAAGAAATGACCGCCATCGGAGCCGCCCGGCTTGTAGCGCACCCCGGTCCAGATGACGGGCAGTCCACGCTCGCGAAACTGGTCGGCGAGAAGCGCCATCCGTTCGAGCGCCGCCTGTCCGCTGTCGAGGAACAGGGGCGATTGCGGCTCAACGTAAGCCGCAACTGGGTCCACCAGTAACAAGGCGGGCGATTTGCCGGGCTTCAGATGCCCCGAAAAGGCGCTGTGCCATTCTGTCACGTCGGACGCCCTTCCGCTCCCCTCAGATCGCTTCAGCCTCTTGAAGCCGCGCGATGTCGTCTTCGCCCATTCCCAGCAGCTCTGCAAAGACTTCCGCATTGTGGATGCCCGGCGAGGTTGGAGCAGGGCGGCGCACGCCGGAGGGGGTGGCTGAGAACTTGGGGAAGGCGTTCTGCATCTTGAGCTTGCCGTGACCGTCGGTCTCGACCTCGATGATCGCCTCGCGCGCCTTGAAATGCGGATCGTCGACCATGTCCCTGGCGGTATAGACCCGTCCGGCGGGGATCGAATATTCGATCATCAGCGCGTCGACCTCGTCGATCGTCAGCGTGCCGGTCCAGGCGTTGATCAGCTCGTCGAGCTCGGTCTGGTTCTTCCCGCGCGCAAGGTGCGTCTTGTAGCGCGGGTCTTCGGCGAGTTCGGGTTGCCCCATCGCCTTCGCCAAACGCGCAAAAATGGCGTCGTTGTTCGCCCCGATCATGAAGGGGCCGTTTTTGCAGCTGTAGACGTTCGACGGTGCGATGCCCGGCAGGATCGAGCCCGAACGCTCGCGGATGAAACCGTTGTAGTCGTATTCGGGCACGAGGCCTTCCATGACCTGTAGGACCGCCTCGTAAAGCGCGGTGTCGATCACCTGGCCTTCGCCCGTCTTCTCGCGGTGGTGGAGTGCGGCGAGCACGCCCATGCAACCGTATGTCGCACACAGCGTATCGCCGATCGAGACGCCCATGCGCGCCGGGGGACGGTCGGGATCGCCGACGATGTAGCGCCATCCGCCCATCGCCTCGCCGATGCCGCCGAAGCCCGCGCGGTCGGAATAGGGGCCGTATTGCCCGTAGCCCGACATACGCGCGATGATCAGGCCGGGGTTTTCCTTGTGAAGCTCTTCCGGCGACAGGCCCCATTTCTCGAGCGTGCCGGGCTTGAAGTTCTCGATCAGCACGTCCGCCTTGGCGATCAGCTTGCGTGCGAGCGCCTGTCCTTCGGGGATGCGCAGGTTGCAGGTGACCGAGCGCTTGTTGCGGCCGATGACTTCCCACTGGACCTTCTCGTCGCCCTGGCCCCACAGCCGCATCGGGTCGCCCGCGCCGGGCGGTTCGATCTTGATGACATCGGCCCCCATGTCGCCGAGCAACTGGCCGCAGAACGGACCGGCGAGGAGCTGGCCCATTTCGACGACGCGAATGTCGGAGAGTGCCCCGCTCATTCCGCTGCCTCTGCCAGCTGCGTTTCGTGCCATTCCGGCTGGATCGGGGCGGGAAGGCCCGTCTCCGCTTCGCAATTTGCGCGCAGCGCCTCGATACCGGGGCCGTAGTCGAACAGCGGCAGTTCTCCGCGATCGGCCTTCATCTGGGCGCGCAGGGCATCGGTGGCCGACGTGTCGATCTTGCCGTCCTTGTCCGCGACGACCCCATAGGCCTTTGCGCCGTCGGGCGTGACGAGACCTTGCCGGATTTCGAGGCCGACAAGTTCTGGATCGCGTTCGAGCGGATCGCCCCATCCGCCGCCGCCCCAGGTGATGAAGTGTAGCAGGTCGCCTTCGCGCACCGGCACGTCTTCGATCTTGTTGCCGACGATCTCAGTCGTGCCGTCGGCGCGTTCGAGCACCTTCTTGGCGCGCGCGCCGGGATGGCCGCCGTTGACGCCCCATGGCGGGACGAACCAGCGGTCGTCATGGATCGCTACCTGCCCGTCGGCGAGGAAGCGGTAGGTCATGTGGATGCCGTTGCCGCCGCGATGCAGACCCGCACCGCCGCTATCGGGCTCGGTCGAATAACGCTCGATGCGCAGCGGGAAGTAGCGTTCGAGGAACTCGTTCGGCACATTGGTGAAGCCCGGCCACAGCGAATGCCCGTCCGGTCCGTCGCCGAGGGGGCGCCCCGGAATGCCGCCGAAGCCGATCTGGAACAGCTGGAACCACTCGCGCTCCTTTCCGTCCCGCTGATCCCACCCGGAATAGAACAGGTGCGGCGAGGACGAGAAACCGGCTGCATTGAGGAACTCCGGCGTGCCCTGTCCGAGCAGGCCGCCGAGAATATCGAAGATGCGTCCGAGTGCGTGCGTGCGACCCGAAAGAGCGGCGGGGAACTGCGGCTTGAGCAGCGAACCTTCCGGGATGCGGACCTCGATCAGGTCGTAGAACCCGTCGTTGAACAGGATCTGCGGGTCGAAGACCATGATCATGTAGATCCCGAAGAACATCTTGAACATGTTCTCGTTGAGATAAAAGTTGATCGAGGCGGCGGACTGCGGATCGGTGCCGTCGAAGTCGAGGATGACCTTGTCGCCCTCGCGCCACATGGTGCACTTGATCTTGTAGGGGCCGTAGCCCTTGCCGTCGTCGCAGATGTAATCCTCGAAACTGGCGGGCTTTTCCGCAACCGCCTGCGAAATCAGTGCCTTCATCGCGCGGTAATTGCGATCGAGCAGTTCCTGCGTTGCCGAGACATAGACATCGTCGCCGAAACGCTCCGCCATTTCCACGACGCGGCGTGCAGCCACTCGGCAGGAGGCGATGAGCGCGTTGAGGTCGGCCTGGCACCAGTCGGGTTTGCGCGTCTGGTGCATGACGAGCTTCATCAGGTCTTCGTTGTAATCGCCCTTCTTCCAGATCTTCACCGGCGGGATGCGCACGCCTTCCTCGAAGATCGAGCTTGCCCCGATCGGCATGGAGCCGGGGACCGAACCACCGATGTCCGACTGGTGGCCGAACATCGCTGTGTAGGCGAGCAGGCGTCCGTCCTTGAACACGGGCAGCAGCACCAGCCAGTCGTTCGAGTGGCTGATCGCGCCCTCGCAGGAATAGGGATCGGACAGGAAGATCATGTCGCCGTCTTCCAGCGTGTCGTCGTAGCCTTTGAGGAAGCCGTCGATGAAGCTGCCGAACTGGCCGACGATCATCTTGCCCTTGGGGTCTGCGATGAGCGGGAAAGCGTCGCCCTGTTCGCGGATGCCGGGCGACATGGCGGTGCGCACCAGCGTCGCGTCCATCTCGATGCGCGCGTTGCGCAGCGCGTTCTCGATGATGTCGAGCGTGACCGGATCGATCGCGACCTTCTCGAAGGGCGTGTCGTTGGTTTCGATGATTTGTGCCGGCATCGTCTCAGCCCTCCTGGTTCGGGTTGATGAGAATGTTACCCACCTTGTCGACCGTGGCGACGCAGCCGCTCTCGACCAGGGTGGTGGAATCCATTTCGGTGATGATCGCGGGGCCGGAGATGATGTCGCCCTGTCGCAGTTTTCCGCGGTCGTAGATCACCGCGGCCTGCTCGCGCCCGTCCATCCATAGAGTGTGGTCGCGGATCTTGGCGGCAGACGGATCGCCGTCGCCCTTCTCCAGCTCGATTGCGGGGAGGGCAGGCGCCTGTCCGAGCGCAACGGCGCGCAGGTTCACGATCTCGTGCGGCGTATCCATGTTGAAGGTGAACAGGCGCAGGTGCTCCTCGTCGAAACGGGCGAGCACGCCTTCGATGCCGTCTTTCTCGAGGATCGCCTTGTCGATCGTCAGCGGGACTTCGAAGGCCTGGCCCGCATAGCGCACGTCGACTTCGAACTCGGTCGTGATCTGGTCTTCGGCAACCCCGTCGGCGAGCAATTCGCCGCGGGTCTGCTTCGCCATTTCGTCGAGCACTGCCTCGAGGTCTGCGATGCTCGTGTCCTTGGCCAGCTTCGAGAAGCTGCGCGCGGTTTCGGTGCGCATCTGGGTGGTCGCATCGCCGAGCGCACACAGCACGCCGGGCGAAACCGGCGAGACCGCGGGCCAGCTGCCCATAAGCTTGGCGACGGCGTTGACATGCAGCGGCCCCGCGCCGCCGAAACCCATCAGTGCGAATTCGCGCGGGTCGTAGCCCTGCTGCACGCTGATCATGCGCAGCGCGCCGAACATGTTCTCGTTCACGATGTCGATGATCCCGCGCGCGGCTTCCATCAGGCTCACCCCGAGCGCGTCCGCGATGGTTTGCACTGCCTTCTTCGCGCCCTCGCGATCGAGCTGGAAACTGCCGCCGAGCAGGTCTTCGGGCAGGTAGCCGAGAACGACGTTTGCATCGGTCACGGTCGGCTGCTCGCCGCCCTTGTTGTAGGCGACGGGGCCGGGCACCGCGCCCGCGCTTTCCGGGCCGACGCGCAGCGCCTTGGTCAGCTCGGGCACATGCGCGATCGAACCGCCGCCTGCGCCGACCGTCTTCACGTCGAGCGCCGATGCGCGCACCGAGAGGTGGCCGACATCGGTAGTCCGCACACGGCGAGCCTCCAGCCCTTCGATCAGCGCAACGTCGGTCGAAGTCCCGCCGACATCGAGGGTTAGGATGTTCTTCAGCCCGGCATTCTTCGCGACCCACTTTGCGCCAGTGACGCCTCCTGCCGGACCCGACATGAGGATGTTGACCGGATGCTCTTCCGCCTTGTGGCTGCTCATCAGGCCGCCGTCCGAACGCAGCAGCGAAAGCCTGCCTTCGACGCCCTGGTCTTCGAGCTTGGTGCGCAGGTTCGAGACATATTTGCTCACCACCGGGCGCACGGCAGCGTTGGCCACCGTCGAGAGCGTGCGCTCGTACTCCTGCATTTCCGGCAGGACTTCGTGGCTCAGCGACACGGGAACGCCGGGCAATTCCTCGGCGGCGATTTCGCCGATGCGCTTCTCGTGCGCGCCGTTGACGTAGGCGTTGATCAGGCTGACCGTCAGCGCCTCCACCCCGTTGTCCTTGAGCTTGCGCAGGGCCGTGCGCACTGCATCCTCGTCGAGCGGGCGCACTTCTTTGCCGTCTGCGCCCATGCGGCCGGGCACTTCGACCGTGTCTTCAAGATGGGCGAGCGGCTGCGGCTTGGGCCAGACGATCCAAGCCGCGAGGCCGCCGGGAACGAAGCTGCGCGCAATCTGCATTATGTCGCGGTAGCCTTCGGTCGTGACCAGCCCGACCTTCGCGCCCTTGCCTTCGAGCACCGCATTGGTCGCGACGGTCGTTCCGTGGAGGAAATAGGCGATATCGCTTGCCGAAACGCCCGCCTCCTCGGTGATCGCCTTCACCCCGTTGAGAATACCCTCGGAGCTGTCATGCGGGGTCGAGGGCGTCTTGTGGCGCCAGAACCGGCCATTGTCCTCGTCGAACAGCAGAAGATCGGTGAAAGTCCCGCCGACATCGACACCCAGCCTGTAAGTCATAGAATCTCCGTGGCTCAAATAAGGATCAGGCCGCGCGCGCGACCAGGGATGGCAGTTCCCGGCCCAGCCGTTCGGCGAACCAGTGGTTTGTGGCGATGGCCGCGTCGAGATCGACGCCGCTGTCGATCCCGGACTGGTCCATCAGGTAAATGAGGTCTTCGGTCGCGATATTGCCGGTCGCCTTGGGCGCGAAGGGGCAGCCGCCGAGCCCGCCGAGCGATGCGTCGAAAACGCGCACGCCCGATTGGTAGGCTGCCCATGCATTCGCGATTCCGGTGCCGCGGGTATTGTGGAAATGACAGCGCATCGGGATCTTGCCGCCGAGCAATTCGCCGAGCCTGCCGAATAGCTCGGTCACCTGTGCAGGAGTGCCGACGCCGATCGTGTCGGCGAGGGCGATTTCGTCCGGCTCCTCCGCTGCCATTTCCTCCGCGATCGCGAGGACGGTTTCGGGTTTGACCTCGCCCTCGAACGGGCACCCGAAGGCCGCGCTGATGGTAACTTGCGCGCGCATACCTTCCGCCTTGGCGAAACGGATCATGTCGCGGTTCTCGGCGATGCCCTGCTCGATCGTCTGGCCCTGGTTCTTCTGGCCGAATGTATCGCTCGCGACGAGCACGCAGCCGACCTGGTCGATACCTCTATTGCCGCCTTCACGCGTTGCGAGCGCGCGCATGACGCCGCGCTTGTTGAGGGTCAGGCCGATGTAGGTAACGTCCTCACGGTCGGGCAGGCCGGCGATGACGGCCTCCGCATCCGCCATTTGCGGGACACGCTTGGGATGCACGAAACTCGCAACTTCGAGCCTGCGCGCGCCGTAGCCGATCATGCGGTCGATCAAGGTGAGCTTGGTGCCGGTCTCGACCGTTTCGGGCTCGTTCTGCAGGCCGTCACGCGGGCCTACTTCTACCAGTTCGATTCTATCCGCGTGGTCTGTATACATTTTGTCAGGCCGCATCCTTGTCGATGGAAGGAAGGCCGCGATGTGCATCGGCATAGGCGTGATAGGCGCGGCGGATGTGCCCGGCCATCACCGCCTCGGCCCAGGCGCCGTCATGGCGGGCGAAAGCCGCCAGCAGGTCGTCATGCTCGCTGTGCGAACTGTTGAACGCATCGCGCCCGTAATGCTGCGCCGTGCGCCAGACGACCGGCTGTTCGATCAGCGATCCAAGCAGCCGGATCAGGCGCCGCGAACCCGAAGCCTCGAGGATAATCTCGTGGAATTGCTTGTTGTATTCGAGAAACGCCGCGACGTCGGGGTTCTTGCCGCGAATGGCCGTGTAAATAGCTGAATTACAAGCGCGAAGGCGTTCGAGGGTGCGATCGTCCATCCGCTCGGCCGCGCGCTTTGCGGCATAGCCTTCGAGCATGGCGCGCAGCTCGAATGCATCGGCGACATCGCTGAGCGACCAGTCGGCGACGAAACTGCGCTGGGATTCGTTCTTGCGCACGAGCAGCTCGGCTTCGAGTCGGCGAAGGGCATCACGGACTGGCGTGCGCGATACGCCGCAACGCTCGGCCAATGCTTCTTCGCTCAGTTGCTCGCCCGAAGAAAGCTCGCCCGACAGGATCATCGCGCGAATGGTGTCGTATGCTCTGTCTGAGGCCTTGGCCACAATGGTCTCTCGCTCTTGACTCGGACAAATTGTATACAATAAGACCCGCACAGCGCAACAGGCTCGAATATTGGGGGTCGGGCGCAGGGGAGTGCTTGCCGGGGACAGGCGGCGCCACGCAGGTGGCCGCATCCCGGCGCTGGAAATCACGGTTCAGGGAGAACTGGGAATGCGCAATCTGAAGTTCCATCTCGCCGCTGGGGTCGCTCTTAGTGCGGTGCTTCAAGCCAACCCCGTCATGGCGCAGGACGCCGAAGCGGCGACGGAAGGCTCTTCGCAGAATACTCCGATCATCGTGACCGCGCGTCGCCAGAACGAGCAGCTGCAGGATGTGCCTGCATCGGTCTCGGTCATCACGGCAGATGCGCTTGCAAAGACCGGCGCGGACAATGCGGAAGATTTCGTCCAGCTGACCCCGGGCGTGACCATCGTCACCGGAACGGCGGAAGCGGGCGATACACAGATCAACATTCGCGGCATCAACGGTGCGCGCGATGCGGAAAGCTCGATCGCGCTCGTGGTCGACGGCATTCTCAAGACGAACACTGCGCAGCTCAACCAGCCACAGGGCACGCTGCGGCAGGTCGAAGTGCTTAAAGGCCCGCAAGGCGCTCTCTATGGTCGCAACGCTGCTGCCGGCGCCATCGTCCTGTCGACGCTGAGGCCGTCGGACTATTTCGAAGGCGCGGCCAAGTTCTCCTACGCCAATGAAGACACGATCGAAGCGACCGCGCATGTCGCGGGCCCCATCGGTGACAATCTCGGCTTCGTCCTTTCGGGTTACTATCGCACCACCGACGGCTTCTTCGAAAACATCTTCACCAACAGCAAGACGGTAGACGACCAGGAAGTCTGGTCGGTCGACGGTCGCCTGATCGCCGAACTGGGCGATGCGACCGAGCTGGACGTGAAAGCGCGCTATTCGCAGCTGCGCGGCGCTTCGATCAACTTCAACGCCTCGTTCCACCTGCCGCAATTCGCAGCGTTCAATCCCGCCTTCTACGAGGACGTGAACGACCACGAATTCCGCTATTACAACAATATCGATCCGTCGAACGACCAGGACAGCTTCGATGTCTCGGCCAAGATCGAGCACGATTTCGACAGCGTCACGCTGACCGCCTGGGCGCTTTATTCCGATGTCGACCAGAGCCTCGTCGCGGACGGCACCTCGGCGGACTTTGCGCGCTACATTCCGTTCCCGGCTCCGACCCAGACGGCAGCGGACGTGGCCGGCGCATGTTTCGCATCGACTGCTGCGCTCACCGGCTTCCCGGTCAACCAGCCCGGCTTTATCGGTCCGACCCCGGTGCCGTTCCTGTTCGATCCGGCGACCGGCTCGACCTTCGGCCCCTACAGCCCGTCGACCTGCGACGGTACGCAGTTCCAGTCGCGCGAGCAGACCGATATCAGCGGCGAAATCCGCATCGCGTCGAACGGCAGCGGACCGCTCAGCTGGCAGCTCGGCCTCTATTACCTGAATATCGACCGTGAGACGGGCGTCAGCCTCGGTGCAGACACGGGCGGGGCGGTCATTCCGCAGCTCTACAACGCGCCTGGCACGTCGAACCCGACCTCGCTGCTGCTGGCCGACAAGTTCGATACGGATGTCTATGCGGCGTTCGGCAATATCGAGTACGAGATGGGCGACCTCACCGCAGGTCTCGCGCTGCGCTACGATATCGAGGATCGCAGCACGAGCTCGCTGGTTCCCAACGTGCTCGACCCGATCACCGGCGGGCCGATCAACCCGGGCCAGCTGTTCGGCACGCTCGATCCGGCCAGCGCGACCTACAAGCAGCTGCAGCCCAAGCTCAGCCTCAGCTGGCAGCCGAACCCCGACCTCAACGTCTATGCCAACTGGGGCATCGGCTTCAAATCGGGCGGCTTCAACAACCAGGGCTCCTCGGCGATCATCGACACCTTCTACGGTGACGGCGTGACCCCGGGCACGATCGATGCCGGAGTGACGATCTTCGACCAGTACGACAAGGAGGTGTCGAGCGCCTTCGAAGTTGGCCTGAAGGGCAATGTCGCCAATGGCCGCATCACCTTCGATCTGGCCGGTTACTACACCGAGATCGACGACATGCAGTTCTTCGAATTCTTCGTCGGCAGCTTCGGCCTGCTGCGCGTGGTTTCGAACATCGACGAGGTCGAGGTCATGGGCGCCGAGCTCAACGTGACCGGCGAGGTCGTCGATGGCTGGAAGCTCTACGGCTCGTTCAACGTCACCGACAGCGAGATCAAGGCGAACAGCTCGCGGCCTTACACGGTCGGCAACAAATCGCCTTACACCGCCGACTACACGATCAACCTCGGCACCGAGATCGACACTCCGCTCAGCGACGGCGTCGACCTGATCGTCCGCGGCGACTATCGCATCACCGGCCCGACCTGGTTCCACTCGGTGCAGGACCAGGAGCGTCCGACGATCTTCACCGCGCTCATTCCGATTTCGCAGGTCAATTTCCTGCCGGCCGAATTCGGCAATGCGCGCTACGATGTCGCGCGGCGCGATACCTACGGCGTGCTCAACGTGCGCGCCGGGCTGGAGATCGGCAACTTGAGCATCTTCGCCTTCGGCGAGAATGTGCTGGGCGAGGAATACATCGCAGAGGCGATCCCCGCGATCGAGTTCGGCGGTTCGTTCATCTCGCCGGGCGCACGCAGCCTCTACGGCGTCGAGGTCGGTTTCAAGTTCTAGCCCCTAGAACCGCCCGATAGGAAGGGCGTTGCCCGGACAGCCAGCGTTTGCACGTGCATACGTTTTTTGTCGGCAACGCCTTTGACCGCTCTCGGTAGCTTGCCTATCGCTCGATTCCGATGGCCGATCCGCGCGACCTCCCACCGCCACCGGACTTCGCAGCGTTGCGGGAGAGCGAGCGCGTCGCCCTGTTCCTCGACTTCGACGGCACGCTGGTAGAGATCGCGCCGACCCCCGACAGCATCGCGGTGCCGGACGACCTGTCCCTACGGCTCGAAGATCTCGCGCGCAGGCTAGACGGGCGGCTCGCGGTCGTAAGCGGGCGTTCGCCGGAGGATCTCGCGGGCCATACCGGGCGCATGGCTGTCGCTATCGCCGGCTCGCATGGAATCGCCCGACAACGGCCCGATGGTTCGACGCTGGGCAACTCAGCCGAGGGAATACCCGAAGAGCTGCGCGGGCGTATCGAGCGCATTGCAGGAGAGGTCGGAGCGGATATCGAGCGCAAGACCCACGGCATGGCGATCCACTATCGCTCGGCCCCGCATCTCGGCGAGCAGATCATCGACGCAAGCCGCGACCTTGCAGCCGAAACGCAATTCGAACTGAAGCTCGGCAAATGCGTCGTCGAATTCGTCCGCCCCGGCGCGACGAAGGCAGGCGCGGTCGAGGCTTTCATGGCTGAGCCAGAATTCAGCGGCTCGCTCCCGATATTCGTCGGCGACGACGTGACTGACGAGGACGGCTTTCGCGCGGCAAGCGCACTTGGCGGTTTCGGGATCGCGGTCGGGGAACGGGAAAGCGAAGGGGCGCGTTTCCATCTGTCGGACGTAAGGGATGTTTATGCATGGCTGAATCTGTGAGCGAGCGGCAGGCAAACCTCGAGCTGTGGCCGATTGGCAATTGCCAGGTCAGCGGCCTGATAGACGATGCGGGCGGCCTGGTCTGGGGCTGCGTTCCACGCGTCGATGGCGATCCGGTGTTCTGCTCGCTCCTCAATGGCGCCCAGCAGCAGGCCGGCGTGTGGCGGTTCGAGCTCGAAGGGCAGGTCTCCGCCACGCAGCGATACGAACGCAACACGCCGATCCTTATTACCCGGCTCGAGGCGGAGGATGGGAGCGCGGTCGAAATCTCCGACTTCTGCCCGCGTTTCGAGCGTTCGGGCCGGATGTATCGCCCGGTGGCGTTCATTCGCATCGTCCGCCCTGTGGCCGGGACACCGCGCCTGAAGGTCACACTGCGACCGATGAAGAATTACGGTGCGCAGCTTGCCGATACGACCAATGGCACGAACCATATCCGCTACCTGATCGGACCGCAGGCCATGCGCCTCAGCACCGACGCGCCGATCGGCTATTTGCTGGAGAACCGCAGCTTCCGGGTCGAAGCGGATATGCATTTCTTCCTCGGTCCGGACGAACCGTTCGTCGGCAATGTCCGCTCAGAACTGCGCCGGATGGAAGCCCAGACCGCGAAATACTGGACCCATTGGGTTCGCGGTCTGCACATTCCGTTCGAGTGGCAGGAAGAGGTGATCCGCTGCGCGATCACGCTCAAGCTGTGCCAGCACGAGGAAACCGGCGCGATCGTCGCCGCGCTCACGACTTCCATTCCCGAGGCGCCCAATAGCGAGCGGAACTGGGACTATCGCTACTGCTGGATTCGCGATTCCTATTACACGGTGCAGGCGCTGAACCGTCTCGGCGCGCTCGACGTGCTGGAGAAGTATCTCGCTTACCTGCGCAATATCATCGACGCGGCGCAGGGTGGGCAGATCCAGCCCCTCTACTCGGTCATGGGCGAGGGCGAACTGAACGAGACGACTGCGGCGCACCTTGCCGGCTATCGCGGCATGGGCCCGGTGCGCGTGGGCAATGCCGCCTACAAGCAGGTGCAGCACGACTGCTACGGCCAGATCGTTTTGCCGACCGTGCAGAGCTTCCTCGATTCCCGCCTCCTGCGCGTCGCCGACGATCATGATTTCGAAGGTCTCGAGCAGGTCGGCGAGATGGCGTGGAAGATGCACGACCAGCCCGATGCCGGTCTGTGGGAATTCCGCACGCGGCAGGAAGTTCACACCTATTCCGCCGTAATGTGCTGGGCCGCCTGCGACCGGCTGGCGACGACCGCGCATTATCTCGGCAAGGAAGACCGCGAGGAGTTCTGGCGCGAACGGGCTACGGCGATCGCAGGGAAGATCGAGAAAGAAGCCTGGGTCGAGAATGGCGAGGAGGGCGGTCACTACGGTGCCAGCTTCGAGAGCGATTATCTCGACGCGAGCCTGCTGCAGATGGTCGAGCTGCGCTTCCTCTCGCCCGACAACCCGCGCTTCAAATCGACCTTCGCTGCGATCGAGAAGGTCCTTCGCCGGGGCGAGCACATGCTGCGCTATGCGAGCGAGGACGATTTCGGCCTGCCGGAAACCGCATTCAACGTCTGCACCTTCTGGCTGATCGAGGCGCTGCACCTTGCCGGCCGTGATGAAGAGGCGTGCGAGCTGTTCCGCACGATGCTGTCGCACTCGACCAAGTCGGGCCTGCTGTCGGAGGACCTCGATTTCGAAACCGGCGAGCTTTGGGGGAACTTCCCCCAGACCTACTCGCTCGTAGGAGTAATCAACTGCGCGGGGCTGCTGTCGAAACCGTGGAGCGAAATCCGCTAGGGGGAATTCAATGAGCCGTCTCGTCGTCATCTCGAACCGCGTCGCCGTGCCCAAGGCCAGAGGCGCTGCCGGTGCGCAGGGCGGACTGGCGGGCGCGCTCAATTCCGCGCTCAAGAAATTCGGCGGCGTATGGTTCGGCTGGTCCGGCCAGCAGAGCGAAGGCGGCACTGGCAATATCAACCTGCAGCGCAGCGACGGCGTGACCACCGCGACGATCGACCTGTCGAGCCGCGACATCGACGAATATTACAACGGCTACGCCAATTCGACGCTCTGGCCGCTGTTCCATTACCGGATCGACCTTGCCGAATACGAACGCGAGTTCGGCAAGGGCTATGAGCGCGTGAACGAACGTTTCGCCGAGAGCGTCGCGCCGCTGGTCGAAGACGACGACCTCGTCTGGGTGCACGACTACCACCTGCTGCCGCTCGGTGAGCGCTTGCGCTCGCGCGGCATGAAGAACCGGATCGGCTTCTTCCTCCACACGCCGTGGCCGCCGACAAATCTGTTCGTATCGCTGCCCTATCACGAGCGGCTGGTCCGCACGATGCTCGAATACGACCTGATCGGTTTCCAGACGCGAACTTGGCTGGAAAGCTTCCTCCACTATTGCGGCAAGGAACTCGGCGCCGAAGTCGATGACGAGACCGGGCGCATCGAGTTCGAAGGGCGCGTCACCCATGCGCGCGCCTATCCGATCGGCATCGACTGGGACCACTTGCAGTCGCAGATGGACACGGGAGAGGCGCGGCAAGCGGGCCAGCGCCTGCTTTCGAGCACGCGCCACCGTACGGCGATGATCGGGGTCGACCGGCTCGACTATTCCAAGGGACTGCCCGAAAGGCTCGACGGCATCGGTCGCTTCTTTGACCAGAACCCCGACAGGGTGCGCGATCTCGTTTTCATCCAGATCGCACCGCCCAGCCGCGAGGATGTCGAGAGCTACCAGAAAATCCGCACGACGCTCGAACAGAAAACGGGCCAGATCAATGGCGCGCGCTCGGAAGTCGACATCGTGCCGATCCGCTACGTCAACAAGGGGCATTCGCTGGCCGAGCTGTGCGGCTTCTACCGCGCGGCGAAGATCGGCCTCGTCACGCCCTTGCGGGACGGCATGAACCTCGTCGCGAAGGAATATGTGGCGGCGCAGGACCCCGAAGACCCGGGCGTCCTCATCCTGTCGCGCTTTGCCGGTGCTGCCGAGCAACTGACCGAGGCGCTGCTGGTCAATCCGCACAGCCGTGACGATATCAGCCACGCGATCAGGACAGCGCTCGACATGCCGCTCGAAGAGCGCAAGCGCCGCTATGAAGCGCTGATCAAGACGGTGCGCGACGACAACGTCCAGCAGTGGACTGAGGAATTCACGCGCGACCTCGCCGGAGCCGGCTAGCAGACCGGACGATCGAACCGGCCGGGCTCGCGGTACTGGCCCGTACTTTCCTGCATGACGTCCTTGAGGTCGCGGTGCTTGGGTCGCTCCGCCCGGGCGCGCAGCACCTGGTTGACGCGCCAGACGAGGAACTTCTTGTCGAACGGCTTGCGGATGTAGTCCTGCGCCCCCTGGTACAGCGCCTGCTCCTCGTCCTGCGCACCGGACATGGCGGTGAACATCATGACAGGCAGGTCGTAGAGGCTGGCCGAACTCCTGATTTTTCGCAGCACTTCGCTGCCGCTGAAACCGGGCATGTCCTGGTCGAGCAGGATGAGATCGGGCCTGCGCCAGCCGAGCAGCTTCAGCGCCTGCGCCCCGTCGGTGACCCAACCGCAGGCGTGCCCGGCCGAAATGAGCACGTCGGCTGCCATTTCGGCGATCATCTCGTCATCGTCGGCAATCAGGATATAGGCCATTGCTCGAACGCTCCTGCTGGTTTGCTGGTGGATGCCGTCCTAGCCGCGGCACGAAAAGCGTTGCTGAAGAACGGGTTAGGTAGTTCTACCCCCGCTGGCTTGTGCCCCGGACAGGAAAAGCCGCTTGCCGCACAGGCAGGTGGCTGGCACGAGCCTGCGCATGTCCAAAGACCGTATTCTGCCCCTCGAAGGGGTTCACAATTTCCGCGACTACGGCGGCTACGTCACGACCAACGGCGGCCGTGTGAAGCGCGGCGTCCTCTGGCGCTCCGGGCAGCATGTCGATGCGACCGAGGACGACCTCGGCCGGATCGCCGAGCTGGACCTGAAGCACGTAATCGACTTTCGCGGGCGCAGCGAGCGCACCAGCTATCCCTGCCGCAGGCACGAGGATTTCGGAGCGCAGGTCCTGTTCTACGATGGCGAGACCGCCGCGCTTGCTCCGCATGTCGAAGCGGCCGAGGGCGTGCTCGATGTCGAGAGCGCTCATGCCAAGATGGAAGCGCTCTATTCGCGCCTTCCGCAGCGCGAGCCGGTGCTCCATGTCATGCGGCTTTATTTCGATGCACTGTCCAAGGGGGAGGGGGCCTCGCTCGTCCACTGCCTCGCCGGCAAGGACCGCACAGGAATGGCGGTCGCGCTGCTGCATCATACGCTCGGCGTGCATTGGGACGATGCGATGGAGGACTTCCTCCTCACCAACACAGCCGGCAACATCGAAGCCCGCGTTGCCGCAGGCGCGGTCGCGGTGCGCGACAAGTGGGGCAATATCAGCGACGATACCATCCGCGTGCTGATGGGCGTCGACGAGCGCTATCTCGCCGCGATGCGCAAAGCTGTGGAAGCGGAATACGGCTCCCTCGACGCTTTCCTGAAAGACGTGCTTGGAGTGGACGAAGAAAGGCGCGAGGCGCTGCGCTTGCACCTCGTCGAAGCGTGACCAGATTGGGTCACTGAAACGAATACCGAGAAGGCGATAATTCCATGGCTACCCATCGCACCAAGATGCTCATCATCGGCTCCGGCCCGGCTGGCTACAGCGCGGCGATCTACGGCGCACGCGCTATGCTCGAGCCGATCGTGGTGCAGGGCCTCCAGCCCGGCGGCCAGCTGACGATCACCACCGATGTCGAGAACTATCCCGGCTTCCGCGACGTGATCCAGGGCCCGTGGCTGATGGAAGAGATGAAAGCGCAGGCCGAGCATGTCGGCACGCGCATGATGTGGGACACGATAGTCGAGGTCGATCTCGAAAGCGGTCCGCCGTGGCGCGCGATCGGCGACAGCGGCGACGAATACATCGGCGACACGCTGGTCATCGCGACCGGCGCGCAGGCCAAGTGGCTCGGCGTTCCGGGTGAGCAGGAACTGGGCGGCAAGGGCGTCAGCGCCTGCGCGACCTGCGACGGCTTCTTCTACCGCGGCAAGAAGGTCGCTGTGATCGGCGGCGGCAATACCGCGGTCGAGGAAGCGCTCTACCTGACGAACCACTCCGACGACGTGACGCTGATTCACCGCCGCGACGAGCTGCGCGCGGAGAAGATCCTGCAGGAACGCCTGTTCGCCTCGGACAAGATCTCGACCCTGTGGAACAAGACGGTGGTCAGCTTCGAAGCTGGCGAAAACGGCACGCTCTCGCATCTCGTTCTCAAGGATACCGAGACGGGCGAAACCTCGACGCTGGAAGTCGACGGCGCTTTCGTCGCCATCGGCCATGCGCCCTCGACCGAGCTGTTCAAGGGCAAGCTGCCGATGGACGAGACCGGCTATTTGCTGGTCGAACCGGGCACGCCGAAGACCTCGCTACCGGGTGTCTTCGCGGCGGGCGATGTGATGGATCATACCTATCGCCAGGCCGTCACCGCGGCGGGCGTTGGCTGTATGGCTGCACTGGACGCCGAGCGCTTCCTCCAGACGATGGATTTCGCCAGGGAGGAAGCGCAGGCGGCTGAGTGAGCGGTTACTCGATGTAACCGAACACCACCGTCGCGGCGTGGAAGATCATCGCGATCAGCACGACGCTCGACAGGGCGAAGAGCACGAAGCGCACCATTACCTTGTTCGCCGTGACCTGCACCAGCGAGTGCGCGACGCGTAGGCCGACATAGATCCACGCCAGTAGCGCGTGCTGGCCGTCGCCGTGACCGGTGATCGCCAGCACCAGCGCGACCGCGTAGAACAGCGTCGGCTGTTCGTGCAGGTGGTTGTAGTTGTCCGCCTTCCAGCTGACCTTCTCCGGAAGCGCCGCGCGCAGGCTCGCGCCGGTCGAGCCGACGAGCTTGGTCGGGTCGGAAATGTCGGGTGATTTCGACATCGCGGGAATGCGCGTCGCATACATCCAGACCCACATGATCATGGTCCAGATCATGAGCGCCACGAGCGGCTGGAGAATTTGCGATTCGAGATAGGTCATCCGAGAACTCCGGGATCATGGAACAGCGTCGCGATCAGCGCGCGAACGGCGAGAATGGTGAGGGCGATCGTCGAGATCAGGAACAGCAGGAAGCGCACTTTCACGACGTTGACCGTCGCCTGCCAGATCGAATGGATGATGCGCAGTGCGACGTAGGCCCATGCGAAAAGCACGTCCCACTGGCCCGCACCCATGATCGCGAGGATCACCACGGTCGCATAGAACAGGGTCGGCTGCTCCATCAGGTGGGCGTAGTTATGCGCTTTCCAGTTGATCTTGTCGGGAATGACCCCTTCGAGGTCCTGTCCCCGGCCACCGGGCTTCGCGTCAGCGAGGCCGGTGCCCGCCTTCGAAATCGCCGGAAGCCGCGTTCCGGCCATCCAGAACAGCATGATGATCGACCAGACGACCAGCACGGCCGCGGGTGCAAGGATTTGTGCCTGCATGGATTCCCCCTCCATTTCGTTGACGGCAAGTGGTGGCGAGCGGGGGGAGGATTGTCAAACGCAACCTAGCGGTCGGTGATGACCCTGGCGAAGCTGTCGGCGTCGGTATTGCCGCCGGTGACCATGATCACCGTGTGCTCGTCGAGCGGGACCTTCCCGGCGAGCGCGGCTGCAAGGGCTGCGGCACCGCCGGGCTCGACGACGAGATGCATCCGGTCGAACGCGAAACGCTGGGCGGCGCGCACTTCATCTTCCGTCACCGTCACGCCCGGATCCGAGCGGTCTTTCAGGACGGAGAGGTTGATCGGCTTGGTCGCGGTCGGCTGCAAGGCGTCGCAGATCGTGCGCGGCGGGTTTGGCCCGACCTCCACGATCTCGCCCGCTGCGATCGCCTGGCCGACCATGTCCCACCCTTCCGGCTCGACCGGTACGATCGCGCTATTGGGGCAAGCGAGGGCGAGCCCGGCGGCAAGCCCGCCGCCACCGCAACAGGCGACGATACGGCTGGGCTGGCGACCGAGTTGGGCTTCGACCTCGACGCCTGCGCTCCCCTGACCCTCGATCACCCACGGATCGCCGAACGCATGGACAAGGATGCCACCGCGCTCTTCGATAAGCTTCGCCGCAACCTCGTCGCGGTCTTCGCCGGGGCGTTCGTAAAGCACGATTTCCGCGCCCAGCGCGCGCGTCGCCTCTAATTTCACCTTGGGGGCATCGCGCGGCATCACGATTGCGGCCTTGATGCCGAGCCTTCGCGCAGCCCACGCGACGCCTTGCGCATGATTGCCGCTCGAAACCGCGACGACGCCTGCCTCGCGTTCTTCCTGCGAAAGAGAAGACAGCCGGTGCCACGCCCCGCGTATCTTGAAGGCGCCGATAGGTTGCAGGCTTTCCGCCTTCACCCAGCAGGACTGCCCGTCGATCTCGACCGGCAGCAGCGGCGTCATCGGCAGGATATCGGCGATCTTGCGGGCGGCTTCGAGTACGCCGTCGCGAGTGGGTGTGCGGATCATTTTGTGGTCCTAGCGCATTCGACTAAGGAGCGTGCAAGATTCGTTTCCGGAGAAACCAAACCATGTCGACAGTTCTCGTAATCGGTGCCGGCGGCGTCAGCTCCGTCTGCGTCCACAAGATGGCCTTCAACAAGGACATTTTCACCGATATCCACCTCGCCAGCCGTACCAAGGCCAAGTGTGACGCTATCGCCGCCAGCGTGAAGGAGCGCGCTGGGGTGGACGTGAAGACCTACGAGATCGACGCCGAGGAAGTCCCGGCGATGGTCAACCTCATCAAGAAGGTCCAGCCGAGCCTGGTCGTCAACCTCGCGTTGCCGTACCAGGACCTGCCGATCATGGACGCGTGTCTCGAAGCGGGCGTCGATTACCTCGACACCGCCAACTACGAGCCCAAGGACGATGCCAAGTTCGAATACCACTGGCAGTGGGCCTATCACGACCGCTTCAAGGAAGCCGGCCTGATGGCGCTGCTGGGTTCGGGCTTCGATCCGGGCGTCACCAGCGTCTTCACCATGTGGCTCAAGAAGCACAAGCTCAAGACCATCCGCCAGCTCGACATTCTCGACTGCAACGGCGGCGACCATGGCCAGGCCTTTGCGACCAACTTCAACCCGGAAATCAACATCCGCGAAGTGACCGCGCCCGCGCGTCACTGGGAGAACGGCGAATTCGTCGAAACTCCGGCAATGGCGAAGAAGGTGGAATTCGACTTCGAAGGCGTCGGCCCCAAGAACATGTACATGATGTATCACGAGGAGCTGGAAAGCCTCGCCAAGTTCAATCCGGAGATGGAGCGCGCGCGCTTCTGGATGACCTTCGGCGATGAATACATCAAGCACCTCACCGTGCTGCAGAACGTTGGCATGACGCGGATCGATCCGATCAAGTACAAGGGCAAGGAAATCATCCCGCTGCAGTTCCTTGCAGCCGTCCTGCCCAAGCCCGAAACGCTGGGCGAAACGACCAAGGGTAACACCAACATCGGCGTCATCGCCACCGGTGAAGCGCTCGACGGTTCGGGCGAAAAGACTTTCTACATCAACAACATCTGCAGCCATGAAGCGGCTTACGAGGAAACCGGCAACCAGGCGGTCTCCTATACCACCGGCGTGCCCGCGATGATCGGCTCGGCCATGATGGTGACCGGCAAGTGGGAAGGCGACGGCGTGTTCAACATGGAGCAGATGGACCCCGATCCCTTCATGGACATGCTCAACGAGCATGGCCTGCCGTGGCAGGTGAAGGAACTGGATGGCCCGGTCGACTTTTGATGGGGCGAGCGATCCGCAGTCTTGGAGCTTTGCTGCTCGTTGCGAGCGCAGGCTCCTTGCAGGCTGACCCCACGACCGCGCCGGCGATCGAAGACCAGGCATTCACCTACAAGGGGCCGATCCCGGCGGAGTTTCGCGGCCTTTGGGCCTATACCGATTCCATGTGCGTGGACGGCAAGCACCGGCGCGTGCCGGAGACCGGTATCTTCGTCGGCAACGTGACATTCGGCACGTTCACGAACGGACTGCCCGATGCCGGGCAGAGCCTTGCCGTTGGGCATGAATGGACCGGCGAGCGTCAAATCTCGGTTGCGATGGGCCCCGGTACCGAACCGCAAGTGCTGACCTTGACCGACCAGGATCGCCTTGTCGTGCAATGGGGCGAACGCGGGCCCTTCGAATTCATCCGTTGCTCCCCTGTCGAGGAATAGGCTCGGTCGGCGGGCCGGGGGGCGGAGCGACCATCGCCTTGTCGATCCGCTGATCATGTTTAGGAAGCTGTAGTCTGATGGAAACCAAAGCCGGCGATCCGGGCGCTTTCGCCCACTTCGACCTCAATCGCGTCGACAGCCCCGCATTCGTAGTGGATGCGGCGAAGCTACGTGCGAACCTGCAGGTGCTCGCGGAAATCCGCGACGTGGCCGACATCAAGATGCTTTCGGCGCTCAAGGCCTTCAGCATGTGGTCGGTCGCGCCGATCATCGGCGAATATCTCGACGGGGTCTGCACCTCGGGCCTGTGGGAAGCTCGGCTTGCGTCGGAATTCTATGATGGCGAGATCAGCACCTATTGCGCCGCCTACAAGCCGGACGAGCTTGAAGAAGTGTGCCGCCTGTCGGACCACGTCATCTTCAATTCTCCGCAGCAGATCGAGCGAGCGCGGCTCATCCTCGAGCAGGCGCGTCACACCTCGGGCGACTTCGACATCGGCCTGCGCCTCAACCCGCAGGTGCCGACCGGCGAGGTTCCGCGCTACGATCCGTCCTCGCCCGGCTCGCGTCTCGGTTTCCCGATCGACCAGCTGGAGCCGGAACACATGGAAGGGATCGACGGCATCCACTTCCACAATCTGTGCGAGCAGGACTTCGAGCCGCTGCATCGCACATGGGACAAGGTGTTCGACGCGATCGAGCCCTATTTCGGCCAGCTCAAATGGATCAACATGGGCGGCGGCCACCACATCACCCGCGCCGACTACCAGCGCGAGGAGCTCGTCGAGTTCCTCAAGGATGCGAAGGACGACACCGGGGCGGAAATCTATCTCGAACCGGGTGAGGCCGTGGCGCTCGACGCAGGGATTCTCGTCGGCACGATCCTCGATGCAGGCGTGAACGAGGTGCCTTTCGCGATCACGGACGTATCGGCGACATGCCACATGCCCGATGTGATCGAGGCGCCTTACCGCCCGGCAATGCTGCACGAGAATCCGCAGAGCGGTAACAGCCCGGTGCGCCTCGGCGGTCCGTCGTGCCTCGCCGGCGACGTCATCGGCGATTACCACCTGCCGGTTCCGTGCGAGCCGGGGCAGCGTATCGCGTTCCTCGATCAGGCGCATTATTCGATGGTGAAGACCAACACTTTCAACGGTGTACCGCTCCCGTCGATCTGGCTGTGGGACAGCGAAACCGACGCTTTGGAGCAGGTCAAATCCTTCGATTACGAGGATTTTCGGAACCGTCTTTCCTGAGTGCGTTGATTCCTTGAAAACCACGGCAAGGACCGCGGGTGAGACAGCGCATTTTTGATTTGCGATTCAGCGATCAGGCCCTATATGCGCGCCTCCGCTGCCGCTCCCTTGGAAAAGGGCGGGGACTCTTAACCGCAAGGCAGCCTTGTCAGAAACTAAAACCTTCTGGGGGTCCCTTGAATTGCACATCTACCCTGACGCTCGGTCTGTAGTTCGCGATCTCGCGCCGGACGAACCGGTCATCCTCAACCGCCCGCACGCCGCTGCGCGCGCCGCCCGCTTCTTCAACGAGAAGTTTCCGGGCAAGTCGCTCTATGCCGTGAAGGCGAATCCATCGCCCGAACTGCTGCAGATCCTGTGGGACAACGGCATTTCGCATTACGATGTCGCGTCGATCGCCGAAGTGCGCCTCGCGCGCGAAACGCTGCCTGATGCCACGCTGTGCTTCATGCACCCGGTCAAGACGCCGCGCGCCATTCGCGAGGCTTATCACACGCACGGTGTGAAGACCTTCAGCCTCGATACGGTCGAGGAGCTGGAGAAAATCGTCGACGCGTGCCGTGATGAAGAGGGCAATGCGGCGAAGGACCTGCGCCTGCTCGTGCGCATGCGCGTCTCGTCGGAATATTCGGAGCTTTCGCTCGCCGCCAAGTTCGGTGCGGAACTCGCCGATGCAGCCGAACTGTTGCAGACCGTGCGCCAGCATTGCGACTGGCTCGGCGTGTGTTTCCACGTCGGCAGCCAGGCGATGACGCCGTTTGCCTATGTCACCGCGCTCGACCGCGTTCGCGCTGCGATTGCCGAGGCGAGCGTCGTGATCGACGTGATCGACGTCGGCGGCGGTTTTCCGAGCATCTATCCGGGCATGGAGCCTCCGCCGCTGGAGGATTACTTCGCCATCATCGCCAAGCATTTCGAGGCGCTCCCGATCGCCTACAACGCCGAGCTGTGGTGCGAGCCCGGCCGGGCGCTGTGCGCGGAGTATTCCTCGCTCATCGTCAAGGTCGAGAAGCGCCGGGGCGAAGAACTCTACATCAACGACGGCGCCTATGGCGCGCTCTACGATGCGGCGCATGTCGGCTGGCGCTTCCCGCTGGCGGCGCTCGAGGACGACCTGCGCGATCCGGAGATGGATTTCTCCTTCTACGGGCCGACCTGCGACGATGCCGACTTCATGCAGGGACCGTTCCCGCTGCCGTCGGACATCCAGGCCGGCGACTACATCGAGATCGGCATGCTCGGCGCCTATGGCACTGCGATGAAGACCGGCTTCAACGGCTTCGGCAATGCCGAGCAGGTCCTCGTCGCCGACGACCCCATGATGAGCCTCTACGACGGCAGCCGCGTGCAACCGGAGGCAGACAATGTGGTGAGCCTTCGCTGAAGGCCCCGCATTGCGACACGAGATAACCCCGGTGGCCCGAAGCTGCCGGGGTTTTTTCTTGCGCAATCGAGGCGGCCTGCCGATGCTGCGGGGAAAGGCAGAAGAGGGCTAGCGCATGATCGAATTCTTTACCGCACCGGCACCCAACGGCTGGAAGGTTGCGATCATGCTGGAGGAATGCGGTCTCGAATACGAACCGCGCTGGGTGAACCTCGGGGCCGGGGACCAGCACACGGAAGAATTCCTCGCGATCAATCCAAACGGGCGCATACCCGCGATCACCGACCACGCGCCGGCGGATGGAGGCGGGCCGCTGACGATCTTCGAATCCGGCGCGGTGCTGCTCTATCTCGCGGAGAAGTCGGGACAGTTCCTGCCCAGGGATGTCCGCGGTATCTCCGCAGTGCGCCAGTGGCTGTTCTGGCAGGTCGGCCACCTCGGCCCGACGCTCGGGCAGCACGGGCACTTCCACCTCTATGCGCAGGAGAAGCTGCCCTACGCGATCGACCGCTTCCACCGCGAGGCACTGCGCGTCTACGGCGTGATGGACGGGCAGCTTTCGCGCGAAGAATATATCGCCGGGCCCGAATACACCGTCGCCGACATGGCGTGCTTCCCCTGGGTTCGCACCTGGAAGGCGCAGGGCATTCCGCTCGCAGACTTCCCGCATGTGAAGCGCTGGTATGATGCGCTCAAAGAGCGGGAAGGGCTGCGGCGCGGCGTCGCGCTGGGGAGCGAGTTGCAGCGCAGCGGCGAGATGGATCCCGAGACACGCAAGAACCTGTTCGGCGGGGGAGGGCAGGCGCAATGAGCGTCAAAGTCGAGTTCTTCTTCGACCTGTCGAGCCCGTGGACGCGGCTCGCTTTCGCGAACATTCGCAAGACGCTGGATGGCCTCGACTACGAGCTGGTCTGGCGTCCGTTTCTCGTCGGCGGGGTGTTCAATGCCGTAAACCCGGCCGTCTATGAAAGCCGCAAGCCGGAGAACGCTGCGCGGCTGGCGCGCAGCTTCGGCTGGCTCAAGCAATGGGCCGAGCTGGCTGGTGTCGCGATGAACTTTCCGTCCGAATACCACCCATTGAAGTCGTTCCATGCGATGCGCTTCTGCTGCGCGCTGGAGGACGACCAGCAGGCTTTGGAGGCCTTCGCGCAAGCTGCATTCGAGGCCTATTTCACCGACGCCCGCAATCTCGACGACCCGGCCGAATTGGCGGCGGTCGCGAGCGAGGCGGGCTTCGACGGGCCCGCGATTGGCGCACAGGCCGCGAGCCAGCCGATCAAGGATCGCCTGCGGTCCAACACCGACGAGGCGATCGAGCGCGGGGCATTCGGCTCCCCGACGATTTTCGTCGACGGGGAGCACATGTATTTCGGCAACGACCAGCTACCGCTCGTGCGGCAGCGAGTCGTTGGGCTCGCCTAGCGCTTGCCGAAGACGACGCCGCCGACGACGAGGTCGCTGCTGTCCGCGCGGCGCGTGTTGAGCGAGAAGGCGTAGCCGAACTCATTACCCTGCGGGCCGAAGAACCAGCCGGCGAAAGTCCCCGCGACCGTGTTGCTCGAATCGACCAGCACGTCGTCGAAGTTCTGGGTCGAGCCATCGATGCCCGTACTGCCGGTGAAGGTGCCGAGATCGGTCACGGTGCTCGACGTGCCACCGCCATTGAGGATCTCGCGGCCCTTGATTTCGAGCGTTACGTCGATCTCGCCCGTGGTCGGGTTGGCGGTCAGGCGCGAGGTCGAGTTGCTGATGGCATATGACGTGGTGGGGCCGGCCCCGGCGTTCTGGATCACGTATACCGAGCCGTAGAACCTGGTTTCAGCAAATTCGATATTCGACGATGGGCTGTCGTTGAGTTCGGTCGGAACGCCGAATGCGCAATACATGTTCGCCAGCCCGTTCGGTGTCTGGGCAACGATCTGGCCGAAACGCCCGTATTCGAGCCTCGAACTCGAAGAGTTGGTGGGTGAAAAGCTGGAGAAGCGCTCGGTGAAGCCGTTGCCGTTGACCTTGGCAAAGATCTCGAGCGCCGGATCGGTGCTGGCATCGCGGTCGGCGGCCGAAAATGACAGGGTGAAGCCTGCCGAAGTCAGGCCAAGTCCGTCGGACTGGATGTCGAATGCAGGCGCATCGCGGTTAGAGGTGAGGGTCACGCCCTGTCCGAACGGAGCGGCAGGGATCGCCGATCGCTGCGGGCCGACGAACTCGACGCCCGCACAGGAGGTGCGGAAAGTCTGCGTACCGGTTAGCTCGGCAAATTTCGCATATGTCGGGCTCGGCGCAGGCGTGCCGCCGCCGCTCGACCCGCCGCCGGATCCGCCGCCGCTCGTGCTGCCGCCACCGCCGCCGGTCGGTGGCGGGCTCGATCCTTCGCCGCCGCACGCAGCAACAGTCAGCGCCAGCAAGGCGGCGCCCACCAGTTTCATCGGTTTCATCAAGTGCTCCCCTAGAATTCGGCAGGGAGCATAATCTTCTCAATTATATGTAGTTTGTATTCGCGCGACATTCTCGGGTCGAATGGAGCGCTGCGTTACCTACTGTGGTGGAAAACCCACGAAGCGCGCCGCCTCCGAAACTTCACGGCGGGTGATCTTCACCGGGTTTGCCGGGAAATCAGGGTCGGGCCAACCCATGGCGACCGCTTTCATGATCACCTGGTCGTCCGGGATATTCGCATGTTCGCGCACGACGGGCGACTGCATGATGCCTTGCGAATTGATCACGCAGCCGAGCCCGCGGCTCCAGGCCGCATTGACGAGTGCCGTCGTGACCGCGCCGCAATCGAAAGCGGTATCGTCGCTGTCGGAGAGTTCCTTGTCGTAGGTTACGATAACGCACACCGGCGCATCGAACTGGCGAAAACCGCGAAGGACCCAGTCCTGCCGCTTTTCCTTGTCGTCGCGCTCGATGCCCATCGCCTCGAACAACTGGATGGCGCAGCCGACCTGGCGTTCGCGGTGAACGCCCTGGAACGGGTGCCCGCGCCGGAATTCGCGGCTGTCGGGAACCCCGGCGAGAATGTTTTCCGTGTTACCCTTGCGGATCCGGTCGAGCGGTTCGCCGGTGATGACATGGAAATGATAGGGCTGGGTGTTCATCGAGGAGGGCGAACGCATAGCGAGTTCGAGCACTTCCTCGATCAGTTCCTGCGGCACCGGCTTGTCGAGATAGCCGCGAATGCTGCGGCGTCCCATGACCACTTCGTCATAATTCATCTGCGTGCCGGACATGCTGTCTCCCCAGTTTCGTTTCGAGACTGGTTAGCAGGCACTGGCGATGTGTCGAGTGGCTTAGCTCAGGCCGCCGACGGAAACTTCCATGAACTGGGGCCGGGATTCGTCGCGCTTGCCCTCGGTCGGGCCGGCAGTACCCGGCTTCGCTGGCAGGCCAGCGGCCGCGATGGTGTAGCGTGAAACGCGGTGACGGGTGCACAGGCCCCCGGCGCCGTCGCTGACGAGCGGGGTTTCGAATTCGACGCCGAACTCGCTGCCCTTGACGCGCATGACGGTGCACACCGCAAGCTGGCCTTCGCCCATGTCGAGGACGAGCTGCACGCCCGGTTCCAGCCCGACGATGCCCTCGAGCCCTGCGCCATTGCGCGAGAGGTCGCGCATCACCGCGTTGTAGTAATAATCCTCGTGGATCGCGCCCACTCGGCGGAAGACCGAGCGGCGGTCGGGGCGATAAACATCGGGGCCGTCCGGCTCGATCTTGAATTCGCCCGAAGCAAGCCGGCGGTCGATTTCCTCGACCGGCAGCGGCTTGGAATAGATGAAGCCCTGGACGAGCTTGGCGCCCTTTTCCTTGACCACTTCGAGCTGGTCGAACGCTTCGACGCCTTCGACCGTCGTTTCCATGTTGAGCGCGTTCGACAGGCCGACGATGGCGGCGATGATCTTGGCGCTGTTCTTGTCCTTCTGGGTACAGCTGTCGACGAAGCTCTTGTCGACCTTGATCTTGTCGAACGGAGCGGCGCGCAGGTAGCTGAGCGAGGAATAGCCTGTACCGAAATCGTCGAGCGCGAGCCGCACGCCGAGGTCCTTCAGGTTCTTGAAGGTGCGCTCGGTCTCGTCGCTATCGCCGACGAAGATGCTTTCCGTCAGTTCGAGTTCGAGGCGGTCCGGCTCGATCCCCGAATGGGCGAGCACGTTGGCGACCACGTTCGGGAAGCCCGGATTGGCGAACTGGACTGCCGAGACGTTGACTGCAACGCGCACGCTTTTCGGCCAATTGAGTGCCGCTTCGCATGCGGTGCGCAGCGCCCATTCGCCGAGGTTGTTAATGAGATCGCTGTCTTCCGCGACCGGGATGAACTGTCCGGGACTGATGAAGCCGCGGTCGGGATGCTCCCAGCGCATCAGTGCTTCGAGGCACACGACATTGCCGGTCTTGACCGAAACGACCGGCTGGTAATGCAGCAGGAGCTGGCCTTCCTCGAGAGCGATGCGCAGGTCGTCCAGCATCAGCTGGCGCACTTCTTCCTCGTCCTTGAGGTCGGAGGAATAGAAACGGTACTGGCCGCGCCCGCCATTCTTTGCGGCGTAGAGCGCAAGGTCGGCGCTGCGGGTCAGGTTCTCGCGCGTGTCGCCGTCGAACGGGGCGATCGCGACACCGACCGAGGTGCCGATGATGGCGCGCTTGCCCTCGTCGAGCGAATAGGGCTGCGACAGGATCTGGATGATCTTCTGCGCAAGTTCGCCCAGCGCGCCGCGGTCGTCCTGGTCGGGGACCATGACCTGGAATTCATCGCCGCCGAGACGTGCGACGGTGCCCTGTTTGCCGACGATGTTGGTCAGGCGCTCGGCAACCTGCTGGAGAAGCTCGTCACCGGCTTGGTGGCCCAGCGTGTCGTTGACGCGCTTGAACTTGTCGAGGTCGAGCATCAGCAGCGCACAGCTGCGGCCCGAGCTCTTGTAGGCGGCGAGCGTGCCGTCGAGTTGCTTGTTGATCGTATGGCGATTGGCAAGGCCGGTCAGCGAGTCGAATTCGGCAAGCCGCGAATCCGCCAGCTTGCGCTCGTATTCGCGGGTCACATCGACTGCGCTGCCGCGATATCCTTCGAAATTGCCGGATGCGTCCTGGACCGGATAGCCGGTGATCGACCACCAGACCTGCCGCACGTCCTGCTTGCTCTTGCCGAGCGCGAAACGCACGACCTGCTCGCGGATTTTCTTGTGGCCCTTGACCTGGAACTTGAGCGGGCGGACGCCCTGCTGGTCGGGGTTTTCCTCGTCGACCTCGAACACGTCTTCGATCGGATGGCCGAGCAAAGCGCCGACCTCCTGGTCGAGCGACGCGGCTGCCCGTTCGGACAGGTAGCACAGCTTGCCGTCGCTGTCGGTTGCCCAGACCCAGCCGATGCCCGCTTCCTCGAACTGGTCGAGCACGCGCGAACGCAGATCAGCGCTCACGCCAGCGGACGCGCCGCTACGGCCCGAAATATTCTTGAGGAAACCTGACATCGCCATACGGGATGCCTAGGTGCTCCATGGTTACTATTTCGCTAAAATCGGGGCTCTATTCGCCCTTGCGGAAATACGGTTTGTCGCCTGCAATCGTGACACGCTCCATCGCCCGGCGCTCGGGGAAATAGTCGCTTGCCGCGAGATGCTGGCATGCACGGTTGTCCCAGAAGGCGACCGAGCCCGCTTTCCAGCGAAAACGGCACTGGATTTCGGGATCGGCGGCGGTCGCATAGAGATGGGCGAGCAGCCAACGGCTCTCCTTGTCGCTCAACCCTTCGATATGGCTGGTAAAACCAGTGTTTACGTAGATCGTCGGCTTGCCGGTTTCGGGGTGGGTGCGAATGACCGGATGGCGCATCGGCGGGTATTTCTCGTGCAGTTCCTCCGGTGCCTTGCCGAGACGGCGCGCGAAAACCCGCGCGATGTCGTGAACGGCGGTAAGTCCTTCGCAGAACTCACGCATTTTCGGACTCAGCCGCTCGTAAGCGAGGTTCATGTTGGCAAACAGCGTGTCGCCGCCGACCTCAGGCACTTCGCGCGCAAGGAGGATCGACCCGAGCGACGGGCATTCGCGCCAGGTGACATCGGAATGCCAGTTGTTTTCCTGCCCCTTGCTCTTGGGCCCGTGCACGATGCGCAGGACTTCGGGGTTCGGCTGGTCTGCCGGTGTCGCCGGGTGGATTTCGAGCTCGCCGAAATGCCGCGCGAAGGCGATGTGCTGTTCCTGCGTCAGGTCCTGATCGCGGAAGAAGATTACCCCGTGCCTGAGCAATGCAGCACGGATTTCCGGAATGCAATTGGCGGTGTCCTTGGCACCGAGATCGATGCCGTGGATTTCCGCGCCGATCGCAGGCGTCATCGGACGAATGTCGAGCGAGCCGGTGTCGAGCTCCGGCGCGTCGGTCGGTTTGGCAAGTGTTGCCATGATCCTCTCCCTCCCGTTTTCGGGTTGGAGCGGAGTGTGCGCGCTTACGCCGCCTTGCGCAACTGCAGTTCGAGGCGGTCCCAGATTTCGACCAGAGCGGTGGTCAGGTCGTCCATCATAGCTTCGGTGTGTGCCGGGCCCGGGGTGAAGCGCAGACGCTCGGTGCCGCGGGGCACGGTCGGGAAGTTGATCGGCTGCACATAGGCGCCGTACTCGGCGAGCAGGATGTCGCTGATCTTCTTCGCGCGAACCGGATCGCCGACCATCAGCGGCACAATATGCGTCTCGCTATTCATGACCGGAAGGCCGGCCTCGGCGAACTTCGCCTTGAGCAGGGCGGCATTGCGCTGCTGTGCATCGCGTTCCTCGCTCGAGGCCTTGAGGTGGCGCACCGCGGCCAGCACGCCCGCAACGAGAGCGGGGCTGAGCGACGTCGTGAAGATGAAGCCCGGGGCATAGCTGCGGATGCAGTCGACGATCTTGGCATCGGCGGCGATGTAGCCGCCCATGACGCCGAATGCCTTGCCGAGCGTGCCTTCGATGATGTCGATCCGGTGCGCAGCCTCGTCACGCTCCGAAATGCCGCCGCCATGTTCGCCGTACATGCCCACCGCGTGGACTTCGTCGATGTAGGTCAGGGCGTTGTATTTTTCCGCGAGGTCGCAGATCGAGTGGATCGGGGCGACGTCGCCGTCCATCGAATAGACGCTCTCGAAGGCGATCAGCTTGGGCGTTGCTTCGTCTTCGGCTGCCAGCAGCTCTTCGAGGTGTTCGAGGTCGTTGTGGCGGAAGACGCGCTTTTCGCAGCCGGAATTGCGGATGCCGGCGATCATGCTGGCGTGGTTCAGCTCGTCGGAGAAGATGATGCAGCCCGGCAGCAGCTTGGCCATGGTCGAAAGCGTCGCGTCGTTGGAGACGTAGCCGCTGGTGAACAGCAGCGCGCTTTCCTTGCCGTGGAGGTCGGCCAGCTCGCGCTCGAGCTGGATGTGGTAGTGCGTGTTGCCGCCGATGTTGCGGGTGCCGCCCGAACCGGCGCCGACGTCGTGCAGCGCTTCTTCCATCGCGCCGATGACCTTCGGGTGCTGGCCCATTGCGAGATAGTCGTTCGAGCACCATACAGTGATCGGCTTAGGGCCGTTATGGCCGTGGAAGCAGCGTGCGTTGGGGAATGCGCCCTTGTTTCGAAGGATGTCGATGAAGACGCGGTAACGTCCCTCGGCATGCAGCCGGTCGATCGCCTGGTCGAAGACTTGGTCGTAATTCATCGTATTCCTACGCGTAGCGCCGCCCCGTCCGCGGCCTGTCCGTGAGGGCCGATTTAGTGGGAAACGCCCGATTTTGCCACCGCGATCTTTGCGAGCGATTCGCAAGTATCAGAAGCGTTCGAGACGCTCGATTCCGTAGGATTTCAGCGCGGGTGCAAGCGGTTGGAACTCTTCCAGCGGACCGGTCGTGACGGCCATGTCCGGCACGCTGCGCGCAAACTCCTGTCCTTCGACGAGATGCGCGATCCGGCGCGCGATTCCTGCCGAACCGTCGACCAGCGTAACGCCGGGGCCAAATTCCTCCGCCAATTCCTCGGCGAGCAGCGGGAAGTGCGTGCAGGCGAGGACGACTGTGTCGATCCTGTCGCCATCCGGCATCGACCTGAGCGCGCCAACCGCGCGCCTGATCGCCTCGCGATCGACCGGCTCGCCGCGCAGCTTGGCTTCCGCAGGGGCGACGAGTTCCGCAGCGCCGTGGCGAAGCAAGCGGTGGCCGTTGCCGAACTCGGCCTCGAGGCGGTCGACATAGGCCTGCCGGATCGTCGCCTGCGTGCCGAGCAGCCCGACTACACCGGTCCTGGTCATGGCAGCAGCAGGCTTAATCGCCGGGACCGTGCCGACGATCGGGATTTCGAGCACCTCGCGCACCATGCCGAGAGCGATAGTGCTGGCGGTGTTGCAGGCGATGCAGGCGAGGCGCGGGCGATAGCGTTCGCTCATCCGACCGAGCAGCCCGGCGACGCGCGCGGCGACCTCAGCCTCGGTCTTCTCGCCATAGGGCAGGCCCGCCTGGTCCGCGGCGAAGATGACCGGCGCTTCCGGCAGCAGCTTGCGCAACTCGCCAAGCACCGTCAGCCCGCCGACGCCGGTATCGAAGATCAGGATCGGAGAAGAGGCGGAATGGTCCAATTTCGTCCCGTTTTGCGCAGCAAGGGCATGTCGCCGCTTTGTCTTTTGCCAAGCGCCTATTAGAACCACCGCGTTTCGACAAGCACTTGGACTGGCGATAGGGGCGCAGATGGGAACCGAGTTTACGATCAACGTGCTGTGGGCGGCGCTGCTGGGCTACGGCTTCGGCTCGATCCCCTTCGGCCTGCTGCTGACGCGAATCGCCGGGCTGGGCGATGTGCGCAAGATCGGCAGCGGCAATATCGGCGCGACCAACGTCCTGCGCACCGGTAACAAGGGACTGGCGGCCGCGACGCTGCTGCTCGATCTCGCCAAGGGGTTCGTGCCCGTCTGGCTCGCCGCGCAGTGGTTCTGGCAGGACATGGGGTGGACGGCGCTGTTCGCGGTCATAGGCCATTGCTTCCCGGTCTGGCTCGGCTTCAAGGGCGGGAAGGGTGTTGCGACCAATGCGGGCGTCGCCTTCGGCCTCGCCTGGCCGTTGGGGCTGATTTATGCGGGCGTCTGGATCGGCATGCTGGCTATCACGCGCATCAGTTCGGTTGCCGGGATGAGCGCGGTCGTCGGTGCGGCCGTGGGTGCATTCGCGCTCGGCTTTGCAACTCCGGCGAAGGTGCTGGCGCTGGTCGCGATCCTGATCATCTGGCTCCACCGCGAGAACATCAAACGCCTGATTGCCGGGACCGAACCGAAGGTCGGCAGCAAGTCGTGAGCGAGGGGACAGGGTCGCAAACCGGCCTCTCGCAGGCCGAAGCCTTCGCGCGCATCCGCTTGCTGCGCTCGCCCAATATCGGGCCGGTAACCTACTTCCACCTGCTCCAGCGTTTCGGCGATGCGCAGGCCGCGCTGGAGGCCCTGCCGGATCTCGGGAAACGGGGCGGCAGGCAATATTCCGCTGCAAAGGTCGACCGGATCGAGCGCGAGGTCGATGCGGCGCGCAAGGCTGGCGCGAAGTATCTGTTTCACGATTCCCCGACCTATCCGGAACTCCTGCGCGAGATCGAGAGCGCACCGCCCATCCTGACCTGGCGGGGCGACTTCTCGCTCGCGCAGCAACCCTGTGTCGCGATGGTCGGCGCGCGAAATGCCTCGGCGGCCTCGGTCAAGCTGGCGCGCGAACTGGCTTCGGGGCTTTCGCAAGAAGGCTTCACGGTCGTCTCGGGCCTGGCGCGCGGGATCGACGGTGCGGCGCATGAAGGAGCGATGCCGCACACGATCGGCGTCATCGCGAGCGGGATCGACATCGCCTATCCGCCGCAGCACGCCGATTTGCAGGAGCGGATTGCGAACGAGGGGCTGTTGCTCGCCGAACAGCCGCCCGGCACCGAGCCACGCGGGAGCCACTTTCCGAGCCGCAATCGCATCATCGCGGGGCTCGCGGCCGGAACGCTGGTGGTCGAAGCCGCGCCAAAGTCGGGTTCGCTTATCACCGCACGGCTTGCTGGCGAGTCCGGGCGCGAGGTTATGGCAATACCCGGCAGCCCCCTCGATCCGCGCTCGCAGGGGTGCAACCAGCTCATTCGCGACGGGGCGGTGCTCGTCCAGTCGGCCGACGAGATCGCGGAACTCCTTCGCGGCTTCGACGGCTCGGCGCGAAGCAGCCTGCGCGAAGCCGCCTTTCCCGAATACGACTACGAAATCGACGAAGGCGCAGATGAACCGGCGGAAATCGTCGACCTGCTCACCACTGCTCCGGTCGCGGTCGACGAGATCATCCGCCAGTCGGGCGCAAGCGCAGGCTCTGTGCAAATGGCGCTGTTGGAGCTTGAAATATCCGGTGAATTGCACAGACATGCCGGTGGACGTGTCAGTATTGCACGAGGGGGTCGCATATGAATTCGGAAATGTCTGCCGGCGGGAAGGTCGAGATGATCTTCGACGAAGCCAAGCGTATCGGGCTGACCAGCCTGCCGTTCGCCATCGCCTATATCGCGCTGCTTGCCGGGGGTTCGACGCTGGTCGATGCCATGGCGTGGAACACGGGCGGCGATCTGCTGATCAACATCGCCTCGCTGATCCTCAGCTACATGCTCGTCAAATTCATGATCGAGAAGTCCGGCATCGCGCCCGATGGATTGCTGAACGGCTTCGGGACCTATTTCGGGATCGCCCTTCTTTCGGGCTTCGGCACGGTGCTCGGCATCCTGCTGCTCGTCATTCCGGGCCTTATCCTGATGATCCGCTGGTCGGCCGCCTATGGCTACGGCCTTGCCGGAGGGCACGGCGCGACCGAGGCTCTCGGCGAATCCTGGCGTGCGACCGAAGGCCACTGGTTGTCCGTCGGGATGGCGCTTCTGGTGCCGTTCACCGCTTTCGTGATCGGCCTTGGCGTCTACTTCCTGTCGATCGACGAGTTCGGCGTCGTCAACGTGCCCCTCTCGGGCCTCGGCAACGCGATGATGTCGCTCGGCACGGTGCTTTCGACGGCTATCGGGCTTGCCGTGTATTCGCTTACGGCGAGCCCGGTCGAAGAGATGGTCGACGTCTTCGAATAAGCGCATCGCTCATTTCAGCGCTTGACGCACCGCGCGGGCGGACCCCACTTTCGCGCGTACGTACACGTATACGCGTAAGGGACTGCTTCTACTTCCATGCAACTCGTCATCGTTGAATCGCCGGCCAAGGCGAAGACCATCGAGAAATATCTCGGCAAGGACTTCAAGGTTCTCGCAAGCTACGGCCATGTCCGCGACCTGCCGCCCAAGGACGGCAGCGTGCGTCCGGACGAGGACTTCGCGATGGATTGGGAACTCTACCGGGACAAGCAGAAGCGCTTCAAGGAAATCAGCGACGCGGCGAAGGATGCCGACCGCCTGGTCCTCGCGACCGACCCCGACCGTGAAGGCGAGGCGATCAGCTGGCACGTTCGCGAGCTGCTGCAGAAGCGCAAGGCGCTGCCGACCAAGGTCGACCGCGTCACCTTCAACGCGATCACCAAGAATGCCGTGACCGAGGCGATGGGCAAGCCGCGCGAGCTCGACCAGGACCTAATCGACGCCTATCTCGCCCGCCGCGCGCTCGACTACCTGTTCGGCTTCACGCTTTCGCCCGTGCTGTGGCGCAAGCTGCCCGGCGCGAAGAGCGCAGGCCGCGTCCAGTCGGTCGCGCTGCGTCTTATTTGCGAGCGCGAGCACGAGATCGAGATCTTCAAGCCCGACGAATACTGGAGCATCGTCGCCAAGCTTGAGCAGGACGGCACCGAATTCGATGCGCGCCTCGTCAAGTTCGACGGCAAGAAGCTCGACAAGCTGACGCTCGGCAACGAGGGCAGCGCGCTCGCCGCCAAGGCAGTCGTCGAGAACGGACGCTTCACGGTCGAGGATATCGAGACCAAGCCGCTCAAGCGCAATCCGGCACCTCCGTTCACCACCTCGACCCTGCAACAGGAAGCAGCCCGCAAGCTCGGTTTCTCGGCGAGCCATACGATGCGCCTCGCGCAGTCGCTCTACGAGGCGGGGGCGATCACCTACATGCGTACCGACGGGGTGCAGATGGACGGCAGTGCAATTGCCGCCGTGCGCGATGCGATCGGGGATCGCTACGACAAGTCCTACCTGCCCGAAAAGCCGCGGTTCTATTCGACCAAGGCGAAGAACGCGCAGGAGGCCCACGAGGCGATCCGGCCGACCAATTTCTCGCGCGATGCGGCAGGCAGCGGCGACGAGGCGAAGCTCTATTCGCTGATCTTCAAGCGCGCCATGGCGAGCCAGATGGCCGCAGCCCAGCTCGAACGCACGACTGTCACCCTGCGCGACGGGACCGGCCAGAACGAACTTCGTGCGACCGGCCAGGTCGTGAAGTTCCCCGGCTTCTTCGCGGTCTACCAAGAAGGGATCGACGACAAGGAAGACGATGACGACGGCCTGCTGCCGATCATCAACAAGGGCGATTGCCCGGCCAAGAAGTCGGTCGATGCGAACCAGCACTTCACCCAGCCGCCGCCGCGCTATTCCGAGGCGAGCCTCGTCAAGAAGCTGGAGGAACTCGGCATCGGGCGTCCCTCGACCTATGCCTCGACCATCCAGACGCTGCGCGACCGCGACTATGTGCGGATGGAGAAAAACCGTTTCTTCGCAGAGGAATCGGGCCGTCTCCTGACAGCGTTTCTCGAGCGCTTCTTCCCGACCTACGTCGCCTACGACTTCACCGCAGGCATGGAAGACGAGCTCGACGAGGTCTCGGGCGGGCGCGAGGAGTGGAAGGCGCTGCTCAGCCAGTTCTGGAAGGACTTCAAGCCCAAGGCCGACGAGGTCATGGAGAAGATGCCGTCCGAGGTCACCGAGGTGCTCGACGAATATCTCTCCGACTTCCTCTTCCCGCCGCGTGCCGATGGCAAGGACCCGCGCCATTGCCCGCTGTGCGAGACCGAGGGCCGCGAAGGCGGCCGCCTGGCGCTACGCGGTGGCCGCTACGGCGCGTTCGTCGCCTGCGCCAACTACCCCGAGTGCAAGTTCACCCGCCGCTTCGCCCAGCCGGGCGCGGATGGCGGCTCGGGCGAAGACGACGGCGTCATGGGCAAGCACCCCGAGACCGGCCTCGACATCGAGCGGAAGTCGGGACGCTTCGGTCCCTACGTCCAGATGGGCGAGGGCAAGGAAGCCAAGCGCGCGAGCATCCCCAAGGACCTCGACGATTTCGATCTCGAATGGGCGATCAAGCTGCTCGACCTGCCGCGCATCGTCGGTGCGCATCCGGAAACCGGCAAGGAAATCGAAGCGGCGATCGGTCGCTACGGTCCCTATCTCCGCCACGACGGCAAATATGCGAAGCTGTCGAATACGCGCGAAGTGTTCGAGGTCGGCATGAACGCAGCCGTGACGATGCTTGCCGAGGCAGCCAATCGCAAGGGCGGCGGGCGCGGCAAGGCAGAGCCGATCAAGACGCTCGGTGCGCACCCCACCAGCGGCGGCGAAATCAAGGTGATGCCGGGCCGCTATGGACCGTACGTCACAGACGGCACGACCAACGCGACGATCCCGAAGGACGTGAAGCCCGAGGACGTGACCGAGGCTCAGGCCATCGAGCTTATCGATGCCCGCGCCGCGAAGGGACCGGCGAAAAAGAAGCGCAAGGCCCCGGCCAAGAAGAAGGCCGCGCCGAAGAAAAAGGCTGCGGCGAAGAAATAGGCGTTCGAGGGAGCCGGCGATTACCGCACCCAATCCAGCCCGATTTCCTCGAACAGTTCCTTGCTCTCGGCCCAGTTCTCCTCGACCTTCACATGGAGGAAGAGGTGGACTTTCACGCCGAGAATTTCGCTCAATTCCTTGCGTGCAGCTTCGCCGATTGCCTTGATCCGCTGGCCGCCCTTGCCGAGCACGATGGGGCGCTGGCTTTCGCGGGCGATGACGATCTGCTGGTGGATCTCGAGACTGCCGTCGGGGCGGTGCTGGTATAGCTCGGGCCGGACAGCGCTGTCGTAGGGCAGTTCCTCGTGCAGCTGCTGGTAAAGCTGTTCGCGGGTGATCTCGGTGGCGAGCAGGCGTTCGGAGGCATCGCTCACCTGGTCTTCGGGATAGTGCCATACGCCGTCGGGCATCATCCCAGCCAGCGCTTCCTTCATTTCCGGCACGCCATCGCCGGTGAGGGCGGAGACGAAGAACACTTCGGCGAAATCGACCTTGGAAGTCAGTTCCTGCGCCAGTTCGAGCAGCGGCTCTTTCTTCGCGCGGTCGACCTTGTTGAGGACGAGGATCTTGCGCTCCGGGCGGTCCTTCAGGCTTTCGATCAGCGGCTCGAGTTCATGCCGGCGCTGCTTGATCGGGTCGACCAGCAGGAGCACTGCGTCGGCGGCTTCCGCACCTTCCCATGCCGCGCTCACCATCGCGCGGTCGAGGCGGCGCTTGGGTGCGAAGATGCCGGGCGTGTCGACGAGGATCATCTGGACGTTGTCGTGCAGCGCGATGCCGAGCATCCGCGCACGCGTCGTCTGCGCCTTGGCGCTGGTGATCGCGACCTTCTGGCCGACGAGCTGGTTGACCAAGGTGGACTTGCCCGCGTTGGGCGCGCCCAGCACGGCGACTACGCCGCATTTCGGGTTTTCGATCTCGCTCACCCGTACTGCTCCATGAATTTGCGGGCCGCTTCGGTTTCGGCCTCCTGCTTGCTGTTTGCGGTCGCTTCGGTCTCTCCGACCTTGTGGACGCTCACGCGGACGGTAAAGCGCGCCTTGTGGTCGGGGCCGGAGCGCTCGACGAGTTCGTATTTCGGCGGGCGTCGCTGGTTGCCGGCGGCCCATTCCTGCAATGCGCTCTTGGGATGCTTCTTTTCGCCCGAGGCCGCATCGAGCGCATCGGCCCACAGCCGCAGGATGACTTCGCGCGTCGCATCGAAGCCGCTTTCGAGAAAGCTCGCACCGAGCAGTGCTTCCATGATGTCGCCAAGGACGTTTTCGCTGTTCGCCGCGCCATCGTCGCGCGCCTGCTTGCCGAGGCGGATATGCTCGCTCGCGCCCATCGAACGGGCGACCTTGGCGCAAGATCCCTTGCTGACGAGCGCATTGAGACGCAGCGCCAGCTTGCCTTCCGCGCCGTTCGAATTGCGATAGAGCCATTCCGCCACCGCGAGGCCGAGCACGCGGTCGCCGAGGAATTCGAGCCGCTGGTAGTCGATCGCCTCGTCGGTACTGCCGTGGGTCAGCGCCTCGTGCCACAGCGCTTCGTCGCGAACAGCGAAGCCTTGCGCTTCGAGCCATTCGCGAGCCTTGGTTGCCAGTTCGCTCACAGTCCGGTCCCGAGCCTCGAGCCCCTCAAGGCGGTGAACCACGTCCACGGCAGCAGCCATTCGGCGCTACCGTCGGTCGACCACATGATGACTTCCGCGCGTCCGACCAGCAGTTCCTGGTCGACCAGCCCGACCCCGCCACCGGGCGCGGCGACGAAGCGGCTGTCCTGAGAGTTGTCGCGGTTGTCGCCCATGAGGAACAGCTTGCCTTCGGGCACAGTAATCGGCTCGAAATCGTCCTGGATGGTCGCTCCGAAATCGAGCACTTCGTAGGAGCGCCCGCCGGGAAGGGTTTCGCGGTACCGCTCGTAGCGGCAGGCCTGGTCGCCATCGACCGTCGTCAGCTCGGCCATGACGTGGCACTGGGTGTTGGGCGAAAGTTCGATGATGAAATCGTCGATCCGCTCCTTGTTCACCGGCTCGCCATTGAGGATCACCTGGCCTTCGCGCATGCCGATTTGGTCGCCCGGCAGGCCGATGACACGCTTGATGTAATCGGTCTTGTCGATCGGGTGCTTGAAGATGACGACATCGCCGCGCTCGGGCGTACCTGCAAGTATGCGCCCCGGGACCAGCGGAGCGTTCAGCGGCAGCGAGTACTTGGTGTAGCCATAGGGCCATTTCGAGGCGAGCAGGTAGTCGCCGTTCATCAGGCCCGGCAACATGCTTTCGCTCGGAATGTTGAACGGCGAGAAGAAGAAGCTGCGGAAGATCACCACGATCAGGGCGAGCTTGAGCAGGAAGACGGCGAAGCTGTCCTCCTTCTTCTCGCCCTTCTTGCCGGCTTTCGCTTCAGTCCCGCTATCGGCCGTCTTTTCGGCGGTCGCCTCGCTCATCGGCGGGCCTCGGAGCGGAATTCGTATCCGCGCTGGTCAAAGGTCTTTGCAATCATCGCGCGCTTCCCTACTCGCCGGAGCGCCAGAGGGAAAAGGATTTTTGCATGCCTGTTGCCGCCGCCCAGTGGAAAGCGATTGCCGATCACGCCGAGCGCAGCCTGACCGAATTGTTCGAGGATGGGGGCCGGCTCGACCTGCTCTCGACGCGTCTCGAATGGGGCGAGGGCGAAACGGCCGGCGGTATCCGGTTCGACTGGTCGAAGACGCATCTCGACGAAGGCTTGCTGGCGAATTTCGAAGCGCTGGCGGATGCGAGCGATTTCGCCGCCAAGCGCGAGCAACTGCTCACTGGCGCGAAGATCAATGTGACCGAGGGCCGCGCTGCAGAACACACCGCACAGCGCGGCGTGGGTGCCGAAGCTTCGGTCGAGGAAGCGGCTGCGCTGCACCTGCGGATGAAGATGCTGGTCGAGGCGATCCACGAAGGCGCGCTCGGCGAGGTGAACCACCTGATCCACATCGGCATCGGCGGCAGCGCGCTCGGCCCGGCCATGGCGGTCGATGCGTTGACCCGCGATCTCGAACTGGTCGACGTCCATGTCGTCTCGAATATCGACGGGCTCGCGCTGGAGCAGGCGTTTGCAGCCTGTGACCCGGCGACCACGCTGGTCGCGGTCGCATCGAAAACTTTCACCACCATCGAGACGATGACCAACGCGGCAAGCGCGCTCAAATGGCTCGCCGACAATGGCGTCACCGACCCTTCGGGCCGCGTCGTCGCGCTTACCGCGAACCCGGAAGCCGCGGTCGAATGGGGCGTGGATGAAACGCGCATCCTGCCGTTCCCGGAAAGCGTTGGCGGGCGTTATTCGCTGTGGTCGAGCATCGGCTTTCCCGTCGCCATCGCGGCCGGTTGGGACGAGTTCGAGGCTATGCTGGCCGGCGGGCAGGTTATGGACGAGCATTTCCGCACCGCCGAGGGACGCGCGAACCTGCCGCTACGCGCGGCCTTTGCCGACCAGTATTACACCCGCGTCCGCGGCTGCCAGACCCGCGCGGTGTTCGCTTATGACGAGCGGCTCGCGTTGCTGCCGGACTATCTCCAGCAACTGGAGATGGAATCGAACGGCAAGCGCGTGACAGCCTCAGGCGAGCCGGTCGATGCACCCACCGCTCCGATCACCTGGGGCGGGGTGGGGACGGATGCGCAGCATGCGGTGTTTCAGCTGCTGCACCAGGGTACGCACCTGATCCCGGTCGACTTCATCGCCAGCATAGCGCCAGGCGACGAGCTCGATCCGGCGCATCACCGTATCCTGCTGACCAATTGCTTCGCTCAAGGGGCAGCCCTGATGGCGGGCGGCAATATGGCGGCAGACGGCAAGGACCCGGCGCGCGCATTCCCCGGCAACCGGCCGAGCGCGACCATGCTGTGCGACGACCTCGATGCAGCGACGCTCGGGGCGCTGATCGCGTTCCACGAGCATCGTACCTTTGCCAATGCCGTGCTGATGGGCATCAATCCGTTCGACCAGTTCGGCGTCGAACTCGGCAAGAAAATGGCCAACGATATCGAGGGCGGCAGCGAAAGCTTCGATGCCAGCACCGAAGCGCTGCTCGCTGCGGCCGGATTGTCGGGCGACTAAATCGCGCCGATCTTTTCCAGCTTGGCCTGCATGCTGGCCTTGTCGAACGGCTTGACGATCCACTCGGTCGCACCGGCATCGATGCCCTTGTGAATGTCTATCGCGTCCGTGTTGGTCGTGCAGAACATGACCTTGGGCAACTTGTCACCGACCAGTTCGCGAAGCGCTTTCAGCGTCTCGATCCCGCTCATGTTCGGCATGTTCCAGTCGAGCGTGATGAGGTCGGGCAGGCCGTTCGCCTTGACGCGGGCGAGTGCTTCGGTGCCGTCTTCCGCTTCCGTCACCTGGTAGCCGAACCCTTCGAGGATTTCGCGCGAGAGGCGGCGGACCATGCGGCTGTCGTCGACGATCAGCGCGCGGCGCTGGCGCGGCGCGACCGGTTCGGCGCGCGGCGCGGCGACCTGCTCGTTGATAGTCCCGACAGTGCGGGCACCCGAAGGGCGCGGGGCGTTCTGGCCTTGGCGTTTGATCAGATTTTGAATGGCACCACCTCCCGCTCGGGCGACTGAGCATCGTTTGCCGCATCGATCTCGCCTTCCGACGGGGTCATGCGGACATGGAGGTAAGGCACCCAGACATCGCCATAGTCGGCCTTCTGGTACCACACGTCGAGCACGTCGTAGGACGCCCAGAAGCCGTCAGGCTCGCGCAGGCGAATGCCTTCGCCGATCCGCGGCACGGCTGCAAAGCGGATGCGCTCCTGCGTCTGGCGGTTTTCGTTCTGGATTTCGACTTCAATCACGGCGCGACCGTCCTCCCGGTAGGCCTCCCGCTCTAGCGGCGAATCCTTGCCGAATTGCCAACATCCATTGACTTTTGCCGCCTTCGCGACCATCTGCCCCGCATCGAAGCGCCAGCCAGCGTGAAGCGGCGGCAAGAGACATTGCCAGCCCCGGCGCGCTTCGGACGATATTTCCCAAGACTTCCCTTTTCACGCGGGCGGTTCCAACCCCCGCGCCGCGCGCCCCGATCGGGCTGCGCGCCGCATATTTTGCGAGTACAAGACACATGTCATTCGACCAACTCGGACTGTCGCAGCCCGTTCTCCAGGCGCTCGAGCTCAAGGGCTACGATACGCCGACCCCGATTCAGGAACAGGCAATCCCGCTGGTGCGCGAAGGGCGCGACCTGCTCGGCATCGCCCAGACCGGGACCGGCAAGACCGCAGCCTTCATGCTTCCGAGCATCGATAACCTGCGCGAATCCGACAACCGCATCCCGTTCAAGTCCTGCCGCATGCTGGTGCTTGCGCCGACGCGCGAGCTGGCCGGGCAGATCGCCCAGTCGGCCAAGGACTATGGCGCTATGGCGGGCCTCAAGGTCCAGTCGATCGTCGGCGGCACCTCCGTCGGCAAGGATCGCAACAAGCTGCACCGCGGCTGCGACATCCTCGTCGCGACGCCGGGCCGCTTGCTCGACCTGATCGACCAGAAGGCGTTCAACCTCGGCAGCGTCGAGATCCTCGTCCTCGACGAGGCGGACCAGATGCTCGACCTCGGCTTCATCCACGCGCTGCGCCGCATTGCGCAGCTGGTCCCGCAGGAGCGCCAGACGCTGCTGTTCAGCGCGACCATGCCGAAGTCGATCCGCGACCTTGCGGGCAACTACCTCACGAACCCGGCGCAGGTTTCGGTCACTCCGGCGGCGACCACTGCCGAGCGGATCGAGCAGTACCTCCTCATGGTCCAGCAGGACGAGAAGCAGGCCCTGCTCGAGCTCGTCCTCTCGGGCCGTTACGAAGTGCCCGGCAAGATGGACCGCGTGCTGATCTTCGCCCGCACCAAGCATGGTGCCGACCGTATCGTGAAGAAGCTCTCGCAGCGCGGCATCGCGGCCAACGCGATCCACGGCAACAAGAGCCAGCCGCAGCGCCAGCGTGCGCTTGCCGAGTTCAAGTCGGCCAAGGTTCCGGTCCTCGTCGCGACCGATGTCGCTGCACGCGGGATCGACATTCCGGGTGTCAGCCACGTCATCAACTACGAGCTGCCGAATGTGCCCGAGCAATACGTCCACCGCATCGGCCGCACGGCCCGCGCGGGCAAGGACGGCGTTGCGATCGCATTCTGTGCCGAGGACGAGCGCGCCTATCTCAAGGACATCCGCAAGAACACCGATGCGGAATTCGAGCGCCTGCCGCTGCCGGAGAATTTCCGCGCAGTCGTCGAGGGCGTCGGTCCGACCAAGCCCGCTCCGCGCCAGCCGCAGAAGCGCGTGAACCCGAAACCCAAGGGCGGCGAGGGCGCTGCATCTTCGGGCAAGCCGAAGCGCAAGCACCCCAATCGTGCCGGCAAGCCGCGCAAGCCCGGGCCGGGCGGTCCGCGTCGTAAGCCCGGTGGTGGCCAGCGTCGCAACCGGCAGGCAGGCAACCGCTAAACGGCACGTGTAACCTCTTGGTCGCTCGCCGCGAAGGAACGCGCGAGCAAGGCGGGCATTGGCAAGGGAACCACCTTTCGCCATATCGCCCGCCAACCAAGGGGAATTCTGCATGGCCGACGACTACGACTACGACCTCTTCACCATCGGCGGCGGATCGGGCGGCGTACGTGCCAGCCGGATTGCCGCATCGCACGGCGCGAAAGTCGCGCTGGCAGAGGAGTTCCGCGTCGGCGGCACCTGCGTGATCCGGGGCTGCGTGCCCAAGAAGATGCTCGTTTACGGCGCGCATTTCGCCGAGGATCTCGAGGATTGCGAGAAGTTCGGCTGGTCGATTGAAGGAAAGAGTTTCGACTGGGTCAAGCTGCGCGACCATGTGCAGAAGGACATCGACCGCCTCAACGGCGCCTACACCGACACGCTCGAGAACCACGACGTCGAGATTTTTCACGAGCGCGCGGAAATTACCGGCGATCATGAAATCACGCTGGCGAGCGGCAAGACAGTCACCGCGAAGTATATCCTCGTCGCCACCGGCGCGCGGCCGCATGTGCCCGATTGCCCGGGTCACGAGCATGGCATCACCAGCAACGAGGCATTCCACCTCGACGCAATCCCCGAGCGCATCCTGATCGCAGGCGGCGGCTATATCGCCAACGAGTTCGCCGGTATCTTCAACGAGTTCGGCAGCAAGGTGACGATCATCAACCGGTCGGACACGCTGCTGCGGTCCTACGACGAAAGCCTGCGCGACCGCCTGCTGCAGATCAGCATGATGAAGGGCATCGACTTCCGCTTCCACGCCGAGTTCCGGTGCATCGAGAAGCTGGACAACGGCAAGCTCAAGGTCTCGATGACCAATCACGACGACATGGAAGTCGATTGCGTGATGTTCGCGACCGGCCGTCTGCCGAACACCGAAGGGCTCGGTCTCGACACCATCGGCGTCGAACTGGGCGACAAGGGCGAAATCAAGGTCGACCGCTTCAGCAAGACCAATGTCGATTATGTCTATGCCGTCGGCGATGTGACCGACCGCGTCCAGCTGACCCCGGTCGCCATCCGCGAGGGCCAGGCTTTTGCCGATACCGTCTTCGGCAGCGGAGACCCGGTCGCAGTCGATCATTCCTGCATTCCGAGCGCCGTTTTCAGCCATCCGCCCATCGCGGCGGTCGGCATGACCGAGGGCGAGGCCAAGAACCAGCTCGGCAACGTGAAGGTCTATATCTCGGACTTCCGCGCGATGAAGAACGTCGTCGCCGACCGTCACGAGCGCAGCCTGTACAAGATGATCTGCGATGCCGGGAACGACCGCATCGTCGGCATTCACATGATAGGCCCCGAGGCGCCCGAGATCATGCAGGCAGCGGCCGTCGCGGTGAAGGCGGGCCTGACCAAGGCCGATTTCGACGCGACCACCGCGATCCACCCGACGATGGCGGAAGAGCTGGTGCTGCTGAAATAGGTTCAGCGGTCAGTCAGGGGTTGGATCGCACAAGTCCCTGATGATCCGGCTTTTTCCCCTCTTCGCCCTTTGCGCTGCCTGCACTCCGACCGGAGAGCAGGAGGCCGAAAAGACCTACGCGACCCAGACCGAGGCGCTGAGCCCGGACTATCGCGTGCTGCTGGCCGAAGAGTCGCTCGGCAACGTAAGCTGGGTGCGGCGCGAGGCGAGCGCACCTCCGCCTGCCGATGCGAAAGCGATCGGTGAAACTTGGATGGCGCGGCTCGAAGAGCGCGATGCGCTTCTCGGCGCGGGCTTCGCCGGCAAGGGACCGGACGGGCCGGTCATCTCGCTCGATACGGGCCTGACCGAACAGGAATTCGATGGGTGGGTCCGTGAGAACGGATGGTCCGTTCCCGATCACATCTCCTGGACCTTCGTTCCTGCGCTCAACCTGCCGCCAGTCGCCGATGTGGCGCGCGACGGCATCCGGGTTTGGCCCGCATCGACCGCCCGGACGGGAGCGCAGATGGAAGCCCTGCTTTACGGACGGGTCGAGCTTCGCGACGGGTGTTTCTACGTCGGCGAAGGCAATTCGGAGCCGGACAAGCTTGCCTGGTTCCATGCCGAGATGGGCCTCGACCGCGATGCGCAGGGTTTCTACGTCCTGAGAAGCCGCGTTTCCGGCCAAACGATGGCGCGCATTGGCGAGCAGATGAATTGGGGCGGCCCTGCTACGGCCGTCATCCCCCCTCAAGCCGAGAAAGCCCTGCGCGCAGCCTGCGGCGATGCGCCGATCTATGTCGTCGGTTCACCGGAATCGAGCGCGCGGTTCAACACGCAGTATCCGCCAAGCATCCCGCCTCCGCCGCCACCCGCCCCTTGATTGCAGATCGCCACCGGCTGGCCTAATCTCCTCGCAACAGGGAGACAGGATATGGCGGGTACGGTCTGCGTAACGGGCGGCACGGGTTACATTGCGGGCGAGCTGATAAGGCAGCTTCTCGCCAAGGGGTGGACGGTCCACGCGACCGTTCGCAACAAGGCGAAGAGCGAAGCCAAGCTGCGCGAGCGCGTCGGCAATCCGGGAGAGGACCGTTTCAAGGTTTTCGAAGCCGAACTGATGAGCGACGAGGGCTGGGCAGAGGCGATGGCCGGTTGCACCCACTGCGCGCATGTCGCCTCGCCGATCGCCGCATCGACCCCGAAAGACGAGGACGAGATGATCGTCCCAGCGCGCGAAGGAACCTTGCGCGCATTACGCTTTGCCAAGGAGGCGGGGGTCAAGCGCTTCGTCCAAACGAGCTCAATGGCGGCAGTCGCCTATGGCCGCAGCGAAAAGGTCTACACCGTCGACGAGCGCGACTGGACCGACATCTCGCACCCGGACGTCTATCCTTACGTCAAATCCAAGACCATCGCCGAACGCGCCGCGCGCGATTGGGTGGCGGAGCATGGCGGCGACTTGGAGTTCGTTTCGGTCAATCCCTCGATGGTGCTCGGCCCGGTCGACGATCCCGATTTCTCGCCCTCGGTCGAGGCGGTGAAGCAATTGCTCAACGGCTCGATGCCGATGGCACCCGATCTCGGCTTCGCCATTGTCGACACGCGCGACTGCGCCGAGCTGCATCTACGCTGCCTCGAGGAGCCCGATCTCGCGAACGAGCGCTTCCTCGCTTCGGGCCGTTTCATGAAAATGATCGAGGTCGGCGAAGTGATCCGCAGGAACCTCCCGCCCGAGCATACGAAGAAAGTGCCGACCAAGGTCATGCCGAACTGGATGGTCTCGGTGCTCAGCCTGTTCAACGCAGGCGTGCGCTCGATCAAGTCGGAACTCGGCAAGACGCGCGAGACCGATGCGAGCCATGCCAAACAGCGGCTCGGCTGGGAAACCCGCCCGGCGGAAGAAAGCATCACCGATTGCGCGAAAAGCCTGATCGAGAAGGGCGTGGTGAAGGTCTGATGGACGTTTCGGGCAAGACGGTCCTGCTGACCGGCGGCAGCGCCGGCATCGGACGCGAACTCGCGCGGCAGCTCAAGGCGAAAGGCGCGAAGGTCATCCTGACGGGCCGCAATGTCGAGCGGCTCGACTTCATGCGTGCCGAGGGTTTCGAGACGATCCGGGCGGACCTGTCGAATGCCGATGGCGTCGATGCGCTGGTGCGCGACCTGGGCGAGCGGCCGATCGATGTGCTGATCAACAATGCAGGGCAGGGTGTCGACCACGATTTCCGCAAGGCCGCGCCCGATGCGAATGCGTCGGACGGCTGCATCTATGCGAACCTCAATGCCCCCGTCCGGCTGATCACGGCGCTGTTGCCGCGCTTGCGTGAGCGGGGCGAGGCGGCGATCGTCAATGTGACGAGCGGCCTTGCGATCGCGCCGCGTGCCGGAAGCCCGGTCTATTGCGCGACAAAGGCTGGCCTCCGCAGCTACACGAAGGCCCTGCGCGCGCAGCTCAAGGGCGAGAATATCCATGTGATCGAGGCGCTGCCTCCCGTCGTGGATACGCAGATGACCGCCGACCGCGATGGCAACAAGCTTTCGCCGCAGGACTGCGCCAGCCAGATCATGGCGGCGATCGAGGGCAACCGCGACGAGGCGAATGTCGGCATGGTCAAGATATTGCGCGTGGTGAACTCGATCAGCCCGAAGCTTGCCGAAAGCATCATGCTGCGCTTCTGAGGGCAGTGCGCTTTCCTCGCTTGACGCTTTGCAACTGCGCTGGCTAACCGCTTGCCGGAAAACAGGGAGAGCGCATGTCCGCCAATATCGCCGAAATGGAACGCCGCCGTGAAGCCGCCCGCATGGGTGGTGGACAGAAGCGGATCGACGCGCAGCATGCCAAGGGCAAGCTGACCGCGCGCGAACGGCTCGAAGTGCTGCTCGACGAGGACAGCTTCGAAGAGCTCGACACCTATGTCGAACACGATTGCGTCGATTTCGGGATGCAGGACCAGAAGATCCCGGGCGACGGCGTGGTCACCGGATCGGGCACGATCAACGGCCGCCTCGTCTATGTATTCAGCCAGGACTTCACCGTCTTCGGCGGCTCGCTGTCGAAGCGCCACGCGGAGAAGATCTGCAAGGTGATGGACACTGCGATGAAGGTCGGCGCACCGGTCATCGGCCTCAACGATTCCGGTGGCGCGCGCATCCAGGAAGGCGTCGCATCGCTCGGCGGCTATGCCGAGGTGTTCCAGCGCAACGTGCTCGCCAGCGGCGTCGTGCCGCAGATCAGCGTCATCATGGGCCCGTGCGCGGGCGGTGCGGTCTACTCGCCGGCCATGACCGACTTCATCTTCATGGTCGAAGACAGCTCCTACATGTTCGTCACCGGCCCGGACGTGGTGAAGACGGTGACCAACGAAGTCGTCACGCAGGAAGAGCTTGGCGGGGCGAAAACGCACACCACCAAGACCTCGGTCGCCGACGTCGCCTTCGAGAACGATATCGAGGCGCTGCTCGCGACGCGCAATTTCTTCGACTACCTGCCTCTCTCCAACCGCGAGGAAGTGCCCGAGCGTCCGACCGCCGATCCGTGGGACCGCGAGGACCATTCGCTCGACACGCTGATCCCGGCGAATGCCAACCAGCCTTACGACATGCACGAAGTCATCCGTAAGGTGGTGGACGAGGGCGACTTCTTCGAAGTCCAGCCGAACCACGCGGCGAACATCATATGCGGCTTCGGCCGGGTGGAGGGGCGCACCGTGGGTGTCGTCGCCAACCAGCCGATGGTGCTGGCCGGCGTGCTCGACATCAACAGCTCCAAGAAGGCCGCGCGTTTCGTGCGGTTCTGCGACGCATTCGAGATTCCGATCCTGACGCTCGTCGACGTGCCCGGCTTCCTTCCCGGCACCGACCAGGAGCACAATGGCATCATCAAGCACGGCGCGAAGCTGCTGTTCGCCTATGCCGAGGCGACCGTGCCCAAGATCACCGTGATCACCCGCAAGGCCTATGGCGGCGCCTACGACGTGATGGCCTCGAAGCATTTGCGCGGCGACTTGAACTACGCCTGGCCCACCGCCGAGATCGCGGTGATGGGCGCCAAGGGCGCGGTCGAGATCATCTTCCGCCAGGACCGCGACGATCCCGACAAGATCGCCGAGAAAACGAAGGAATACGAAGACCGCTTCGCCAACCCCTTCGTGGCGGCGCAGCGCGGCTATATCGACGAGGTGATCTACCCGCACTCGACGCGCAAGCGGATCGCGCTGGGGCTTAGGAAGTTGCGCACGAAGCAGCTCGAGAACCCGTGGAAGAAGCACGACAACATTCCGTTGTGAGGTGATTGATGAACTGCCGGCATTGCGAAACCGAGTTAGATGAAGCGGCCAAGTTCTGCAGTGAGTGCGGAAGGAAAGTCATCGCTGGAACTCCAGCCAGCCGACGTGAGGCACTTGCGAAACATGCTCGGTCTGTTCTTGACGAAGGTCGGGTCGCCGCAGGCGATGGTATCGAGCTCGCAAAAGAGGGAATCAAGACACCGACAGGGAAAAGCGTTGCCGCTTGTGCTGCGATTGGAGCAGCAGCCGGGGCTGCAATCCCTCTTGTTGGAACGGTCACTGGTGCAGGTATTGGCGCCTTCATTGGCCTAGTCAGGAAGCTTTGAAATGAAACTAGGCCGTCTCAACCACATCGGCGTCGCTACGCCTTCGATCGAGGAATCGATCCGCTATTACCGTGACGTCATGGGCGCCACTCGCTTCCACAAGCCCTTCGATCTCGAGGCGCAGGGGGTGAAGGTCTGCTTCGTCGATACGCCGGGTGAGAATGGCACCAATGGCACGCAGATCGAGCTGATCGAGCCGCTCGGTCCGGAAAGCCCGATCAACAATTTTCTCGAGAAGAACCCGTCGGGCGGGCAGCACCATGTCTGCTATGAAGTCGAGGATATCGAGGAGGCGCGCAAGTGGTTCGAGGACATGGGCAAGCGCATCCTCGGCCCCACGCGCATCGGCGCGCATGGCACGCCGATCTTCTTCCTCCACCCGAAGGACATGATGGGCCAGCTGACCGAGATTATGGAAACGCCGAAGGAAGGCTCCCACTGGTCGAACTGACCGGTCCGGGGAGGGGAGAAAAACTTGCTGTTCTACGATAGCCCGAACCCGGCGCCCAATCCGCGCCGCGTCCGCATTTTCGCAGCCGAGAAGGGCATCGAGCTTCCGAGCCGCGAAGTCTCCATTCCCAAGCGCGAGCAGAAGGCGCCCGAATTTCTCGCCAAGAACCCGCGCGGGCAGACTCCGGCGCTCGAACTCGACGACGGTACGGTGATTGCGGAGAGCGTCGCGATCATGCGCTATCTCGAAGCCGAGCACCCCGAGCCGCCGCTGTTCGGGACTTCGGCGAAGGACATCGCCGAAATCGAGATGTGGTCGCGCCGGGTCGAAATGATCCTCATGCCGCCGGTCGGCGCGGTCTGGGTTCACACCCATCCGTTCACTGCCGCGCTGCCCGGTCGCAATGCCGAGTGGGGCGAGGCGAACCGGCCGCGGGTGGCAGAGGCGATGCGCTTCTTCGACCAGTCTCTCGCCGATCGCGAGTACCTCGCCGGCGATGCGTTCAGCGCTGCCGACATCCTGCTGCTGACGACCGTCGATTTCGCCGGTTTCGTCGGGCTGGAGATGCCGGAGGAATGCGAAGCACTGGCAGCCTGGCACGATCGAGTCTCGGCTCGTCCCAGCGCCTCGGCCTGAGCTTTCGACGCAGCGCGCCGTAGCGGACTTGCTAAGCGCCCCCGCACGGGTCTAGTCCGTTTCCAAACAAAACCTTTGGGGAGAGCCTCGTGAGCTACGAAACGATCATCGTCGAAAAGGACGGCCCGCTTACCACCATCACGCTCAATCGCCCGGATCGCCTCAACGCGATGCCGCCTCAGATGGCGGACGAGCTTGGCTCGGCGTTCTACGACCTTGGCGATAGCCGTGCGGTTCTCATCACCGGTGCGGGCAAGGGCTTCTGCTCTGGCGCCGATCTTGCTGCGCGCGGCGAACGCAGCGCGCTCGAGGCGAAGGGCGGCAGCCACCGCGCCTTGCAGAACCACTACAACCCCGCCGTCAGCATGGTGCTTCGCGCGCCGGTCCCGGTGATCTGCGCAGTCAACGGCCCTGCCGCAGGCGTCGGCTGTTCGCTCGCGCTGGCGGGCGACTTCGTGCTCGCGGGCAAGAGCGCCTATTTCCTGCAGGCTTTCGTCAACATCGGCCTCGTTCCCGATGGCGGCTCGACCTGGCTGCTCGCGCGCACCATCGGCCGGGCACGCGCGACCCGCATGATGATGCTGGGCGAGAAGATCGGCGCCGAGCAGGCGGAGGACTGGGGCCTCATCTACAAGGCGGTCGACGACGATGCGCTGATGAGCGAGGCGAAGGCGCTGGCAGAAAAGCTTGCGAACGGCCCGACCCTCGCGCTTGCGACGATGAAGCGCAACATCGCGACCGCAATGGACGGCAGCCTCACCGACGTGTTCCTTGCCGAGGCCGAGGGCCAGCAGAAGGCCGGTGCGAGCGCCGATGCGATGGAAGGCGGCATGGCTTTCCTCCAGAAGCGCAAGCCCGAGTTCAAGGGACAGTAAGGCGAATGGTCATCCCTGCGAAAGCAGGGATCCAGGGTCGCAGGCTCTCCCTCCGATTTCTCTCGATTCCCGCTTTCGCGGGAACGACGATTCTTGTTAGAGGCGCGGCATGACCGACAAACCAAGCTACGACGACTGGAAAGCCCGCGCCGAGAAAGAGGTGAAGGGCCGTGACCTCACGTGGTCGACGCCCGAGGGCTTCGACATCAAGCCGCTTTACACGAGTGCGGACACCGAGGGGATGGACCCCGGCGCTCCGGGCTTCGCGCCGTTCACGCGCGGCCCGTACGCCTCGATGTACACCGGTCGTCCGTGGACGATCCGCCAATACGCGGGCTTCTCGACCGCCGAGGAATCGAACGCGTTCTATCGCCGCAACCTCGCGATGGGACAGAAGGGCCTGTCGGTCGCCTTCGACCTCGCGACCCACCGCGGCTACGACAGCGACCATCCGCGCGTGGTCGGCGATGTCGGCAAGGCGGGCGTCGCGATCGACACCGTGCGCGACATGGAAATCCTGTTCGACCAGATCCCGCTCGATGAAATGAGCGTGTCGATGACCATGAACGGCGCGGTCATTCCGGTGATGGCGTTCTACATCGTCGCGGCCGAACGGCAGGGGGTGAGCGCGGACAAGCTCGCCGGGACCATCCAGAACGACATCCTCAAGGAGTTCATGGTCCGCAACACCTACATCTATCCGCCCGAGCCGAGCATGCGGATCGTCTCGGACATCATCGCCTACACCAGCGATAACATGCCGAAATTCAACAGCATTTCGATTTCCGGCTATCACATGCACGAAGCCGGCGCGACGGCTGTGCAGGAACTCGCCTTCACCATCGCGGACGGCAAGGAATACGCCAAGCGCGCGATCGAAACCGGGCTCGACCTCGACAAGTTCGCACCGCGCCTGTCGTTCTTCTTCGGCATCGGGATGAACTTCTTCATGGAAGTCGCCAAGCTGCGCGCCGCGCGTACGTTGTGGCACGACGTGATGGACGGGCTGGGCGCCGAAAATCCCAAGTCGAAAATGCTGCGCACCCACTGCCAGACGAGCGGTGTCTCGCTGCAGGAGCAGGATCCCTACAACAACGTCATCCGCACTACGATCGAGGCGATGGCAGCGGTGCTGGGCGGTACGCAGTCGCTCCACACCAATGCGCTCGACGAGGCGATCGCGCTGCCGACCGATTTCTCCGCCCGCATCGCGCGCAACACGCAGCTAGTGCTCCAGGAGGAAAGCGGCATCTGCAACGTCGCCGATCCGCTCGGCGGGTCGTATTACGTCGAGAGCCTCACGGCGACTTTGGTCGAGGAGGCCAAGAAGCTGATGGACGAGGTCGATGCGGCAGGCGGCATGACCGCCTTCGTCGCGACCGGTAAGCCCAAGGCGCTGATCGAGGAGGCCGCCGCGGTCAAGCAGACCAGCGTCGACAAGGGCGAGACGGTGATCGTCGGGGTCAACAAGTACCGCAAGGACGAGGAAGACCCGATCGAGACGCTCGACATTGACAATCACGCAGTGCGCCAGAGCCAGATTGCGCGCATTGAGCGAGTGCGTTCGGAGCGTGACGAGGCGGCGTGCAAGGCAGCTCTCGATGCTCTCACCGAAGGCGCGAAGGGCGGCGGCAACCTGCTGGCGCTCGCTGTTGAGGCCGCTCGCCACGATGCGACGCTGGGCGAGATTTCCGCGGCGATGGAAGCGGTCTTCGGTCGCCACGATGCGACGCCCAAGCCGGTGCGCGGCGTCTACAAGTCGGCTTACGAGTTCGACCGGCGATGGCAGCAGGTGCTCGACGGTGTCGAGGCTGTCGAACGTCGCCTCGGTCGCAAGCCGAAGATCATGGTCGCCAAGATGGGCCAGGACGGCCACGACCGCGGCGCCAATGTGATTGCCTCCGCCTTTGCCGACATGGGCTTCGACGTGGTGTCCGGTCCGCTGTTCCAGACGCCGCAGGAAACGCTCGAAATGGCGCTGGAAAACGGCGTCGATGCGATCGGCGCAAGCAGCCTCGCCGCGGGCCACAAGACGCTCATTCCCGAACTGATCGGCCTGCTGAAAGAGGCCGGGCGGAGCGATATCAAGGTCGTTGCCGGCGGCGTGATCCCGCCGCAGGACTACGATTTCCTGCGCGATGCCGGGGTGCAGGGCATCTATGGTCCGGGCTCGAACGTGGTCGAATGCGGCGCGGACATGCTCCGCCTGCTCGGCCACAACATGCCCCCCGCCGGAGACGAGCTGGACGAGGCGGCAGAGTGAAAACCACCCTGCTGGCTTTCGCCGCAGCCTTGAGTATCGCGGCTCCCACCCTTGCGCATGAGAGCCAGCTTGAACCGCTGACCATCGGCACGTCGCATATCGTTTCGACACATGGCGAAGAGCGCCGGATCAACGTCGTGCTCCCCTCGGACTACGAGGAGGGAGAGGCGAAATACCCGCTGGTCATCGTGCTCGATGGCGGGACCGGGCAGGACCTCTTCCTCGCCCTCGGTATCGCAAGGTGGAACGAGCTGTGGGGCCGCAGCGAGCAGGCAATCGTCGTCGGAGTAGAGACCGTCGACCGCCAGCGCGAGCTTCTTCCGCCAACCGCCGATGCTGCCGAGCAGGAGCGTTATCCGACCGCAGGTGAGGTCGACGCATTCCGGGGCTGGCTGATCGGCGAGATCGTGCCGATGCTGCGCGAAACCTATCGCCACGACGGGCGTGCGTATCTCGTCGGCGAAAGCGCTGCCGGTCACTTCGTTGCCGAAACATGGGCACACCAGCCCGGCGCATTCGACGGCTACGCCGCGCTGTCCCCCAGCTTCCAGTGGGACGGGCAACGCCTTTCCCGCGAGTTTGAAGCTATGGGCGCGCAGGAACGTCCGCCGATCTTCGTATCGCTGGCCGATGAGGGCGGGGCGACCGAGGAAGGGGCATTACGCTTCGTTTCGGCGGCCGGTCCTTCCCTCTGCTTCGCGGACCGCCGCGAAAGCCACGTGCGCCACTCCAACACTCTGCACCAATTGCTTCCCGAAGCACTCCAGTTCCTGATGCCGACCGAAGCCGACTGGCTCGAAGAGTTCGGTTTCACGGTCGAGTGCAAACAAAACGACGGGCCTTCCGAATGACCGAAATTCGCACCGACTGGACCCGCGAGGAGATCGCGGGCCTCTTCGACTTGCCCTTTACCGAGCTGCTGTTCCGTGCAGCGACGGTCCACCGCGAGTTCCATCCGCCCGAGCAGATCCAGCTGTGCACGCTGCTATCGATCAAGACCGGCGGTTGCCCCGAGGATTGCGGCTATTGCTCGCAGTCGGTGAAGGCCGATAGCGGCGTCGAGGCGACCAAGCTGATGGAGGTGCAGTCAGTTCTCCAGCGCGCGGCACAGGCCAAGGACCAGGGCTCGCAGCGTTTCTGCATGGGCGCGGCGTGGCGCAATCCGAAGGACCGCGACATGCCCGCGATCGTCGAGATCGTGAAGGGCGTCTCCGCCATGGGTCTCGAGACCTGCATGACGCTGGGCATGCTGACGCCGAAACAGGCGGAGATGCTGAAAGAGGCTGGCCTCGATTACTACAACCACAATGTCGATACCGGCCCCGAGTATTACGAACGTGTCATCTCGACTCGCAATTACCAGGACCGCCTCGACACGCTGCAGAACGTGCGCGATGCGGGCATCAACGTATGCAGCGGCGGGATCGTGGGGATGGGCGAAACGCGCGAGGATCGTGTCGGCTTCGTCCACACGCTGGCGACGCTCGAGCGCCATCCCGAAAGCGTGCCGGTCAATGCACTGGTGCCTGTCAAAGGCACGGTGCTGGGCGACATGCTTGCCGATACGCCGCTGGCCAAGATCGACGACATCGAGTTCGTGCGGACCGTCGCAGTGGCGCGCATCTGCATGCCAATGAGCATGGTGCGCCTGTCCGCAGGCCGTGAAAGCATGAGCGAGGCGACGCAGGCGCTTTGCTTCATGGCGGGCGCGAACTCGATCTTCACCGGCGACAAGCTGCTCACTGCGCCCAATGCCGGTGACGACAGCGATGCAGCCCTGTTTGCGAAACTCGGCCTTACCGCATTGGAAGGTGAGGAACCCCTTCGTCGGGAGAAGGGTGGGGCATGCAAGGAGGTCGAACCGGCTCGATGACGAATAGGCCTATCCTGGTCACTCTCGCCTATTGGGGCGTCGTCGCGATCATCCACCTCAATCGGCGCCGCGCCTCGGAGTAAGCGCGCGCGCCGGTGCTGCGTCCGCCGGAGCATGCCGTTCTCTGGTGCAGCCTCAATGCGGCGCGGGTAATATACTGACACCGTTTGCAAAATCTGGGATCTTCGCGTTACAACCCGCCATGTCGCTGCGAGCCTGCAGCGCTTCGGGGGTGTCGGCATGAGTGACTGGAAGAGCAAGCAGATCGAGCGTTTCCGGTCTTCGAACAGCGAAGACATCATGTACGATTACTTCAAGCACCTCGTCTCGCTTTCCCTGATCACCATCGGCGGCATGGTGACGATCGGCCAGGGGCTGTTCGGCGATGCCCTGCCGCTGCGCGAACTGTCCTGGGCGGTCGGGCTGGTCGGGATCGGCGGCGTCCTCGCGTTCCAGGGCCAGTTCGAGATCGTGCGCATCGCAGGAGGCGGAGAGGCATCGGTCTGGCTCCGCTTCGTTCATCGCCTCGCACCGATCAGCTTCGGCGCGGGGATCGGCGTTTTCCTCGGTTCGATTTTCATTCCTGCGCTGTGATCTGCCGCTTCCAAGGCAGAAACGGAGAAGTACCCAGCAGGTTGATGAAGCAGGCTTACGTTACGGCTTTGCGTGCCGCAGCTTGACAAAACGGCGATAAAAGCGTGTCTTGCGCGTCGCTGGGGGACAACAGCATAACAATTCGGATCGCTTCTTAGGGTCGTTATCCTTCTGATGGGGAGAGGACGTATGAAGAAGCTTGTGTTGACTGCCGTTGCGGCAGCGATGTGTGTTACCGCACCTATGCCAGCGGCTGCCGACAATCACGCGGCACCGGAGTTGGCCGAGGTCGACTGGTACCGTGTCATGATGATCAAGTGGAAACCGGGCAAGGCCGGTCGCGCCCACGAGATGATCGACCAGTTCCGCAAGGTTGACGAGGCGCTCGGCCTTTCGGGCGGCGTGGACATCCACATGAACACCGGTGAGTGGGACAGCATCGTCGCGCTTCCCATGCGGCAGGGGATCGCCGCAATGGGCTGGAAGGAAAATCCGGAAGGCAAGAAGTGGGACGACGAGCTCGCTCGCCAGCTGGGCGGTAAGGAAAAGGTCGAGGAGATGTGGAAGGAATTCGACTCCCTGATCGCGCGCCAGCAGCGCCATATCGGGCATATCGACCGCGATTGACGCGCATCACTTGATGCAGGGCCTCCGCTGGGGCATGGGCATGCAACGCTCATGCGACAGTCGGAGGCCCGCTTGTTTTCCAAGATACTGATTGCCAACCGCGGCGAAATTGCCTGCCGCGTCATCAAGACCGCTCGCCGCATGGGGATCGCAACGGTCGCAGTCTATTCCGATGCCGATGCCCGCGCGCCTTTCGTGAAGATGGCGGACGAGGCGGTGCACATCGGCCCGGCTCCCGCGGCTGAAAGCTACCTCATCGCCGACAAGATCATCGAGGCCTGCAAGCAGACCGCGGCCGAAGCGGTTCACCCGGGCTATGGCTTCCTGTCCGAGCGCGCGAGCTTCGTCGAAGCGCTCGCCAAGGAAAACATCGCCTTCATCGGCCCGCCGGCCGGCGCGATCGCGGCGATGGGCGATAAGATCGAATCGAAGAAGCTGGCCAAGGAAGCGGGCGTAAACGTCGTGCCCGGCTTCGTCGGCGAAATCCGCGATACCGACCACGCGGTCGAGATCAGCAACGACATCGGCTACCCCGTGATGATGAAGGCCAGCGCCGGCGGCGGGGGCAAGGGCATGCGCCTCGCCTATTCCGAGAAGGACGTGCGCGAAGGCTTCGAGAGCGTGAAGCGCGAAGGCCTCAACTCCTTCGGCGACGACCGCGTCTTCATCGAGAAATTCATCGAAGACCCGCGCCATATCGAGATCCAGATCCTCGGCGACAAGCACGGCAACGTCCTCTACCTGAACGAGCGCGAATGCTCGATCCAGCGTCGCCACCAGAAGGTGGTCGAGGAAGCGCCGTCTCCCTTCGTTACGCCGAAAATGCGCAAGGCGATGGGTGAGCAGTGCGTCGCACTCTCCAAGGCGGTCGACTACCATTCCGCAGGCACGGTCGAACTGATCGTCAGCGGTGCGGACAAGACCGGGGAGAGCTTCTACTTCCTCGAAATGAACACCCGCCTGCAGGTCGAACATCCGGTGACCGAAGCAATCACCGGTATCGATCTCGTCGAACAGATGATCCGCGTTGCTGCCGGCGAGAAACTGGCAATGACGCAGGACGATATCGGCATCGACGGCTGGGCGATCGAGAACCGCGTCTATGCAGAAGACCCCTATCGCGGCTTCCTCCCCTCGACCGGCCGTCTGGTGGAATACCGCCCGCCGCTCGACGGCTGGACCGACGATGGCAGCGCGAACGGTCGCCGCGGGGTCGATGGTGTGCGCGTGGACGACGGCGTCTACGAGGGCGGCGAAGTCTCGATGTTCTACGACCCGATGATCGCCAAGCTGATCACCTGGGGCGAAACGCGCGACGAGGCGGCGGACCTCCAGGTCCAGGCGCTCGACGCATTCCGCATCGTCGGCCTCGGCCACAACGTCGATTTCCTGAGCGCGATCATGCAGCACGAGCGCTTCCGCTCGGGCGATCTGACGACCGGCTTCATTGCCGAGGAATATCCGGACGGCTTCGAGGGCGCTCCCGCATCGGACGAGCTCAAGCGCGGCCTTGCAGCCGTGGCGGGCGTCATCGCGACCGCAGATGCCGACCGTGCGCGCAGGATCAACCAGCAGCTCGACGGCGACCTTTATGCGCCCGGCGACTGGACCGTCCGCCTGGGCGACACCGACTATGTCGTGCGGCTGGAAGAGGACGCGATTACGGTCGATGACGAACCGCTCGACATCGACATGGAATATACGCCCGGTGAAACCATGGTGGACGTCGAGATCGAGGGCGAGGCGCTGACGCTGCAGCTGAAGCCGACGCGCACCGGCTATGGCATCACGACGCGCGGCGCGACGCATCAGGTTCGCATCCTCCCGACCCGCGTGGCGCATCTTGCCGCGCACATGATCGAGAAGGAGCCGCCGGACCTTTCGAAGATGCTCATCTGCCCGATGCCGGGCCTGCTGGTGAAGCTGCATGTGAGCGAAGGCGAGGAAGTCCAGCCGGGCCAGCCGCTCGCCACGGTCGAGGCGATGAAGATGGAGAACATCCTGCGCGCCGAGAAGCAGGGCACCATCGCGACCATCAACGCCAGCGAAGGCGAGAGCCTCGCAGTCGATGCGGTGATCCTGGAGCTCGAATAAAATGTCGGGCGTCGCCGGCTGGAAGGCTGTCGACCCGAAATGGTCGGCGGTCGATGGGCTGGTCGAGGACGTCCTTCTCGAAGACGACGCCGAGCTTGCCGCGTGCATTGCGCGCAGCAAGGAAGCCGGCTTACCCGATATTGCCGTCAGTCCTGCGCAGGGTCGTTTCCTGCAGATGCTGGTCGAGCTTACGGGTGCCACGCGCGTGCTCGAGATCGGGACGCTGGGTGGTTACTCGACGCTCCATCTGGCGCGCGGAGTGGGTGAGGGAGGTAGCGTCGTGACGCTCGAGGCACGCAAGACCTACGCCGCGGTCGCCCAGGCCAATTTCGATGCGAGCGCGGCCGGCGGGCGCGTCGAGATGCAGATCGGCGCAGCGCTCAAATCGCTCGCGAAGCTGGAAGGCCCGTTCGACCTGACCTTCATCGACGCCGACAAGCCGAACAACTGCAATTACGTCGATCACGCGCTGCGGCTGTCGCGGCCGGGTGCGCTGATCATCGTCGACAACGTCGTGCGCGAGGGCAACATTCTCGATCCGGCCGAGGACGACGAATCCGCCAAGGGTACGCGCGCGCTCTACCATTACGTCGCAGCCGAACCCCGGCTCGAGGCGACCGTCCTCCAGACCGTCGGCGAGAAAGGTTGGGACGGCATGATGTTCCTCAAGGTGACAGACTGATGCATCTCTCCCACGCACCCGATGCTCCAGCCGGAGACGAGATAAGCTTCGACGATTTCCTGAAGGTGGATATCCGCATCGGGACCATCGTCGCCGCCGAGGAGTTTCCCGAGGCGCGAAAACCGAGCTTCCGGCTGCGCATCGATTTCGGCCCCGCGATCGGCGAGAAGAAAAGCTGCGCGCAGATCGCGGTGAACTACGTCTGCGACGAATTGGTCGGCAGGCAGGTCGCAGCCGTAGTCAATTTCCCGCCACGCCAGATCGGCCCGGCCATGTCCGAAGTCCTGACACTCGGTTTTGCCGACGAACAGGGTGAAGTCGTGCTCTTCGCGCCGGACGTCAAAGTACCCAACGGCTCGCGACTTTTTTGAGCTGCGGAAGAGACGTGGACCAAATCAGAGTCCAGCTTTGAGACGCACGCAATATTTGATATAGCTCAAGCAGCTCGTTGATATATTATTGTTCGACGTATCGTGAACTGGCTCGGGGATTCCCATGGGGCACAAGGGTGTAGGCTACTTCAACGCGAAGGGGCATTTCTTCAAGACGCCTGAAGAGGCGACCATGAGCGACCTCTCCTCCCTGCTCGGCAAGATCGGGGATGGCGACGGGGAAAGCCTGGCGCCGGGTATCGCCTATCTCATTCTCGAAAAGCGCGCGGAGATCGAAGCCATCTTCGCCGAACACGACGAAATGCTGGCCGAACATGCAGAGCGGGTTGCCGACGCGGAAGACAACGTCACCCCGATCGATCGCGCCAAAGGCGAGAAGTAGCGCAGGCCGGTCTCACTACCGCACTCGTCAATCGTCGATCAGCGCTACCGCACGAATCCAGCCTGCACTGGCCCGCTCGATCTTCACGGGGAAACAGCTGAAGGTGAAGCCGTGGCTTGGCAAGGATCCGAGATTGGTCAGCTTCTCGATCTGGTAATAGGGCCGGATGCGGCCGGCCTTGTGACCTTCCCAGATGATCGAGGGATCGCGCTTTTCGGCCCAGCGTTTCGCCGTATGGCTGAACGGCGCGTCCCAGCTCCACGCATCGGTGCCGACGACTTCGACACCGCGCTCGGTCAGGTAAAGCGTTGCCTCCGCGCCTAGCCCGACACCCTGGTCGGTGAAGTTGTCCGTCCCGTAGACGGCGCCGGACTGCACCAGAACAATGTCGAGCGGCTGGAGCTCGTAGCCGATCTTGTCGAGCGCTGCCTCGACCTCGTCCGCGCTCACCACATGGCCGTGCGGCAGGTGGCTGAAATCGAGCTTCACGCCCGGCCTGAAGAACCGGTCGAGCGGTGCCTCGTCGATCGACGGGGCGGGGCTGTCTCCTGCATCGGTCGTGGAATGGTAATGCCAGGGCGCATCCATATGGGTGCCGTTGTGAGTGGACAGCTCCAGCATCTCGACCGCCCAGCCTTCGCCATCCGGCAGGTCGTCCTTTTCGAGCCCGGGGAAGAACATGGCGATCTGCTGCCAGGTGTCCTCATGCGTCATGTACTGGATTTTCGGACGCATCACTTCGGGATCCGAAATGACGTCGTTGGTGATCGGGATCGAGAGGTCGACGAAGCGTGTCATGCTGCGCAGCATTGTGCGCAGCAATCGCCCTGTCAATCACCGGCCCGGACCCTTCTGACGGGTCGCACGTTGCTACACCATGTTCTTCAGCAATTGGCCCGACACCCTCAACATCTTTCTCACAGCGCTCACGGCTTATGTCGCAGTGGTGATCGTCCTGCGGTTTGCGGGCAAGCGCTCGCTATCGAAGATGAATGCCTTCGACCTGGTGGTAACGGTGGCGCTCGGCTCGATCCTCGCATCGGTGATCGTCACCAAGTCGCTGCCGGTATCGGACGGCGTCGTGGCCTTCGCGAGCCTTTGTGCCCTGCAGCTGCTCGTAACCTGGCTTTCCAACAAGTCGGAGACGATTGCGAAGGCTGTCCGTTCGGAGCCGAAGCTGCTGCTGCGCGACGGCGAGTTTCAGGACGAGGCGCTCGCAAACGAACGCGTCACGCGCGACGAGGTGGAAGCTGCGATCCGCAAGGACGGGCATGGCCGGGTCGAGGAGATCACCGCGGTCGTGCTGGAATCCGACGGTTCGATGAGCGTGATCGTCGAGGGAAAGTCGGACGATTGCACCGCGCTGCGCAGTGTCCTCAAGCCGGGCGAGACAAGCCTCTAGTGAGCCTGTAGCTGCTCGTCGAGAAACGCGGCGACATCATCCAGCACCACATCGCGATCGAGATATGCTGCGCCGATCCCGCGCAGAAGGAGGAAGGGGAGGGTGCCGCCTTCCATCTTCTTGTCGTGCATCATGTGAGCGGTCAGCGTCTGGCCCGAACAGTCGAGGCCGAGTGCCGAAATCTCGCTAGGCAAGCCCGCCGATGACACTGCTTCACCGACCTGCTGCGCTTCGTCCTCCGGCATAAAGCCGCGCCTCGCGGAAAAGCGGGCGGCGAGAACCATGCCGAGCGCAACGCCTTCGCCATGAAGCAAGCGATCGGAGAAACCGGTTTCGGCTTCGAGCGCATGGCCGAATGTATGGCCCAGATTCAGGAGAGCGCGCACGCCCGATGTCTCGCGCTCGTCTTCGGCGACGATCCTTGCCTTCGCGGCGACACTGGTGGCGACCGCGTGCGACAGCGCATCGGGTTCGCGCGCCAAGACTTTCGGGCCGTCTGCCGCAAGCCAGTCGAAGAATTCCCTGTCGCCGAGCACGCCGTATTTGAGCACCTCCGCATAGCCGGCGCGCATTTCGCGGTCGGGAAGGGTGCCCAGCGTGGCGAGGTCCGCGATCACGAGCGAGGGCTGGTGAAACGCTCCGACGAGGTTCTTGCCCGCCGAAGTGTTGATCGCCGTTTTCCCGCCAACCGAGCTATCGACTTGTGCGAGCAGCGTCGTCGGCACCTGGATGAAATTGCAGCCGCGCTTGACGATCGAGCACGCAAATCCGGTCAAATCGCCCACGACGCCGCCACCGAAGGCGATGACATGGTCCCTGCGCTCGATGCCGAGCGCGAGCATCCAGTCGACCAGCGCTTCGAGCATCGACCAGCCTTTCGAGGATTCTCCCGGCGTGACCTCGAACAGCTCGATCGTCATGCCCGCATCGTTCAGCGCGCGCTCCAGCGGCTCGCCGGCATTGGCCCAGGCAACCGTGTCGGCCACGATCGGTACGCGCTCGCCCCGCAGCCGATCGCCGGCTAGCGCGATGAAATCGGAGAGTAGCCCCGTGCCGACATGCACCTCGTAGCTTCGGCCCGAAAGCTCAACCGGAATTACAGCCATCTGTCGATCGCCTCGAGAATTGCCATTGCAGTATTGTTGTGCGGGCCGTTTTCGCTTTGCACGCGGATTTGCGCCTCGCTGTAGGCCGGTTCGCGCTGATCGCGAAGGCGGGTGAGGATCTTATGTGGATCGCCGTCGCGCAGCAGCGGGCGCGTATCGCGGCGACCGGTTCGCTCGACCAGCGTTTCGACGCTGCAATCGATCCACACGGCGATGGCCTTTTCGAGGATGAGCGCACGCGTTTCGTCATTGACGAAAGCCCCGCCACCGGTGGCGATCACCCCGTCGCGTTCCCCCATCAGGCGGGCGATGACTCGACGCTCGCCATCGCGGAAATATTCCTCGCCATAGGTCTCGAAGATTTCCGGGATGGACTGCTGTGCGGCGCGTTCGATCTCCTCGTCCGCATCGACGAAATCGCTGCCGAGCAGGGCCGCGAGTTTGCGCCCCACGGTGGTCTTTCCCGCACCCATCAGCCCGACAAGCACGATCGGCCGGTCGATCCGCCGCGCGATCGCGCCGATCTCCGCCTCGCCCAGCGTGGCTTTTTCGTCGGTTGGCATCCTGTCCTGCATTGCCGCCCCGCCTATAGATGGGCTAGGCGAGGCGCAACTCACGTTGAATTGGACCGGATAAAGACCACCCATGCCCGGAAACCGCATATCCGGAACGCCTTCCGCAAAACGCATCGCAACGATCGTCGCAATCGGCACCGCGCTGGTCGTGGTCGCGGCATGGATCGATGGCGGCGAGGAACCGCTGCGCGATATTACCCAACCGGTCGAACTGCCGGAGGGCGTGCTGTGAAGCGTATCCTTTTCATCGGCGCTGCGGCGCTGGCCGTATCCTCTGCCTTGGCTTCGGCGACCGAGCAGCCGGAATCGCTCCTGCCACCCGGTTTCGACGATCCGGCACCGGCTCCGTCGCCCGCACCTGCACCGCGTCCGACTGCCAGCCAGCCCGCAACCCCCGCGCAGCCGGCGACACCGGCACCGGGCGTATCGGGCGAGGTCGTCCAGCCGATTCCCGATGCCGGAGCGGAAGGCCCGCTGCCGCCGCTGCCGGCCGGTTTTCCTTCGATCGCCGAACTCGAGGACCTCGAAGGCGATGAACTCGACGAACTGCTCGGCCTGAAGCCGCGCTACGACATTCCGCCTGCCGCCCGTCGCTCGATGGAGCGTGTCGGTGTGATCGCCGCGCAGGAAGGCGGTTTCGCGGTCGGCGCGCTCGACGAGCAGCCCGCATCGATCGTTCGTGCGGCTCTCGGCGGCATGCGCGGGCCGGTCGTGTCGCGCTGGGGGCACATCCTGCTGCGTCGTGCGCTCGCCAGCCGTCTTGAAGCGCCGCAGGGTATGAGCCCGGTCGAGTTTGCCGCGCTGCGAGCTGCGACTTTGACCCGGATCGGCGAATTCGGCGTCGCCCGCAGCCTCGTGCAGGATGTCGACACCGGCAACTGGAACGACGCGCTGACCAATGCGGCGATCGACGCCTATATCGGCACCGGTGACATCACCGGCGCCTGCCCGGTCGTGCAGATCCGCGGCGGCGTTCGCGAGGACCCGCAGTGGCGCATGCTCCAGGGCATTTGCTTCGCTTATGCAGGGCAGGGCGCGCGCTCGAACTCGGTTCTGTCGCGGGTTGCGCCGGATGAAGGCATCGAGCGGATCGATATCCTCCTCGCCCAGCGTTTCGCTGGCGGAGCGAGCTCGTCGGGCAGGGCGGTCAATATCGAATGGGACGATGTCGAAGGCCTGACGCCGTGGCGCTTCGCGCTGGCCTCGGCAGTGGGCGAACCGATTCCGGACGGCCTCCTCTCCGATGCAGGGCCCTATTACCGCCGGGTGTCGGCCACCAACGGCTTCCTGACCCTCGAACAGCGCGCTTCCGGCGCGGATAGTGCAGCGCAGGAAGGCATCCTTTCCTCGCGCGCGATGGTCGACCTCTACAGCCAGATCTACGCGCAAGAAGGCGTCGATGGTGCATCCCGTGCCTCGGCAGCGCGCCTGCGCGATGCATATGTCGCCGACGACCCGGCTGCGCGAGCGGCGGCTATCCGCGACATCTGGGATGCGGGCGGCGCCGATCCGTTCGGTCGCTTCGTGCTGACGGCCTATGCTGCGGCGCGCATCCAGCCGAGTTCGGACCTTAAAGACGACGCCGGCGACCTGATCGCTTCCATGCTCACGGCCGGTCTCGACCGCAATGCGATGCGCTGGGAACCGGTCGTCGCCGACGGCTCGCTCGCCTGGGCGCAGATCGCGCTTGCCCGGCCGGGTGAGGGCGGAGAGGTCAGCGAAGCGCAGATCAGGCAGTTCATCGACGATGACGACAGCGCCGAGGCGCGCAAGTCGCAGTTCCTGCTCGCGGGGCTCGCGGGGCTAGGGCGAGTGAGCCCGTCCGTGCAGTCGGAGCTTGCCACCGATCTTGGAATGTCGCTCACGGCAGGGTCGCGCTGGGCGCAGCTGATCGAGAGTTCGGCCGAGGTGAACAATCCGGTCCTGGTCGCCTATCTCGCCGGTGTCGGGATGCAGGGCAGCAGCTGGGACAAGATGACCCCGCGCCACCTCTATCACATCGTCTCCGCCCTCAACCGGGTCGGTCTTTCGGCGGAAGCGCGGATGATCGCGGCAGAAGCGGTCGCACGCGGCTGAGCGGGCGCGTGGCATGAGCGCGCCGGTCGAAGATTTCCTCGCAATGCTCGCCGCAGAACGCGGTGCTGCCGCCAACACGCTCGCCGCCTATCGCCGCGACCTCGAAGGGGCGGAGGAAGTCGTCGGCGACCTGTCGGCTGCCTCACCTGCCGATCTCTCGCGTCTCGGGAAGGCCTGGGCGGACCTCGCGCCTTCGACGGTCGCACGCAAGTCCTCGGCGCTTCGGCAGTTTTATGGGTTCTGCGTCGATGAAAGGCTGCGCAAGGACGATCCGAGCCACACGCTTCCGCGTCCTCCCGCGCGGCGTCCCTTGCCGAAAATCCTCGGCCATGCAGAGATCGAGCGCCTGTTCGAGCAGGCGGAGGCGGAGGCCCAGTCAGACCGCACCCTGGCCGTCCGCCAGCTTGCATTGCTCGAAATGCTCTACGGTTCGGGCCTGCGGGCGACCGAGCTCGTCTCGTTGCCGATTTCAGCCGTTCCGCGAGATGCGCCGTTCTTGACGGTCATGGGGAAGGGCGGGCAGGCGCGCATGGTGCCCGTCAGCAAGCGGGCGCGGGCGGCGCTCGACCGCTGGGTATCGCTGCGTGACGGGGAATCGCGCTTCCTTTTCCCTTCGCGCAAGTCGCACCTGACGCGCATCCGGCTCTACCAGATACTCAAGGAGCTGGCGGCGCGCGCCGGATTGGCCCCGGAAAAAGTCAGCCCCCACGTCCTGCGCCATGCCTTCGCGACGCATCTGCTGGAGGGCGGGGCCGACCTCAGGGTGCTGCAAACGCTCCTCGGGCACGCCGACATTGCGACCACCCAGATCTATACGCATGTGGATAGCGCGCGGCTCGTGGCGCTGGTGAATGAGCGCCACCCGCTTGCAGAGCGCGGCACATAGGACTAGCGGAGCGTCATGATTTCCTATCTCGAATTCGAGAAGCCGGTTGCGCAGCTCGAGAACCGAATTGCCGAATTGCGCGCCGCAGCCGAGGGCGACGACGTCGATATCTCGAAGGAGCTGCGCCGGCTCGAGCAGAAAAGCGCGGACCTGCTGACCAGCACCTATGCCTCGCTTACTCCGTGGCAGAAGACGCAGGTTGCCCGGCATCCGTCGCGCCCGCACTTCCGCGATTTCGTGGAATATATCTTCGATGACTTCATGCCGCTTGGCGGCGATCGCACCTATGGTAACGACCAGGCGATCCTCGGCGGTTTCGCGCGCCTCAATGGTCGCCGCGTCATGTTGATCGGCCATGAAAAGGGCAACGACACCGAAAGCCGCATCCGGCACAATTTCGGCATGGGCAAGCCGGAGGGCTATCGCAAGGCGATCCGCCTGATGGAACTCGCCGGACGATTCGGCATCCCGGTCGTCACGCTGGTCGATACCTCGGGCGCGTTCCCGGGCGTCGAAGCAGAGGAACGCGGGCAGGCGGAAGCAATTGCACGCGCGACCGAGGCGTGTCTCGCACTTCCCGTCCCGATGGTCGCGACGATCGTCGGCGAGGGTGGCTCGGGCGGCGCAGTCGCGCTTGCCAGCGCAGAGCGGGTACTGATGTTCGAGCACGCGATCTATTCGGTCATTTCGCCCGAAGGCTGCGCCTCGATCCTGTGGCGCACGGCCGAAAAGGCTGCCGACGCAGCCGAAGCGATGAAAGTTACCGCCCAGCACCTGAAAGGGCTGGGCGTAATCGATCGCATCGTGCCGGAACCGGTGGGCGGCGCACATCGCGATCCGCGCGGTGCGGCAGAAACGCTGGGCAAGGTTCTCGGCGAAGAGCTCGATGCTCTCGGCGACCTGTCGAGCGAAGCGCTGCGCGAGATGCGCGAGGAACGCTTCCTCCAGATCGGGGCCTGAGCCTCACTCGCGGAACTTTCCGACCTGCTCGGATGTTAAGCTTCCAAAACGCCGTTCCCATCCGGGGCGCGGCCAATTGGAGGATACCGCGATGAAACCGCTGAAAAAAGCTGCGCTGGCAACGACCGGGTTGGCTGCTCTCACCCTGGCCGGGTGCATGGGCGGGCCGATTCCCGATGCGTCGGCCCCGATTACCGATCAGGAAGCGGCGCAGGGGGCGGAGTTCCACCCGCAACTGCTCCAGGAATTCGGCGGTACCTACCAGGGACCCTCGGCCGCCTATGTCGAGCAGGTCGGCAAGAACATCGCGGTCCAGTCGGGCCTCGGAAATGCGCGCGAGGACTTTACCGTTTCGCTGCTCAACAGCCCGGTAAACAACGCTTTCGCGGTGCCGGGCGGCTATGTTTACACCACGCGCCAGCTTGTCGCGCTGATGGACAACGAGGCCGAACTCGCCGCCGTCCTCGGCCATGAAGTCGGCCACGTCGCCGCGCGGCACTCGCAGCGCAGGCAGCAGGCGGCGCAGCGCAACTCGATCCTCGGCGTGCTCGGTGCGATCGGCAGCTCGATCCTGCTTGGAGACAGCGGTATCGGCGAAACGCTCTCGCGCGGCTTCCTGCAGGGTTCGCAATTGCTGACGCTCAGCTTCTCGCGCAGCCAGGAGCTTGAGGCCGACGAACTCGGGATCGAATATCTCAACCGCGCCGGCTACGATCCGCGCGCAATGGGCACGGTGCTGCAAAGCCTCGCCGCGCAGAACTCGCTCGATGCACAGCTGCAGGGTCGCCAGGACGCGCGCTTGCCGGAATGGGCGTCGACCCACCCCGATCCGCAGAGCCGTGTACAAACCGCGCTCGCCAAGGCCGGTGCCGGCACGGGTACGTTAAACCGCGATACCTTCCTCACGCGAATCGACGGGATTACCTACGGTGACGATCCGGCACAGGGCGTGGTCGAGGGCCAATCCTTCATCCACCCCGAGCTTCGTCTCGCTTTCACCGTCCCGCAGGGCTTTTACATGGTGAACGGCACGCGCGCCGTCTCGATCAACGGACAAAGCGGGAAGGCGCAGTTCAGCCTCGGGCCGTACAACGGCAATCTCGACAGCTATATCCGCTCGGTTTTCCAGGCTTTGGGCGGTCAGCAGCAGACGCTTGCGCCGGCTTCGATCGAGCGTACGACCGTGAACGGCATTCCGGCCGCCTATGGCACTGCGCGCGTCAACAACGGCAGCAGCCAGGTCGATGTCGTCGTGTTCGCCTACGAATTCTCGAACGACCGGGCCTATCACTTCGCAACGATCAGCCAGGCCGGCCGCTCGGGCACGTTTTCGCCGATGTTCAATTCGATGCGCCGCATCTCACAGGCCGAGGCCAGCGCGATCATTCCGCGCCGAATCGACATTGTGACCGTTCGTTCGGGCGACACGATCCAGTCGCTTGCTAACCGGATGGCTTATGACAGCGGCAAGGTGGAGCGCTTCCGCGTTCTCAACTCGCTCGGCACGGGCGATTCGCTGACCCCGGGCCAGAAGGTGAAGATCGTCGTCCGGGGGAGCTGATCCCCCGCGCGAATTTCATTCAGGCAAAACAAAAGGCGGCGGGATTGCTCCCGCCGCCTTCCGTATGCGTTTGATCGAACGTCTATTAGACGGTGTTCGATTCACCCATCTTCGTCGAAACGGTCGAGAAGGTGGTCTTGAGTTCACCGCCGAGGCCCTGCATCGCGGTGATGGCAGCAACAGCGATCAGTGCAGCGATCAGGCCGTATTCGATAGCGGTTGCACCCTGTTCGTCACGGACGAGATTCTTGAAGAAGGTCATTTTCAGTCTCCTAGTTGGTCTTCGTTACCCGCTCTTCCCCTGGTCAGATCGAGAAGAGTGAATGTCGGGATAGAATGGAGAAATTGACAAAAACCTAAGCGAGCATGCCTAAGATTTATTGAACGGCTCCCATTCCCTCCTGCACCTTGTTCGACACCGTGCCCCACAGACCGGTATTTTCGTCGGCTACTGCCTCGAAAGCACCGATCGAAGCGATGACGATCAATGATGCAATCAGCCCGTACTCGATGGCCGTACCGCCCTGCGTGTCGCGAGCGAGCTGCTTAAGCAGAAGCGGCATT